>NZ_KI912497.1:0-11755 GCF_000518805.1 Shewanella waksmanii ATCC BAA-643
GCCTATGGAATGACCCCATCAATGACAGATGGATATGACTGCTACCAAAATGCACAAGCAGAGCGTGTGAATGGTATTTTGAAGCAAGAGTTTTTGCTTAATCGCTGCAGAACGATGAAAGAGCTTGGCGTTTTAATCAAGGAATCGATAGAGATTTATAATCAATTACGGCCGCACCTTAGTTTAGGAATGAAAACCCCAAATGAGGTGCATGAAAAAGCCAGTTGGGAATACCAACTGGCTTAATAAAAACCGTCAACCTATTTTAGGACTAGACACAGGATTTATTTAGCTTGCGAGCTCTTCATATACTTGAAGAAGTCACTATCAGGTTCTAGCACCATTACATTGCCTTCACCTTGGAAGCTGTTCTTGTAAGCCTCTAGGCTACGTAAGAAGCCAAAAAACTCAGGATCTTTGTTGTATGCGTCTGCATAAATTTTTGCAGCAATCGCATCACCTTCACCTCGCACTTCCAATGCTTTACGTTGCGCTTCAGCTATCTGAATGGTGACACCAGCGTCTGTCTTAGCACGAATAATTTCCGACTGCTCTTTACCTTGAGCACGATGCTCTTTAGCAACGGCAGTACGCTCGGCGCGCATACGTTGATAAATACTCGAACTGACGTTCGCAGGTAAGTTAATTTGCTTGACTCGAACGTCAACCACTTCAATACCCAAATCTTCAGAGCTTTCCATGGCATTATTCAATGCATCTTGCTGCAACTCATCACGGCTACCAGAAACAATTTCAGTAATCGTGCGACGACCAAACTCTGTACGCAGGTCGTTGTTGATTTTACGTTGCAGTAATGACTCAGCCTGGGCCTTGTTACCACCGTTGGTCGATAGATAGTATTTCTCGTGATCGGCAATACGCCACTTCACATATGAGTCAACCATCAAATCTTTCTTCTCAGAGGTTACAAAACGATCCGCTGCGCCGTCCATGGTTTGAATACGTGAATCTAAGAACTTAATCTTGTCGATTCCCGGTATTTTAAAGTGCAAACCAGGTGCATAAATGCGAGTTTCGCCACCATCTTTAAGGATTTTACCAAAACGAGACACAATTGCGCGCTCGCCTTCGTTAACCACGATAAGAGAAGACAAACCTACGGCAATCAGAATAGCCACGATAATTATGGTTAATCTACCCATGATTAATTTCTCCCCTGACGTACACGTTCAGAACGTGAAGAACGACCATCAAGTGGTAAACCATGGTTCACCATGCTATTACTCCCTGTGCTTGCGACAGGCTCTGTCATCACAGGTTCCGCTGATGTTTTACCACTATTTTGCTGCATTAGCTTATCAAGCGGTAGATACATCATGTTGCCATTATTTTTCGCATCAATAAGAACCTTATTGGTGCCAGACATCACTTCCTGCATTGCATCGATGTACAAACGGCTACGTGTCACTTCAGGTGCAGCTTGATACTCAGGTAATAGCAGCTCAAAACGAGCGATCTTACCGCGAGCTTCTAGGATTTCACGCTCTTTATAAGCGTTAGCCTGTTGCTCCATACGCTGAACTTGACCACGTGCTTTGGGCTCGATTTCACGCGAATATGCTTCAGCTTCACGAATAAAGCGTTGTTCATCTTCTTGTGCAGCAATAGCGTCATCGAAGGCGTCTTTTACTTCTTCTGGCGGACGCGCCGGCAAGAAGTTAACGTCAACAATGTTAATACCCAGTTTGTATGGCTCGATAATACGCTCGACTTCTTCCCACGTATCGCGACGAATTTGGTCACGGCCAGTAGTCAAAATGTCATCCATACGGTTATGGCCCACGACATATCTCAAGGCACTGTCTGTTGCTTCACGCAAACTTTCGTTAGCGTCGACAGCACTAAATAAGAATCGATAGGGATCAACCACACGATATTGAACATCGAGTTCAACTAAAACCACATTCTCATCCGATGTTAAAATCGTACCTGACGCTGGAATAGAGCGAACAGTACTGACGTTAACAGGAAAAACTTCGTCGATGAATGTCGCTTTCCATTGCAAGCCTGGTTCAACTTCACCGATATATTGGCCAAAACGCAATGCAACGCCTTTTTCAGCCTCTTTTACGGTGTAGAAACCTGATAGTCCCCAAACAGCGATTGCTATTACGAGCACTATACCGATACCGAACGAGCTTACACTCGGTCCAGAACCGTTTCCTTTCCCCCCAAACTTTTTGGAAAGATTCTTAAAAACTTCATCTAAATCTGGTGGTCCCTTGTCGTTACCACTTTTATTTCCCCAAGGGTCTTTCCCCTTGTTACCGGGCTCGTTCCAAGCCATTTAGCACTCCATAGGTGTATGAATTAAACGAGATTACTAAAAAACTACTCTACTGCGGCTGATTCCACAACAAAGGTCTCTAACTCCCCTTGGCTCTGCTTAACAAGACGATGCCAATCGGCCTCAATCATGCGTACAGACAAAATACAGTTCCCCAGATCGTCATACTCTTTCTGCTGTATTACATCAAGTCGATAAAACTGACCAAGATAATGTCCGGCTGTTGCCGGGACTTGAAGATCAACCTCAACAATCGACTGGCCAACAAGTTGGTTAATCGCTGTCTTTAGCTCTTCCAAGCCTTTGCTTTGTTGAGCCGAAACCCAAACCCGCGTTGGTAAGCCTTCAGAATCGAAATCAATCTTAGGACTTACCTCTTCCAACAAATCGATTTTATTACAAACAACCAATTGTGGAATTTCTTCTGCACCTATCTCTTTGAGCACGTGTTGTACTTGCTCAAAGTTATCTCCCATATTCTCATCTGCCGCATCAACAATGTGCAGTAATAAATCTGCTTCTCTTGTTTCTTGCAGTGTCGCTTTAAAAGCGGCGACTAAGTCATGGGGTAGATGGCGAATAAACCCGACCGTATCAGCTAAAATGACTGAGCCATCTTGAATTTCAAGCTTTCTTAGCGTTGGATCCAAGGTCGCAAACAGCTGATCTGCCGCATACACATCCGATACCGTCAGTGCATTAAATAGTGTCGATTTACCCGCATTGGTATATCCGACTAACGACACGGTAGCTAAATCACTGCGCTTACGTGCTCGGCGACTTTGCTCGCGTTGCTTATCTACTTTTGCCAGCCGCTTATTAATGGTCTTAATTCGACCACGTAATAAACGCCTATCCGTTTCTAACTGAGTTTCACCTGGACCACGTAATCCAATGCCGCCTTTTTGGCGCTCAAGGTGAGTCCAGCCTCGAATCAAGCGCGTCGACATGTGGCGCAATTGCGCTAGCTCCACCTGCAACTTACCTTCGTAAGTACGCGCTCTTTGGGCAAAAATATCTAAAATCAGTGTCGTTCGGTCTAACACACGACATTGGCATAACTGCTCAAGATTACGTTCCTGGGCAGGGCTCAATGCATGGTTGAAAATCACTACATTAGCCTCAGTCGCTGAGACCATTGCAGCTAATTCTTCGGCCTTCCCCGAACCGACAAAATATTTACGATCCGGTGAACGACGGCTTCCCGTGATCACGCCTACAGCTTCGGCACCTGCCGACTCCACTAATAATTGCAGCTCGGTAATATCTTCCCGACTGTCTTCATCAGAAAAGTCGATATGGACAAGTACTGCACTCTCTCCCGCCTCATAGCGATCAAACAAAAAGCAAACTCCTTAAAATTACTGTTGTTCGTTGTCGTCACTTGGGGTGTTAAAACCACCCGCCTGGTTAGGCGTACCGTGATGACCGCCAACCTTAAATGGGCGCGCTGGCACAACAGTAGAAATGGCATGCTTGTACACCATTTGACTCACTGTGTTTTTCAACAAAATAACAAACTGGTCAAATGACTCAACTTGTCCTTGAAGCTTAATACCGTTAACCAAATAAATTGATACTGGAACGTGCTCACGTCGTAGCGCATTCAAAAATGGGTCTTGTAAAGATTGCCCCTTTGCCATTTTATAATTTCCTTTTTATTAATAAATCAGTAAAAACCGATACAACATAAAATTTTGTTTGGTTTTAGTATTATATAGAGTGACATATTTAGCTAGCAGCATGCGCCATTAAGCGAGATATATTGCTCTCATCGCCACTTTCTAGCCAATTTAGCTCTGGCCACCCTCTCAACCATGTTAATTGACGCTTAGCCAATTGCCTAGTAGCAACAACCGCTTTTTCGACCATTGTATTATAGTCGTAGTCCCCATCGAGATATTGCCACACTTGACGATAACCCACACAACGCATTGAAGGCAGATCTAAATGTAAATCGCCGCGAGCACGTAACTGCTCAACTTCTTCAATGAATCCTTGATTTAACATCAATTTGAATCTTTGTTCTATAGAAAGATGTAACTGTTTCCGATCTTTTGGCGAAATCCCAAACTGGGACACAGTATAAGGCAGAGCTTCTGACTTAGTTTGTGTTAATTCAGTCAAGGACTTACCGGTTATACGATACACTTCAATTGCCCGTGATAACCGTTGTGGATCATTTGGATGAATGCGCTTAGCCGCCACTTCATCCACTGTCGCCAACTCATCATGCAATGCTTGCCAACCTTTTGCATCAGCCTCGAGTGCGATTTGTGCCCGAATAGCTTCATCTGCTGCGGGTAATGGCGACAATCCTTCCAATAAGGCCTTAAAATACATCATGGTGCCGCCAACAAGTAATGGCGTCTTACCTTTTGCCAATATGGCTTCAATTTCAACTAGCGCATCTTGGCGGAAATCTGCGGCTGAATAGCTTTCACTGGGATCGCGAATATCAATCAAGCGATGTGGCGCTCGCGCGAGTTCTTCCGCATCGGGTTTAGCGCTGCCGATGTCCATTTGGCGATAGATTAAGGCTGAATCTACAGAGATAATTTCACAGTGATGTTGCTCAACCAATTCAATGGCAAGTGCCGTCTTACCTGAGGCGGTTGGCCCCATTAACGTTACAATCTGTGGTAAACGTTTGTCTGTCACTAATTTTGCTCTGCTATCCAGTTTTGCCAAGGCAATGCCTTAGCTTGAGTAAATATTGAATCTTGTTCTGCTTGGCTCAATGTCGACAGTGCCAGCCAAACATCGGCCGCTGAGCTAAACTGCTCTTGGCTTTGGGTGACGAGCCAATTGATCATCGCTTCATCACTCGGTTCCTCAAAGCGTATCCATTGGATCAACTCTGGAATAACCTTAGCCAATTAGCTCTTTCTTAAATATGGGGGCACTTTCTTAATTATCAACTGCCCTAAACGAATTGTTACTTCAATACCGAGTTTACGAATCAACTGCTCACGCTCGATAAGTGTTGCCTGCCAGTCTTCATCGGCTGCTACCGATACCGGCATCAACAGCGGTTGCCCAACTAGGCCACCTGCGAGTTTATGTTGTAGCTCTAGCGTTTTTACCGTATCGGCTACATCATTAATACTCAGTAACTGCAATGACTGCTCGGCACAAATCACCCAATACTGCCCATCGAGTACCGCAGGCATATCTGTCGGCTGCGGTTGTTCACTCGAGTCGACCTTTGGCGTTGTTAATAGTTGTGCATAGGCATCAACCGCCGCTTGGCTGGGTAACTCAACGTCGGCTCTAGCCGATGCTCTGCCACCTGCTGCACCGCGAGAATACTCGCTGCGCCCATAATCGTGGTGGCTTGATTCACTTGGCGCTTGATAAGGAGTAGGCGCACGCTCTTGAATACTTGCGCTTATCTCTGGCGCTAACGGCTTAACTACTTCATTTGCATTGTGACTCGTTTCAGCTTGCTTGGTAAGGCCAATGTCATGGGTACTGGCTATCACTTGGGCTTGGTTATCTTGTTCCGCCTCTAAGGGTAACGAAACAAGCTGAATTAAAGCTGACTGCAACGCTTGTAAGATGAAATCGTGTACATAGCGACTCTCATGAAAACGCACTTCGTGCTTAGCAGGATGAACATTGACATCCACCTGATGCGGGTCGATATCTAACATCAATACAAAGCCAATTTGCTCATGAGTCATAGACTCGGCAAACGCTTGGCGTACTGCGTGATTGACTAAGCGGTCTCGTACTAAACGACCATTTACGTAAAAATATTGGGTATCGTTGGCACTGGCTTCAAAACGAGGCGATTGAATATAGCCACTTAATCGGAGCCCGTTATGACTACAATCCACTTTTAATGCTTGCTCGGCAAAACGTTTGCCACTGACTTGGGCCAAGCGCTGTAAATACTGATCTTCTGTTTTAGCTGCGCGGTAATTGCGTACCTGCTTACCATTGTGCTTTAAAGTAAAGTGAATATCGCTTCGCGCCAAAGCAATCCGCTTAAGCCACTCATCAATATGGGTAAACTCTGTCTTGTCACTCTTTAGGAAGCGGCGCCGAGCTGGGGTATTGAAAAACAAGTCAACCACCGACAACGTGGTCCCCACTGGATGGGCGGCAGGCAAAATTTTGACCGCCATCTCTGAGCCTTCAGCATAGGCCTGTCAAGCTTCTGTTTGCTCCGCGGTTTTGGAGGTAAGCGTCAGCCTCGATACTGAACTGATACTGGCTAATGCCTCACCGCGAAAACCAAAGCTTAAAATGGCGTCGAGATCATCTAATGTACTCAGTTTAGACGTCGCGTGACGCGACAGGGCCAAGGACAGCTGCTCTTTGGCAATCCCTGAACCATTGTCTTGAATTTTTATTAACTTGCTTCCGCCCTTGTCGATCTCTATATCAACGCGAGTCGCACCGGCATCTAAACTGTTTTCTACCAGCTCTTTAATCACCGACGCCGGTCTTTCAACAACTTCACCTGCAGCAATCTGGTTAGCGAGTTGAGGCGGCAATATCTGAATCAATTTTTCGCTCATCATGCCCTTGGTATAACTAGTTTTTGACCCACTCTTAGCATGTCGGATTTTAGATTGTTGGCTTTTTTAATGCTGGCGACCGTCACTTGGTAACGGTGAGCAATAACCGACAACGATTCGCCAGAGCGCACTTTGTGGCTGCGAGAGCTTTTACTTGCCATCAAGGTGTCACTGGGCGGGTTATTTTCAAAATAGCGCAACACACCACGATGAACCGCATTGGCAATATTGTTTTGATGCTCTCGCTGAGTCAGCAAACGCTCTTCTTTATGATTGGAAATAAAGCCTGTTTCAACCAGAATCGAGGGAATATCTGGCGACTTAAGCACACCAAAGCTTGCAGATTCTGGCTTGTGCTTATGTAACTTGGTGACTTTACCAAGGTTGGCTAACACATCGTCGGCGATGTTATGACTAATCGCCATTGATCTATCCATCGACATATCCAGCAAAGTCATTGCTAGGTATTGCTCATTGTCGGTGTTTTGAATGATTTCTCCAGCACCGCCCAATAATTCTGAATGTTTCTCTTTATGCTCTAACCAGCGACCAATTTCACTATTGGCCCGCCCCATTGATAGCACCCACACTGAAGCGCCACGCGGTTGTGGTGAGGTAAAAGCATCCGCGTGAATAGAAATCAGTAAATCAGCCTTACTGTTGCGGGCAATCTCAGAGCGGCGGTTAATATTGACAAAGTAATCACCGGTGCGGGTCATCACCGCCTTCATACCCGGTGTACTGTTGATTTTAGCTTCAACTTTTTTAGCAATTTGTAGCACTACCCGTTTTTCATAGGTGCCTTTGGGCCCGATAGAACCAGGGTCGTCGCCACCGTGGCCCGCATCGATGGCAATAACAACATCGCGTAGCGCATTGGTTGGTTTCTTGTTTACCGTTGCTGCCGAACTTGCTTTGGTGCCACCAGCATCTAAATCAACCACCAGACGGTTGCCGTAAGGAGCGGTGGGCGGTAACGCAAATAAGTTAGCTTTAACGGGTTTTGTGAGATCGATAACCAGACGTAACGTGCCTTTTGCTGGCGGCTTACTGGTCCGCACCTGCTTAACCAGTTTACTGTTATTGCTGATTTTTTTAAGGTCTAACTTGGTCGATGCGCCTTTTAAATCCACGACTAAGCGATAAGGGCTCGTCAGGGTAAAGTAGCTGTAATCAGCCGCTTTTGAGAGGTCGAACACCACCCGAGTTGATTCTGGCGCAGCCCAAATACGCACACCATCTAATTGATTAGCGGCAGCAACCCCTGCGGACAGGCACAGTAAAAATATGAAACTAACAAATTGTATTTTTAGCGCTTTATTTGTCATTTTTTATTATAGGCTTTGTAAAATCCGCTCACCTTTTTCAGACTCTGCGGTCAGTGTAACTTTACGGTTTTCCCCTTGGTACACCAATTCAAGTTTAACATCGGCTGCGGGCAATAACCCCTCACCTCTATCGGGCCACTCGACGAGACATAGGCTCGTGGGAGAAAAATAATCCCTAATTCCCATAAACTCTAGCTCTTCAGGATCACTTAAACGATATAAGTCAAAGTGGTAGACCTCCATACCCTCAAGTTCATAAGGCTCAACGAGTGTGTAAGTCGGGCTTTTTACCGCCCCTTTATGGCCCAAACTCTGGATAATACCGCGACTAAGGGTAGTCTTGCCCGCCCCCAACTCACCATATAAATACAAGGTAGTTGGCGCATCAAGTACTTTGGCTAAACGCAACCCAAAGGCAACAGTTGCAGCTTCATTTTCTAATTCAAATGCTAATGACGACATAATTTCCACAATAACAAAACAAACGGCACGCCGACGATAATACGCTACTTTACCGTAATCAGTCGCTTATCTAAACAAACATTAGCCTAATTTAATTTTAAACACTACAACTCATCCACTAAGCGACGTATGTGGACGAATAAATCACTAGCAAGCATGCCTCTCATTCCATCTACGGCCGCGCACTCTGCTGCTCGCCCGTGAATCACCACCGCAGCTGTCGCAGCAGCCATAGGTGACATTTTTTGAGCCATAAGCGCAGCAACAATACCGCCTAATACATCACCGCTGCCACCACTGGCTAAACCCGCATTCCCTACTGGGGCAACATGGCAAACCTCACCATCATAAATTAGCGTGCCAGGCCCCTTTAGCACTACCACGCCACCATACTTGGCCTGAATGGCCTCAACAGCAGCAAAACGGTCCTGTTCAACCACTTCTGTCGCCACACCGAGTAACCGCCCCGCTTCGGCCGCATGAGGGGTAAGCACCCAATTGTCATGTCGTCTAGGTTCTGCACTTAAAAGATTGAGAGCATCGGCGTCAACCACACAAGGCTTGTCACATAAGCCGACAGCTTTGAACAGGTTATAACCCCAATCCTGTTGAGCTAGACCTGGACCAATTAGTAACACATCTGCCCAGCCTAAGCGCAGATAGACTTCCATATCGACTAGTTCACAGCCCCAGAACATGAGCTCAGGCCGGCCAGCACTTATCACTAAATGGTGACTGGGGTGTGACACTACGGTCACTAAGCCGGCTCCTGAGCGCAAACAAGCTTCAGCCGCTAAACGAGGTGCACCAGACATGCCCTGGTCGCCACCGATAACAGTGACTTTTCCGCACATGCCTTTATGGGAGTCATGGGGCCGATAAGGCAGCCCCACGGGCACTTCTT
Source organism: Shewanella waksmanii ATCC BAA-643 (assembly GCF_000518805.1). Lineage (GTDB taxonomy): Bacteria > Pseudomonadota > Gammaproteobacteria > Enterobacterales > Shewanellaceae > Shewanella > Shewanella waksmanii. Next base: position 9,532 of record NZ_KI912497.1, read on the forward strand.
CCGCCGTGACATTGATGACTTTGGAAGGGGCTAACTGGCTCGATAAGCCGATATCAGCAAACACCAGCTCACCAACATGCTCACGGGCTTTACCAGTAATTAACCCCTGCTTTAACGCCCCAAAAGTAATCGTCATATCGGCCTTGATGGCACAACCACCAAAACCAGTGTTACCGTTAATACCAGAGGGAATATCTAAGCTAAGCGTCCACGCTTGACAGCCATTAATACGTTCAATAACCGCTGCCATGCTGCCGGATATGTCGCCGCTAAAACCGGTACCGAGCAAACCATCAACAATACAGTCAGCCTCTAGCAGCACTTGCTCAATGTCAACACTGACCCGGCCACCCACAGCAATAAAATCGGCTTTACTTTGTGCTAAACCCTGACTGACATTGTCACGTTCCAAGCAAAATAAGCTCACCGTTTTTCCCGCTTCAAGTAATAAAGTGCCAATGGTGAACGCATCTGCGCCGTTATTGCCATAACCCGCGATGATGGCGATTTTACCATCGACTTTATGCTGTTGTTGCAGCAGGGACAAACTCGCCGCGGCAGCGCGTTCAATCAAATCATGCTCAGTGATCCCAGTTTTAATAAGTTGCAACTCGGCTTGCTTGACTTGCTCACAGGAAAAAAGCGTCGCGGGTAATTCTTGTTGTTGATAAAGCATTAAGCCGGTCTCCATTGAATAAAGGGACTTGGCAAAGTAATCACATTGCCCACATTTATTAAGGTATATACATAGTAGAATATGAGCCTTAATTTGAGATTAGATTCCCGTTAATCAGCACTAATTTACAAAAACTTGATCTCACGCAGGCATTGCGATGTAAATCGACGTTAGTTCATGAAAAAAAGACCAAAAAAAAGCACCGTTACGGTGCTTTTTCATGTCGGTAAGTTTATAGGTCGTCCATGCGAATACTGCTATGCACTAACCTTTGCTGTTGAATTTTCTCCACTCGCACTAAATCATCAAGGGCACCTTTAACATCGCTAGACACCGAAGAGTTGGCCGTTTTCTCTAACAGCCCAATAAGACGATTCTCTAAATCAAGGTGTAAGTTGAGTACATCTTCTTCACTCATATTCGCGGTTAAACTGGTTTGCTTACACAGTGCGATAAAGTCTTCAAAAACAATATCGTTATACCAAGTATCCAGTAGTTTCGCAGGAGCATCTTCGATATAGCTTTCTAGCTTCTCTGCCACGGTAAGTTGCTGCTGTCTAAAATACTCAAGAAGCATCTTCACCCGTGTAGAGTCAGCATCGGTATGCAAGCGCTTATACAAGCTACCCATCTCATGGCGACATTTTGCGACATAAGACAATTGCTCCCCAAGCTGTTGAAAACGAATCATAATGTACTCCTTTCATGCTTACTTAGCGTAAATTTTCAATGATTAAAGATATTATGCAGTCATTGCCCACAACATAATTTGAACAATGTCATAGTTTAGTCAGTTGCCCTTCTTACATTAGCAGAAGATAAAGAAACTATTTTGTGAATCACGAAACATCGACAAATGGGATACAGATCGACTTTTGCGCTCGCCCGTAAGCGTTAGCAATGCGTTAGAAAGGGTATGTTGTTTAAGAGAGGCTCGAACCGATGACCTATACCTTGGCACAAAAAACGGTATCAGCTCTTTTAACAAGCGCAACTGAGCGAATGTCGTATAAATTTTTAAATTGGAGAGTAAGCGGAGGAAGATTGGAGCGAGTTCTTTTAAGGTAAGAGTAGGGTTCGAACCGATGACCTATACCTTGGCACAAAAAACGGTATCAGCTCTTTTAACAAGCGCAACTGAGCGAATGTCGTATAAATTTTTAAATTGGAGAGTAAGCGGAGGAAGATTGGAGCGAGTTCTTTTAAGGTAAGAGTAGGGTTCGAACCGATGACCTATACCTTGGCACAAAAAACGGTATCAGCTCTTTCAATAAGCGCAACTGAGCGAATGTCGTACAAATTTTAAATTGGAGAGTAAACGGGGAAGATCGGCGCGCGTTCTTTTCAAGTAAGAGTGGGTTCGAACCGATGATCGATACCTTGGCACAAAAAACGGTATCAGCTCTTTCAATAAGCGCAACTGAGCGAATGTCGTACAAATTTTAAATTGGAGAGTAAACGGGGAAGATCGGCGCGCGTTCTTTTCAAGTAAGAGTGGGTTCGAACCGATGATCGATACCTTGGCACAAAAAACGGTATCAGCTCTTT
>NZ_KI912497.1:12395-273753 GCF_000518805.1 Shewanella waksmanii ATCC BAA-643
TTGGAGCGACATATCGGGTTCGAACCGATGACCTATACCTTGGCAAGGTATCGCTCTACCAACTGAGCTAATGTCGCTTAAATCTTTTCAACAACGTTAACTGCTTACGTTATCTAAAGGTATCGTTATTCACCTTTAGCAACTGAGCTAATGTCGCTTAAATCTTTTAATCTACAGCATTTGGTGATGCTATAAATTGATATTTGGAGCGACATATCGGGTTCGAACCGATGACCTATACCTTGGCAAGGTATCGCTCTACCAACTGAGCTAATGTCGCATAAATCTTTCTAAATGGCTTCATTGCTGCGTCAACCAAAGGTATCGTCTTTCACCTTCAACAACTGAGCAAATGTCGCATATCTACTTAGTGCTGGCGATGCCGCTAGCAAAAAGTTGAGGCCGCATTATAGGAGAATTTCATCTCTTCGCAACCCCTTCTTGAAAATATTCTACTGTTTGGTCAAATTTTAAATACTTTGTCACGATAAAACTGCAATTCTGCGATAGATTCCTGAATATCAATCAACGCTTGATGGGTACCGCGCTTGGTAAAACCTTTCATCACTTCAGGATCCCAGCGCTTAACTAACTCTTTTATCGAACTGACATCAATATTGCGATAATGAAAATAATCTTCTAGTACTGGCATGTGGCGATTCATAAAACGACGATCTTGGCCAATACTGTTGCCGCACATTGGTGATACGCCTTTAGGAACGTATTGAGATAAAAAGGCGATCGTCTGTTCAATCGCATCAGCTTCACTATAAGTGCTAGCTTTAACACGTTCTATCAAACCTGACTCACCATGATGCTTAATGTTCCAATCATCCATAACCGACAATGCTTCATCGGTTTGATAAATCGCAATAACCGGCCCTTCGGCAAGAATATTGAGCTGTGAGTCGGTGACTATGGTCGCGATTTCAATGACACGATCAACCGTTGGATCTAACCCTGTCATCTCCAAATCAACCCAAATTAGATTGTTTTCATCCGCAACCATAAAGATACCTTATTGTTCCTGTATGCCTAAATTCAGGCTTTTTTGTTCTAGACCGTGTATCATACTGCTTTTTTAACAGACACAAAATAACCTTCTACTTTTGATGACAATACTGTGAGTAAAAAGAAACCATTAAGTCATGGTCAGCGCCGCCGAATGCGCGCCAATCATGAAAAGCGATTACAACGACGCGCCGACGATAACCAAGCGCCTGAACTACAGGATAGTTCACTCGGGCCAGAACAGCTCGGCACAGTGATCTCCCGTTTCGGTCAACACGCTGACGTAGAAACAGAAAGTGGTGAGCTGGTACGCTGTAATATTCGACGCAATATTCAAAGTTTAGTCACCGGTGACAAAGTTATCGCACGTCTTGCACTAGAGCAAACCAGCACAATTGCTGGGGTGATTGAAGCCGTGCACCCACGGCACTCTTTGCTTTCTCGGCCTGATTTATACGACGGCATCAAGATTATTGCTGCCAATATCGATCAAATATTGATTGTCTCCTCGGTAGTGCCTAGTTTTACCACACAAATTATTGATCGCTATTTAGTTGCGGCAGAAGATACCGGCATTAGCCCTGTTATTGTGCTCAATAAAGTGGACTTAATTAGCGATGAAGAGGCGGCCAGCATAGACGCAGCATTAGCGCGTTATCAGGATATTGGCTATAGCGTTTATCGAGTCAGTAGCAAAACCGGCGAAGGCGTCGCGGAGATCCAGGGGCTACTCAATGACAAAGTCAGTGTTTTCGTTGGCCAATCTGGTGTGGGTAAATCCTCGCTCATTAACGCACTGATGCCAGATGCAGAATTGCTCACCGGTGATATTTCAGAAAACTCAGGCTTAGGTCAACATACCACCACCACAGCGAAATTATTACACTTCCCTCACGGTGGCGACTTGATTGACTCACCCGGTGTACGAGAATTTGCCCTCTGGCATCTTCCTGCTGAACGTGTGGGTTGGTGTTTTATAGAATTTAGGGACTTTTTAGGTACCTGCAAATTCAGAGACTGTAAACACAAAAACGATCCAGGCTGTGCCATCACCCAAGCATTTGAAGCCGGCGAGATAAGCGAAGATCGTTATAATAATTATCATCGTATAATTGATAGTCTTGATGAACAACGCCATGCCCGTCATTTCCGTAGCGAAGATGACTGATCTATATAGAAAAACACGCTTAGTTAACGCAATGCATTTTAAAGGAAAAGAGAGTGGACAAAGTTAAAATAGCCCTACAATATATTTTGCCAAAACACCTTGTTTCGCGACTTGTAGGAAAACTGGCCGCAGCCGAACTAGGCCGCATCACCACCAGCGTGATCACCTGGTTTATCAAGCAGTATAAAATCGATATGAGCGAAGCGGCCCGCAGTGAGCCGTCAGCGTATTCGAGCTTCAATGAGTTCTTCACTCGAGAGCTTAAGCCTGGCATCCGCCCTATCTATGACAACGATGAATACATTGTTCACCCTGTCGATGGTGCAGTGAGTCAACTCGGTCCCATCAAAGACGGACAGATCTTTCAAGCTAAAGGTCATGAATATTCATCACTTGCACTTCTCGGTGATCAGGCCGAAGATGCTAAGCGTTTTGAAGACGGTGATTTTGCCACTATCTATCTAGCGCCAAAAGATTATCATCGTATTCATATGCCAATTAAAGGCACGTTATCAAAAATGACCTATGTGCCAGGTGAGCTATTTTCGGTCAATCCGCTAACCGCGGAAAATGTGCCGGGACTCTTTGCCAGAAACGAGCGTGTGGTTGCCATATTTGAAACTGAAATTGGCCCAATGGCCATGGTATTGGTTGGTGCTACGATTGTCGCGAGCATTGAAACAATCTGGGCAGGTACGGTCACGCCGCCTACTGGCAAAAAAGTGTTCACTTGGGATTATCCCACAGAAGGACCTAATGCATTGACCTTGGATAAAGGCGCAGAAATGGGGCGCTTCAAGCTGGGTAGTACGGTTGTCATGTTATTTGGTAAAGATGCCTTAGATGAATTTGCCGATGGTGTAGAACCCAAAGCCGTCACCAGAATGGGGCAAGCATTCGCTAAAATAGAGGATTAGTCACTCAATTGAATAAGCCGTCGAATCAACATTCAGGTTTAATTGAATTACATATCGCGGTGCTACTGTTCGGTGGCACTGCATTATTCTCTAAACTGATTGCTTTATCAGCCCTCGATATTACCCTCATTCGCTGCTTTATTGCCGCGATAGTGCTGGCCTTAATCGTTAAACTTAACCGCCAACCTCTCAAACTAAAGCACTGGCGTGAATACGCTGTAGCAATCGCCCTAGGCATAGTGGTGAGCTTACATTGGGTAACCTATTTTGCCTCAATGCAGATGTCATCGGTGGCGATCGGCATGATTGCCTTTTTCTCCTATCCGGTTATGACGGTATTAATTGAACCTATTATCAACCGCACTCGTATCGAAAAGGTTGATATCATCAGCGGCCTTGCTGTGCTCATTGGGGTGACATTGTTAATTCCCGAAGCCAGTTTAGGTAACGAGGTGACCTTAGGCATTGCCATTGGCGTGTTGTCTGCGTTGCTATTTACCGCGCGCAACCTGATGCATAAACGCTACTTTTCTCAATATAGCGGTGCAAAAGCAATGTGCTACCAAACTGCAGTCGCGGTCGTTTTTCTTGCCCCTTGGCAACAAGTTGAACTTGCCAGTATTAGCAATACCACTTGGGCTATGCTTGTTCTGCTGGGCATAGTTTTCACCGCTGCGCCCCATGCCCTATTTGCCGCAGCACTAAGACAACTAAGTGCTAAAACCGTTGGGCTAGTATCTTGCTTACAGCCCTTCTACGGTACCGTTTTAGCGCTATTAGTGTTGCATGAAGGGGTTGATGTCAAAACAGCCTTAGGTGGCTTGCTTGTAGTCGCAACAGCAATCTTTGAAACCCAGCGCGCGCATAAGCATCAGCGCCCTCGATAGTAGCGGCGGCGTAACACAAACCATCGTTATAGTGACAGCGCTAGAGTAAGACATTTAACACAATCTGCGCAGCTTGTTGTACAAACTCATCGACTTAGCATTTCTTTATCGGTCCGATAGTATAAACTTGTAAGCAATCGCCTTTGTTGCCATGCAAATCATCAATTATGTTGCGCCTTTTATTTGTTTTACTGTGTTTATATAGCTCAACTCTATTAGCTAACTCACCGTTACAGCTAGATAAACGTTTGGGTAATAATTCCCAAAACGAGCCTAGTGTATTGACGCTAGATCAACAGATAGCCCAGCTGCAATCACAGCTAAAAGAACAGCAATTGCTCGCACGAAGTTATCAAGCCAGTATCGATAACTTCCAAGAGCAAAAGCAAAGCTTAAAGTTGCAGCTGACAGAGGCTAAAAAACCGCAACAATACAACCGCCAACAAGAGATGAGTCAGCAAGCATCGCTGGCTTATTTGCGTCTATCTGAACTTAAAGAGATTGACAGCAATTTAACGGTAGATATTACTGCTCACCTACAACGCCATGAACGGCTGCCAGGTGCAATTCGTGATGCAAGAGAACAACTAGCGCAACATAAAAAAGCCAGTATTGATAGCAACAGCGACACGCAATTGCAGACGGCGCAGCGTCAATGGCTCAGTCAAACTGTCGAAACGCTGGAGCTGGAGCTTGCCAGTAATCAAAAACGCACCGACCTTAGTCGGTTGCAGCAAATAGTGGTGCGCGAACAACTTGCACAACAAGAGCGACTGATAGAAGCAATCAACTATCAAATCAGTCTGCAGCGCCAGCAACAAACCAATGCCGCCATTGCTGCAAGCCAAGTAGCGGATGACTATTTGATTGACCCCAGCATTGCTGAAATCAACTCACAGAACCAGCAGTATGCAAAGCAATTACAACAACTAACACTTGATACCAATGCCGCGGTAAAGCTACAAGAGCAAGCCGAAGCGCAGTATCAACTGCAAGCTAAACAGTTAACCAATATTCAACAGCAAATTGGCTTAATTAAGCTTAATTCGGCCTTTGGTGAGCGGTTTTTACGGATACTACAGTCATTACCTAAGCCTCCCAGTTTAGACAAGCTCAATAATAAAATCGCCAATGCACGCTTGGCGCGGTATCAAATAGAGCAAGACCAAACACTACACGTTCAGCAAAACCAGTTTAATGTCTCTGACAGCGATGTAGCAGACAAGCTACTGAATGCGCAGCACAAGCTGCAACAACAATTGCTGGATAATTATGATCTGTACGTCAGTGAACTGGCAGACTTACGCATTGTTTATGAGCAATTAAATCAACAGTACGTACAATTAAAAAATACCCTCAATGAGCACCTTTTTTGGATAGCAAACGCCAATAGCATCGATAAAGCTTGGTTTACCGACCTGATTCAAAGCAGTCGTTGGTTTATTCAGCAAGCGCCATGGACACAGCTTAGCGATTCAATTGATGAGCAAAGCCAACTTTGGTCATGGTGGGTGATCATTTTTGTACTCTGCTTGGTATTTCAAGATATTCTCTCGCCCAAATTTAGCGGCAGCTTGAGCCGCAATATCGCCCATGTTGGTAACGTAACCCAAGATAGGTTTAGCTACACACTCAGTACCTTGCTTGTCACCATAGGCTATAGCATCATTAAGCCAATACCGGTGGTGCTTGCTGGTATTATCTTTTACCTGTCCTCGCACAATTTTGTATCCGCCATGGGTATGGCCATTCTTGCTATCGGCTTAATGTTCCTACTCTATCGTTTCACCTATTTACTTGCCGATGATAACGGTTTGCTCATTGGCCACTTTAAAGCGCACGCCACCACCATTAAAGCCGGCCAACAGAAGCTACGTTCTCTGACCTTTATTGCCATTCCGGTCATTGGCGTACTCGGCTTTACCGAAGTACTTGAGACCTCGCTAATCCGTAACAGTTTAGGTCGAGGCGCGTTTATTGTTTTGGCAATCATGTTGGTGATTTTTTATAAGGACCTGCTTAATGTCTCCAAGCATGACTCGCACTATCACCAAAACGATAAGAATAAACGACTACTGCAAAAACTGTTATGGGCCATCTTATTAGTGACACCTATGGTCTGCGCTGTGTTAGCTTTTAGAGGTTATTACTACACCGCTTTTCAAGTGTTACTGCAGCTACAGCTGTCGTTAATTCTATGGCTAAGCTTTATGTTGCTGTACCAACTGATTAAACGTTGGATGCTCATCGAACGCAGGCGCATTGCATTTGATCGGGCTAAAGCCAAACGGGCAGAAATCATCGCCCAACGTGAAAAAGATGAAGACACAGTCAACCCAAATAGCGAACAAATGGAATATGAAGAGCCTGTGGTGGACCTAGAAACGATTTCTAGTCAGTCACTTGGATTAATGCGATCTATTCTGCTATTGGCCTTCTTAGCCAGCTTGGTGGGCTTATGGACACAAACTCATACAGCACTGTTTTCTTTTTTAGATGGCATTACCCTGTGGACGAGCAATAGCATTGTTGACGGCATTTCAGAGACCGTGCCCATCACCTTAAAATCGCTATTGTTGGGGCTAATCATTGTGGGCTTCTCATTAATGGTCGCCACCAATCTCCCCGGCCTGCTTGAATTAACCATTCTGCAGCGATTAGATTTAACCCAAGGAACCGGTTTTGCAATCACCACGGTGAGCCGTTACTTAGTGGTGTTTATTGGTACCTTAACGGGCTTTTCGACCTTAGGGGTTGAGTGGTCGAAATTGCAATGGCTCATTGCGGCACTCTCTGTTGGCTTAGGTTTTGGCTTGCAAGAAATCTTCGCCAACTTTATCTCAGGCTTGATCATTTTATTTGAAAAGCCGGTGCGGATAGGCGATACCGTCACCATTCGGGATCTCACCGGTACGGTTAGTAAAATTCAAATCCGTGCAACCACCATTATCGACTGGGACCGTAAAGAAATTATTGTGCCCAATAAGGCATTTATTACCGAACAGCTGATCAACTGGTCGCTGTCGGATCCGATAACCCGGGTTATCGTTTACGTTTCTGTTGCCAGAGATTCCGATCCCGCCAGAGTAGAAGCCGCCTTATACCAAGCAGTAAAAGAGTGTGATGAAGCCTTAGACACCCCCGAGCCAGAGGTCTGGTTTGCAGGGTTTGGTAAACATACTCAAGATTATGAGGTAAGAGCCTACGCCAAAGATATGAATGCTCGTTGGCCGCTACGCCATATTTTACATAAGAAAATAAGTAAGAAGCTGCAAGAGAATCACTTAGAGTTGGCTTACCCGCAGCTTGAAGTACACGTTAAAAATAACCAAACCAAAGATGCTCAAAGTATTCTACGTGGTTAATCAGCTAAGTTGGCTAACTGAATTTTAAGAGGCTAAAAAGTGCTAGTATTTGCTCATCGTGGCGCCAGCGGTTATGCACCAGACAACACCCTAAGTGCAATGCAAAAAGCGATTGCCTTAGGCTGCAAGGCCATTGAACTTGACGTTCAAAATGTGGCGGGCGAGTTAATGTTATTTCATAACCGCTGGCTCGATGGTGAAACAAATGCCAATGGCCTAATCGAGTCACTCGACCAACAGAGCATTGCTCAGGTAATGATTCAAGGCCAACCATTGGCCAACTTATGGCAAGTGCTGCAATTGTGTCAGCACCACGAAATATTGATCAATATTGAGCTTAAGGGGATGAACAGCCTAGCGCCATTTTTGGCTCTCTATCCCAAAATGCTCACAGAGCTTAACTACCCGATAGAGCGGTTACTGATTTCATCGTTTAACCATAAATTCTTGCAGTCGGTGAAGCAGCGCTACCCTAGTGCACTTATCGCACCGTTGCTAGAAGGCTTACCCATCGACAATGCAGCCATTGGCAGCCAGCTCGATGCCTACTCGATTCACCTTGATATCAACTTTATTGATGCTGACTTTGTCCGTGACGCTCATCAGCGTGGCTTGAAAGTCTATGTTTATACGGTTGATAAACCCCATGACATCGCCGCGATGCATGCATTAGGCGTCGATGGTATTTTTAGTAATTACCCTGATCAAGCACGGCAATACATCACATCGCTTAGTTAACCACCTCAATCTGTCAGTTGAGCGTTTAATGGCTAAGATCTATTTAATTGGCTGACGCGCTTGAATTAGCTGCTTTTCATGATTGATTGTTTTTTTGTGCCCAAATACCAATGAATGTAAAAATAGCGACTAAAATCAGTAGTAAGTAAACAGAAGAGAGCTGGCTAAGTAAGCTCGCTAGCCAAGGTGTAGCCGCCACAATTAGTAGGCCAAAACCAAAGGCATTAATTAAAATAAACACCAATGTACGTAAAATAAAATTTCTACCTACAAGCTTTCGGCGTAAAATACGATTAATATCGCCACCAAAAACAACTAAAAAGCACGCGATGATGGCAGTGGAAATTTCGGTTAACCAAGGATATAGCTTGGTACCAAGTTGATGTAAAAATGAAATAAAATGCTCCATAGGCGGGTCCATGTATCTAGGTCTAGGGAAAGAATATAGGGGGAGACAACATGGGACACAAGCTACTATTGCTTACGAGTGACAATCAACGTTACCGTGACTTGCTCAATTCGTGTCATTTGCCCAACCTCACCTTGTTAGGCGATGAGCCAGCAAGTATCTATCAAGCTGATATATGGTTAGCAGAACCGCCGCTCGCAGCGCCATTAATTGGCCATGCGAAAAACATTAAATGGATGCAATCTACTCATGCGGGCGTAGACTCTTTGGTCAAACCAAGGCAGCGCAAAGATTATCAACTCACCAACGTTAGAGGCATTTTCGGCCCCTTAATGAGTGAATACCTTTTTGGTTATTTACTGGCCCACCAGCGACACCATCACAAGTACAAAACCCAGCAAGCGGAGAAAATATGGCTACCAGCCAATTTTAAATCACTACAAGGACAGCGATTATTGCTCTTGGGGACTGGTAATATTGCCAAGCACATCGCACAAACTGCCAAACACTTCGGCATGCTTGTCACCGGAATAAATCGCGGAGCGAAGCCAACTAAAGGCTTTGATGAAGTTGATACTTTAGCAAATCTATCACTGCATTTACCCCAAGCCGATACGGTAGCATCCATTTTGCCAAGTACGCCGCAAACTCGTGACGCATTGAATGCTCAAACACTGAGCTTAATGAAACCTGAAGTTATTTTATTCAACCTAGGCCGCGGTGATGTACTCGACCTTGACGCCTTGTATCAGCAGTTCAATGCGAATCCCTTACAACAGGCCGTTTTGGATGTCTTTAATCAAGAGCCGCTGCCACAGGAGCATCCCATCTGGAATTTAGACAACGTGGTGATTACTCCGCATATCGCAGCCCCGAGTTTTCCAGAGCAGGTCGTAGAGATTTTTGCTAATAACTATCACAAGTTGATAAAAGGTGAGTCACTCAGTCACGAAGTTAACTTTGAGCGCGGTTATTAGCAACTAGCCCCGACTACAATCACACCCTTTAATGGCAAGCTTCAAGCTTGCCATTTTTGATCATAATAAGGCTCAATGGTTGGTGTGGTGACTTATATCGCGTTTGTTTTGCCAACTTGAAACCGATCACAACTTTTAATAACACTGCTAATGACTCTAGTTTAAGATCTATAACCGAGAGTTATTAGCATTGAGAATCGTTTTCATTTATACTTACAGCATCGAAATCAAGAGAGTGTTTAAGATGTACGTTTGTCTTTGCCATGCTGTAACAGATACCCAAATTAAAGAAGCCGTTAGTCAAGGTGATATGTCCCTTGCTGATGTAAAAAAGCGTCTTGGTGTGGGCAGTCAATGTGGTAAATGTACTAAGATGGCGACCCAAGTCATCGCTGCACAACTTGATGTTGAACCTAATTACTATGAAGTCGCCTAGCGCAAACAGTATTCTACGCTGAGTTAATATTGCACTTGTGACTCATATAAAAAAGCTGCCTAGGCAGCTTTTTTTGTGGGTCAATAATACCTATATACTTGGCTCGCCTTCACCCAGCTCAACACTATCAACTCGCTGTAACCCGCGTGGTAACTTAGCACCACGACGACCACGTTCACCGCGATAATGCTCTAAATCACTAGGCTTAAGGGTTAACTTACGTTTACCCGCCCACAGTGTCACTGCGGTATCTTCTGGCACGACGTGTAGATGGATCAATAATTCTTCACGACTTTTGGCTCTGTCGCTTGGAATACCAATAATCTTATTACCTTTACCTTTGGCCAATTGCGGCAAAGCGTCCATAGAGAACAGTAGCATCCGCCCTTCATTGGTGATCGCTAAGATAGACTCATTACGAGACTTATCAACACGCTGCGGAGATAAAACCTTAGCATTAGCTGGTAAACTTAATAATGCTTTACCCGCCTTATTGCGCGACACCATATCTTTATAGGCGCCGACAAAACCATAGCCAGCATCTGATGCAAGTAGGAAGTATTGCTGCTCATCACCTATCACCACATGAGAGATAGTCTCTCCCGGTGACAAATTAAAGCGAGTGGTGATGGGCTCACCTTGGCTGCGAGCAGAGGGTAATGTATGTGTATCGGTGGCAAAGGCACGGCCAGTAGTACCAATAAAGACGCTGGCATTATTACTTCTACCCGCTGCCGCACAAAGGAAGCTATCGCCCGCTTTATAGGACAGGGCACTAGGATCAATATCGTGGCCCTTCGCACAACGTACCCAGCCTTTTTCAGATAAAACCACCGTGACGGCTTCAGCTGGAACCAATTCTTGTTCTGTCAGCGCCTTAGCTTCGCTACGCTCAATCAAAGGTGAACGGCGATCATCACCATAGGTTTCGCCATCTTGTTTGAGTTCTTTCTTGATTAACGTCTTCATGCGTCGCTCAGAGCTTAATAGCAGCTGTAACTTATCACGCTCTTCTTCAAGCTCGCTCTGTTCGGCTTTAATCTTAAACTCTTCTAGCTTGGCAAGGTGACGCAACTTAAGATCTAAAATCGCGTTTGCTTGTAACTCGGTTAAAGAGAAACGAGCCATCAACTCAGCTTTAGGATCTTCTTCGTTACGAATGATCTCAATCACTTCATCGATGTTTAAGAATGCAATCATCAATGCATCAAGAATATGCAAACGCGCGAGCACTTTATCTAAGCGGAACTCGAGCCTTCTGCGTACGGTTGTCATACGGAAGGTTAGCCACTCAGTGAGTAACTGCTTCAAACCTTTGACCTGTGGGCGGCCATTAAGACCGAGCACATTGAGATTGACTCTGAAATTCTTCTCTAAATCTGTGGTAGCAAATAAGTGGGTCATCAGCTGATCAATATCAACTCGGTTCGAACGCGGTACAACAACGATACGCACAGGACTTTCATGATCAGACTCATCACGCAAATCCGCCACCATTGGGAGCTTCTTAGCCTGCATCTGTGTGGCTATTTGCTCAAGAATTTTACCGCCGCTAGCCTGATGCGGTAATGCGGTGATCACCACTTCACCATTATCGTTATGGTAAACCGCACGCATTTTGATTGAGCCACGACCGGTATCATAAATCTTGGCAATATCTTTAGCCGGAGTAATAATTTCGGCGGCGGTTGGATAATCGGGTCCCGGAACAAACTCCATCAGCCGAGCTAAATCAGCTTTAGGGTTATCCAATAACTCGACACAAGCACTGACCAATTCACGAGCATTGTGGGGTGGAACATCGGTGGCCATCCCCACCGCAATACCGGTAATACCGTTGAGTAAGATATGCGGCAGTCTTGCAGGTAACACCAATGGCTCTTTCATAGTGCCATCAAAGTTAACTCCCCAATCGACGGTACCTTGGCCTAGCTCGGTAAGCAGAACTTCTGAAAATTTAGATAATCGCGCCTCGGTATAACGCATCGCAGCGAATGATTTAGGATCATCGGGTGCACCCCAGTTACCTTGGCCATCAACAAGCGGATACCGGTAAGAGAACGGCTGCGCCATCAATACCATGGCTTCATAACATGCACTATCACCATGGGGATGATACTTACCCAATACATCACCAACAGTACGCGCAGATTTCTTATGTTTAGATTGTGCGGATAAGCCTAACTCACTCATCGCATAGACAATACGGCGCTGAACAGGTTTCAAACCATCACCAATATGCGGCAAGGCTCGGTCCATAATGACGTACATTGAGTAATTTAAGTATGCATTCTCAGTAAAGCGTCGCAGGGGCATTTGCTCAACCCCATCTAAGCTTAGATCTATCGCATCACTCATTGATTAATATCCTGTTAGTTAGCCGTATCAGGCTCGGTGTTTTGATTATTTTTATAATAAAGGCGATAAATATTGCCTTTTAGGTCATCGGAAATATACATCGCCCCATCCGGCGCGGTGACCAAAGAGTGCGGTCTTGCTACCGGAAACTCTCCATCAAGAAAACTGACCACGGTACTGCGCTTAACCACTTCGTTATCTTCAATTGTTAACATCACAATTTGATAGCCAATTTTACTGGAGCGATTCCAAGAACCGTTTTCAGCAACAAACATCTGCTGATGATATTTCTGTGGAAATTGTTCACCACGATAAAAGTGCATACCCATTGGCGCGACATGGGCGGGTAATTCATATTTTGGTAAGGTTATCTTGAGATTTTCTGGGCGCTCATAAGCCGGCTCTTCTACCGTAGAGGCATGCAAATACGGAAAGCCAAAATGGGCCCCCGTTTGCTCTACTCGATTGATTTCATCCGGTGGAATTCTATCTCCCATCCAATCTCGACCTAAATCGGCAAACCACAAGGCATTGTCTGCTGGTGCCCAATCAAAACCAATTGCTCGTCTAATTCCGGTCGCAACTTGTTCGGTTTCACCGGTCTCAATATCAATAGCAATAATACTGGCAAACGGCGCTTGTGCTTCACACACATTACACGGCGCGCCTATTGATACATAAAGGCGACCATCGGGGCCAAAATGCATGGCTCTGCGGCTATTGTTTGTTTGCTCAGGTAAGCGGTCATACACCTCTTTGCCTCGGCCTGGTCGACGCAAGCGGTTTTCAATATCAACATAACGCAAAATGCGATCTTCTACCGCGACATACAGATCGCCATCTCGAAAGGCTATGGCCTCGGGATTGTCTAGGTTTTTGGCAATCACATAGCGCTTATCGACTCGGCCATCGGCATTATTATCCACTAATGCGGTGACGGTGCCTTTTTTATAAGAGCCAACAAATAAAGTGCCCTTGTCACCAATAGCCAGCTGCTTAGCGTCTCCAACCTCTGAGGCATATAGAGTCAGGCCAAATCCTTTGGTCACGGTAATCATCATCGGCTGACCTTTGGCCCAAACAGCTGAGGGTAAGCTCAACACTATGCCAAGGATCAGTAACCAACCGCTTCTACAATATGTGGTAATCAATTTATACATCATTTAATACAGCTCAAATGCAGTCATACTACAGTTGTGCTAAGTCACCCTTCTCTTCTAACCAGACTTTCCTGTCACTTGAACGCTTCTTCGCTAACAACATATCCATTAGCGCCAACGTATCTTCGGCGTCGTCCACGGTAAGTTGTACCAATCGACGAGTGTTGGGATCCATCGTGGTTTCACGCAGCTGCAACGGGTTCATCTCACCCAAGCCTTTAAAGCGCGTAACCTGAATCTTACCTTTCTTTTTCTCTGCTGCAATGCGGTCTAAAATCCCCTGCTTTTCAGGCTCATCTAGCGCATAAAACACTTCTTTTCCAATATCGATTCTAAACAGTGGCGGCATCGCAATATAAATATGGCCACTTTCGACCAGCACCTTATAATGCTTCATAAATAGCGCACACAATAAAGTAGCAATGTGTAGTCCATCAGAATCGGCATCCGCTAATATACAGATTTTGCCATATCTTAGCTCTGAAATATCTTCACTATCTGGATCACAGCCAATGGCAACGGAAATATCATGAACTTCTTGTGAAGCTAATACTTGTGATGCATCGACCTCCCAAGTATTCAAAATCTTGCCTCGCAGCGGCATGATGGCCTGAAACTCACGATCGCGAGCTTGTTTAGCACTACCACCTGCTGAGTCACCCTCCACTAAAAATAACTCACCGCGCATCGGGTCTTGACCGCTACAGTCGGTTAACTTACCCGGTAGAGCTGGGCCAGAAGTCACCTTCTTTCTAGCAACTTTTTTCGCTGCTCGTAGGCGTTTCTGGGCATTATTAATGCACATGTCCGCCAACAACTCAGCTTGATCGGTATGAGTATTTAGCCATAAGCTGAAGGCGTCACGCACAATCCCCGATACAAAGGCGGCACTTTGTCGACTAGATAGCTTTTCTTTGGTTTGTCCGGCAAACTGCGGGTCTTGCATTTTAATTGATAAGATAAAGCTACTGCGATCCCAAATATCTTCAGGGGTCAGTTTAATCCCACGAGGGATCAAATTGCGAAACTCACAAAACTCACGCATAGATTCAAGCAAACCTTGGCGGAAGCCATTCACATGGGTACCACCCAATGGCGTGGGAATTAAATTCACATAGCTTTCATTGAGATAGTCACCACCTTCGGGTAACCAAGTGATCGCCCAATCTACCGCTTCTTCATTACCCTTCAAGCTGCCAATAAACGGCTCTTGTGGCAGCATAACCGCACCGTTAACCGATGCTTTGAGATAATCAGTTAGGCCACTTTCATAAAACCATTCTTGTACTTCACCGGTTTGTTTATTATTAAACTTAATTTTTAATCCGGGACACAGTACGGCTTTGGCGCGCAGTAAATACACCAACTTAGGGATAGAAAAGTTAGCAGAGTCGAAATAGCTTGGCGTTGGCCAAAAGTGCACTCGGGTCCCGGTATTACGTCGACCGCAGGTCCCCGTTACAGTCAGATCTTCTACCTTATCGCCGTCAGCAAAAGCCATTTCATAGACTTCACCGCCACGCCTAACACTAATTTCTACTCGGCTAGATAAGGCGTTAACAACTGAAATCCCAACGCCGTGCAAACCACCTGAGAACTGATAATTTTGATTAGAAAATTTGCCGCCGGCATGTAACTTGGTCAAGATAAGCTCGACCCCCGGAATCCCCTCTTCAGGGTGAATATCCACCGGCATACCACGACCATCATCGGTCACTTCCAATGAATTATCTTTGTGTAGCACAACTTCGATTTTTGTGGCGTGACCCGCCAGCGCTTCATCAACACTGTTATCGATAACCTCTTGACCCAAATGGTTTGGACGACTGGTATCGGTATACATGCCAGGTCGACGTTTAACAGGGTCAAGTCCATTTAGAACTTCAATTGCATCAGAGGTATATTGGTTTGTCATAGCACACACAATTTATAGTTATTCAGGCCATGTTGCGGCCCTACATGTCTATTTGTCAAGAAACAAGAAATCACAAATTTCCGCCATTTTATCAGAATATCCGACAAAACTGTGGTCTCCGCCAGATTCAAGGATTAATTTACAACAATGGTATTTATGCACGGCCTGGCGATAGTCCAACACTTCATCGCCACTTTGTAGTAATACAAAAAAGCGGTCAGGATGGAGGATAACTTCTGTATTAAATTCGGCGACTTGCTGTTTATGTATCGGTAATACTTGATAATGCTCATCGGTGTAAGGGTTATATTGCGGGCCGATAAATTCATCAAACAGCTCAAAAGGTTTTACTGCGGGATTAACTAACACCGCACGTCCACCATATTTTTCAGCCAAATAACTGGCAAAGTAACCGCCCAATGACGAACCAATAAACCGCAGCGGCTGCCCGTTTTGCAATGCTTTTTCTACCAGCTCGATGAGTAACATCATCGCAGAGTGTGGGCAAGATGGAAGCTGTGGCTGTTCAAAATGAACATCAGGAAAATGAGTTTGAATATACTGCGCGCTAATCACGCCCTTATCTGACAATGGCGAACTGTTAAAGCCATGGATGTAAAGCAGCATATGTCCTCAGAGATAATCATGGTGGTGCTAAGCTTAGTCTGCTGGCACCGTTGTTATTATAAACCTCATATAGATGCTAACACTGGCAAGCTATTTAACCAAATAATCCCGCCTACAAGCTTAGTAACCACTGGCCTCGTTGTCAGGTGAGAACTTGTTGCCAGGCACACGATAGACATTCGTTAATATATCGCCATTATCTTTGAGCTCTAACAGTCGATAGCCAGGTTGCTGTGCATCTAAAGCAAAATAGGATGATTTAGGTTTGAACTGGATACACGTCGACGGTGTTGCCATCAGTTTAATTGCGCCATATGTCCCGTGATGAATCTCATCCAATTGTTGATGCACATGGCCCCAAAGTAGTCCTTTGACTTGCGGAAACTGACTGACAAAGGCTAAAAACTCATCGCCATTGTCCATACAGTGTTGATCTAACCATTTACAGTTAACCAGTATCGGATTGTGATGCATCACAAGCAAAGTATGCTTGTCACTTTCAGCGTTCACTGCATCAGCGATTAAGCTCATTTCCGCGGCCGACATGTTACCACCCGGCTTACCGCGCACGGTGGAATCCAACATGATGATTTGCCAGTTGCCAGCGATAATACGCTTATTACCAAACACTGACTCGCCCTGCATGTTCAAATGCATGATTCTCGGGTCGTCGTGATTACCCGGTAAATAATGACATGGCACGTTCAGCGGTTCGACGGCATTGACAAAATTATGGTAGGACTCCGCGGAATAGTCTTGGCTGATATCTCCCGTCGCCAGCATGAGATGAGCAGGATAATCAACGGCTTTGATAGTATTTAGTACGGCATCGAGACTATGGGCCGTATTGACGCCTAATAGCTGTGCCTCAGGATCAGCAAACAGATGCGGATCCGTGACCTGCACGATTCTCACACTGCCGCATTCAGCGATAGGATAAGAGATTGCCTCTTTCAAAACATCAAAACCTTAACTGTTAGATTGATAAACAACACGAGGGTGGTTGTCTATCTTTAATAACTCTTCAAGAAAAGCGTTAACCTGGTACTTTTCATCTCGGTGATACATGCGTACATTTGGATAATCATATACCGGACGCAATCGATAAATCTGTCGACTAGTTAACACTTCTGCTAATTTAGCATCGTGATAAATGCGAACAGTTACCTTAGGAGTCTCAATAAATTCATTATCAGCCACGCTCCTTGAAAGTTCGATCAACTGAGTATATTGAGTATTTTCCAATAATCGAACGTCAAGCTGACCAAAGTCGCCGGCTACGCACCAAGCATCCCCAGGCATTACCTCCGCAGGTAACCAAGCTAAAATATTAAAATAATTACGGCTACACAAAGCAAGAAATCGATTAACATCAACACGATACTTGTCCTTTTTGGCATTAACAGCTTTCAAATTTACTCACTTTTTCGCTAGCGACTGATAATTGAGTTGCAACCATTGTAAACCAATTACGGTCGATGCATTGTTAACCAAGCCACTTTTTACCATGTCAAAAGCCGCTTCACGACTCACCACGTGCACTTGAATATCTTCATGCTCTTCGGCTAGACCATGGGTGCCGGATGCTTGGCTCGCATCAACTTCGGCATAATATAAGGAGAACTTCTCACTGGTGCCACCTGGGCTAGCAAAAAATTCACTGATCAACTGTAAATGACTGCCCGTCAATCCCGACTCTTCCATCAATTCACGCTGCGCAACCTCTTCAGCAGTCTGTCCTTTGTCAATCATGCCTGCCACAAGTTCAAACAACCAAGGCGTCTGGTTGGCATCAAAAACCGGAATACGTATCTGTTCAATCAGCACGACTTGGTCGGTATAGGGGTCATAAGCTAGCACGACTACAGCATGGCCACGCTCAAAGACTTCACGACGCACAACATCACTCCAGCCACCATCGAAAAGACGATGCCGAAAACGATACTCTTCCATGGTAAAAAAACCTTGATAAAGACGCTTGCGCTCAAGCATTTCAACATCTTGGCTGCTAAACTTATTTTGCATAGCTTGGCTCCTAAACTCAATTTGGCTGCTACTTTACACTGAAACTGGTTGAATACCGCAGATTCAGCTAAGTTATTTGAAAAAAAGCAGACATAAAGTCAAAAACTGTTACACTTCGGAGTTGACTTAAAATTGGTTAATTTCTTAATATCTTAACTCAATAAGTTTAGATGTATCGGGAAGCGTCGGGAAGCGCAAACCGCTTGGCCTACAAAAGGAAGCAAGGCGAAGCATCACTTAACTCAATTAAGTATATTGCTCCTCCAATAGGAGGATTTATGTCTAAGAAGGACAGCTAATGAAATTTAAGATCCGCTCTTTATGTGCAGCTATTACTTTTGCTGCCTCGACAACTGCCGTTCAAGCCGACGATCTACTGCAGATATATCAACAAGCATTGACGAGCGATCCTGTTGCTTTGCAAGCACAAGCTCAACGAGATGCGCTATATGAACAGATAGAAGAAGGCCGTGCTCCACTATTGCCAACATTAAGTGCTAATGTCGGCTATGGTAAAACTTGGAGTGATGTAGATGCGAGTGAATACGGTAGTGGCCTTAATGCCGGCGTAACATTAAGCCAAGTTATCTACGATCACAGCGCTTGGGTAGGACTCAGTTTAGCCGAGCTAGCCGCATCGCAAGCAGATGCCGCATACGCATCGACCCTACAAACCCTTATTATTCGCGTCACAAGTGCTTACTTTGATGTGTTGTCAGCAAAAGATAACTACGAGTTTAAAGGCGCAGAGAAACGCGCCATTGAGCGTCAATTAGAGCAAACCAAGCAACGTTTTGCCGTAGGTCTAACCGCGATTACTGACGTTCACGAAGCTCAAGCTCAGTTCGATTTAGCCCGCGCTGACGAAATCTTAGCTGAAAACCAGCTAATCAATAGCTATGAAGCACTACGTGAGATCACCGGTATTGGTTACGAATCCATTAATATTCTTGATACCGACCGCTTTGGTGCCGTCATGCCTTCACCCGCTAAGCCAGAAGAGTGGCTTAAAATGGCTGAAAGCAGCAGTGTAGACTTACTCACTACACGTATTGGTCGTGATATTGCCCAAGAAACCATTAGCTTGTACAAAGCGGGTCATATGCCGTCACTTAAGCTAAATGCTGGCTATACCACTAATTTAAAACAAAAAAATCAAGATAACAATCTGTCAGATTACGACAATGCCAACGTTGCACTGCAGTTAAGTATCCCGATTTTTGAAGGTTTCAAAGTTTCATCGCAGGTGAATCAGGCACAGTACCAATACGTAGAAGCCAGTGAGAAGATGGAGCAGACTTACCGCCAAGTGGTAAAAGATGTTCGCAATAACTTCAATAACGTTAGCGCTTCTATCAGCTCAATTCGAGCTTACGAGCAATCGGTTATCTCATCTGAGAGTGCGTTTAAAGCGACACAAGCAGGTTTTGAAGTCGGTACCCGTACTATCGTTGACGTGCTTAACCGTACCCGTGACTTGTATGACTCGAAACGTCAGCTGTCGAACGCAAGATATGGTTATATCAACTCTATCTTAGCCCTGAAACAAGCTGCCGGAACACTTAGCGAAGATGACGTTATTGCTATCAATAATGGCTTAAAAGCGCCAGAAGCCGTGCAATAAATCCATTAAGCTAAACGAAAAAAACCGCCGGTATCGGCGGTTTTTTTGTGTCTAACTTAGTGAACTGACGATTTAGAAGGTGAGTTCAACACCGGCAAAGTAACCTTTGAATTGGTTATTCGCGGTCACGCCATCAAAGTCACTGACATCAAACTTAAAATCACGGTAACCAACGCGCACTTTGGTATCAAAGGCCGTACCATCAAACTGCCAGCCTAGGCCGAGTGAGTAGTCGTAAACACTGCTCTCATCAACACCAATCATCACATCGGCAAAACCGTATAAACCTAAACCAGGAATGCCGACTTGCGCATCAGCGTAAGCCATAACGATGCCCGTGCTTAGATCTTTCTCGGCATATGGTCCTGAAACCCCACTCGCATTCAATTGGTTGACACGGTATGAGCCGTGCATTTTTTTATAAGCTGCACCTAAATCTAGTGCCACAATATCGTTATCAAGTAGTTCATAATAAAGCACAAAATCGGTATTACTTAAATCTGTATTGGTTGAAATGTCACCACCGAACTCTTGGCCATCAAAGTTCATTACTGACTCACCAAGCGACGCTCTTCCGCTCGCATCAAGGCGATTTTCACGTAACTTAAAATTAGGCAGAATTGGGATACCATGTTCAACGGCCACCCACACACTACCTTGTGAGTCAGAACTGTAGTTGAAATCTTGCTGCGGCTGTCCATGTTCAGCAAACGTACCACTAGTATCTGCTTTCCAGTAATCACCACCCACTTTAAAACCAATCAGTGACGCAGCCTGAGCAGATGTAGCAACCATACTGCCTAACAAAGCACATGCTAATATCGTTTTTTTCATTACTTAACCTTGAGTTAATAAGTTAGTTAAATCAATCACCGCGGCATTCGCTCGCGAGATGTAGTTTGCCATCACTAAGGAGTGATTGGCGACAATACCGAACCCAGAACCGTTAAGGATCATCGGGCTCCATACTGGTTGTTGCGTTTCTTCCAATTCTCGAATGATCTGCTGCAGGCTCACAGTCGCATTTTTCTTCTTGAGCACATCGGCAAAATCGACCTCAATGGCTTTCATGAAATTAAGTAGTGCCCACGTTGCGCCACGAGTTTCATAAAACACATCATCAATTTTCCACCAGCTCGTCTTAATCTGCTGGCTCGCATGATTAGGAGTCGATTGACTGGCGACACTGTCACCAGCCAAGTCGGTA
Source organism: Shewanella waksmanii ATCC BAA-643 (assembly GCF_000518805.1). Taxonomy (GTDB): domain Bacteria; phylum Pseudomonadota; class Gammaproteobacteria; order Enterobacterales; family Shewanellaceae; genus Shewanella; species Shewanella waksmanii. The sequence goes on from NZ_KI912497.1 coordinate 33,220, forward strand.
TTGAGTCTATCTTGACCCACACTGGCCGATAAGCGCTGCGACATACTACCCAGACGCTTTTGCACCTCTTTAAGCCACTCATTGAGGTTATCTGCGCGGGCATAAAACTGTGCATCTGGGTTATTACTATCTAACATGCGGGCGCGATAAAGACTTAATAGCTTAATCGCATCTTTGTATTCACTTTCTGCGCTAGGGATTAACCAGCTGGTATGTTCAATATTGAGCTTAGAATGGGCAGCAAGTAAGTCTGCATCAGCGGTGGACTGCGACTGTGAACGGCTAAACTCTTTGCGCATTATCAAGGCTAAATCTCGCACTTGTTCTATCGCACCAAATTCAAATGCCGGCATGTTATCCATCATTACCGAGGGTGGCATCACATCATTAGAAAGCCAACCACCACTTTTATTCAGTAGGGTATCGACTGTCATAATAAGTGACGTAGTAGTGGCATAGCCCACCACTTTTTCACCCGTTGGCGTTTGAAACTGCTGAGTATCAAGCACGTCAGGTTCAACGCTCCACCAAACACTCACTAAGTATCCAATGAGCAACAGTACTGCTGCTATTCCAGCGCCTTTTTTCCATGTCATTTGCATCGCTGTGACTCCTTAATGGTGGTGATGATGGTGACCGCCTTCCTTTGCCATATCTTGTTTACTGACCTTCAAAGAGATAGGTAGCTGGCTTCCGTCATTAAAATGTAGAACAAGTTCAACATTTTGCCCCACGGGGAGTTGATGTTTTAATCCCATCAACATGACGTGTTCACCAGATTCATCCAGTCGAAGTTCACCATGCATAGGCACAGAAAAACTATTTACTTGGCGCATTTTAACTACGCCATTTTCTTCAATCACGGTGTGTAATTGTGCTTCTTTAGCGAAATCAACGTCGACGCTGACCAGCTCAAGATTAGGACCATGATTTTGCAAAACAAAATAAGCAGCGGTATTGGGCACGCTGGCTGGCATGGCTCTGACAAAGCCATCAACTAACACTACATTGGCCGACGCAGTAAATGAGAGGCACGATAACAACAAAAACTTAAACATGTGTTTGAAATTAAGTTCCAATGTCTTAAACTCCTTTTTAGACCCATTTGCCACAACGGAATTTTTGCCAATGAGTACGATTCAAATTAAGGACGAACAAGGGGTAAGGATCATTACGATCAATCGCCCTGAAAAACGTAACGCGCTAGACTTAGAAATGTATACCGCCCTGAGAGAATACCTCATCCAAGGTGATGCAGACAACGCAATTAACGCCTTTCTTATCAAAGGGCAGGATGATTGCTTTACCGCGGGTAATGATGTGGCCGATTTTCTAAAAAATAGCGACTTAGGGCCAGAACATCCCGCTTTTAAGTTCTTATTTAGCCTACTGGATCTCAAAAAACCATTGATTGCTGCGGTATCGGGAGCTGCTGTCGGCATTGGCACGACTTTATTGCTACATTGTGATTTGGTTTATGCCGATACCACGGCTAAATTTCAACTGCCCTTCACTAATTTAGCCCTCGTCCCCGAAGCGGGTGCGAGTTTATTACTGCCCCACTTAATCGGTCATCAAAAAGCCGCTGAATTACTGTTACTTGGGGAGAGTTTCAATGCGCAGACAGCAAAGTCACTGCATATAATTAATGACTGCGTCGACCCCAAACTGTTATTCGATACTGCCTTTGCCCAGGCTGTCAAAATAGCCGCTAAACCACCGCTATCGATACAAGCCACTAAAGCGCTTATGCGTCCAGATAAAGCATTGTTACACGCTAAGATGACAGCGGAGTTAACTGAGTTCGCTACGCGCTTGCAAAGTGATGAGGCCAAGGCACAATTTAAAGCCTTTTTAAGCCGTTAGAAAAATGTCTTCTGGGCAGAGCTAGTCTACTTGGCTAGCTTTTCCTACTCCCCAAGCCGCCAGTACTAGTAATGCAACCGGCCATATTAAGCTAAAGCCTGCAAACATCATTACCAAGGCCGCACAGACACATATTGCGGAAATAAGTGCCACTAGACTGAATGCTAGCGTAACCCAGATCAGTACCACCAATAACACACCCGATGTCATGGCAATACTCCAAATACTTAAATCGTGTAAATAGAGCGACTCTATTCCAAGGTATAGCGTTGGGAGCGACCAATATTCAACGCTTGCAATCAACAAAGCTATCGTCAGTAACAGCAGCGCTGCGCCCAAAAAAGTGTTACCGAACTTGTTGATTAATGTCCTTTTCACCTGACTATCCATGCTTAGCTATTGACCACTTAAAACTTGCTTGGCGCTTGCCACTTAGGCATCACTAAGGCCAATACAAAATACACTAACAAGACGAATGCTGGGTTCATAAAGGTGGCTACGGCCCATACCACTCGAGTCCACTTACATGACCAGTCAAACTTGTCGGCCATCGCTGCCGCCACACCACAAACCAATCGTTTTGGCTCAGCTAATCGTGCAACAACATCTTCAATATTCATTTTATACTCCAAAATTTAGGCTGTTTAATATTACGACTCGACTATCCTGAACCACCTTAATGTCATCAATATACCGGCGCTAAAGATAAAACCTATCACGGGTAACAACAGTAAGGTGGCCAAATCTGTCATCATACTCATACTTACTCCTTGATCATTGCGCTGGTGATAACCTCTTCTTGGTTATCTTGTGTCGCTGCAACGTCAACGTCTTGAGTTTCAAACAGAGTTTCTGATAATTGTGCTTGAATCGATAGGCTCAATTCGCGCTGTGCAACATTCATCACTTCTTGCATTTGGCTAGCTAGATTACTTTCAAGACCAGCTGTCATTTCAGAAACTAAACTTTCATTGGCTTGCGCACTGAAACTGCTAGCTAACAATCCTGTTAATGTTAACGATACTAGTGCGACTTTCTTTACTGTTGAGTTAATCATGGTGTTTTCCTTTTCCATTAGTGATTGATTACAGATTAACTAATACAAGTGGTGTGCCAACTTTTAAAAAATATTATAACCTACTGATAAATATGAATTTATGCTCGATTTCACATCAAGGGTTAGATTGCACCGATTAGCGCGCTAATCATCCAGTGGTTAAAATCACTACTGCCTAGTAATTTTCACTACTTCGACATCCTGTCGCTAAAAAGCGAGGCCAAAATCGCCCATAAAAAAGCCCCTTTGCTTACACAAAGGGGCTATTAATTTGCTTTAAGTCATTAAATATAAATAACTATCCCATCGCTTCTCTAGCTTTATGCACTACATCAATGCCAGGTTCAGTACCATGACCGTTTTCACTTAAATAACGGCGCCAAGCCCGCGAGCCCGGCTGTCCTTGATACAATCCGGTCATATGGCGAGTGATATGATTCAATTTGCCACCTAAGGCTAAATGTTTCTCTATATAAGGAATCATGTTCTGCAAAACATCATCTCGACTCAGTACAGGTGTCGTTAACCCACATAGTTGACTGTCTACTTCTGCCAGCAAATACGGGTTTTGATACGCTTCTCTTCCTACCATAACCCCGTCAAGGTGCTGTAGATGCGTCTGACATTCAGCCAGTGTTTTTACCCCACCATTGATAGATATGTTTAACTGTGGAAAATCTTGCTTTAGCTGATACACCCGTGGATAGTCTAGCGGTGGTATTTCTCGATTCTCTTTGGGACTTAAGCCATTTAGCCACGCTTTACGCGCGTGAATAATAAACACCTCACAACCCGCTTGCTCAACCGTGTCGACAAACTCAGTGAGAAACTCATAGCTGTCTTGCTCATCAATACCAATTCGAGTTTTGACTGTCACAGGGATATCAACCACATCACGCATAGCCGCAACACATTCAGCCACAAGTGCCGGTTCAGCCATCAAGCAGGCGCCGAAACGGCCGTTTTGCACGCGATCCGACGGGCAGCCAACATTGAGATTAACTTCATCATAGCCGCGTTCAGCTGCCAGTTTGGCACAAGTCGCTAGATCAGCCGGGTTAGAGCCACCTAGTTGCAGCGCTAACGGATGCTCTTCTTCGTTATATGCTAAGTAGTCGCCTTTACCGTGAATAATTGCACCTGTGGTGACCATTTCCGTATAAAGCAGCAGTTGCGATGACATCAAACGCGCAAAATAACGGTAATGTTTGTCCGTCCAATCGAGCATAGGCGCGATAGAGAAGGTTCTATTTAGCCGTTTTGTTGGTACTACTGGCTTAAAGCCTGATTTAGTTGATACTGTCATTTGTTTCGAGTTGCTCTGAATTGCCGTGATTTCGTTGAATTTCGGTGTATGGTGTCCTATATGGGCCCCATAATGGGGTAGGACGATGTAGCGAAATTCACTGATTGTGGCATCTTTTACAATAGAGAAACGAGCAAAGGCAAGCGGCGATTTTAGTTACCGGTGTACTGTGCGCGTCAAATAATCCGGCGAAATTATACATCGTGAGTTGAAAACATTCAGTAAAAAAGAAGTGGCTCGTACCTGGGGCAAAACTCGGTGTGATGCGATTGAACATCATGGGGCACTGAACAAACACAAAGTAGTACCCCTTAATTTGTACTTTGAAGATCACGACCTATGGGGCAAGACAGGCCGAACTAAACGCTATGTCATTAAAATGCTTATGGACTGTGATAACAGTAAGGTTAGAAGTGACTCACTAAAAACCAGTGATCTGATTGAACATTGTAAAAACCGGCGCGCAGCTGATGCCGGACCTTCTCTATTTATCACGATATTGCCTATCTTCGCAGTGTGATGAAAAAGGCGTTGCCCGTTTGGGATATTTCAGCCAACTATCAAATTTTCGAAGATGCGATGCCCATTCTAATCGAAATGAACTTAGTAGGGAAAAGCCAGAAGCGGACACGCCGCCCAACAAAGCATGAACTCAACAAATTAAGAAATGGTCTCCAAAAAAGGATGGACTTTAGGCCCAGCGGTAAAACCCGATTACCTTATCTCGATATTTTGGACTTTAGTAATTTAACCTGTATGCGAATCGGTGAGGTTTGTAATTTACGCTGGGAAGACTTAAACGAAGATCATAAAACTGTTTTAGTCCGAGATAGGAAAGACCCAAGAAAAAAGAGGGCAACCACATGATTGTGCCTTTGCTCGCTGGTTCATTTGATATCGCAAAAAACCTGCCTCAAACAAATATAAATCTAACACCTCCTCACGGTAACTTCGGTTAAACCTTTCAACAAAACCATTTTGATAAGGGCTACCAGGCCTTATAAACTCCAGCTTGATGTTGTTTTCCATAGCCCAAGTTTCAAGCGCAGTGGAGGTAAATTCAGGACCGTTATCTACTCTAATTTGCTTTGGCTTACCGCGCCAAGCAATGATCTGTTTTTAGTGTCCTAATTACTCTCGCAGCAGTTTAACTGGTATCCACTTCAATTGCTAATGCTTGTCGATTGAAATCATCGAGTATATTCAATGTTCTAAAACGATGCCCATAGCTTAATGCATCACTCATAAAGTCCATTGACCACGATTCATTATGTTGCCTTGGGACACTTAATGGCTCAGGTGTTCTTGTTGGTACACGGCGTTTCCCCTTACGTCTCAAGTTAAGTTTTAGCATGTTGTAAACTCGCTCAACACGCTTCTTACTCCATGGTTTGCCTTTTATTGCGAAGCCTGTTAAATAGCTTGGGCAGTCCCCACCTTTGATGGCGCTCAACCAGCGCAAGCAGTGCGTCAATAACTTCATCATCTCACGGCCGTTTATGTTTGTAATAAAAAGCTGAGCGGCTTAGCCCTGCCACTTCACAAGCAAATGCGACGCTGACGTTAAACTGAGTTCTCAAATGCTCAGCCCAAGCTCTGTGCCAACTTGTTTTTACAGCTTTTTTGCGATGATATCCTCAGCATCGAGTGCTTTAGGCTCAGCGTTGCTGAACATATCTTTTAGCCTGCGATTTTCTTCTTCAAGTTCTTTGAGACGTTTAACATCTGAAGCCTCCATACCACCATACTTTGAGCGCAATTTGTAAAAGCTACTCTGGCCAATACCATATTTACGGCACACTTCAGGGACGGGAACACCAGACCCAGCTTCTTTGATTATGCTGACAATTTGAGTTTCAGTGAACTTGCTTTTTCTCATCGTAAAATTTCCTATTTTAGTTAATGGAAAACTCTACTTATGAACTGTTTCATTTTTTGGGGGAGTTACAAGTTATATTCATTAACATGTACCTGAGCAACGCTTAGCATAAAATTCATCATATAACTGCGGAGGGATATATGAAAACGTACAAATCACTTCTAATATTATCAATTCTATTAATTAGCCATAGCGCCTTTTCTGCTGAATCTCTGAGATTTGAGATAAATTCGAAAAACAAGTTAACGCTAGAGTCATCAAGCGAAAAATCAATTAATTATAATATCGCAGATGAGACAAGAAAAGCATTTAAATCTCCGAATGAAATAAACAACAAGAAAGAGAGGATAAATAAAATAGCCATTTATTTGAATGAACTTTCTCAAGAATTGTACTTTAAATCTAGTGATGGTTTTACTAAAAAGCATGTAATATTTTTTCTTGTTGAAAAAGAAGGTAAAATCAATAGAGTAGGTTACACGATTAGTGGCGATGATGAACTACATGACTTTAATAAGCTGTTATACGCAGAGCTTAGGCGTATACAAGGAAAAAAAACTATTTAAGCCCGCTCTCTAAAAATAATTTAGCTAATAATACACCTCCTGAACTTGAAGATGAAGACGATGATGATTTCGATGAGTTTGCAGAGTATGATACATGGCTTGAAGAGTATATGAATGAAATAAGTGACGAATTCGAGGCGCATTGGGCTGAGTACCATTATAACGATGGCGATGATGAACCATTTGAAGTTTGTGGTGCATATATACACATTGACGGCTCCACCGATAATAATTTGATGTGTGGCCCTTAATAACTCAACGTTCAAAAAAGTAATCTTAAGACTCAACAATATAATAAATTAATCATCATAAGATTCCATATCTGGCACTTACTCTGTCACTAAGCATCATCCCCACCTAAACACCGCGCACAAAAATGGGGCCCACACCGGGACCCCATTATGGAATAATCAAAAATAGCTTTTACACTCTAGGGGCTAACATAAATTACAAGGATGTAATATGCCCATAACCCACGCCAATCTAAAAGCAAATTTCATTATTTATAGGCCGCTTTCATCTTTCTAGTGCTATCTGTAGGGGTAAGTGAAACAAGCTTTTCTTCAACCCGATAAGCGGCTCAGTGTTCTTAGCGCTTGCCTATCTAGTCAGGTACCTAAACAAACCAATATTCCCACCCCAAGCATGGCTAGCACTCAAAACAATCACATACCTGGCACTAATCCTGTCACTAGGCATCACCCCCACCTAAACGCCGCCCACAAAAAGCCCTTTGCTTTAGAAGCTAAGAGACAATTTCTCTAGAAATTTTCGAGAGTTAATTACCATCCCTATTAATAACCAACTGTTAAGTTGACATATATAAAAACTAAATATTAGTATTGTACTTGCGCATATAACCATGAAATGGAGAGAAATATGAAACCCTGCAACTCATTTTTAGTAATAGCACTTCTATTACTTAGTAATAACGTCTTTTCTTCTGAATCGCTAAAATTTGAAATAACTTCAAAAAACAAGTTAACACTAGAGTCATCGAGTGAAAAATCGATTAACTCTAGTGCTGCTAACGAGACAAGAAAAACATTTCAAACTCTGAATGAAATAAGTGACAAAAAAAAGAGAATAAATAAGATTGCAACTTATTTGAATACACTAGCTAAAGAAGTATATTTTAAGTCTAGTGATGGCTTTACCCAAAAACATGTAATTTTCTTTCTTGTTGAAAAACAAGGAAAAATCAAAAGGATCGGTTACAAAATTAGTGGCGATGATAATCTCCATGATTTTAATAAACAGTTATACGCAGAACTTAAACGTATACAAGGGAAAAAAAACGTTTAAATCTGCCCTCTGAAAATAATTTGGCTAATAATACACCTCCTTACCTTGAAGATGAGGACGATGATGAGGACGATGAGTTTGCCGAGTATGATAAATGGCTTGAAGATTATATGAATGAAATGAGTGACGAATTTGAAGAGTATTGGGCTGATTACCATTATAACGATGGCGATGATGAACCATTTGAAGTTTGTGGAGGATACAAACACATTGACGGCTCAGTTGAAGATAATTTTATGTGCGGCCCCTAACTCAATCGAATAACCTTAAAACAATCAATTAATTCCGTCACTAAAAATCCTACCACCTAACAAAAAAGGCCCTATTAAGGGCCTTTGAATCATATTTCATCGGAATTTTCATTCAAATGGACAGCTGTTGGTTTCCCACTATCTATGGGAGAACTGGGAGGTTCAACCCACGGAAGTGAAGACACATGTATCCCGTTACCATCGAGTGGCTTTCCAAAGTTTTTGTACGTATCAATATCAAACCTACCAATATGAACCATTTCAGACACTGGAATAACTTCAATAAAGTCATCTAAACAGACTCCCTCATCACGAGGATCACCAGCATCGTCTAGCTGATTTTCATAATGAACAAAATAGTTAGTTGTAAATTTAACAGTTAACCTATCTTTGTCTCTATAGCCACTGAGCATGGGCAAAATAGTAAAGTGCTCAACTTCTCCCGCTTCTATAGGAATTTCATGCACAAGCCCTACATAGACTTTTCTACTTGCCAAAGTAATCAATACTGAACTTACAGTTTCTCCACATTCAAACAGAAACTTTTCAAGAACTGGGCTTTTTACATCATTAATGTACTTTCTTGATTTTTCATCATCTCTAAGGAGATTTTCAATCCAAGCTATGGCAAATGCAATAGGCAAAGCAAACGCAGATCCTGCCAACAATTTAGCATTTAGATACTCTTGAACTGTTAGTTTTGAGGTGGGGCCAGACAACTTTTCAATAGAAGTATCTACAAGAGCAAGGACAGCTGAGGGCCAGTTGTAATAATCACAGATAATGGCAAAAAGAATTCCTGCAACACAAAAAAGCATACCGAAAGAGCCACAGCGAAAGTAATACCTATGGCCATCTTCTCTTCGAGTAATGTATTTCTGATATTTGGAATTAGATACGTACAAGTAGCCCGAGATAAGAATAAAAGCTACGGCAAGAGCCCCCATGGACACTCCATATTAAGCAGTAACAGGGAAACCTTTGAAACGACTAATCTTACTCATAATACGCTTACGGCTATTGCGGTCTGCCAAATTTAGGCGAAACTCGCCGTTATCATTAAGCTGATAAACTTTGACACTAGATGAAGTGCTATTTTTATCTTTAGATTTCTTATTATTCATAGATACTCCTCCTTATCGACTGCTTCCTTAGTCCCAATCTACCTTTAATTATAGTTCAAGATCAACACAAATCGATTATCGACGGCACTTTATACACGTACACTTCCATAAATACAAATGTAATTACCTTAAATTATATTTATGTACCACCTTCTCAAATCTGGCGAAAGGGCCCCATTCTTTTACGCTAAATAACACAGGCCCCCATATAGCCCCCTCAATCAACTTAAACCCACAAAAACAAGGGAAATACATCCAATCGAGCATAGGCGCGATAGAGAAGGTACGGTTGATAACGGGACGAGACGATGACGACATAAAACCAAGTTCCAAATAAGTTGAACATACACCCCAAGAGATGTGGCCGCGCATTTTACACTGCAAGCGATAAAATGAACACTGCTTGTCCATGAGAATTGCATCAAGTACGCCATTACGTTATTACTGTAGGTCTACAAGCCTAACTAGAGCAAATCATGTGTGGACGCCTCAATATCATAGCAGACCCGCTAATTCACATCGTCAGTGATGCACTCGGCTTGACGTTCAATACACAAACCAGTCTAGACTTACGTCCAAGTGAAGGTATTGCTGCAATAGCAGCAAAAGCGCAGCAACTTACTCAAGTCAATGCTCATTGGGGGATTCAACCGCAATGGTCGAAAAAACTAATCATCAATGCCCAAGTGGAAACTGCGGCGACCAAGAAAACTTTTGCGCAAGCCTATCATCACCAACGGGTGGTGATTCCTTGTAGTGGCTGGTATGAATGGTCAAGCGCGCCAACTGGCACTAAACAAAAATATCTATTTTCCCACAAGCGAGCCAAACCTTTGTTTATGGCAGGACTGCAACTTATTGACGATGACGGCCAGCCAAAATTCGTCACATTAACCACCAGTCCAAACCCTTGGTGCGCTGACTACCATCATCGGATGCCGCTATTGATTCCTTCATACCATTGCCAGCAATGGTTACGGGCAGAAAGCCAAATAGACAACGTTGATTTCACCGCAACAATGCAAGACTGGTTAACGGTAAAGGCAGCGTAAGACGATGAAAAATAATAAGATGGTGGCAATTATTTGTCATATTTAGTGTTTATACTTTAAAAAATCATGCTAAGGTAAATTCCAACACAACAGCTATCCGCTAAAAATTCGCCTAAGCTTACAGTCTGGTCAATGACGACAGATGTAGACTAAACAATTATGGATGGGGCTCACTAACCAATGAATGTAAATTTTATCAACCCTTTTTTAGACTCGCTTCTTAATGTCCTCAGTACCATGGCTAACATGACATTGGTGCCAGGCAAGCCCAACTTAAAGACTGGCAATATTGCCAAAGGCGATGTCTCTGGCCTAATTGGTATGGTTGGGCCGCAAACCAAGGGCTCGATGTCGATTACGTTTGAACAAGATCTGATCTTTGAAATCATGCAAAACATGCTTGGCGAGCGCCCAGTAACAATTGACAGTGAAGTGACTGACTTAGTCGGCGAGCTAACCAATATGGTCACCGGTGGCGCCAAGAACCTATTAGGTGAAAAGGGATATGACTTTGATATGGCAACCCCAGTTGTCGTGGCAGGTATCGGTCACCGGATTGCTCATAAATCTGAAGGCAAAAAGATTATCATGCCGTTTACCCATGAAAAAGGGACCGCATATATCGAGATTTGCTTTGAGTAACAACTAGAGTATCTACAACAAGAGAGGCGATGCCTCTCTTGCGTTAAAAAGGCTGATTAACCATCACCCAAAATTGATTGCCCTCTTCTCCTACCGCTAACTCGGTGCGTACCACCACACTTTCTACTTCAAAACGAATGCCCGCACCCAATGTCCACTTGAGATCTTTATGCAGCTCATCCATGGCAAACTCATCTGCCACTTGTCCCGCTTCGGCAAACAACGCCCACTGCCACCAGGGAATATCATAGAGGTTAAATACCGGCAATGTTTGCAAAGGTTGCCATTTAGGCAGCATACGGTATTCCCCTCGATACAACACGGCACTACGACCAAAAAAACGATTGCCATTATAGCCACGTAAATAATTGAATCCGCCTAATGTGATCCCTGAAAAACTCGGAGGGCGATGATAACCGTCGTCACTTTTTGAGTCCCATGTTGGTGTATCAGCAATATAGAAATCTAGCGCAATAATGTGATTGTTAAACCATTCACTTTCACCTAAGCCCAAAAATGCACTTTGCTCAAACTCCCAAGTGGTCCAGCTTTGCCGATCATCACTGCCAAAATCACGGCTGAAGGTCAGGCTAGTGCGCCCACCGCGGGTACTGTTTTTGCCATTATCTCGGTTATCCCAATCTAACTTGAGCTGCAAACCACGTGATTCAGAAGGCAGATGCTCATAACCTTGTAACTCCTGGGTTTCAGTAAATGGCATCAGTTCAATACTGGTTACGCCTGAGTTAAGCGGGTTCCACTCTACTTCACCTTGGTTAGGCATCAGACTAGCAATAGCACCAGCAGCGCCTCTGCCCCACGGCAGTACGTACTTCATGCGCAGCTTGGTATAGCTCTCTTCACCTTGAGTGACCACGCGCTCTGCTTGCTGATAGCTTGGTCCATTAGCAACGGGAGCTGCACCATCAGCAATGTAGTAAATCCCTTGCTTATAGCTGCCACGGTAATACTCAGCAGAAAACAGCCAACTATCCAATGTTGGCAATTGATAGTTATTGGCACCTAAAAAGGTTACCCAGGAGTCATTTTTACTGTAAAGGCCAATACCTAATAATGATGCTTGTACCTGGCCGGCATGCTTAAGGACACCGGCGCCACCTACCGTGGTACTTAGCGTTTCCGTAGAAAATATGAAAGGAACCGCGACAAACTCGCTTTGGTAATCACTCGGGTCTAACGTAGGCTCTTGGATGTCGGCAGCAGGACTATCAATGACCTTTTCGCTCGCCCGCACGTCGAGTGTGAGCAAGAGCAGACTGATACAGCAAAATAAAACTAATGGGTTAATCTTCAACACTACATTTTCCTACCGGCTTTCACTCCCTTGTTTTGGGCCGGTACTACAGCAAATTTTCGTTACTATGTTAGTCCAAACACACGGCAACACGTGGGGTTAACTTCGTCACTAGCTCATAGGCTATGGTCCCGATATGCTCGGCGACCTCCTCTACTGGCAAGTCGAGCCCCCATAACTGGGCCTCATCGCCAACCCGATCGCTGGCATTAATCCCCAAATCGACAGTCAACATATCCATTGACACCCGGCCAACAATCGGCACAAGTCGACCATTGACCCATACCGGCGTACCCTCCGGTGCATTACGGGGATAACCATCGCCATAACCGATAGCAACAACACCCAGTAAGGTATCTTCTTGTGCGCGCCAATAACTGCCATAACCGACAGGCTCACCCGCTTTGTGTTCGCGCACAGCAATCAAGCGACTCATCAGTTGCATCGCCGGGCGTAGGCCATGGTTCACCCCCAAATCACCCACTACGGGAGACACGCCACACAGCGCAATGCCGGGACGGACCCAATCTGCTTGAGTTTGCGGCCAATACAGGGTCGCCGCTGAATTGGCGAGGGTTCTGTCACCGGCTAAGCCAGCGGTTAACTGTTCAAACTCAGCTAGCTGAGCTGACGTCATGCTATTGTCAGGCTCATCAGCACAGGCAAAATGCGTCATCAGGTGCACAGGTTTCGCCACATTAGGGCATGCCAGCAGCCTTTGATACATCTGCTGAAATTGCGCGACGCCAAAACCAAGACGATGCATCCCCGTATCGATTTTCATCCACACAGTAACAGGCTTAGCTAAGGATTCATTTTCCAACATCAAAAGTTGTGATTCATGGTGCACCACAGTATCGATATCATGTTCGACGAGTTGATGTAGGTCACTTTGGCGGAATATCCCTTCAAGCAATAGCAGTTTGGCACTGACACCACCCGCACGCATCGCGAGTGCTTCTTCTAGTCGTGCTAAACCAAAGCCATCTGCACTAACTAGGGTGTTAGCGACATTTAGAAGGCCATGGCCGTAGCCATTCGCTTTAACCACTGCCATGACTCGGCTATTGGGGGCAAGTTGGCGTAAGCGTTGCAAATTATGCTGCAACGCGTCGCTACTTATTTCTGCTCTTGGAAAGGGTTTCAAACAATAACCTTACTGACTCAGATACACGTTACAGTGTACCTCAACCAAAACATTTAGCTTAACCATCGAAAGGTAGAGGCTAACGTATTACGCCTTACATTAGGCTGATATGAAGCAAAATTAATCTCAGTTCAAGGGCTTACAACTACTCTTCATCAAATTGTGGACCGGCATAATTATCAAACCGAGAGAATTGACCATGGAAAGCTAACCTGACCCTGCCAATGGGGCCGTTACGTTGCTTACCAATAATGATCTCTGCACTGCCTTTGTATTCAGAATCGTCGTTATACACTTCGTCACGATAAATAAACATGATCAAGTCAGCATCCTGCTCAATAGAGCCCGATTCACGCAAATCTGAGTTTACCGGCCGTTTGTCGGCCCGTTGCTCCAAAGACCGGTTTAGCTGAGACAGTGCAATAACCGGGATCTCTAACTCTTTAGCCAAGGCTTTCAACGAGCGTGAAATCTCGGCAATTTCCAAAGTACGGTTATCTGACAATGCGGGCACCTGCATCAATTGCAAGTAGTCAATCATTATCATCGATAGGCCGCCATATTCACGGGCAATTCGACGTGCACGACTACGCACTTCCGTAGGGGTTAATCCAGAGCCATCATCAATGTACATCTTGCCCTGTTCCAGCATTATTCCCATAGTTGATGACACGCGAGCCCAATCATCATCATCCAACTGACCGGTACGAATTTTAGTTTGATCCACTCGCCCAAGTGACGCCAGCATACGCATCATGATTTGCTCTGACGGCATCTCCAAACTGAAAATCAATACCGGCTTATCTTCATGCATTGCCGCTTGTTCACACAAGTTCATCGCAAAAGTGGTTTTACCCATAGATGGACGTGCCGCGACAATGACCAAATCACCAGATTGAAACCCAGCGGTCATCTTGTCTAAATCGACATAGCCGCTAGAAACCCCGGTAACACCGTTGTGAGGGTTATTGTATAGCTCTTCAATCTTGTCGACTGTTTTTTCCAGGATGGTTTTAATCCCTTCAGGGCCTTCGTTAGCATTGGTGCGCTGCTCAGCGATCTTAAATACTTTGCTCTCGGCCAAATCCAGTAATTCGCCGGAGTCGCGACCTTCTGGGTTAAAACCAGCATCAGCGATCTCATTCGCCACTTTAATCATTTCGCGTACCACGGCGCGTTCGCGGACAATTTCGGCGTAGGAAAGAATGTTACCGGCACTTGGGGTATTTTTAGCAATCTCACCAAGATAAGCAAAACCACCAGCATCTTCGAGTTGGTCTTCAACTTCCAACTGCTCTGATACTGTGATTAAGTCAATGGGTTGACCCGCTGCAACCAATGCTTCCATAGCGGTAAATATCATCCCATGAGAGCGGGAATAGAAGTCTTTTTTGACGACTTTTTCAGCCACTTTATCCCAGGCGTCAGAATCGAGCATTAAGCCACCCAGTACTGATTGTTCAGCCTCAATAGAGTGCGGCGGCATCTTTAATGCGTCTACCTGCAAGTCTCTTGGTTTTTTCTTAGGTTGAAAACCACGCTGCTGTGACATTTATTCTCCAAAACCCCTACGAATAGGCAAAATATGATATATCTGTTGCAATAATAACAGGCGTTTAGCTCGCCTAAAGCTTTTGAACCCACTACAAGGAACCACTATGCGCAATGCACTGTTTTCAGCATTGATGCTTTCATCAGGCCTACTACTGTCATCCTCTTCCGCCTTTGGCGACGAAGGACAATGGCAACCTTATCAGATGCCGGCAATTGCTTCTCAATTGGCGGACAAAGGAATTGAAATTCCAGCTAAACAGTTAGCTGACTTAAGCCAATATCCAATGAATGCCGTAGTCGGATTGGGCTATTGTACCGCCAGTTTTGTCTCGCCCCAAGGTTTAGTTGTCACCAACCATCATTGTGCCTACCGAGCCATTCAATTTAACAGCAAAAAACAGCACAATTACCTAGCCGATGGTTTCCTTGCTCGCAGTCAAGACTTAGAGCCCTCTGCAGGTCCCAATGAGCGCTTATACATCACCGAAGCCGTTACTGATGTTTCAGCACAAGTAAAAAAGGATATAGGTGAAGAGCCACTGCAACGCTTTGAGAATATTCAGGCTAACCGTAAAGCGTTAATCAAGGCGTGCGAAAGTGATGATAACTACCGCTGCTCGGTACGAAGCTTCCATAACGGATTGGAATACTACCTGATAAAGCAGTTAATTATTCGTGATGTACGTTTAGTCTATGCGCCACCCGAAAGCGCTGGAGCCTTTGGTGGAGACATCGACAACTATGAATACCCGCGCCATGCCGCTGATTTTACCTTCTTGCGCGCTTATGTGGGTAAAGATGGTAAACCCGCTGCATTTGCCAAAGACAATGTACCTTATCAACCCAAAAGCTATTTAAGAATTAACCTCGACGGTGTTAAAGCTGGCGACGGCGTATTTGTCGCAGGCTACCCGGGGTCAACGAGCCGCTACCGGCTGACTAGCGAGCTCGCTTTTGCTAGCGATTGGTTATATCCAACCTCCGCCAGTCGCTATCAGCAGCGTATCGACACAATCGAAGCCCTTGGCGCCAATGATAAAGAGGTCAAAATCAAATATGCTGGCACGCTAGCAGGCATGGCCAATCGTATGAAGAAGTACAATGGTCTATTAGATGGCTTTAAAGCCACTGACATTGTTGGCATCAAACAAAGCCGGGAAGATGATTTTCGCCGCTGGTTAACCAAAGATAGCGACTATCAAAGCTATCAAGCCAAATTTGACCAGCTCGAATCTTTACTGCTCGAGCAACGGAAATTACGTCAAAGCCGATACTATTTTGACAATGCCCAAAGCAGCGCGTTATTAAGCACAGCGAACAAACTTTACCGTCTTGCAAAGGAGCGACAAAAAGTCGATGCAGAGCGTGAAGAGGGCTACCAAGAGCGGGACATGAAGATGTTCACTGCCCGGCTTAAGCGTTTAGATACCAGCTTTGACGTTAACGTCGACAAAACTTTATGGATGCAAGATCTTGGCACTTATCTCAACCAAACCAATCGTGTTGCAGCACTCGATAACACTCTTAATGAAGGCGATAGTAATCTAGATGCCAAAATTGGGGCGATGTACACATTAACTACCCTAACCGATAAGCAACAACGTCTCGCGTGGATGAATGCCGATCCCGCAGCATTTGAAGCCAGTGCCGATCCCTTTATACGACTTGCAGTCGCGTTGTATGACAACAATATGCAAACTGAGCGACAGGCCAAAACCTTAGCCGGTCAGTTATCTAAAGCACGTCCAGATTACATGCAAGCCATGATTGCTTACTATCAAGCCAACAATTGGCCTGTTTACCCTGATGCCAACGGTACCTTACGGATCAGTTACGGTATGGTAGACGGTTATCAATCTGCAGACGCGCTTTATAAGCAGCCATTCACCAACCTAGAAGGTTTAGCAGCTAAACATACAGGGATAGCACCATTTAACGCGCCGCAAAAGCTACTTGATGCGATTAAGCAGCAACGCTACGGCCGCCATAAGGTAGACAGTGTTTACCAAGATCCCGCATCTTGGTTGTGTCGCCTATTTTCGTGTGCCGCAACGCCTGAGCGATTCGACTCGGTACCGGTTAACTTTTTATCTAGTGTCGATACGACTGGCGGTAATTCTGGCTCACCGGTATTTAATGGCCGTGGAGAGTTAGTGGGTCTGAACTTTGATTCGACCTACGAAGCCATTACTAAAGACTGGTTCTTTAACCCAACTATCACTCGGGCTATTCACGTCGATATTCGTTATGTACTGTGGATGATGGAAGAGGTAGATGGTGCAAACAATCTGATTGACGAACTGACCCTAGTCAGCAACTAGTTTAGCCATAATGTGACTAGTCAATGGCACGACTAGTCACTTAGCGTCAATGCCAGTGGCCTGATACACAGACATAAAAAAACCGCACTCGTTACCGAGTGCGGTTTTCTAATACTTTTGCTTAAAGCAAATGATTAGTCTTCTGCAACAACAGAAATCTTAACCACAGCTTTAACTTCAGTGTGAACTTGAACTTCAACTTCATATTCACCAGTAGTACGTAGTGCACCTAGTGGAAGACGAACTTCGCTCTTAGCAAGTTCAACACCAGCAGCTGTAACAGCATCAGCAACGTCACGGTTACCAATTGAACCGAACAGTTTGCCTTCGTCACCAGCTTTAGAAGCGATAACGATAGCTTCAAGTGCGTTGATTTTCTCAGCGCGCTCGTTTGCAGCAGCTAGATCAGCAGCTAACTTAGCTTCTAGTTCAGCACGACGTGCTTCAAAAACTTCAGTGTTAGCAGCGTTAGCAACAACAGCTTTACCTTGTGGTAAAAGGTAGTTACGAGCGTAACCAGCTTTTACTGAAACTTGGTCGCCCAAGCTACCTAGGTTAGCGATTTTATCAAGTAAAATAACGTTCATTATTAATTTCCTCTAAATTGATGCGCTATTACTGATGTAAATCAGTGTAAGGCAGTAGAGAAAGATAACGAGCACGCTTGATAGCGCGAGCTAGTTGACGTTGATATTTAGCGTTTGTACCAGTGATACGGCTAGGAACAATTTTACCACTTTCAGTGATGTAGTTCTTTAGAGTAGCGATATCTTTGTAATCGATCTCTGTAACGCCTTCTGCAGTGAAACGGCAGAACTTGCGACGACGGAAATAACGTGCCATGTGACAGTCTCCTAAGTTTTCAATTCGACATTTTCAGCGTGTAATACTAAGCGGTTTTGACCATTACGCCCTTGTTGTAAGGCGATGAATCCCTGAACCTCAATATCCACACCGGTTTTCAGTTGTTCTGAAACGCTTTCAAAGCGTTCGCCACTGAATATCACTTGCATTTGACAGTATACGTTTCTAAGCATATCTGCTTCGTAACACTGCGATTTGTGTTCCAGCATAATCACACTATGGGCGATACCTGCTGGGCTTTTAAAACTTCTAGAACGTTTAATGGTTCCAGTTAACACCAAGTGATTGGTGGCCACAGAAAAACTTACTCAGCTGTTTTTTCAGCAGCTTCAGCAGGCGCTTCGGCAGCTGGACGCTCACCTTCGCTTGAACGACGTGAATCACGCTCGTCTTTCGCTTTAGCCATTGGAGAAGCTTCAGTGATGGCACCTTTAGTGCGCATAACCATGCTACGTAGAACAGCGTCGTTGAAACGGAAAGCTGTTTCTAGCTCTTCAACCGATTCTGCAGTAGCTTCTACGTTCAAAAGAACATAGTGAGCTTTATGCAATTCGATGATTGGGTAAGCCAGTTGACGACGGCCCCAGTCTTCTAAACGATGGATTTGACCGCCAGCTTGGGTAAGAATACCCGTGTAACGCTCGATCATACCTGGCACTTGTTCACTCTGATCAGGGTGAACTAAAAATACGATTTCATAATGACGCATTTTTTGCTCCTTACGGTTATCTAGCCTCGTTGTTGGCTCAGTCAGACCAAATGGAGGCAAGGAACTAATTAAAGTGACTGAATTAAGCCGCGGAATATTACAGGTATCACAACCAAAATTCAAGCAATGTGAAACCGATTTAAACAATTAACCCAAAAGAGGCGCGTGAGCGGCAATACAATCACTTTAGCCATCCCTCGTCTAGAAGATAAAACGCTGGCTAATACACTGAAAAATATATGTAAAAATGCCCCTCAATAGTGCAGTCTAATTTAATCGAACTTACATTAGGCTGAGACTTTACTCCCACAGGCGTTAATCGGTATGATGTCAGCTGTTTTTTGTGTGAATCAAACTAATAAAAAGTACCAAGAACTCAAACCATGTTAAGACCCTTAGTTGTTGCCGCCTCTTTATCAGCCAGCCATGCGGCATGGGCATTAGTGCCACCTGATTATCAAGAACCACCCAGCGACTTCTCTGCCGAAATAGAGGCAGGTCTGCAAGTTAACACCGGTAACACAGAGTCGAGCAGTTTCAACGGTCGGACTAAGTTGGTTTACGATACCGAGAGATTTAAGCAAGAAGGTACCTTTAAGGCCTATTTTGCCTCAGATTCAGAAAAAACTACCTCAGAGAAATACGATGTCCAAATCCAGTCAAACTATAAGTTAGAGAGCGGCTATGTATTTGGTCGCGGTGATTTCACTGACGATCGCTTTGGTAGTTATACTCGTATTTTCACCATATCGGCCGGTTATGGTTTTGATGCCATTAGTACTAGCGCCACCAGCCTAAGCTTAGAGGTTGGCCCCGGTTATCGATATAACTTGCCCCAGTCCACAGAAACCATGCCCGATCCCGATGCTGATCGCGAAGTGATTTTACGTACTGCCGCTAAGTTTGAACAAAAAATTCAGGAATACACCAGCTTTACGGCAGATTTGACCGCTGAAGTCGGTGAAGATAACAACACGTTGACGCTAGATTTAGCCTATAAAAATACCCTGTTTCAGGACTGGGCTTTTAAGATTGGTATGAACGTTAAATACACTGACGTAGTACCTGAAGGGACTAAGCAAACGGATACCATCACCACCTTCAATTTGCTGTATACCTTTCAATAATTAACTCAACAGTAAATCAATGATGCCTAGGTTACGCTATGCCTTGCAGATATTGTTGCCGTCTGGGCTGCGGCAATTTTTCAATCGCATAACGCAGCATAGTCCGCGGCATAGTGCGATAGTGCTTGGCTAAAAACGCCTCTTCTGCTGCCAGATCTCTTTTGCCCGCTTCACGTAACATCCAGCCCACAGCCTTGTGAATTAAATCCTCATTATCATGTAGCAGTATTTCCGCCACGTTAAAACATGGCCCTAACTGCTGCTGACGAATAAAGTACAAACACGCAATCATTGCTATCCGTCGCTCCCATAGGCTCGTTGATTTTGCCAGCTGATATAGCGGGGCAAGATCTTTATCAAATAAATACGCACCAACAATCAAGTGAGTCGAGCAATCAACCAGATCCCAGTTATTAATATACTGAGTATGATCCAAATAAATTTGATACACCTGTTGTTGCCCTTGGGCATCAGCAACTTGATAACGGGCCACTAATGCCAGCAGGGCAAAAATTCGCACCTCATGATACTCACTCGTTAACAGTAACCGCAGCTCATCAAGCGCTATACTGGACTGCTGCTTTACCAGTTGTCTTAGCACAGGCATGCGAATACCTAAAAAACGATCACCATGGCCATACTCACCCACTGCGGTTTTAAAATAGCGCTGTGAATGGGCCGCGATAGTATCATCACCTAAGGCGATTAGCATGGATTCAATCTGGGTGGCTTGCATCATTTTGCTATCCCTTCGCTTGGGTTAATCAATCGCTATACTCCGGCTAACAACTAGGGTTAGCCAGGGCATTAATCGTCGTTCACAGCGTTAGCACTAGCTTACCAACGTGCTGCTTTTGCTCAAAACTAGCCTGAGCCTCTGCAATTTGAGCTAACGGAAAGCATTGCGCCACAAGGGGCTTAACTTCATCGGCCTCTATGCGGTGAACTAAGTTTTGAAACACCTGAGGCGCCAACACAGTACAACCGAAGAAAC
This sequence comes from Shewanella waksmanii ATCC BAA-643, assembly GCF_000518805.1. Taxonomy (GTDB): domain Bacteria; phylum Pseudomonadota; class Gammaproteobacteria; order Enterobacterales; family Shewanellaceae; genus Shewanella; species Shewanella waksmanii. Next base: position 54,299 of record NZ_KI912497.1, read on the forward strand.
TTAAATCTTTCAAATAAAGACTGCGAATATCCAGCTCCACTAGTGCACCACCAATCGCACCAGCCACTGCATAGCGGCCACCTGGCTGCAGTAACTCTAGGAATTGAGGCCACTGCGGGCCCGCCACTAAATCAATTACAACTGTGACACTGTTTTTGCCAAGCTGCTCGACTAAATCACTTGCGCGATCAATCACTTTATCAACCCCTAGGTCCAACACTTGTTGCTGTTTGCTGGCACTGGTGATGGCAAAGACGCTAGCCCCGCGGGCTTTAGCCAGCTGAATTGCAGCCGACCCTACACCGCCGGAGGCACCGGCAATTAATACGGTATCATTAGCATTAACCGCAGCGCGCTCTAGCATGTTCTCCGCGGTTGAATATGAACAAGGAAAAGAGGGCAACTGCGCATCCGACAATGCGCTATTAACGCGATAGGCATGCTGACTATCCACCATCGTATATTCAGCAAAACCACCATCACATTCAGAACCAAAGTACCAAGGTGCAGCAAGTTGCTGCCCTGCAGCACGCGTAAGGCAAGGTTCAATCAATACTCTTTCGCCCACTCTGGCCGAATCAACATCGGCACCTACCGCAACAATCACTCCACAAACATCTGCACCTTGAATCCGTGGAAATGCCAAGCTTTTACCCGACCAAGTGGCATCAGCACTATCGTCGCCCTGCTTGAAATACCATGCTGTACGCGTATTGATATCGGTGTTATTCACCGCTGCGGCGGCCACCTTTATCAATACATCACTCGCGCCAGGTTGTGGCACAGGAATATCTTGCCTCACCACTAACATTTCAGGGCCGCCATGGCCTTCTAGTTGCACACCTTGCATGGTTGTAGGTAAATAACTCATTGGCTTTGCTCTCTTAATAATAACGCTAACATTGATTGTGCGGCCGATATGGCATTGTCACCTTGAAAAGGCCAAGCACTGGACACACCTTCGTGTAACAGAAATAATGCCTCAGCTAAATCCGCACGTTGACTTTGCTCCGCTAACAATAGTTTCACCGCCAACTTATGACTGTTTACCACGTTGATGATGAGCTGATTATCTGGATAGGCAGCCAACGCATTGAGCGATAGACAACCATGGGGAGCAAACTGCCGCATCCACTCACCGAGTTTATCGAACAGCTGCGCCACCGATTTCGCTTCATTGCCGCCTGGTGCTAGCCACGCTAAATAACGTTGATGCCGATATTCAAGTGCAGCCACAATCATCGCCTCTTTTGAGGGATAATGTTTATACAAAGTTCGTAAGCTGACGTTACACGCCGCTTTAAGCTGTGCAACACTGGGATCGGCAAAGCCGTAGCGGCTAAATGCTTGCTCAAGACTCGCTGCAATTTGCTGTTTCAATGGGTGCCCCTAAGTAGAATACCTATTCTACCATAAAGGGTAGAATGGATACTCTACCTTGTCAAATTAAGCAACAAAACTTGGGCGAACAATCACAAACTGCCGTGACAGATAAATACAACAAAGGGCCGCCATTTCTGGCAGCCCTTTGCATTATATTGACGTGACGGTTTATTCGTAATCTGTCGCGTAAGTCTCTTCATAAGTGTGTGAATATAGCTCAAACAAGTTACCAAATGGGTCTTCTAAATAGACCATTTTCGCCTGCTTGCTATCATCCTCAGGGTGATAACGCATAATATCCATACGTACCTTACCGCCATACTGCTCTGTGCGCGCAATCGCTCCTTCAAAGTCATCTGTTTGCAAGCAAAAGTGGAAGATACCTAAGCGAGAGAAGTCAACTTCATGACGCTCCTGACGTTGTTTCATCTCGAACAGCTCCACCCCAATGCCATCTGTGGTGAGTAGGTGAGCAATATTGAAACCTTGGAAACCTTCACCAAATACCGCAATACACATACGACCGATTGCTGTTTCACGCTCTTCTGTCACTTTAGTGTTGTTCATGACGATTTTCAGACCCAGTGCCTTAGTGTAAAACTCAACTGCCTGGTCCATATCGCCTACCATGATACCTACGTGATTCATCCTCATAATCTGCTCCAATTGTTAATCGCTAATCTGTTTCGTGTTTCGATGAGCAAAGTATATGATCAGCAAATAATTAAATAAAATTATCTATATTTATATTTTTGATAAATAAAATTTATAATAATATGGGTTATAAACAGACAGCTTTTAGTGCGGGTGAGCCAACAAAAATGCCGATGCAGGTTTCCCCACATCGGCATTTACATTGCTATGTGAGGCTAACCTCAAATAGTCATAACCACACTATCAGTCATTTAGCCCAAACGTTGACGCACCGCCTCAAACAAACAAATTCCCGTAGCAACTGACACGTTCAAACTCGATACACTGCCTGACATTGGAATAGACGCTAAAGAATCACAGCCTTCGCGCGTCAATCGACGTAAGCCTTTGTCTTCCGCGCCCATTGCAATTGCCAGTGGACCTTTTAGATCGGCTTTATACAAGTCATGTTCCGCTTCACCTGCAGCACCAACAATCCAGATGCCTTTGTCTTGTATCGACTTCATAGTGCGCGCTAAGTTGGTCACTTGGTAAAGCGGCACCACTTCGGCGGCACCACAAGCCACTTTGCTAACTGTTGGGGTTAACCCCACCGAATTATCACGTGGCACAATCACCCCATGGACACCCGCAGCATCAGCGTTACGTAGGCAAGCACCAAGATTATGTGGGTCGGTGACACCATCTAGTATCAATAGAAAGGGTTGCTCAGTTTTATCGAGCATTGCCAGAAGGTCATTGTCATTAAGCTGCTTAGCAGCCTTCACACGGGCAATAATACCTTGATGCTGACCACTACTCGCTTTGTCATCAAGGACTTTACGAGACGCTTTTTGAACTGACACGCCGTACTCTGCAGCCATTGTAAGTAACGGGGTTAGGCGTTGATCATCTCGGCCTTGTAGCACCCACATTTCAATCACTCGCTCTGGACTGTTCTTTAATACCGCTTCAACAGCATGAATGCCAAAAGTGATGTCTTGTTTTTTCATTAACTGATTTCTCTTATCTAACTCTGATTATTTTTTAGCGCTGCGTTTTTTAACAGTTTTACGCTTTTTCGTTGCCGGTTTGGCTTTGGTTGCGCCGCGAGTCTTACTGGCGGCAGGTTTACCACTACCGCCGCGTTTGGGCTTAGGCTTACTTTTGCCACGCTTACTACCAGCGTCCGCCTCTTTATTACCTGACTTACCCAGTTTAGCGCCTTCTAAATTAACTCGTTCTCTCGCACTTAATGGTTTATTACTGCGACGACGAGGTTTACGGCCATCGTCACCAACCATCATTAAATCAATCTGACGGTCGTCTAAATTAACCCCAGCAACTTTTACCGTCACTTGGTCGCCCAGCTGATAGATCTGACCGGAGGCTTCGCCCACCAAACGTTGACGCATATTGTCATATTGGTAGTAGTCACTGCCTAGACTTGAGATATGTACCAGTCCATCAATAAACAGATCGTTAAGGCGGACAAACATCCCAAAGTGAGTCACAGAGGCAATCACCGCTTCAAACGTATCGCCAACGTGATCTTGCATAAATTCACATTTAAGCCAGTCGCTAACATCGCGAGTCGCTTCATCGGCACGGCGTTCGGTGGTTGAACACTCTTCCCCTAACAAGTCTAACTCCTCGATAGGGTAATGATAGCCGCCATCAGGTGTCCACTTATCGGTTGTCTCACCCCGCTCTTTAGCGAGCAAATAGCGAATCACTCGATGTAAGATCAAATCTGGGTAACGGCGGATCGGCGACGTAAAGTGCGAATACTGCTCTAACGCCAGACCAAAGTGGCCTTCATTGTCAGGGGTATAAGTTGCTTGGCGCATTGAACGCAGCAACATCACTTGAATCAGCTCAGCATCAGGCCTATCGACCACTTGCTCCATTAACGCCTGGTAATCAGCAGGCTCAGGTGTTAACCCGCCCGCTAACGTTAATCCTCGCTCTTTAAGAAAGTCTTTAAAGTTAGTTAACTTTTGCTCCGACGGTGCCTCATGCACTCGGTACAACACTTCACCTTTATGCTTCTGGACAAACTTGGCCGACGCCACATTGGCTAAAATCATGCACTCTTCAATGATCTTATGCGCTTGGTTGCGGGTACGTGGTTCAATACGATCAATTTTGCGATCGGCATTAAAGATAAACTGGGTCTCGGTAGTCTCAAAGGCTATCGCACCACGCTCGGCACGGGTCTCGTCCAACGTCAGGTACAACGACTGAAGAGTCTGTAAATGCGGGAATACTTCAGTGAGTTCATCACTGACTTCACCACCTTCGAGCATGGCCGCCACTTGGGTGTATGTCAGTCTCGCGTGAGAGTGCATCACCGCTGGATAAAACTTATAGCCTGATAACTTACCTTTAGCTGAGATAGTCATCTCAGCAACCATACATAAACGATCAACGTGTGGGTTCAAAGAACACAAGCCGTTAGACAGTTTTTCCGGCAACATGGGGATGACTTGCGACGGGAAGTACACCGAGTTACCACGCGCTCGCGCTTCTTTATCGAGCGCCGATTCGGTACGCACATAATGGCTTACATCAGCAATGGCCACCCATAAACGCCAGCCACCACTTTTTTTAGTTTCAGCGTAAACGGCATCATCGAAATCCCGCGCATCTTCCCCATCAATGGTGACCAACGGTAAGTGGCGTAAATCCACTCGACCTTGGGTGTCGGCCTCACTGACTTCATCAGGGATTTTACGCAGTTTCTTCTCAATTAAGCTTGACCAAGTATGGGGCAGGTCGTAATTGCGCAGCGCAATTTCTATCTCCATCCCTGGCGCTAACTGCTTTCCTAATACTTCGGTGACTTTACCAGCCGCTTTAACATAACGCCCGGCGCGGCGAGTCACTTCAACCACGACGACATCGCCTTGGCGTGCACCGGCTTTATCATCACTGGGGATTAATATTTCTTGGGTAATACGTTTGTCATCAGCGATAACAAAGCACATCCCCGAGTCCACGTAAAAACGTCCAACCAAGGCTGCGGTTCGCGCCTGGACTAATCTAACAATACGCGCTTCGCGGCGACCTTTACGGTCTACACCTGCTTTTTGTGCCAGGACTTTATCGCCATGGAAATACAGCTGCATATCGCGATTATTGATAAACAGGTCATCGCCCCCCCCCTCATCTAGTTTGAGGAAGCCAAAACCATCTTTATGCCCTAATACTGTGCCGCTTAATAGGTCCATACGTTCAGGTAAGCCGTAAGCTTTACCTCGTGTGAACACTAACTCGCCATCACGTTCCATAGCGCGTAGTCGCCGCCTTAGGGCTTCTAACTGCTCTTCAGATTCAATCTTGAGCGCCTGGGCAATTTTTTCTCTATTAAGAGGAGACTTTTCTGAGCGCAAGTATTCTAAAATATACTCACGGCTGGGAATGGGGTTATCGTACTTTTGTTGTTCACGCTGTAAATGCGGATCTTTTATCATTCACTATCCATTTTTGGGCCTTATCATTAAGGCCGTTATCTAGGTCTGAGATGCTCCTGTTTTGCCCTAGACACTGCACTAGCGGGCATTTTTTGTTCAAGCACCTTCAATAAATCCAAGGCTTCCTGCTTGGTAGCCTCATCACTAAACACATCATTATATAACCAGTGATAACCCATTTCGTAATCTCGGGGGCTACCATAACCTTCGCCAAACAAGCGTACTAGCATCATCCTAGCAGGCAAATCACCATTTGCAGCTGCTGGCAGTGTATATTGTACTGCACGTTGTTTATCTTGGATGACAAACTGGCCATCATGATAATACTCGGCAATCCGCACCATGGCTTCGGCGCTACCTTGTTCAGCAGCGTCACGTAATAAGGAAATACCACGCGGTGGATTGGCCTTTACACAAATGCCGTAGTTGAGCATTTCTGCCCAAAGATATTGATATAAAGGTTGTTTGAGCACTTCAGCTCGCGCTTCAATATCTTGTACTAACTGGCAATCATCGCCTTTTACACGGCTTAGATATGCCTTCGAGCGGATCAATTCGACCAATTGCTCTTGGCTATAAATATCCACTGCTTGGCTAGCAGCCGATGCCGGACTCATCCATACAATGAGTATGCTAATTAACATTAAACGAAACATATCAAGCTCTCTACTGAATTCGGTCAATCAGCGACCGGCAACATCGTTTGCTATAAAAGCAGTATAACTGATCTTATCGGCAGCTTGATTGAGATCTTAACTCAGATGCCCATCTATTGTTTATTTTTGTCGCAATAAAAAGGCCGCTTAAGCGGCCTTTTCGATTAACTAAACGGATTCACGAGAATCATGGTCTCATTTCGATCTGGACCCGTTGAGATAATATCGACTGGCGTATCAAGCAACTCTTCAATGCGCTTAATGTAATTGATTGCTGCTTGTGGCAGTTGCTCAATTGATGTTGCACCAAAGGTTGTTTCGCTCCAACCAGGCATAGTTTCAAGTACCGGAGTGACTTGCTCATAGCCTTCAGCTGCTAGCGGTGTCACTGTTGCTACAGTGCCATCTGGGTATTGGTAACCCACACAGATTTTCACTTCTTCTAAGCCATCTAATACATCAAGCTTAGTTAAGCAGAAACCGCTAATACTGTTGATTTGTACTGCGCGCTTCATCGCTACAACATCTAACCAACCTGGACGACGCTTACGACCAGTAGTGGCACCAAACTCGTGTCCCTTGGTACCTAAATGGTCACCAATTTCACATGCAAGTTCAGTTGGGAATGGGCCTGCACCAACACGGGTGGTGTATGCCTTCATGATCCCTAATACATAGTCTAAGTGACGTGGGCCAAATCCAGAACCTGTCGCGACACCACCAGCAGTAGTGTTAGATGAGGTTACAAATGGATAAGTACCATGGTCAATGTCTAGCAATGTGCCTTGAGCACCTTCAAACAGAATAGGCTCACCAGCTTTACGTGCCTGATCTAATAGCTCAGTCACATCGGTGCACATACTCTTCAGGTAATCTGCAATCGCTAACGCATCGCTGAGCGTCTGCTCATAGTCTACCGCTTCGCAATCATAATATTCAGTTAGCATGAAGTTATGGTAAGCCATCACTTCTTTTAGCTTCTCAGCGAAAAGCTCTGCATTGAATAGATCGCCAACGCGAAGACCGCGACGAGAGATTTTGTCTTCATAGGCTGGACCAATACCACGACCCGTTGTACCAATCGCTTTATTGCCGCGCGCTTTTTCACGAGCAACATCGAGTGCACAATGGAATGGTAAGATCAGCGGACACGCTTCAGAGATAAGTAAACGATCCTCTACAGGAACGCCACGATCTTTAAGCATGTTGATCTCTTTCATCAGAGCGTCTGGCGCAAGCACCACACCATTACCGATAATGCATTTCACATTATCACGTAGGATCCCTGATGGAATTAAGTGAAGAACGGTTTTATCACCATCGATAACCAGTGTATGACCAGCATTGTGGCCACCTTGGTATCGAACGACATATTTGGCCTGTTCGGTAAGTAGATCGACTATCTTACCCTTTCCTTCGTCACCCCATTGGGTGCCGAGAACTACGACGTTTTTGCCCATTATTTGCTGCAAGGTAGTGGTTAAAACGGGATTCTAGCAGATCTTGGGGGGTTATAGGCAAGTAATTTATGAAAAAATAATCAATATGACCACACCCGCAGTGACCAGCCCGCCGCCTAACCTTTGCAGAAGCCCCTGATTTTGATTCGAAATTTCTTTCAAATATGCCCGCCAACGATTAGGAAATAATAGTGGACCAATTCCCTCAATTATTAGCACTAAACCTAGGGCAAGCATGATTAACTCAAAGGACATAATTGTGCGTTCCAGTTGATGAACAATAACCGACACGGTTATCTGAATTGAGCCTTAAAAATATCACACTGTTATAGCTCAACAGAAATGCTTTTTACTCTGAGCAAGCCTTCGAATTGACTGCTATACAAATCAGTATAAACATTTAGTCACTCAGTGAGAATTTAGCGGTTCTGAGGCAAGGTCCTTAAATGCTCCTGCATTAATGACATTCACCACATCCATGTGGTTTGCAACGAGTGAAGAGCATAGTTGCTCTACGATTAAACTCGTTAACACGGCATCATAACCGCTAAAACTCACCATTCTGGCGCGTTTTTGGCTGCCTATTTCCGCGTTGAATAACCTCACAAGGGAGCAACCATTGTTTCAGTACTCACTTTGAATTAGCCGGCCTTGAATTAGTTTGCAAAAAGCGCGCTGAGTAGATCAAATCCTTATACTGATTGGTATTAGCAGCAAAGCCGCCACACATCGATAGTTTAATAGCAATGAAGTTGCGCCAAACTGCAGCCATAAAAAAACCCAGCCGAAGCTGGGTTTTTGAATTCCGAAGCGAAATATTAACGCTTTGAGAATTGTGGCTTACGACGTGCTTTACGTAGACCCACTTTCTTACGCTCAACTTTACGAGCATCACGGGTTACGAAACCAGCAGCGCGTAGAGATGGACGTAGAGCTTCATCAAGTTCCATCAGTGCACGAGTAATACCGTGACGGATTGCACCTGCTTGGCCAGTGATACCACCACCTTTAACAGTTACATAGATGTCTAGCTTTTCTGTCATTTCAACTAGCTCTAGAGGTTGACGAACAACCATACGAGCAGTCTCACGACCAAAATATTCGTCAAGTGGACGTTGGTTCACGACGATGTTACCACTACCTACTTTAGCGAATACGCGAGCAGTAGATGTTTTGCGACGGCCAGTGCCGTAATACTGAGTTGCAGCCATTTGCTTAATCCTGTTTAGATATCAAGAACTTGAGGTTGTTGTGCAGCGTGGTTATGTTCTGTACCAGCGTAAACTTTAAGTTTACGGAACATGGCACGTCCTAAAGGACCTTTAGGTAACATACCCTTAACTGCTTTCTCGATGATCATTTCAGGCTTATGATCTTGCAGCTTTTCAAAGGTGATTTGCTTAATGCCACCAATGAAACCAGAGTGCGAGTAGTACACTTTGCCTTTCGCTTTATTACCGGTAACAGTTACTTTGTCAGCATTGATAACGATGATGTAATCACCAGTGTCAACGTGAGGAGTGTACTCAGGCTTGTGCTTACCACGTAGGCGAGCAGCAATCTCAGTAGCGATACGACCTAAAGTTTTACCTTCAGCGTCAACAACATACCAGTCGCGAGTAACGGTTTCTGGTGTAGCAGTAAAAGTAGTCTTCATTTACAAAAACCCAATGTTAAAATTCTGTCTCACATGCCGTCATTCAAAATGAATTAACAACACAAAAAGTGCCATTCTACGCCCCTTCGAGCAAAGAATAAGGCTTTACAACTTCCGTCTATTTGACGGAGTAACGAGGGCAGGTCGCGAATTATAGACAAAGCTGAGTTAAAAATCATCTAATTTTTTATCTAATTTATTGGATTAAACTAGATTGCCGAAAGATTTGCCCCCAAAGCGCGGAAAAGTATAAAAACACTTTACCGCTAGATAGGCATTTAAGGCAGGTGTTCTAAGGCAAGATACTCGTGGGACTGCATTTCAGTTAATCGAGAACGACAACGTCTAAATTCGAAAGTTAACAAACCTTCGGTATAGATTTCTGCTAGGTCAACGGATGCTGAGATGATTAATTTCACGTTTCGCTCGTAAAACTCATCCACCATAGCCAAAAATCGCCTTGCGATATCATCACCCGTTAGTTGCTCACCCATCTGCTCAACATTGCTCAGCAGTACCGTGTGGTATTCACAGGCCAACTCCATATAGTCACGCTGACTACGTGGGCCGTCACAGAGCGCTCGAAAATCGATTAGCAACACCCCTTGTGCCTGTTTACGAATTGCAATGTCGCGGCCATCAACTGCTATAGGGGCGGTGACCACCTCAGATTCCGGCGCTAGCTTATCGAAATAATCGAGCAGGTTCTCATCTGCTTTAGCATCTAAAGGGAAGTGGTATATTTCGGCTTGCTCTAATGTGCGTAATCGGTAATCAATGCCAGAATCGACGTTGAGCACTTCACAGTGCTGGTTTATTAATGCGATTGCCGGCAAAAACCGCGCTCGCTGTAACCCGTTACGATACAGCTCATCGGGAATGATGTTAGACGTCGCAACCAAGGCAACACCGTGACCAAATAAAGCTTCAAATAAAGTACCTAATAACATGGCATCGGTAATGTCTGATACGAAGAATTCGTCGAAACAGATAACCTGATATTGCTCTGCCATACGTTTAGCAACAATAAGTAGTGGATCTCGCTGTCCCTTAAGATCATCTAAATCCGCATGCAGTTGATGCATAAAACGATGAAAGTGCGCGCGCAATTTACGTTCTGTTGGCAAAGCATCAAAGAAAGTGTCCATTAAGTAGGTTTTACCGCGCCCTACCCCGCCCCATAAATAAAGCCCCTGTACCGCTTTAGATTTGCTACCTAAAAATGGCAACCATTTACCAATACCAGTAGTGGGAGCTTGACTAGCGATGAGTTCGTCATACACTCGCTGTAAACTTTGCACTGCACGCTCTTGGGCGTCGTCATGGGAAAATGAATCTTTTAGCAAGTCTTGCTGGTAATGTTGCCAAGGGGTGAGCTGCGACACGGTTAACTATCTCTTTTTATCCTTAAAACGACCTAAATAGTATCATGGCTTGCACACGCAATGTATTATTGTCTGTCGCTTTATCTCATGGTGTTATTTAAGAGGATTTGAATATGGAATGGGCACTAGTAGTCGCTGCGTTTATTTTAGGCTTAGCCTTAGGCTATGTCGCAAGAACCGTATTTGCTCGCAAAGGCGAAGCGCAGGCCAATAGCAAACAGCTCGAACAAACGCGTCTAGAACTTAGTCAGCATAAGCAAGAAGTGCATGATCATTTCGATGAACAACATGCGCAGCTGATTGCGCTGACAGAGCAATTAAACAAGTTTAATCAACAGTGGAATGACTCAGCCTCCACCCTTTGTCCCAACAGCAGTAACAAAAAACTGCCGACACTTAGTCAAACACCAGCCGCGAGTGCCGCGCCAAAAGACAGCGAATTGACAAAACTTGTTACGAATAATGCAGCAAACAATTAACCTTTGTTAATAAAGATGAACTTTACTATTTATTCAGTAGTCCACTCGGGTAAGACACAATTTAAATGGCTTGAATTGAGGTAATAATGCCTTATATCTACATTTATCTGTAAGTCCATTACCCGAACTTTGGAGTCATGAATAAATGAAAACAAAATTATCATTACTTTCAGCTGCGGTATTAAGCGCTTCACTTACCTTAATGCCTGCAGTTTCTCATGCCGCAATCCCCTTAGCGGTCGATGGTCAACAATTACCGAGCTTAGCTCCTATGCTTGAAAAGACCACCCCGGCCGTTGTAGCGGTGGCGGTGTCAGGCACCCATGTATCTAAGCAGCGCGTACCTGACGCGTTTCGCTATTTCTTTGGCCCTAACGCTCCGCAAGAACAAGTACAAGAGCGCCCTTTTAGAGGTTTAGGCTCAGGGGTGATCATCGACGCTGATGAAGGCTACATTGTCACCAATAACCACGTGATTGAAGGTGCCGATGAGATTAAGATTGGCTTACATGACGGCCGTGAAGTAGAAGCGAAACTGATTGGCGCTGACGCCGAATCAGACATTGCGCTATTGCAAATCAAAGCTAATAACCTAGTAGCCGTTAAACGCGCAGACTCAGACGAGCTGCGTGTTGGTGACTTTGCTGTAGCAATTGGTAACCCATTTGGTTTAGGCCAAACCGTCACCTCGGGTATTGTCAGCGCCATGGGACGCAGTGGGTTAGGCATTGAGATGCTAGAGAACTTTATCCAAACTGACGCGGCGATTAATAGCGGTAACTCAGGCGGCGCATTAGTGAATCTCAATGGCGATTTAATCGGTATCAACACCGCTATCGTGGCGCCCAACGGTGGCAACGTCGGTATTGGTTTTGCCATTCCTGCCAACATGGTTAACAACCTAGTGGAGCAGATAATCGAACATGGTGAGGTACGCCGCGGCGTATTGGGTGTCACAGGTCAAGATCTCACCGCAGAGCTTGCGGAAGGCTTTGGCATCGACACTCAACATGGTGGCTTTGTCAATGAAGTGATGCCTGACAGCGCAGCTGATGATGCAGGTATTAAATCTGGCGATATCATCGTTAGCGTCAATGGCCGTTCAATTAAGAGCTTCCAAGAGTTGCGTGCAAAAATTGCCACAATGGGGGCTGGCGCTAAGGTTGAACTGGGCCTCATCCGTGATGGTGATAAAGAAACAGTCTCTGCCACATTAGGCGAAGCAAGCCAAAGCTCAGAAAGTGCCGCTGGTGCTGCAGATATTCATCCAATGCTAGCCGGCGCTACGCTGGAAAACAACAGTAAAGGGGTCGAAATTAGCGAGGTTGCCCAAGGCTCCCCTGCTGCGGCAAGTGGCTTACAAAGTGGCGATATTATCGTGGGTGTCAACCGCACCAAAATAGACGATCTAAAATCATTACGCGCAGAGCTCAAAGAACAGCAAGGTGCTGTCGCACTGAAACTGCGCCGTGGAAATAGTAATTTATATCTAGTGCTACGTTAACGCCATTACCACAAAAGTAAATCAGGTTGCTGACCAGTATAGCTGTTGGTCAGCAACCTGATTAAACTGCACTTCGACTTTTACTCAAACAGTTCCGTCAGCCAACGCATTTATCAATGCAAAATAAGCAAGCTGGCAACATTATGGTTAACCCAATAGTCCCTCTGGTGTAATCATGATAACCTTATAACAATTTTTCGCGATATTCTGCTGACATGAACTTCAAAGGCGCTCTACTATATATTGGCAAAGCCATAATCTTTGGCTTAATAATGGCGACAGTATTTCTTGTGGCGACGCCGTTGTTAACTGGCAATAATGGCAGCACATCATTGTTTGAACGCCAATCAAACCAAGGCAATGAACTGTCATTCGCTCAAGCGGTGCGCCGCGCAGCACCTGCGGTAGTCAACATTTACAGTCTTAGCGTTAATCAATCTAGGCCATTAAACTCTGGTGCATTACAAGGCCTTGGTTCAGGCGTGATCATGAGCAAAGAGGGTTATATCCTCACCAACTACCATGTGATCAAACGTGCAGACGAGATTGTCGTTGCTCTGCAAGATGGCCGCAAATTCACTTCTGAAGTGGTCGGCTCCGACTCAATTACTGATTTAACCGTATTGAAAATTGAAGGCGATAGCCTGCCTATCGTGCCCATCAACTTGGCAGTACCAGCAAGAGTGGGTGATGTAGTCCTGGCCATTGGTAACCCCTATAACCTAGGCCAAACCATTACCCAAGGAATTATTAGTGCCACCGGTCGCAATGGACTAAGTTCTGGATTCTTAGATTTCTTACAAACCGATGCTGCGATTAACGCAGGTAACTCAGGCGGCGCGCTGATTGATACCACGGGTCAGCTTATCGGCATCAACACGGCAGCGTTTCAGGTTGGCGGTGAAGGCGGCGGACACGGTATTAGTTTTGCTATTCCTATCAAACTGGCCCATAGCATTATGGGAAAACTGATCAAAGATGGTCGAGTTATTCGTGGTGCCCTTGGCATTGGCGGTGAACCTGTGGGCCCAGTGATGGCTCAAATCCTCAATTTACCTGATTTAACTGGGGTAATCGTCACCCAGATAGACCCTAACGGCCCAGCTGATAAAGCCCAATTACGCCCTAGGGATGTAATTACCAAATATGAAGGTGAGGCAGTGCCTGGCGTAGAGATGTTAATGGATAGAATTGCTGAAACTGCACCTGGAACACAAGTCACCATTACGGTTATTCGCGGCGGAACCTACTACGATGTACCGGTAACCATTGGTGAAAACCGCGGCGAGCAATAATAGCTAGAGTAACGGCGGCCAGCCAATCGAGAAGCTAGCTTCAATGTTTAGCTTGGCCGCTAGCACCACCGAATAAACCCAACCAAAATGCCAGCTCAAGTAACACGCCTATCAAAATAAAGAGTGCTGCTCCTAGGCTGATATAGCACCCCAGTGCAGCAAAAAGCAGCGACAATAATATTAGTACTCGCTGCAGTGATATTCCTCCCTGTGCTTGCTTTGTCTATTTGACTTAGTCTATTTAAAGGTAGCAAACAGGCACTAGCCCTTCACCTCTACCAGATTAAACTTGGCTTCACTTTATCAATCATCGACATGGACTCTGTGTGCAAGACTAAGAAAGTGGCTAAGACCATTAACGAGCGATTGATTTAACGGTTGCCGAAGTGCATAAGCGGCTAGGGTTACAAGCTACAGCCGTAAAAAAAGCCATGTTGAATGATGAAACAACATGGCTTTGGCGGGAGTGTTTAGGAGTGAAGGCTAGCGCCTACTTATGAATCACTGGCATAGCAGCTGCTCGCTCAGCATAGTCGGCATGGCAAGTTCCACAGGAGAACTCAGCGGTAGACCATGGCATTTGGAATTTACCATCAGCGGTGAACTGTTTAGCATCCGCCGACAAGTCGATAGTAAATAGGTGAGATTTCACATCACCAAATACCACATCAGCGCCACCCATTTGCGGTCCAGTGGTTACCGCACTCTTGGCGAGTTTTGGCATATGACAATCAGTACATGCCGCAACCATACCGTGAACTGGAGCGGTGAATTCGGGGTCATGACAAGTTGTACAATCTTTGACTGCACCCGTATGCAAACCATCGCTACTATCCATGTTTTTGGTGGACTTGTGAGAGTCATGGCAAGTGGTACAAGCCATATCCTGTTTCGGACCTATCTCATCACCTGCTTTATAGTCACCATGATCTTCAGGCACAACACCTAACATCTCATCACCGGTTTGATGGTGCTTAGATAAACCACCACTGGAAATGATACGACCACCCACTTGGCTACCGTCTGGGAACGCAACATTGTATGGGCTGATATAGCTCGGGTAGTCTTTCTCACCATCACGGGTATGACATTCCGCACAGGTAACCGCTTTACCATAGGCCATATCATCGGCTAGGAATTCCGCGGTGGTGCGCGCTGAGGCTATTTTGACAATATTAGATGCTGACGGTGCGCTAGCATGCTCACTACCAGCACCATGACAGGCCTCACACTGAACTCCACCGGCAGCAAATGTGCCTCCCATACCGGGCAAATCGTCTTGGCGCTCAAGGTTACGTTCATCACCCTCTTCTGTTGTAGTGCGCTTCCAACCTGTTGTATGACAATTGCCACACTTGTATTGGTAATCAAAATCTCCCGCCTTGTAATCTCCCATCACATCAGGATCATCCAAGTGGTTGTCTGGCACATTCAATGTACCGTCACTGTTGCGAATGTTGTACTGCACATTATTGCCCGTCACGATGTAGCCATCGGCATCGAGCCAGCGCATTTTCCAATGGTAGCCACCCACCACATAGGTCACATCATCATAACTCGTTGGTGCTCCCAAGGTGTTGTTGGTGGCGCCATCGCCATCAGGTCCAGCAAACTGTAATAGATCTATCGCCCCAGTGATGGTGGTTTCTGGGGTATAAGGGAAGCTTGGTTGCTCACCATTGTTGATTTTTTGAATCTTGAAATTGTGGCCAGTTTTTAGGAATGAATCTTTATCGCTATGGCAGCCCAAACAGGTCTGAGTGCCAACATAGGCGAGTTCATTGCTTAACACCACAACAGTGATCAACGCGCTGGCTTCGCCGCCGTTCCCATCTGAAATAGTGTAAGTCATTGTGCTAGTGCCTATCGTTTCAGGTTCAAAACGAACCTGATTATCTTCAATACTGGCACTGCCGCTACCTGAGGTCATTTCCACAGCCGTGAGGGTTAATGTATCACCGTCGGCATCGGTATCATTGGCTAAAGCATCAATCAGAATTGAGCTGACAAGTTTAACCTCGGCATCGGTTGGATTAGCGACAGGTGGCGTGTTTTCTGGTGGCGTTGGTGGTGTGGTCGTGTCGTCATTATCACTGCCACACGCGACAAGCATGGTTACCATACTGGCGAGAAGTAATTTTTTACATGGAATTTGTGCGTTCATAAGTTCATCCTCAAATGGGCTATCTCAATCACCAACATTTGCAGGGAGAGTGATTGATATGTCTCTTTGGACATGAACTTAGTATTTACACTATGCCTCTAAAGGGATAGATAACCAGAATTCACAAGCTTAACCCCGTTGTGAACTTTAGTTATCATAAATAAATAAGCCATTGAAATAATTAAACTTAAAAACTAATTCAAGTTATGATTTTGTAGAACAAATTGACCTGTATTTGTCAAAATATAGATCTTGTTCTCATTTTGCATGACCAAGCCTGCTTTCTTAAGTTGGCGTAAGTGAAAATTAAACTTGGTGTGATCGTCAACCCCAACCAAACGACACAGATCCATAAACTTAAGCTGCTTATGGGCTGCCAGTTGTTTTAAGGTTTCACGGCGTAGACCATTAGCCAGTGCCGAGTAGACACTGTCAGGGTCAATGTCTGAGCTAGCCTGCAGTAATTGCTTTTCTTGAATACTGCGCTTTAGGGTGACAATAAGCTCACTGCTGTTAAAAGGCTTAGTGATCACACTGTCAGCCCCCTTTTTCATCGCATCAACGGCCGTATCCACGGTCGCATAAGCGGTGACAATAATCACTGCCATAAATGGATTAAGTTGACGTAAATTAGAAATCGCTTCAACGCCGGTCATCCCCGACATCACCAGATCCATCAGGGCAATATCAAACTGCTGATGCTCACATGCCTCAATAGCCGCCTCAGCGCTGTCAACATCGACCACTTGATAACCTTCTAGCTCAAGTATATCGACCATGTTTTGTCGCAAGTAACGATCGTCTTCAGTAATCAATACATGAGTCATAGTGCTTACCTTCTAATATAAAGTTTATCAAGATGCGAGTACCGACCCCTTGCGCACTAAACAGGCTCATGGTGCCGTTATGCGCTGCGGCAATCTGCTCGCAAATCGCTAAGCCAAGTCCGGTGCCTTCGCCGATGGCTTTTGTCGAGTAGAACAGTTCGGTAGCCCGCTGCATGGTAGCCTCATCCATCCCATGGCCACAGTCTTTTACTTCCAGCCATATGTGGTTGTCACCTGCGCCAACGTTTAATTCGATCAGCCCCTGATAGTCACTGGCGTCCATGGCATTATTGAGTAAGTTAATCACCATCTCTTCCAACTTAACCCTTTGGCCCATCATGCTTAATAGAGGATCACAATTGGCCACGACGCGATAGCGGCTAATTTTATGGCTAAGTAACTGTTGCGCGCTGGCGACCACATCAGATAAGTACACTTGGTTATGGTTAGCACTGTCATTACGCGCATAGGCAAGCAGTTCTTTACTGATGATTGAAGCTCGCTCAATTCCCATACGGGTCCGATCGATATACTCTTGCAACGCCGCCTGTTGCGGAGGCAGTTTTCGTTGTAACAGGTCTAATGCTAAAGTTGATGAAGCTAAGGGATTATTGATTTCATGGGCCACTCCCATGGCTAAATGACCTATGGCTTTGTATTTATCAGCCTCAATTGCCCGCTTGAGTTTGGCTTCGGTTGCCATCTCTTTTTCAATATCAAAAATCTTTAAAGCCTTAATTAGGGTTACAAGCACAAACGCCGCAGCCAATGTGCGCAAAACCGGTACACAAGCATGAATTTCTGTCGGCACTAGCCCAGCGAGAATGCCATAGACAAACAAGCCCAACCCGGTTGCGGCGAAATAGCGGCCATACTGATGATTTTCTTGACTAAGTTGGCGACCGTATAAAGCGATTCCAATACCAGCTAGAGTGGCACTGCCAAAACCAAGCAAGTAGCGGGTGTAAGTAGCAACCTCACTAAAGGTATCCGCGCCTAAATAACCCCCCATTGCAAATGCCAGTAGGCAAACGCTATAACACAGTACTATCAATAAGGTGGCTACTTTGCCTAACTTACCAACGAGTTTTCCTTGAATGGCAAACAGCAGCCAAGCAAAAATCAATAACCCAGCAAAAGACAATGACAACTTGATTAAGCGTAACCAATCTACAACGAATTGATATTGACGACCGATCTCATCACCGAACAAGATGACATAAAGCTCTGACCATTCGTGAAATGCATGGGAGAAACCAAACAAGGCCAATGCCCAAAGTGTTGGCGATATCGCCAGCTGGCTGTACTTAAAATTGCGAAATACCACCACGCAGCCAATCGCAAAAAAAACGAGACCGTAAAAGAGGTAGATATTAAAAGTGATAAATGTCGCCATGCTGCAAAAGTATCAGCTTTGCAACAAGCAGGCGTTGATCAAAACAACAAAAGATCATTTTGCTTCACAGCAACACTTTAAAAGCTTGATATTCATCAAAACAAAAAAGCCGTGCAATTAATGCACGGCTTTTACGCTATCAATTGTGACATCACTTAATGCGTGTCACTTGGCCGCCTAGTCCTTTGAACTTTTGCTCAATGTGTTCATAGCCGCGATCAAGATGATAAATGCGGTCAACAATAGTATTGCCATCGGCAACTAACCCGGCAATCACAAGACTGGCCGAAGCACGTAGATCCGTTGCCATTACTTGCGCACCATTAAGACGCTCAATACCCTGAATAATACAAGTATTGCCTTCTAGCTCCATGTGAGCGCCCATACGGTTCAGCTCTGGTACATGCATGAAACGGTTTTCAAATATGGTTTCAGTAATGGTCGCGGTGCCTTCAGCAAGTACGTTAAGCACACAAAATTGCGCCTGCATATCGGTCGGAAAACCAGGATAAGGCACAGTTTTGATGTTAACTGCACGCGGACGTTGGCCTTGCATATCCAGCTCAATCCAATCTTCACCAGTGGTAATTTTTGCACCAGTATCTTCAAGCTTGGCTAGCACTGCTTCTAAGGTTTTAGGATCCGCATTAAGACAGCGAATTTTGCCTCGAGTCACGGCTGCTGCAACTAAGAAACTGCCGGTTTCAATTCGATCGGGCATCACCCGATAATGACAACCATTAAGTGATTCAACACCTTGAATACGAATCGTGTCTGTACCAGCCCCTTCAATCTTAGCCCCCATCGCGATGAGGCAGTTTGCCAAATCAATCACTTCTGGTTCACGGGCTGCATTTTCAATGACAGTCTCACCGTCTGCGAGACTTGCAGCCATCAAGAGGTTTTCAGTGGCACCGACGCTGATCATATCCATAAAGATATGTGCGCCTTTTAAGCGTCCATCTACGCGAGCTTTAATGTAGCCCTCATCAACTTCGATGTGCGCCCCCATCTGCTCTAGTCCTTGCAAATGCAAGTTAACTGGACGAGCGCCGATGGCGCAACCGCCCGGAAGCGATACGTCAGCGGTACCATATCGAGCGAGCAATGGTCCTAATATCAATATTGACGCTCGCATAGTTTTAACGAGGTCATAGGGTGCACAAAACTCGTTTAGCGTTGCTGTTGAGATAGTAATGTCACCCTCATCACAGCGCGCTACCTGTGCACCAAGGCAACGTAGCAGCTCACAGCTAGTGTTTACATCTCGAAGGTTAGGTACGTTAGACAGCACAAAATCTGTTTGTGCTAACACCCCCGCCATCAGAATGGGTAAGGCGGCATTTTTGGCACCAGAAATGACCACTTCGCCCGCTAGCGGCTCACTCGCTTGTATTGTTAATTTATCCAAAATCTCTCTCCAACCTTACATGTTGAAGATTTTTTCACGCTGCCACTGTTCAGGCGTAAACGCCTTAATCGTGATAGCGTGTAACTCACCACTAGTGACATGATCCATAATTGGGCCATAAATCGTCTGCTGCTGTTTTACTCGGTTCATTCCATCGAAGCACTCACCAACAGCAACAATTTTATAATGTGTCCCATCTTGGGTCACAGTCACTTGCTCTAACGCTAACGCATCGGTCAGTAGTTTTTCTATCTCTTTACATTCCATGGGGGAAACCTTTATTGAGCTTCTTCAGGGAAGAAGGCTTGTAAGTCATATAAATCTATTAATTTTTGAGTTTGCAGCGGCAACATTTTAAATGTCAGCTGAGCACATTGGTGTTTGACAACCAGTTGTGCCAACATCGCGACACCAGCGCTATCGATATAATCTAAACCGCTACAATCAATACATTGTGTGTCAGCACTAATAAGCTGCTCGCGTGATGGCCATAAGGTTATCACGTCACTGTGTGCCAGTCGCCCCGTCAGGTAACAATAACCATCATCATTACGGAATTGTGCCATCGGTTAATTACCTTCGGCTTCCAAAACAACATGGTCATCGGTACGCGCACGCAAGTCGCCAATCACATTATCAATACCATTTTGGCGAATGAGATTACTGATTTCCTTACTTTTCGACGACAACAAACTGACACCTTCAGCGACTAAATCGAATGCCTTCCAAGTATCATCTTTAAGTCGACGAACGCGGAACTGCACTTTAATGGGTGGTCGATTCGGCTCAACTATTTGTACATGAACATCAATCATTTTCTCGCCATCAAACGCGCGAGCAGGTTCAAACTTGACCTGCTGATTAGTGTATTCAGTAAATGCCTGAGCATAAGTCGCCACCAAATAAGCTTTAAACGCATTCACAAACTGCTTGCGTTGCTCCGGTGTTGTCGATCGTAAGTGCGACCCCATAACCTTGTAGGACGCATACTTATAATCGATGTATGGCATCAACTCTTCAGATACTATCAACTTAAGATGGTCAGGATCGGCCTGAATTGTGTCAAAATCCTGATGAAAACGAGCAAAAGTCTTATTGGCCACTTGCTCAACCATAGCGTAGGGGTTTGAGCGTTCTATCTCAGTGTCAGCTAGGGCGTTAACACTGACAATAGCTAACCAAGTAAACATCAACATTTTCATTATACTACTCATATTCCCATCCTTTAAAATTAGTCATCCTTTGACTTTACGCTATACAAAAACTGTCCGATCAAATCTTCTAGCACTAATGCGGAGTGAGTGTCATCAATTCTGTCACCATCAACCAGCATGGCTATATCTTCATCATAAAAACCTGGGGTCAGTCCTAGGAACTGCTCGCCGAGCAACCCAGAAGTTAAAATAGAGAGACTGCTCGTTTCAGGAAATTGGTTGTATTGAGTGTCGATGGTCATTTCAACCACAGGTAACAAGCTTTGCTCATCAAGGGTAATGGCTTTTACCCGCCCCACTACGACACCGCCAACTTTGACAGGCGATCGTACTTTCAAACCGCCAATATTACTGAACTTGGCATACAAGGTATATTGGCTTTGCCCAGTTTTAACATCAACGTTGGCCACATTAAAAACCAACACCAAAAAGGCCGCTAACCCAGACAGTAAAAACAAGCCCACTAAAATTTCAATCTTGCGTGTTACCATGTTCAACCTACCACTCTACTTGGTTATAGATACCATTAAATTGGCTATCTCGCTTCTTCCCTAAACAATAATTAATTAACTACCAAACATCATCGCTGTCAGTAGAAAATCCAGTGCTAGCACCGCCAAACTTGATTGCACCACAGTTTGCGTTGTTGCTTTACTAATTCCCTCAGGATTCGGAATCACCTGATAACCGCGATATAGCGCAATCCAAGTAACAACCACAGCAAACACGGTACTTTTAATTAAACAGTTAACTATATCTTGTCGCCATTCCACCGAGGACTGCAAAATTGACCAAAAACTGCCACTATCAATGCCTTTCCACTCCACCCCTACAAGGTGGCCACCGTATATGCCCACTGCGGTAAACATCAGTGCCAGCAACGGCAAGCTGATCACGCCAGCCCAAAAGCGTGGTGCAATAATCTGCCTCAGGGGATCGACAGCCATCATCTCCAAGCTAGATAGCTGTTCAGTACTCTTCATCAAACCGATTTCTGCGGTCAATGCCGAGCCAGCGCGACCAGCAAACAACAGTGCAGTGACTACCGGCCCGAGTTCGCGCAGTAAACTCAGAGCAACCATAGGACCTAAACTGTCTTCGGTACCAAAACCCACTAGAATATTATAGCCCTGAAGCGCTAGCACCATGCCGATAAACAACCCTGACACCAGAATTATCACCATCGACTGGACGCCAACAACGTACAGTTGCCGGATCAATAGTGGAGTGCCCTTCGCTAAATTGGGAACCCGTGCAATGGCTCCCCACAACATCAATCCAGCACGGCCAAAACCGGCTACTAGCGCGATGGCATTACGACCAAGGTTGGCAATATGATCAATCAAGCTCACCTAACATCTCCTTACGGTAATCTTGAGCGGGAAAGTGAAATGGAACAGGTCCATCTGGTGCACCACTAATAAATTGTTGCAGCTGCGGATTATCGGCAAGCCTGAGCGCTTGAGGGGTGCCATGGGCAACCACCCGCTTATCAGCCAGCACATAGACATAGTCGGCAATACTTAACACTTCTTGTACATCGTGAGATACCACCACCGAGGTCAGATTCAACGCGTCGCTGAGTTCACGAATCAACTTAACCAACACGCCCATAGAGATGGGGTCTTGTCCTGCAAAAGGCTCATCATACAGCACTAATTCCGGCTCAAGCGCGATTGCCCTTGCTAAAGCGGCTCGCCGCTGCATGCCGCCAGATAGCTCATTGGGCATCATTTGCGCCGCACCACGCAACCCGACGGCTTCGAGTTTCATCAGCACAATAGTGCGAATGATCTGTTCGGGTAGGCCTGAATGTTCTCGAAGGGCAAATGCGACATTGTCAAACACATTCATATCAGTAAACAATGCACCACTTTGAAATAGCATGCTCATGCGTTTACGCAGTTTAAATAAGTCACTGCGGCTACATTGATGCACATCAACCCCATCAAAATGTATCTGCCCAGCATCAGGGGTTAGCTGACCACCAATTAATTTAAGCAGCGTGGTTTTACCTATACCACTAGGCCCCATAATCGCGGTGACTTGACCTTTGGGGATAGATAAACTGACGTCATCATAAATCACATGATTACCGCGACTAAATGCCAGGTTTTGTACTGTTATCAGCGCCTGTGATGAAGTTGTCATAGTCAGATCCATTGCCGTGAACTGGTTGATGGTTGCTAAAGAGGAAAGAGGCGAATTGTACGGAATTGATGCATTGTGCACAACTGAATCCAGACTATCTTACGCCAATACTTTCATTTTCTCTCATTTCCAGCGAAAATGCGCCTCATATTTGTCAAATAGAATGGACTTAAATGTTATTTAATATTTTCATGCTTATTGCGGGGCTTGGAGCCTTAGTTTGGAGCGCAGACAAGTTTGTCTACGGTGCCGCAGCATTTGCACGCAATCTCGGCCTGCCTCCTATGCTCATTGGTCTAACAATTGTCGCAATGGGCAGCTCAGCCCCAGAGATGTTTGTTGCCGCCACCGCATCAATGGAAGGCATGACAGATACGGCTATTGGTAATGTACTTGGCTCAAACGTTGCTAACATTACACTGATCTTAGGTATCACTGCGCTACTTGGCGCAATCTCGGTTAGCTCACAAACCCTCAAGCGTGAAATACCAATGATGTTAGTGGCCACCGCGATTGCAGGATATTTCCTCCATGATGGTCAATTGACCCGCACCGAAGGCGTACTGCTACTGGTGCTGTTTTTCATGTTAATGGGCTATTTGATTTGGCATGCAGTAACGAATAAACAAAAAGATGCCCTCGCTGATGAAGCTGACAATGAAATCCCCAAAGATGTGCCGACGTTAAGAGCCATATTTTGGGTCGCGGCGGGTATGGTATTATTACCGCTATCAGCTGATTGGATGGTACAAGGCGCCGTTGGAATCGCGAAAGCCTATCAACTTTCAGACTTAGTTATTGGACTGACCATTATTGCAGTGGGCACCAGCTTACCTGAGCTTGCTGCCTGTGTTGCCGGTGTTTTGAAGAAAGAAGATGATCTTGCAATCGGTAATATTGTTGGATCAAACCTGTTTAATATTCTTGCTGTGTTAGCATTACCCGGACTTATTGCGCCGGGTGCAGTCGATGCGGCAGCTAGTTCACGTGACTTTTATATGGTCATGGCCACCAGTACTGCATTAGCAGTGTTGATCTTGCTCACAGGTAAGCAACGTCAATTAAAGCGCTGGCACGGTGGTGTATTACTATTAACTTTTATTGCGTATCAAGCGGTTATTTTTCTATCCTAGTAAAAGTGCATTCTTTCACTAACCGTATACGGCATTAACTAAAGAGAATTTTATGGTAGAGGCAAATCAACTCCGACAATGGGGTCGCAACGTTATCGATATAGAGCGCAGTGCACTCGATAATTTATACCAATATGTCGACTCCGAAGAGTTTGCCAGTGCATGCCAATTAATTATGGCATGTACCGGTAAAGTGATTGTTATGGGCATGGGCAAATCTGGCCATATCGGCAATAAAATATCCGCCACATTAGCCAGTACCGGCACCCCCGCATTTTTCGTCCATCCAGGGGAAGCAAGCCATGGCGATCTTGGCGTATTGAGTGAAAATGACGTCATTTTAGCCATCTCAAACTCTGGTGAAGCCGGCGAGATCCTTACCCTAATGCCGGTTATCAAACGCATGGGATTGCCTGTTATTGCGGTAACCGGCAAACCTAACTCAACAATGGCTAAACATGCTGTAGTCCATTTGTGCATAGAAGTACCTGAAGAGGCCTGTCCATTAGGACTCGCGCCCACTTCAAGTACCACGGCAACCTTGGTGATGGGCGATGCCTTAGCGGTGGCACTCTTGCAAGCGCGCGGTTTCACTAAAGACGATTTTGCCCTATCACACCCAGGTGGAAGCCTAGGCCGTAAGCTATTGCTGAAAGTAAGCGATGTGATGCACCAAGGCAATGAGCTGCCTTGCGTTCAGCAGCATATTTCAGTCACTGATGCCTTATATGAAATCACCAAAAAAGGCTTAGGTATGACCGCGGTAGTTGATAAGCAGGGCCTGCTGGTCGGCATATTTACCGATGGTGATCTACGCCGAGTGATTGACGCTCAAGTCAACCTACGTGATACCTCAATTGAAGATGTGATGAGCAAAGGCTGTGTCACTGTTAGCGACAACATCCTCGCTGCCGAAGCATTAAAAGTGATGGATGAAAAAGATATCAATGGTCTAATCGTCATCAATCAAGAGCAACAACCTATCGGTGCATTGAATATGCTCGATATGGTTAAAGCAGGAGTAATTTAACATGTCTCATCAAGGATTTTACGGCCCTATTAGCGAGCATGTTTGGCAAAAAGCGCAGCACATCAAGTTGCTTATTTGTGACGTTGATGGGGTATTTTCTGATGGCCTGGTGTACATGAGTAATTCAGGTGATGAGATTAAGAGTTTTCATACCCGCGATGGTTACGGCGTACGTTCATTACTAAGTAGTGATATTCCGGTCGCGATTATTACCGGTCGTAAATCAAAAATTGTCGAAGATAGAATGACGGCGCTCGGTATTACTCACATATACCAGGGTATCGACAACAAAATGGTACCCTACCAAGAATTATTAACACTCTATAAGGTCACACCTGAGCAAGTGGCTTATATCGGTGATGATATGGTGGATTTACCCGTCATGCAGCAAGTGGGTCTGTCAGTGTGTGTTGCCGATGGCCACCCTTATGTAAAAGCACGCGCCGATATGGTCACCCATATTCGTGGCGGGCATGGTGCACTGCGAGAACTTACCGATTTGTTGCTGTTAAGCCAAGATAAGTTCGATACCGCCCACGGTATGAGTATATGAACAGAGTCACCATTGCTATTATCGTGTTTTTTGGCACTGCGCTAATCCTCTATTGGCAAGTGCAATCTAAGCGCAGCAATAATGTGCAACTTCAAGATGGTAGTGAACATCCTGATTATGTCATCAACGATCTCAAAAGCATTGAGTTCAATGAGCAAGGTGAAATTAATAGCCGGGTATCAGCTCGTCATATGGAACACTTTGAAGAAGCCAATATGACCTACTTTACTGAGCCGGTCTACCTACTCTACCCGGATGAAGGCAAAGCCCAATGGCGACTGCGTTCATCAACTGGCACATTAGATAAAAACAGCGGTCATGTTACATTAGAAAAAGATGTTATCATTGACGCCATCAGCCCTGAAGAGCCGATACAAACAATTGAAACAACATACCTAGAACTCGATTTAAACACCATGATTATGACGTCAGATAGGACAATCAATATCACGGGAAACGACTTCATCATCACGGGTGAAGGCTTGTTTGGCGATCTGAACAAGCAAACCGTAAAACTGACGAGTCAGGTAAAAGGTACTTATGAAACTAAATAAACTTATTGCTGCTGCTTGTTTGTCAGTCCTTAGCTTGCAGATTGGTGCGGTTGAAAACGATTTGCTGCAAGAAGTCAAAATTGCCGCCGCGAGCCAAGAAGCAGATATTAAAAATAATCAAATAATCTTCAATGGCCCAGTTGAGGTTACCCAAGGCTCAATCAAGATTAATGCAGATGAGCTACGCGCGTTTACCAAAGATGAAAGTAATGGCAAAATTTTGGTTGCTACCGGTACCCCGGCAACGTATTCACAAATAATGGAAGATGGTCGTCCAGCAAAAGCCAGCGCCAGTGAAATTCGCTATGAACTTGCCACCCGCACCTTAACCCTAATTGGCAATGCCACACTTGAGCAAGATGGTAGCCAAGTGACCGGTAACCAAATACGTTACAACATTGAACAACAACAGTTAATTGCAGAGAGTACCGGCAATGACCGTGTCATTACAATCATTCAACCTGAGAACTACCAAGAGCTTGATGAACCTGAAAATAAACCTCAGGAGCAACAATGACCGATAAAACGCTCAAAGCGGTCAATTTAGCCAAAAGCTACAAAAGCCGCGCTGTGGTTCAAGATGTGAGTTTAACCGTTAAAACCGGGCAGATCGTTGGCTTACTGGGCCCAAATGGTGCGGGTAAAACGACCACTTTCTACATGGTTGTTGGCTTAGTTCAGAGTGATAAAGGTCGTATCTTTATTGATGAAGACGATTTAACTTTAGATCCTATGCACCTGCGTGCGCGCAAAGGTATTGGTTACCTGCCACAAGAAGCCAGTATTTTCCGCAAGTTATCGGTTAGAGATAACATCATGGCCGTGCTGCAAACCCGTAAAGAGCTCAATACCGCACAGCGAGAAGAACAGTTAGAACATTTATTGGAAGAGTTCCACATTACTCACATTCGCGATAGCCAAGGTATGGCACTATCGGGCGGTGAAAGACGTCGAGTTGAGATTGCTCGGGCACTTGCGGCAAACCCTAAGTTTATCTTATTAGATGAACCGTTTGCGGGAGTCGATCCTATCTCGGTTATCGACATCAAAAAGATCATTGAGCAACTGAAAAACCGCGGCCTTGGTGTGTTAATTACTGACCACAATGTACGCGAAACACTCGATGTTTGTGAGCGAGCCTATATTGTGAGTCATGGCAATCTTATCGCTGAAGGCACACCCGCTGAAATCTTGGACAATCAACAAGTCCGTGCGGTGTACTTAGGTGAACAATTCAAGCTATAGTTAAACCATAGTGAGGGTGATGACTGTTGACAGTGTCATCACCTGAATAAATTTTGGGGATTAGAGAAACCCCATAAAAAACAAGCAAGCTTTCTCATTTTATAATTACAAAGAAGGGAATAGCAGTAAGATGAAAGCGTCACTCCAGCTCAAAATGGGTCAACAGCTCACCATGACTCCTCAGCTGCAACAGGCCATCCGCCTCCTGCAGCTGTCGTCACTGGAATTGCAGCAAGAGATCCAACAAGCATTAGAGTCCAACCCGCTATTAGAATTGGACGAAGAGCAAACCGACGCCAGCGATAGCAGCCAAGATGATAAAAATAGCGATACTGACGACTACAGCGCAACCACTGACAGCGCCAGCAATCAAGATAGCTCATCAGTAGAAACATCTGAGGCCCTCACCCAAGAATCAATGCCAGATGAACTGCCCGTTGATACCACGTGGGATGAGGTATATACCGCAGCCCCCAACGCCAGTTCTGGCGCAATGCGTGATGATGATATGCCCTTCCAAGGTGAAACCAGCGAAGGCTTGTATGAACATTTAGAGTGGCAAAAAAACCTCACGCCTTTTTCAGACAATGACAATGCCATCGCCACGGCCATTATTGACGCCATTGACGAGCGCGGCTATTTAACTCAAACCTGCGAAGATATTCTCGATGCCATGGGCGATCCGGAAATAGAACTGGATGAAGTTGAAGCTGTGCTCAAACGCATTCAACACTTCGACCCAATTGGCGTGGCCGCCCGAGATTTAAGCGAGTGCTTGTCAATTCAGTTGGCACAATTTAGCGAGAGTACCCCGCATATTGGCAATGCTAAGCTACTCATCAAAGAGCATTTAGATTTAATTGCTGGGCGAGACTTCCGCTTGCTGATGCGTAAAACCAAGCTCAAAGAAGATGATTTACGTGAAGCCATTGCATTGATTCAATCACTGAACCCTAGACCTGGGTTAACCGTTGCGCCTAACCGTGATGAGTATGTGATTCCGGATGTTACGGTCACTAAACAAAAAGGCCGCTGGGTGGTTGAACTCAACCCTGATTACATGCCAAAAATCAATGTCAATCAGCACTACGCATCTATGGCTCGTAGCACTAAAAACCAAGCCGATAGCCAATTTATTCGAGGTCACCTCCAAGAAGCGAAATGGTTCTTAAAAAGCCTTGAGAGTCGCAATGATACCTTGCTAAAGGTGGCTAACTGCATCGTTGACTTCCAACAAGGATTCTTCGAGTTTGGTGAAGAAGCCATGAAGCCAATGGTCCTCAACGATATTGCTGAAGCGGTAGAAATGCATGAATCGACCATATCACGAGTTACCACACAGAAGTATATGCACACCCCACGTGGCATTTTTGAACTAAAATACTTCTTTTCGAGTCATGTTGGCACAGATGATGGCGGCGAGTGCTCTTCGACAGCTATTCGCGCATTCATCAAAAAATTAGTGGCAGCAGAGAACCAGAAGAAACCACTAAGCGATAGCAAGATGGCACAGCTATTGGCTGAACAAGGAATAAAAGTGGCTAGACGAACCATTGCCAAGTATCGTGAGGCAATGCTTATACCACCGTCAAACCAACGTAAGAGTTTATGATCCGTTAATTGAACACTGGAGGACCTATATGCAAATTAATTTGACTGGACACCATGTAGAGATCACTGATTCATTGAGAACTTATGTTCAAGAAAAGTTCTCAAAGCTTGAACGCCATTTCGATCAGATCAATAATGTGCACGTTGTGTTGAATGTAGAAAAAATGCAACAGAAAGCTGAAGCCAAAGTTCACCTTTCCGGCGGTGAAGTGTTTGCCACTTCCCATAATGCAGATATGTATGCCGCCATTGACTCCCTGATAGATAAGCTCGATCGTCAGGTAATTAAACATAAAGAGAAGCTGACAAAACATTAACGATGGAACTAAGTACCATCCTGCGGCCGGAGTGCACGACCTGTGCCACACCGGGCAGTAAGAAAAAGGTACTGGAATTAATCAGCGATTTAGCTGCTGTCCAGTACCCTACCCTTTCCTCACAAGAGATTTTTGAAAGCCTATTGGCTAGAGAGAAGATGGGTAGCACAGGTATAGGTAACGGTATCGCCATTCCTCACGGTCGTCTGAGTAATATCGAATATCCTGTCGCAGTATTGGTCAAGT
Source organism: Shewanella waksmanii ATCC BAA-643 (assembly GCF_000518805.1). Taxonomy (GTDB): domain Bacteria; phylum Pseudomonadota; class Gammaproteobacteria; order Enterobacterales; family Shewanellaceae; genus Shewanella; species Shewanella waksmanii. The sequence goes on from NZ_KI912497.1 coordinate 84,079, forward strand.
GTGCTGAGCCGATTGCGTTTGACTCAATCGACAATCAGCCAGTTGATATCTTATTTGCTTTACTGGTGCCCAGTGATCAGTGTGAACAACATTTAAGTACTTTATCCTGCATGGCTGAAAAACTTAATGATAAATTCATACTCAAACAGCTCAGAAAGTCCCATGATGAAGCAGAACTTTATCAGGTGATAACTCAATGAAACTCGTAATGGTATCCGGACGTTCCGGCTCAGGTAAATCAGTAGTACTTAGAGTACTTGAAGACTTAGGTTACTATTGTGTCGACAATTTACCTTTGCCACTGATGGACTCGCTGCTGGAGCAGCTGAAAGGCCGCAATGAACTGGTTGCCATAAGTGTTGATGTACGTAATATGCCAGAGCAAGATATCGAGCTAGAAAAGCAGCTTGCTAATTTGCCAGCAGACACCGAACTACTGAGCTTCTTTCTCGATGCCAGTGATGAAGTGTTGCTTAAACGCTACAGCGAAACTCGTCGCCTGCACCCACTCTCCCATTCACAAGCATCACTAAAAGAAGCTATTGAGCTCGAAGGTAAATTACTCAGCCCTGTAGCCGACTTGGTCGATCATTATATCGATACCTCTAATCGCAATATTTATGATCTCAGTGATAGGGTGAGAGAGATCCTGCTTGGCACTGTCGACAAAGAGTTAGTTATCAACTTTGAATCATTTGGCTTCAAACATGGGATGCCGAGTGAAGCCGACTTTATGTTCGATGTGCGCTTTTTACCAAACCCCCATTGGGAGCCGAACTTACGCCCGCTAACAGGGCTAGATGAACCGGTGCAGCAGTTTCTTGCACAGCAGCCTATGGTGAATAAGTTTATTTGGCAAATCGAGAATTTATTAGCAACTTGGCTACCGCACCTAGAGCGTAACAACCGCAGTTATTTAACTATTGCCATTGGCTGTACAGGCGGGCAACATCGCTCTGTGTATGTAACAGAGCAATTAGCTAAGTTATTTAATGACTCTAAGCACAATGTTAATGCTAGGCACCGTGAGCTCAACAATGGCAAAGCTTGAACGACAGCTCACCATCTGTAATCAACTGGGTCTGCACGCTCGTGCTGCAACAAAACTTGCGGTTTTGGCCTCCACATTTGATGCTGAAGTGACTTTAATCCAAGGTGAAAAACAAGCCTCTGCCGCCAGTGTATTAGGCTTACTGATGCTAGAAAGTGGCAAAGGTAAATCCATTACCTTACTCAGTGAAGGTAAAGATGCCCAAGCGGCATTAGATGCGATTAGCGCCCTAATCGATGCTAAGTTTGACGAAGCGAATTAAACAATCATCGCATAATCTACAAATTACTCACTTACCTTTAATTTATCTCTACAGTGTCACAGTCTTGAGTTAACATAGCCTGTCGGCACAATTTTTGCGAGTAGGATCAAACACTCCTATAGTTAATGCTATTAACATCGTCGCCTCAAATCATTTAACACGTTTTCACAGCTAACTTGGACTATTCGAGGGGGGATCAATGCCAATAGAAGTACTAGACAATGAGACAAATGATCAGCGCCTCAACCAAGTCACTCAGGCATTGGGCAGCGGCATGTTCGTGCATGTACGCAACATGCTACATGATATGGCCGCCTCAGACATTGCCTTTATTTTAGAGTCATCACCCCCTAAAACACGCCAAGTGTTATTCCAGCTAATTGACCAAGAGCATACCGGTGAAATCCTCGACGAGTTAGGCGAAGAGCTCAAAGATACCCTCATTACTCAAATGGCGCCCGAGCGTGTTGCAAAAGCAGCACAGAACATGGACACCGATGATCTCGCCTACATCTTACGTAGCTTGCCCGACAGTGTTTTCAATCAAGTGTTGCAGTCAATGAGCTCGCAAGATAGAGCCCGAGTTGAACAAGCACTGTCTTACCCTGATGATACCGCTGGCAGCTTGATGAACACTGATACCGTGACCTTACGTCCCGATGTCAATATCGACGTGATTCTCAGATATTTACGTATTCGTGGAGAGCTGCCCGAAGCAACAGATACGCTTTATGTGGTCGACAAGCAAGACAGTTTATTAGGCGGGATCAAAATTTCGGCGCTACTGACCTGCGACCCCAATGCTTCTGTGCGAGATATTATGGAAGCCGATTTAGAAGGTATTCCCGTTGGTATGTCAGACAGTGAGACGGCGCAGTTGTTCGAGCGTCACGATTGGCTGTCGGCACCGGTTATTGACGATGATAATCGCTTACTCGGCCGTATTACCATTGATGATGTGGTTGACGTTATCCGTGAAGATGCCGAGCACTCAATGATGGGGATGGCGGGTATGGATGACGACATGGACACCTTTGGTCCAGTGGTTAAAAGTACTTTCCGTCGCTCACTATGGCTCACAATTAACTTATTTGCAGCGCTGCTAGCGGCATCTGTCAGTAATATGTTTGAAGGCACGTTAGAGCAATTTGCTACCATTGCGATTTTAATGACCATTGTCCCCAGTATGGGAGGCGTGGCCGGTAACCAAACCTTAGCATTGGTGATTCGCGGTATCGCCTTGGGGCAAATTGGTCAGAGTAACTCTCGCTGGCTCATCGGCAAAGAGCTCGCCATTGGCTTCCTCAATGGTATTTTATGGTCAGTATTAGTATTTCTAGCAGTCTGGGCTTGGAAAGGAGATATCGCCCTTGGTGGGCTGATTGGCGGGGCAATGCTAATCAATATGACAGTCGCAGGCTTTGCCGGCGCGAGCATTCCATTGTTACTTAAAAAGCTCAATATTGACCCTGCATTAGCCGGAGGAATGGTACTTACTACCGTGACGGATGTCATTGGCTTATTCGCCTTCTTAGGGCTAGCAACAGTGTTCCTATTAAACTAATTTTACACATTAATTTGGCCAATACATTGAAAACAGCAGCTATACTAATGAGATAAACCAGCAAAGGACGCGCTTTTTTGAGTAGCCAACGCTCGACATCACTCGCCATAGTTATCACGGTTATATTGGTCCTCGGCTTCGAGGGCTTTCAGTATTGGAGTGCTAGCGCAAACGATTGTTATGTCCAAGTGCTCAAATTGCAGCAACAACACTTGATGCTTAGGCGCCATGAAAAAGATTATTTATTGCGTCAGCAAATAGAATACAAAGAAACCTGGGAAAAGCGCTTAGCTCAAGTTAAACAGCAAACCGAACATTTTGGCCATTGTTTGACCCGTAATACCGCTTCACAAATGGCAGGCCTTAAAGGCTCTCTGAGTCAATACGAGACAGATTTTCATCGACTGATAACTGAGCTTAAATCGGCCAATCAGCAAGATTTGCAGATCCTTAATCGGCTGATGAATGAGCAAGAGCAACTGGAGCTATTAGGACGTGAGTATAATGTCAATGTCTATGCACAAACCTTAGCGATCAGGCAGCACCTATTCACCTATATTACCTCCGAAAACCCGATTTCCTTGCAACTGCTAAGTAATAAAGTCCAAACCCTGTCGCAGTGGTCTAGCGACAACCAAGAGTTGGCACATTTAATTAGCCTCTATAGTGACACCATCAAAGAACTGCAAATACTGCTACAAAGTCGCCAATACACTCACGAGCGCGGTACAATGGGCTCGATGCGCAAACATATCCATGCTTTTGAGGACAAGCTCAACCACTATGAACTCACTATGCAACCGACACAAACCGTGCTGCTGCGCATCGCTTTTTACCTATGCCTACTCATCGGTCTCACTATCATGCGCATCAGGCAAGTTTAACACTCTCGTAATGTGCTCTTCGCCGTTTAAACAGGCCCAGGTTTCAGTGCTATCTATTCGGCTGATTTAAGTAAAATCATCTGTTTATTCTGCGCGAGTTTCAAAACCATATTTGGCCAAGATAGCTTGCCCCTGTGAAGACAGAATAAACATCGCCAGACCTGCAGCCTCTTTGTGGTAATCGTTTACTAATGTCAGCCCATAAGTCGCCCCAACCGCTAACTCACTCGGCACCTTAATAATCTTAAGGCTTGGCACCTCTTTTTGCGCTAACACTGCATTGGTACAATAGGTCAAAAATAGATCCGCTTGCTGCTCGCCCATCACCCAGCCATAAGGGTTGCGACCTTTAGGTGGCTTGGCACTATTTTCACCGCCAGTCAATTGCAGAGCTTTAGATTGTAATGCCGCCTCTGCCCCTTGCTGTACAGATTCAGCACGATTAAACAGCTGCCATGCATAATCCCCAGCAGGGTCCGCTTTCGGCGTCGAAGTTCCTAGACGGATTTTCTGGTTCAGCATAACGGCAAGTAAATTATTTGAATCGACTTCCACAGATTGCTGCGCCAAAGCACACAGATTATTGCCGGCAAACTCAACAACTGGGCCCGCTTGGTTGGCCGCGTGCAGGGTATTAGGGTGTTTCATATTGGCAGACGCATAGAGGTCAACCTGCTCACCTTGTTCAATACGTTTACGCAGCAAACCCGATGGCGCAAATTGCGCATTAATATCGACATTGACTTGTTGCTGATATTGACCAATGACTTCACTCATCGCCGTTTTTAAGCTACCCGCGGCGCGAAACTCAAGCTCTGCCGCATGCGCCATCGCTGGGCAAGCAAGTAATCCAACTATCATCCAAGATTTCATTATTGTTTCCAAAGTCAATTAGCAATGGCCATATTTAGCCGTAACTCACCAAGGCTCACAAGAGTTACAACGAGGGTTTTCTTTCACTATGGGAGGCAGGTAACGAGGAAAAAAATCAACCGAGACAAACTGTCCCACTTTGTTGGATTTAGTTGTAAAAAGATAGCGACATACAACCAGCAATAAGGCCACCATGCAACGACCCTATTACTAGCTAAATTGTTAATACTGACTAACTTTGCGGCAATGGACTAAGCACAATTTCTACACGGCGATTTTGCGCTCTACCTTCTTTAGTATCATTAGATGCAACAGGACGGGATTCACCCATTCCGTGGGATGCAATACGATGACTTGCAACTTGCTGCGCCATAAGAAAATTGGCTACTTCAGAGGCTCGAACTTGTGATAAGCGTAAGTTGTATGATTCAGCCCCGCTGCTGTCAGTAAAGCCCATCACATTTAGCTGAGTTTCGTCATACTCTTTCGCTACTAATGCAACACTAGTCAGCACACGTTTAGCACCAGCATTAAGATCCGTTTGGTCAACGGCAAAAGTAACCTCATTTGGCATGTTCAAAATAATATTGTCGCCACTGCGAGTAACGCTCACGCCCGTAGACTGTAACTGTTGACGAAGCTCGGCTTCTTGCACATCCATATAGTAACCAATGCCGCCACCTAAGGCGGCACCTGATGCAGCACCAATTAATGCTCCTTTGCCGCGATCACTTTTACTTGATGAGGCCACACCGATTGCCGCGCCAGCAATCGCGCCTATCATGGCACCATTTGTCGCACGGGCATTTTGAGATTCGTTAGTATAAGGATTGGTTGTCTGACAACCGGTCATTACCGCGCCAGCCAGCAATATAGAAATAGCCTGCTTAGATTTAATCATGTTAACTCCAAGTCACATAAAGGCTCACCACCTTCACGCAACCAATAACTTGATGACAAAGAAAAGCGTCATTGTCGCACACCACAGTTACCACATTAAAGGCCTAGTCAGTAACAGTTTGCTGCTGATTATCACGATAGGCATAGTAATTGGCCCCCAACCAATTGATGGCAGTACCAGCCATGACACCTAATGCCAGCGCCGCCATTTGGTAAGCGGCCTGCTGAGGCAAGTAAGCACTAACAACTGAAAATGCTGTCAAATTTACAGCAATTGCCAGTAGCGCCACGACGAAAACGGCCGGCGCTTGCCGACGTTTTTGCGATTGATGTCGATGAGCGAAAGTCCATCGACGGTTAAGCCCCCATGTGATGCACAAGGCTGTTATAAAGCCCAGCGCTCGCGCCCACATAATCGGTATTTCAAGCTGAAATGCCGCTAGCCAAAACAAGCCTAAATCAACTAAGAATGCACTGCCGCCCACTAATAAGAACTTGATCAGTGGTGAGGTAATTAGGCGCGTTAACGGTGTTAAGGCTGACATTGAAGTAACTGCTTCTCTTTCGTCTCACGCACAGCTGTGCAATGACTTAAATCAAGCTCACTGATTTGCGCTTGTTTTACCACCAGCCAATAGCGGACAGTAGCCATGGCCGATAGCTCATCTTCGGTCATCGTTTTGCTTTTGCCTTCGCTGTAAAAGCGCGATGAAAACGGTCTTTTACCTAAATAGTATACGCTCTCACCTTTAGGTACAGGCGTTAACAACCACTTATCACTTTTCAATTTTGTCGGGCCACTATTGAGCACCACCACAGTCGCGACAATCAATAGCGGGATCGCTATGGCGATTGCTGTTTGCCCTGGCAAGTTAGTTTTCGGCCAAGCGCTAGCAAGCAGTAAAGCCAATGCGGGAATGCCCGGTAATACATAAGCAGGCAGCACGTTACCCGCCAATGTGAACAACACCATAGGCGCGACCATCCAACAAATAAGAAACTGGTGTAACGAAGTTAACCCTGAATCGCTATTGAATATGCGCCACAAGGCCAGTGGAATAAAAGCGCTCCAAGGCAGTGCTGCAACAGCGAAAAACAGCCAGATAGTTCCTCTGGGTTCATCATGGGCTGAGCCGTAAAGATCGCCCGTCCAACCACTATCGACAAAGCGCAACCAATGTTCACCAACAAGGAAATACTGCAAAAACCCTGGAGTGGCTTGTTCAGCTAATAAGTACCAAGGGGCCGCAATCGCTAACATTAATGCTAGCCCAGAAAGAAGCGGTATCTTCTGCCAAAGCCTTGACCATGGTTGAATTAGCCCTTGCGACCAAATTAGCCATAGTCCGACCCCAATGGCCATGATCACAATGACAACCGGACCTTTTGCTAGTAAACCAATGGCTAACCCCACAAAGCCCCAATACCCCCAGCGTACTTCCCCTTGCCAGCATAGGTAGAATCCAACCATCGCAAGCGTTAAGCCAAAAGTCAGCGCCATGTCTGTCATTACTGCTCCAGCACTGACATAAAACACCACACAAGTACTTAGGATAATGCAGGTCTTTATCGCATCGATCTTTAAGCGCTTGGCAAAGTAGCCGCTTAGCGCTAAAGTCGCCACTGCCGCCAGCCAATGCGGCACACGGACGGCAAACTCATTATCACCAAACACCGTTAAACCCAGCGCACTCATCCAGGTGTGCAGCGGCGGTTTGCCCCAAAATGGTACATTGTAGTCAAACAACGGAGTCAACCAATTACCAGTCTCTACCATTAATCGCGCCATTTCACCGTAGCGAGCCTCTGATGTATCCATTAAAGGATAAAAGCTCAAGCTCACCAGGCGCACAATTAAGATTGTCACCAACAGCGCCAGCGATCCCCAAGCTAAACGTGACATAGCCTTCATAATTTAGCCTTCAAATAACGAATATTGCCCGAATCTATCGCCCCACTTACTGACGATGCAGTACGTCGGCTTTGGTAGCTTTGGCGATACTTAACATCCCCAATCAGGTAAACAGGTCGCTGCTTTACTTCCATAAATACCCGTCCCAAATACTCACCTATCATGCCTAGCGCCAGCAGTTGAATCCCAGCGACCCCAAGTTGCACCACCATTAACGAGGGGTAACCCTCCACCACTTCCCCCCAAATGACTGTTTTAGCAAATACCCAGCTGCCGTAACAAAACGCTGCAAGCGCAGTGGCAAGGCCTAGCCAAGTCGCTATTCGAAGCGGTTTGATACTAAATGAAGTAATGCCATCCATCGCTAAGCCGAGTAACTTGCCATAGCCCCACTTACTGGTGCCGGTAAAGCGCGGGTCACGGTCAAAGTTGAGAGTCACTTGGTTGAAACCAGGCCAACTCAGTAGGCCTTTCATAAAACGGTTTCTTTCAGGTAGCGCATTTATAGCATCAACAACCTGGCGACTGAGCAATCTAAAGTCACCCACATTCTCAGGAATATCCGTCTGCGACATGCCATTAATGACACGATAAAAGGCCGCAGCAGAAAAACGTTTAAACCAAGACTCACCTGAGCGGGAGCGACGTCGCATATTGACCACATCCGCTCCGCCACGCCAAGCTGCGATCATCTCTGGGATCAACTCAGGTGGATCCTGTAAATCAGCATCAAGTAATATCACCGCCAGGCCGCGGGCTTGTTCGAGCCCTGCTGTCGTCGCAGCTTCTTTGCCAAAGTTGCGACTCAAGCGAATGCATTGGTAAGCAAAACTTGCTGTCGGTAAGGCTTGTAGCGCCTCCCATGTACCGTCGGTGCTGCCATCATCAATGAAAACCAATTCACTACTGATGTTTAAACCAGTGATCACGGTATCTAATCGACTTATCAGCTCTGACAGACCCGCACGTTCATTGAAAACAGGTATGATGATAGAAAGGCTCACTTCACTGGCTGACTGCTGATTCTGACATACTTTCATCGTCACTCTCATTAACATTAATGTTTAAGATAATGAGCATCATAAGTTATTCGGCGTGAAAAAAATCTCATTGATATTTTTTTCACTTTTTACTGCCATATTTGACATTTTTTCCATGCTTTTCTGTCATATTTTTTACTATTATATTTTTTATTATCATGTTTTTATTATCGTATTCTTATTATCATATTTTATTGTCTTTGTTGCGATAATCATTTAGGGTAACACTATGAATAAGACGCAAATTTTAATAGTCGAGGACAATCCTGATGTCGCAGGTATACTCGCTGATTTTCTCGAAACGAAAGGGGTTGAAGTGGATTTTGCCAGTAATGGAGAGCAGGGGTTTAAGCTCGCTATTAACGGTCATTTTGACACCATTATCTTAGACCTTATGTTGCCCAAGATGGATGGGTTATCAATAGCCAAAAAACTTCGACAAGAAGGCTGCCATACACCAGTACTGATGCTAAGCGCGTTAGATGAAAAACAAGATTTACTGAAAGGCTTTGCCGCCGGAGCCGATGATTATTTAGCTAAGCCTTTTGACTTTGATGAGCTTGAGGCCAGGTTAACAGCACTGATTAATCGACATAAAGGCCAAGTCGCCCAGAACATCATTAACTATGGTCCACTCCAAGTTAATACTGCTGAATACTCAGTAACCCGCAGCGGTAAGAAACTAGTATTAACGCCGACCTGTTATCAAATTTTGTTGTTGCTGATTAATCGAGCCCCGCAAGTGTTAAAGCGAGAGGAAATTGTCCATCAACTATGGGGCGATTCACCACCTAGTAATGATATTTTGCGCAGTCACATGTATCAGTTACGAAATCAAATAGACAAACCTTTTGAGCAACCAATGATCATGACGGTGCCCAAAATTGGCTTCAAACTGGAATTAAGTGGCCACTAATGTCAACAAGCAGTGCAGAAAGCCTCACCCGCAAGTTCACCATCTACTTTACCTCGATTGCATTAATGGTGGGGGTGATTATTTACGGCCTGTCTTTAAGTATGCTTTACTGGTTGGAAGATGAAGTGAACACTCGTCTTCTCTATGCCGCAAGTGTGACAGCAGTCAGTGACTTCAATGCGGGTGCCCCCTCTCCGCTAACGATGACAAATAGCATCACAGCATATAACGATCTCAGTCAGCTGCCGGAGCAGTACCAAGGGTTAGCCGATTTACCTTCAGGCTTTCTAAATGAAATGACCAATGCAAGTGAACAAGGTGATATTTTTGTGTACCGCACCGACTACGTTGCGATGCAAAGTCACCATCCATTGTTGTTAGTCATGAATGCCGAGACCGGGGAGCTAACAGAGAATGAGTGGCGACGTATTAGTGTGTTCGTATTTGGCATCACCTCAACACTATTTCTGCTGTTCGGTTACGCATTAATTAAGTTAACCAAGCGCATGATACAACCTATCAGCCAGCTCAGCGAACAGCTGCATAACGGCCAACCTCAGCAGCGCTTTCAAGTACCAGATGGTGCTGTACAAGAGTTCCACCATTTAACTGCAAGCCTCAATAGCTACCAGGCTCAAATCGCCCAGTTGATAGAACAAGAACAAACTTTCTCTCGATATGCGAGTCATGAACTGCGCACGCCATTGACCATTATTCATGGTGCGAGCCATCTACTGCAACATGATCAATCACCTGACTTTCAGCAGCGGCAACAGCAACGCATTATTAAAGCGGCCGCAGACATGCAAAATACGGTAGATGCCCTACTCAGCCTAGTGAAGCAAGAAAGTCGACAATCCGAGCCGCAACCGCAAAGAAAGCTCACCCAAGCGGAAATGGAAACACTCATCTCAACGGTCAGTGAATTAGCGAGTAAAAAGGCGGTATCAATCGAACTGAATATGCAATCTCAACCACAAATCACTCCACCTGAAGCCGTGTTAAGAATGCTAATATCCAACTTGATTAATAACGCAATCAACGCCAGCGATGGCGGAAAAATCATCGTTACCGTCAGCGACGATTATATTGATGTCGTCGACCAAGGACGCGGCTTAACAGAGAGCGAAATCCATCAACAAGGCCATGGGTTAGGCTTGTTAATCGTCAACGCCTTATGTCAACGTTACGGGTGGGAGTTTGACTTAGCTGATGCTAAAACGGGAGGCTGTGTAGCTAGATTAACCTTTTAGTTAATCTGCACGCGGCTATTATTGGGCGCAACAAAAAATAAGTGCGCCCTTTTTATACTTTAGCTATCGACGTTTTTGTAGTCGTTGCGCGGCAGTAATTTCATCATCAAACAACCCTTGATTAACCGCATCGAGTAACCGATCCCGCATTTCCATCACTTTGCCCCTAGGAACCCGCAGTCGCGTACACCCTTGATGGACTTGCTCAAGCGACAACACTTTCTTACCTAGCTTTAAAGTTAGAATACGATAATCATCATCACAATCATGCGCTTCATGCACTTTAGTGCGTTGTCGACACTCATCAAGTGTGAGCTCCCAAAGACGTTTTTTTACTTTATTTCCTGCACCATGATTAATAAGCGCATACTCTTGAAAGCATGCAAACTGACCTGCTGAATTGTTGGCGGTACTCATCATTATCCCCCTGCATGAATAATTGATTGCTTGCCATTGTTGTTATGTCATAGATAAAAATAGGTTCATCTACCTATTTAGTTATAGTTTATATTACGTAGCGCATATCCTGTCCATATTGGGACAGACAGGCTGTGACCCACCTCAACCGATTTGTACAAAAAACCACACAAAAATAGAACAAGTGTACAACTTAGCCAATTACCCCTTCAAAGAGTGCTTTTACAAAGAATTGAATCAAAACAAAAAAGGCACCATTTGGTGCCTTTGACTTTTGCAGGGAGAACTCTGATAGAACAAGCGTACTTAGCAAGGTTCTTACACTAAGTACGCGACTCTTTTATAAGCTGTGACCGTGATGTTCCATCACTTTGCTTGGACTATGACATGTTGCACACGCCTCTTTAGCGTCTTTCGCCATTTGTTTGTCCGGTCCGAAATAGGCACCGTTACTTTCAAGATGCGCCATCGCTGCTGGCGACATATATTTCTGGTGACAGCTCATACATGCTGCAGCATCTGGTGATGCATACCATGTTTCCACAGTTTCATCTGCTGCTGGATTTTGAGTACTAGGCACTGTATGAGCTTGTCCTGCATTTCTGCCCAACTCAAATCCATAATCACTGCCGCTCCAACCTTCAACTTCAGCATGACAAGTCATACAGTCAGTCTTCAAGATTGTACCACTGCCACCATGACCATTGTCATGACCTGTAGCTTTATGGGCTTTATACATAAAGCTGGTCGACTTCAGCAAGGCCACGCCATTAGCAGCATTTCCATTACCTTTTAGCGATTTATCATTGGTGTGGCAAGCAATACAATTCACCCCATTTGAATCGTGGTAAAACTCTTTGCTATGACAGCCAAAACAGGTGGCTTCATCAACGATTGCACGTCGATTTGCAACTTCAGCTTCAGGTTTGCTCAAAATAGTGCGATAGGCATCAGTCTGCACATAAGCGGGATATGCATTGTCTGCACTACAAGCTGTGCGTGTGGTGGTATTTTCGACAAAACACACTTTTAGTACAGGCAGAATCTCAAAGCTTCTATCTGCAACATCGGCTGGGAAGTTGATATCAACGCTTACCGATACCGTGTTATCAGGGTTCCAAGTCGCTTTGGTGCTGTCTTTAATGTCGATACGACGCTCGCTATATGGAGCTTGATCATAATCTGGATAGTCCTTATCAACATCCCAGCTTACCACCATATATGGCTTGCTATAGCCTTGCTTATATACCTCATCTTCAGCAACTAAGTTGCCTTCAGGATCGGTGATCTGCATATTGAAGCTAATATTATTAGCTGTATCAATCATCACATCTGCAACCGTGACAGAATAGTCTTTGGCTGCTTCATAGGGGTTACCGTGCTTAGTGTGATCCACTGTGCTGTGACATGAGATACATCCTACACCTTCAGGTGGCACAAATGACGCACTGTGCTGTGCAGGTCTATCGGTATGACAGCCGACACAGGCATTGGCATTAGCATTGGCGGCCCATAAATCTTTATCTGCTAACTGCTCATCATCCACATGGCAAGTTTGGCAATCCATAAAGGGTTTTGTAGGGAAAGCTGGGTAGTCAAATGCATGGGCGCCGTGATAACCCGATACAGTATAAGGCATGGGGACAATATTACCCTCAGTGTCACGACCTTCGCGGTTTGGTCCCATATGAATAGCATGAACCATGTGGCCCATCTCAACTGAAACGGCATTAGGATCAGTGACTAATCCGTTGTGGCAAGACTGACAATTTTCCATATCTAAGCGTCGACCACCATGTGCTTTTAAGCTATCTGGCTGGTGACAGGTATAGCATGCCTCCATGGTAACGAGCTCACGAGTAGCAATTCCTTCGACACCGTTAGTGGCAGGAATCCAGTCATAGTGCGCATTCTCTGCTAACTCATGCCCAGAGTCGTACTCAAACTGCATTTCAATCGCAATACGTTGCGTTAAAGCTGGGTCAAACACAATACCGGCTGGATCTTCAGCCGTGGTTAAGTTCGTGGTAAACGTATAAGTGTAAGTGCCATCTTTATGGTCAACCAGACACTCAACACAGTCTTTTATTTGTTCAAAGCCTTGCTCGAACGTCGTTCCGGCATCATTAGTGGTCTCATTTAATAGTGAAAACCACTGTTTTAACTCGGAACCTTCATTAACTTGTAACTGTGCTAGCGAGAAGCGGAAGTCATGGAACGGGTTTTCGCCACTAAGCCCATATAATCCTACATCCTGGGCATTTTCCAGTTCGAAATCAACCGTAATAACGCCATCAGCATAGGCTGAGTTAGTGATATTGGCGATCGCTTGCTGTGCCATATCGATGTGTAAACCAGATGTACCAGAATCACCATCACCACCAGGTTTGCCATCCTCACCATCTTTACCGTCTTCACCATCACTGCACCCAGCCATTCCCACTGCCATAGCTGCCGCAAGTACTAACCAAAGTTTATTTTTTTTTGTATTTATCATCACTCATCATCTCCGTTGAGTCGCGTTTTATCAACAACGAACAGAGACAGATTACCCCAAAAGGAGTATTTAAAATTTGAAGGCGATCAAGAAAATTTACAACAAAAAATACACGCAGATATAATTAAGTTGATACAAAAAACATCATTAACCAACAAGATTTAAGCATATCCAGATAAACATTGATAAAAACATTCAAAGATACATTTGGTAAAACATTAATACAGGTATGTTAATCACTATTCATGATAAGAATTATCAAACATGACTCTGTTTCAGCAGGGCAATAGGGCGGCTAGGGGATTGGTGACAGGAGAAATACAACGGATAAAAAATTAACCTAACGAAACTTAGGTTTGACCCGAGACATGCTTTCAAAAAACTTACAGTTGCGCTTTTTTTCATTGTAATCGCGCAGCACTTTCCATTCTTCAAAAAGTGCAATCACAAAGGCAACGAGGGTGACAAGTAATACCAAGGCGCCAATAGATGTAATCACTTGCGCAGCAAGAGTAGCACTTGCTTCACTATTTGGACTTGTTAAACCAATCATATATCCCCCAAAACATTTCAATACTGGTCATATTCAATAAATGGCTCCAGCTGACTATCTAAAATAGCACTGGATAAATACGCCACTTATATACAACGACAAATCTGAATGAGATCTTAATGGTGATAAATTAATCGAATATTAATGGGGCAGTGTCGCGGAGAAAAAGTGGTTGCGGAATAAATAAAATAACCCTTACAAACAAACACTTAAATATCAAAACATGCGAAACAAGCTAAAAAGTATCAATTTGAAATAATATTAAAAAAAGAGAGGTTGCGCAGGGTTGTAAATTAGCTGATCGCCACGTAAAACAGAGTGGACACAATAATTGCAGCCACATTAACAAAAAATTCACCATTTAAACCTGCCCTTAAACAGCAGCGCAGATACAAAGCCAAAGTGTTATAACACCTATGGGTAAACACATTAAATAGTATGAGTGTCGCGCATCATTTTTAGTATCACAGGTGATGAGAGCACCTCTTCACGTTCAAGTAAAAATGACACATAGCCATAGCGTTTACCGAGATACTTTGCCCCCTGTAGATGGCCTGCTACTTGAGGCCCTTGGGCTATTTTTTTACTGTTTAAGAACTCCGCTAACTTAATCCCAAAGTCACTATGAGCTTTATAACCCAAAGCCAAATTCAAAGGGTTCTCTAACACGGTAAATATCTGCCACATTAAATAGTCTTCAGCGACAAATCGGCCCCCAACATACGAGCTTAATAAAAACAAACAACCCGCTTGCTGTTTGGTAACGAGGTGCGCCACCTCTAACTGACTTTCCTTTAAATCGCCACTAAGCAACGCCATCAAAGTAACTTGAGAGACCCGCACATAGATAGCATGGCCTAATAACATATCATCATGTTGGTAAAACAATACTTCCGTTGACGGGTGTGCCACTAGCTGAGCTAACCAAGCTTCTGACCAATCAGCACCTTGTCCGGTTAAATTTTGGTGGTAATGGCAAATCCACCTCAGGCGCTGTGACAGGTTATCCACCTGTTTACCTGCCTTCTCAAATAACTGCTCTTCATGGGGAATGTAAGGGTGGGCACCCATCACATGATTGACATTCATCTGCTTATCTAACATTTGTTGAAAGGCTGTCAAAGACGGTAGCTGTTTAAGATTAAACTCTGGGTTCGTGAGCAAGAGATGTGGTTCATCGCCAAAAAAAGCCATCAGCGCAACTTGTCGACGAATATTAGGGCTCACCTTACCTCGCTCCCAACGACTCACCGTGAGCACATCTATTTCATTGAACAAAGGGCTAAATTGCTGCAATGCCTGCACCAATCCATCTTGTGACAACCCAAGCTGAGTACGTTTCTGAAACAAATACTCATCTATTCCGGTATAGCTTGAGTTAGCCATCAATCCCCCCCAATTAATCGATATAAACTGAATGTTAGCTGTACAAGATAACAAGTTAACTATAGGCATAGTATAGATATTTTTTGACTCGCTTGCCCTTAAGTAGCAACTGAGACTTTGGTTAAATAGACGCCAATGAACAGCTTCACACTATTAAGGTAATGCTATGACTGCGATCAAAACTTCATTATTTACATCAATACTTATTTTCGGCTTGAGCGGTTGTGCCTCCACCGGTGATAGTGAAACGAGCGAGCACAGGGGCCTTAAAACAGGAGCCGCTGGCGGCGCACTTGTCGGACTGGCACTGGGTGCTGCAGCCGGTGATGCTGGATTGGCCGCTAAAGGCGCTATGGTAGGAGCTGCAACTGGTGCGGCAGCAGATTACCACAATGACAGAGAAGACTATCGCAACGAAAATGCGAGTAAAAACATCAACATTAATGGCCTACCGGCTCAAAATCAAACAGCTTCCGCTGCGCAAACATGGCAAGCGCTGGATAATTTCAGTGGCCAGTGGCGCGTGAACATTTGGGCAATGGACGGCAATGGCGAGCGCATTGAAGCAACAGGCAAGGCCTCTGGTTCCTTAGCCAAAACCACCGCAGCACAATTGCAAGTAGATGACCTACTAGTTAATGGCAAAGCCCACAACGTAAATGGTCAAGTTCAGCTGAGCTATACTCAAGAATCGGGTTACAAGCTAATGACTTCGTTCGACAATAACCCTGATATGCATTTTGCTGGCGAGTTTAATCAAGCGACTGCTCGATACCAATACTACCCGGTCAAAGTCGCTGGTAGCACCCTAAATGGGCAAGCGAGAGAGAATATGCGTATTGAGCTTAGGTTCGCGGGCAGTGATATTATTTTGGTTGATACTTACACACTAGTAAAAGGTGAGGATGTACAAATCCAGTCCTACCGGTTCACCCGCCAAAGCTAAGATGAATTGACCGTAACCACAGGAAAAAAGTAGCAGGCTACTTTTTCCCTGTGCCACAATTTACAACTAGTTAGATAACATCACTTTAAACTGACTTTGCAGCTCAACGTCATCTTGGCGGCCATACTTAATCATTAAATCATGCTTGCCGTCACCATTAAGGTCGGCACTCGATAACATTTCGCCATCTTGCGGCAGCACAATATTGATTTTATCACTGCGAGAAGAGAACAATTTACTGGAGTTTTCACCCACATAAAAACGCAGCTCATCATCACCATCAGATAACAACAGATCTTTAAGGCCATCACCATTAAGATCCAGCAGCTTGACCACCGGAGTGCCACTTTGACCGGAAGTTAAACTGAAACTGAGCTCAACTTCCTTGCTGGTGTTGGCTTTATCCGCATAAGCATTGCTGGCGTTCATTTTAAATAGGTGTACATCTTGGTCGATACTGCCAGAAACCAATGCGCCAATAATTTGCGACAAGCCGATATCGAAACCAGCCACCATCACCTCTTTGACTTCGTCATCATCTATGTCCACCAATTCAAAGCCCGTTAGGGTACCATCAGCTTTTATCACACTGCTTGGCTGCTTGGGGAAACTCAATAAACCGGCCTTATTCTCACCGAGGTAGATCTCATAATCGTTAACCCGATCAAGCACCCCTGAACTTTTGGTATAACGGATCACTAAATCAGCCATACCATCGGCATTAATATCTTTAAGCTGCTCAACTTTACGATAAATCAAATCACTTTGATCTAGTGACTCACCGTAGGCATCACGTTTGTTCCACCAATCTATAGCACTAATGGCTAAGCTAACGGGTACATATTGCGCTATGGTGCGAAATTGGCCTCCGGCAAGTTGAGGGTAGTATTCAAACTCCCCCTCACCAACTTTAACAATATCATCTAAACCATCGAGGTTTAAATCGACAAAATACACCTTAGCTGCACGGTAACGCGCACCGTCACTGTAATGGTCTACCTGTGGACTAATAGGCAATTCGATTGCATCATAGCCATCAGTTGTTGCCATATAAAGCGTAGATTGTTGTAGGCCAGCAATAAAAAAATCATCCTGGCCATCTTTGTTTAAATCGCGAACAAAATCACTGCGGGTGATAAACTCTACGCGCTTCTTAAGTGTAATGGGCGCAATGTCATGTAAGGACTCAAAGGTCACTTTACCTTCGGCCAAAACCATTTTATATACCGCATCGCTTGAAAGAAAATACAAGTCTTGTTGCGATCGCTCACTGGTATCTTCTGTGGTATCGAAACCATAAAAACCATAGGGTACTTCGATACTAAAAGTTTGTTGGTAGCCCTCTGTCGCATCCATTTCAAACACCGATAACCATCTTTGTTGTTTGTCATCAACACCAAATAGAACCAATTCTTTACCTGGGGCTTGAGTGAGATTTAGCGGTAAAATCGGATGAGTCAATTTGAAATCGACATCAATGGTGTATGAATCAAGCGCTACAGCGGCATTGTTGCTGGCTGCCTGTGCTGAAAATATTGCACTACTGGCGAGTAATAGTCCCGACAAATAGTGCCACTTTGCCTTTATAAGCGGCATAACAACTCCCTGTGATAGATTAAGCTAAAGCTTTAGCCTCTAATCTATCGACTTTAAAAAGAATTGAAAGTTCAGTTAATCGCTTGTTACAAACTAACTTGCATCAATGGAGAGATTGCCTTTCCACGCGCGGGTCATTTCACGTCTTCCTAAGGCTCCAGGGTAGGGCTTCACTCTAAAGCCCGCTGCTTTGAGATTTCGTTTAAATTGACCATTGGCACAATACGACACCAGCATAGCCTCATCGATTAGCATAGGCCAAATATGTTGAAAGTTATCAATAGTCCACAACTCAGGCTGCTTACTAGGCGCAAAACCGTCGTAATACACCAGATTGAACTGCGCGTGGCTGCTCACATAATCAGCCAACTTGCCGTGAACTTTATGCAGAACAAACCCTGGGATAATCTCAACATCGCAATTCCAAGGAGCTTGATGCATACGCAGATACAGCGACTGCAATTCTTCTCCCCACTGCTGGACATAATTAAGCTGTGCAATCACTTCAAACGGGACAGGGTAAGCTTCAACACTGGTATAGCGGATTGGCTTACTGATTAAATCACCTTCTTTAAGCGCGGCTTGTAAAGTTAACGCGGCATTCATGCCAGTGCCAAAGCCTAACTCTAAAATACAGACCTGTTCAACCAGTGACGCTAGTGCACGGTAACCGGCATCAATATATACATGCTGAGACTCGCTCATTGCCCCGTTATGGGCATGATAGCTATCATCAAACTGGCGACTCATTAAGGTATGACTGCCGTCCTTAGTCATTAACACATCGATTACTGCTGCGCTTGTTTGATTCAGCTTACTCATTTACGACTCTCTATCACTCACAGGTATAACAACTACTGGGGTTAATTGGTTTGAGCTAACTGCTGCTCTATCGCATTGCCCACTGCCGAACTCAGCACCATACTCAAATGCAACGGGATCCAAAACAATTGATTGCTAGCTGCAGGCCATACTGAACTGCGACTTGGGATAATAGTGAAATCTAAAGGGGTACGATAGGAAAATAACTTTATCCCATCCAAATTGACATCATCATCGCGAAGCTGCCGTAAAAACTCACTGTTAGGACGTAGCTGTTTCATCGTTATCGACGGATATGGCAAATAAGCGAGATAGCTCCCATGATGAGGGGCGGCAATACTAAACAGATGACTCACATCGCCCTTTTGGGCGACATGTTGAGCATAGTAACGACAAACTATGCCCCCCATACTAAAGCCCACCAACACTACCGTTTGATTAGCATAGGTCTCTTTAATATGGCGCTCTAATTGGTGAGCGGCATGAACAATACCCAAACGGCCATCAAAAGGCGACAGCGTTGGCGTTGAACATTGATGACCCGCATCTTGGAGCATTCGCTGTAACCTGCGCATCACAACGCCAGTATTAAAAATGCCATGTACTAAAA
This sequence comes from Shewanella waksmanii ATCC BAA-643, assembly GCF_000518805.1. GTDB lineage: Bacteria > Pseudomonadota > Gammaproteobacteria > Enterobacterales > Shewanellaceae > Shewanella > Shewanella waksmanii. The sequence continues at coordinate 103,561 of NZ_KI912497.1, forward strand.
CGATATTCATCGATAAAAGCTCCATTTAGCCAGTAAATCATCTTGATATTGGCCAGTTATCGGCAAAACTTTGGTATCATGCCAGCCATTGAAAGGGGATGCCTATTTGGTAACCCTATTTGCCCCATATAATGAGCACCCAGTTTATGTCGATCTCGTCTTTATTAACAGATGCCCTGCAGCAACGGCAGGATTTTCTTGCCAAAGCTAAGCTTGCAAACACTGACTGCTATCGTGTCTTTCACGGCACTGTTGAAGGCGCAAATGGGGTTAACGTCGATCGTTATGGCGGCGCTTGGTTGATTCAAACATTTCATCAAACCTTAACCACACAGCAGCAATGCGAGATCAGCGAGCAGTTAAAGCAACAAGCTGATCTGCCAGTGATCTATAATGATCGTTCGCAGAAAAACTCCCGTGTCATTAATCCGCTCAGCGCCGAATTGGAACAGCTCGCCAGCACCCCAATGGTGATGCACGAAAATGATATTAAGTTCACCAGTAAACTACGCCACGAAGGGCAAGATCCGCTACTGTTTCTCGATATGCGCGTGGGGCGAGAGTATGTAAAAGCTCACAGCTCCAACAAAACGGTACTGAATCTGTTTTCATATACTTGTGGGATCGGCACGGCTGCAGCCGTCGGCGGGGCAACACGGGTGGTCAATATCGATTTTTCGTCGTTCGCACTTGCTGCCGGACAACGTAACGCCGAACTCAACCACGTTGAAGATGTATGTGAATTTATACAAAGTGACGCTTTTCCTGCAATGCGTCAATTGGCAGGCTTGAAAGTCGGTGGTCGCCGCAACCAAAAGCTGCCGCGCTACCCTAAACTCGACGCCACTCAATTTGATTTGGTATTTCTCGACCCGCCACGTTATGCCAAAAGTCCATTTGGCACCGTCGATCTTATCAATGACTACCAGAGCTTGTTTAAACCTGCAATGCTCGCAACCCGCAGCGGCGGTAGCATTGTTTGCTGCAACAACGTTGCTAAAGTGGATCGTGAGCAGTGGTTTACTAGTTTACTGCGCTGTGTAGAAAAACAAGGTAGGCAGGTGACTCAGCATCAATGGCTCGATTGTCATGAAGATTTCCCGTCTTTTGACGGTAACCACCCATTAAAAATTGTCGCGTTAACGCTTTCCTAATCAGCTATTTCGCTACGATAGCAAATCTTGACAGCAGGCCAGTTCGGGCTAGAACTGGCCATAAAACGCAATCATAATCAGAGACTTCTGTTACCGATTTCGCCACTTTAGCTATCACTTCAACACTCAACCTCGACCTGATAACAAAATATTTACATCCAGACAATTGACTTTACCTCTATTCTAGTAAAACATGCCCTGATTGGCCCAAGATTTAGGTGGCCGCAAAATTGACACTGAAATGGATTTTGAACACGGCATTCTTGACTGCCTTGGTTTAACATTTAGCTTCAGGTCGTTCCAACACGATTAAGCATCGCCCTGCAGCTTACAATAATAATAACAGTGAGATACATAGGCTATGTTACCTTCTTCAAAGACCGTCAATGTAAGTCCAAAACAATTACTTATATCGACTAATGCCAACCATCATGCCCTAGCAATGTTACTGGTCTTATTTGTGATCCACGTATTGACCTTACGTAGTGCTACCAACGTAGAAACTTTCCATGTGCTTAATCAACTTGGAAGCCATATCCCCGACTGGTTACTGCTGGGTATTACCGACATTGGTGAAGGTCTTACCGCTGGCGCATTAATGCTAATCTGCTTAATCTATCGGCCACACTGGCTATTTAAAGTATTAGCCGCTTCAGCGCTATGTATGATTAGTGTTTATTGTTTTAAGACATATTTTGATGCCCCAAGGCCTCCCGCACTGGTGGAGGTTAGCCATATTGTTGGCCGCGCCGAATATGAGCGTTCCTTTCCATCAGGACATACCACCACAGCGTTCGCTTTTGCTGGTGTAGTGTGGCTAATGGCTAAGAGCTGGGGAGCAAAAGTGACCGTATTAACTTTAGCATTCATGGTGGCGCTTTCGCGTATCGCAGTTGGTGCACATTGGCCTGAAGATGTGGCATTTGGTGCGATACTAGGTTGGCTATGTGCCTACATTGGCTGCACTAAGGTACCGCTAGCAACACTGAGTATTAAGCACCTGTATCAAATCATTTTCGTTATTGCCATAGGCGTGAGCGCGGAGGAGATATTAGAGATAGGTCAGCAGCCCATCAGTTTCATGCTGTTTAATCGCTATATATTAATCACAGTATTGTTATCTTTAGCCGTATACAGCTACAAGAAAATTGTTTTAAAAAAATAGCACTGCTGAACATGGCGACATCTTGCTGCTGCAGTCAAAGATATCGCCATTTTTTTGTTGGCTTGCCGCTAATGACTAAATCCCAAACTTGTTATTGATACCTCTTGTTGACTGCGATTTTAATGCACCTCCCTCGCCTGCATTTGTTGAAACAAATCACAGACAAAACTAGTTTTATACACCACACACCCACCCATCGACTGTTAGCTATCAAAAAAACAATCCAAATAAGCATAAATCAAACTATTACAGCCTATAAGCTATGTATAACTGTAACGCCACTTCTCTTTTCTGTGCTTGTTTCATACTCCATTATGCAGCACTATTGAAAGTTAGCCATGATCATTCCCCCTTACTAGGACTACTAACATCAGCTTTAACAGCCTAAAAAGCATGATCTAAGTAACATTTCAGTATAAAAAGTCATCAAATCTATTTGGCAGTCATAAATTTAACTTTACTTAATCAACCGACAGCTCTACATTCGCCGCAAATAGCCCTAGGCAATAATAGCGCTTAGGACGCCAAGAACCATCAAACAGCCTAAAATAAACAATTAAGTAGCACTAAATTGGCCTCAGTAACCCCAGAAAAAGTAGAAAAACACCTAGAAGAAAACACCATCATTACTCCCGTTGTCGGTTTGGCTTTCTTCGCCATTGCATCAGGCTTTTTAATGAGCTTGATCCCGCTATCGTTACCCTACTTTGGCCTTGAACCAACATTAACCCCTTGGTTAGCGAGTGTGTTCTATTTTGGCTTGCTTTTGGGCGCGACTGGCACACAGGGAATCATTAAAAAATGCGGTCATCGTCGCGCCTTCATTTTGTTTCTCGGTATTGTCGCTAGCACTGTCATTTTGATGTTAGTGCTGCCACATCAGATCACCTGGCTACTGGCTCGGTTTATTGCCGGTATGGCTGTAGCTGGGGTATTTGTTGTCGTTGAGTCATGGTTATTGATGGCAAACTGTGCCAAACAGCGCGCAAAAAGGTTAGGGCTTTATATGGCAGCACTTTATGGTGGCAGCGCTGTGGGTCAGCTCGCTATCTCAGCGCTAGGGACCAACGGGCTATTGCCTTTTGTGTCGGTATTGGCCTTATTATGCGCCGCTATTTTAGTGCCGGTATTTATCCGCAAGGGTCAGCCAAGTAGTCATGATCAGCAGGCCATAAGCCGTAAAGAAGTGCGCCATATTAGCCGCCCCGCTATCATAGGCTGTATTGTGTCAGGTTTACTATTGGGGCCAATATACGGCTTAATGCCATCGTATTTGACCCTTGTGAGCCCTTATGCACAGCATACAGGCTTGTTGATGGCGTGTATTATTGTAGGTGGAATGGCCATTCAGCCAATCGCCAGTGCTATGTCGACCCGCATGAGCAAAAGCCTATTAATGGCGTTGTTTTGTTTGCTCGGCTGCGGCGCTGTTTTAGGTGTGCTTGAGGCAACCAACTTAACGATGATGGCGGCAAGTTTATTGGTGTTAGGGGCAAGTAGTTTTGCACTTTACCCTATCGCCATTACCTTGGCTTGTGATGGTCTGCCAGTTGCGAAAATGGTTTCAGCGACCGAAATGATGCTGCTGTGCTACAGCGTTGGCTCGGTTTTAGGCCCACTATTAGCCACTACTTTTACCGAGGCAGATAACAGGCTCATCGTTTACTTAGGAGTGTGCTTGATCACTACCTGCCTGTATATGTTGTTTAAGAGTGCAGAAACCTTACATTCAGGGCATAAGCCCATTGCAGGTTAAGTCTTAGGTAAATATCGCTTGGCCCTCTGAACAGGCCAAGCGATATGCTGAGTTATTCAGAGCTTGCCGATTTTTGTCGCTGGCTATACCAATTCGCTAGTGGCTGCGCGCTGAGTCCATGAGCGACAATGCTCATTAGTACGGTCAGCGCCACCACAGCATACACAGTCTCTAGCCCCTCCATAGACCCCATCTCATGCACAACTATCAGCACGTATAAAATGGATGCAATTCCACGTGGGCCAAACCAAGCAATAAATGCCATGGTTGATAGATCGAGCTTAGCCCCCAATAGCGATACCATCACCGGTAACATCCTCAATACCGTTAAGCTCAACAAAGCATATAGCAACACATCCACAGTGACGTACGCTAACGTCATAGGCGCAAAAGCCAAACCAAAAATAAAGAAGCTTACCAACACCAGTAGTTCACCTTCACTTTCGGCAAAATCTTCGATGTGCTCACGAGCTGCTTCGCTCGTGTTACCGGCATACAATCCAGCAAAAAATGCCGCGATAAAGCCATTTCCAGACAAGGTTTCTGCTAAATAGAACCCTAATATGGCCAAGGCGATTGGAATGAGGTTTTGATAGCTAGATTCTGCTAATTTGGCGGCATTCGCCTTATTAAGTAGCTTAGCGCCAATGAAACCAACCAGCCCACCGACCAAAGCGCCAAACACAATCTGCTGGCCGACATAGCTAATCCATTGATGATCCTGCGCCTCACTTAGGCCACTCATAATCAGTGCGACAACGGTCAATAAGATCGGAAAGATAATGCCGTCATTTAAGCCACTTTCAACGTTAATGCTTGAGCGAATATGCTTTGGCACCTTAGGATCTGATACCACCGCTTTACCTAAAGCAGCATCGGTCGGCGTTAATAACAATGCCAATAACAGTAACGAGGTGTGCGGTAATTCGGGAAAGAAATAGCCCGCAACAAATGTGCCTAGCACCACCGTTATTGGCAGACCAATAAATAGCAATCTTGCAGGGATGTGCCACGAGCGTCTCAGCAATGATAAGTCCAGCAAAGCGGCATCGGAAAATAACACCAACACCAGTGCCAGCTCTGCAACAATCGTCACAAATTCGGCATCTACTTCTACTTGGGTAATCCCCAAACCCAGTGGTGATAGTAGCAGCCCAAGCCCAGTGAAAACCATGGGACCGGAGATGTTAAGTCGTGATAATCCTTTAGAAATGTAGCCGTAAAACAGCACAATAAGTGCAATTACTAGTATGACAATATGCTCGTCCATGCCACCCATCCTGTTGGTCATTGTTCAATACGCATCGTTGCGTAACGACTCTAACCTAACAAAAAAAGCCGCGTCATGCTGCAAGCAAATCACAGTATCATGGCTTATTAAGCCAGCGAATGATTATCTCGTGGACATTTACTCTGGATTATCCTAGCAATTGGCTCAGCAAAAACACCAACCACATAGTAAACAGCAGCATGCTTGATAAACTAAATGCGATGGTTCGTCGCAGCAGATTACGACCATGGAGATGCTCAAAGGTATGCCAATAGCGGCCAAGAACAAATAGCCAACTTGCTATTTGCCACAGAGGTGAATCGAGCTGTAGCAACCAAATTAACTGTAGTAGCAATAGCAACAGCAAAGGCTGCTGGAATTGGTTGTTGTAGCTATGTAGGGCGTGCGGGTCTTTCGAGCTGATTTTTGCAGCAGTTTGTGGGTTATTTATACAAGGTAGAGGCTTTGATATGTAGTTGACCTACTTGATAAGCCGATAACGACGTAGAAAGAAGCCACAAACACTGCCCGGAGGGTTCGGCTACAAGCGTTTTACTCTTTGTTGAGCGGTATTTTGCTTAGCATGCTAGGCGGCAAACCGCTCGTCGCGATTAAAACGCTTGTATCTCGGACAAAATTTAACCGCGAAAGACCCGTACGCCCTACTCACTGCAAGGTGTTAGGCAGACTACTGGCATCGGCATATTTTATCGTGGCAGCGGCAACTTGCTGTTTAATGACAGCCCTGACGCGCATGACCGCATTAACTAGCCACAATGCCGCCATCGGCATAATGGTGGCTAACATGACCCATAGTGGCCAACTGACTTGTTTACTGGCCGTCATCAATCCAAATTCGCTTATCATCATCGGTATCGCTCAATCCATAGCAGCAAAAAGTCTACTGTAATAAAGCGAATACATTGGGATAAGCGGCATAAGTGACAAAATAAAGGTCAATGATGCCAAGTAGTTGAAACTGTCTACCTTTGATGCAGCTAACCTTGTTAAGCTACTTGTCGCTGAGGACGCTGGCCACTAAGCATTACCGAACTGATAAGCTCAGTGGCACGGCTTGCTTCATCCCACCGCAGCAATTGCAGCTCGCCACTGCAACTCTCGGCAAACACCGTACAATTTTCTACCCAATCTCCATCGTTGGCATATATCACTCCTTGATGCAGTGACAACTCGGGCTGATGAATATGCCCACATACCACGCCATCAACACCGCGCTCAACGCCAAAGCGTACCACCGCTTGTCGGTATAAACCTATGGCATGCTGCGCCTTACCGACACGCTGTTTAATATAACTAGCTAGTGACCAATAGGGATAACCCAGTCGCTGCCGGATCAGATGCAATTGTCGATTAAGTAACAGCAATACGTCATATAGCTTATCGCCCAGTTTAGTTAATGAAGCTCCCACAGAGACTTGCGAGTCAAACTGATCCCCGTGCACTATCAGTAACCTTTGCCCAAGCTTGGTGGTATGAACATATTCACGCTCGACACTAAAATCCCATAGATGAAAGCCATGATACTGTTTAACAAGCTCATCATGATTACCTGGAACATAAACCACTTTTGTGCCAGCTTTTGCCAAACTGAGTAATTTCTGCAGCACTCGATTATGACTGTCGGGCCAAAAGACTTGTTTTTTCAGGGCCCATACATCGATGATGTCACCCACAAGATAAAGCAGCTTAATATCACTGCTGTTGAGAAAATCCAGTAACAGCTCAGCCTTACAATCTTTACTGCCTAGGTGTAGATCAGAAATCCAGATAGCGTTGTAGGCTGTTTTCGGCCGTAAATGGCTAGGAGGTGATGGCTTCACAGCTGTAGAAGCTGACGTAGCAACGGAATTTGCCGACTCGAATAGGGATGAGATTAACGTATTAAGCGCAAGCATAGCTTCACCAAGTAGGTTGACTTGCATGCTAACTTAAGTGCAAAGATTAACCAAAATGTGACACTAAAATGGCGATGTCATGACACTGCCTGCACTAGCTTGGCGGATCAATAAATTCCCAGGTATCGGCACCATCAAAGTGGCGTTTGGGTATCGCCTCGCAATCTAGACGGTTTGCCATACGAAAATTGATGCCAAATTTCGTATTGGGTACTTTGTTATTGGTTAGGTAGTGAGTAGCACAACCGCAGGTATCGCAATGATAGAAATCAATACACCTATCTCCCCATTGATAAGTGCTAACGGTCTGTTTAACCGTAACGGTGACCTCTTCAGGTTGATAATAGCCCCATAGCGCGGCAAATCGAAAGCAGATAGAGCAATTGCAAGCAGTAAGCGATGACGGTGGCTGTGTGACTTTTATGTGCACATTACCGCAGTGACAACTTAAATCCATAAAATCAATCCCAGTTAAGCTAATTTAGCCATCAACTTAACTGGCAAAGATTATCAATTCAAGCAGTGAGATTAGTTATAACCTAATATGTAGCAACTCGGCTCTTCGTCTTTAAGATCCGTTTCGTCACCTTGTAAAAAATCATATCGTGGCGTGGTTGGCTGCGATGAAATTGAATTAAACGACTCAACTTCGTTGTGGTTGTACCCGTGATTCATTTTAGTTTCCATAATATTTCCCGACTTAATAAATGGGCTTTGAGGAATAAATCGATTCCCGGATACTTATTCAGTATTTAACTAGCCCCAAAACAATAACTTATCCTGTATTACAATTTTATTAAAAGATCGAATACTGCCGGTGTCAATCAATTATATTGGTCAAACGAATGAACCAAGAGTGAAAATAAGTCACATAGACATATATACAAAGCATTGATTTTATTGCAATTTAAAATTGTATACAAAATAAACCAAACTGGGTAAATATTTAATAAAAATTAATCTTAGCGATCATTGCGATCGTTTGAATATCGAAAAATGTTCAGTTGAACGGCCATTTTAATGCGCTTTTAACCCTAGATGACAATAAACGATCGTTTGAATAATACAGATATTGCGACATAGAATAGGCCTTTTAAATGACCAATTATTCACTAATTGTGAAATAACAAGCATAAAAAAGGCAGCTTATGCTGCCTTTTGTCACTTCATAATACCCTACTCGTATCCATGTCGACTAACCGCAGGCCAATGCTTATTAACCTGCTCTTCGATAAACTGCTGCTTCTCTTCAGTTAATTTATCTAAGGCAATATTGGCCGCTTCTTGCGCAGTGGCTTTGGTAGAAATGTCAGGATAGTTGACTTGCTTCACTTCTAGCATGCTCAAGATCTGTTCGAGTGCATTGCGGGCGTATTTTGCCTGAACCAAAGCTTTATCGAGCAGAGCATTACCTTCATCTGGGTTGTGAGCATATAAACCATGGGATGCCATCGCAAAATCCCAACGCCACTGGGCATGACGAATCGCCATAATCGCGTCATTCATGATTGACCAGCTTGCCCCCGCCTCCCAAGCGGCACCGGCTTCGTAGTGCGCTTTAACCAACAAGCCTTCTACTTCACGCGCTTTACGCTCAATCTGCGCTTTGCCTTCATCTAGGCGTTGTAGCAGTTTCTGTTCATTACTGTGGCAACTTTGGCAAACTTGCTCAAAGTGATCGAGTGCTTTGCTCACCTTATGATCGGTATAGACCTGACCATTTTCATCTTGCGCTTGAGGCATATGGCAATCGATACAACCCACACCTTCTTTGGCATGAGTGCTACGACTCCAATGTTCAAACTCTGGGTGACGAGCCTTCAAAATAGGCGTTCTAGAGATAGGATGCATCCACTCGTAAAAGCGGCGAGTGTCGTAGTATTTTTCAATCTTGTCCGCGGTACTACCAAATATCCATGGAATGTTAACCTTGTTACTCAGCTCTGGCTGAAAATAATAGGTCACATGACACTGACCACACACCTGTGACCCCTGCATGGTTTTGTTTTGTTTATCAAAAGGCAAATGGACTTTTTTCATCGCATCTTTTGCATGAGGACGCGGCAAAGCCAACTCTGCTTTGCCTTGTACATGACAATCGGTGCAATAGACGACACTTTTCATTTCGGTGCCAACGTCGACAAAATTCTGAGCGGCAAACTGCTCAACACCCATTTCATTCATCAACCTAGGTGCGTCCGGAGACTTACAAGTCCAGCAACTGGCAGACAAACCTTTTTCACCCGCAGCAGGCATCGCTCCGGTTCTTAGTGTATGGGTAACATCGGCAACGGCAAACTGGTGCCCGCGAGGACTATAGTACTCTTTGGCAAACGAAGAGCCAGCCCACAATATGATTGCCGCGGGGTAGCTGGCAAGCATATCACTGCGCTGTGATTGCTCTGACGTTGCAGCCCAACTGGCATATTGATTGGGAAAAGCCTTTTTCATTGCTTCGGCATCGCTGGCCGGGGCACTCGCTGCGATCGGTAACGATATTGCCGATATCAACAGCGCGCTTAGCATCACCCAAAGTTTATTCATTTTCTTCATCTCTTTGTTTACTCTCATACTCAACATATAACTTACCCCGGACGTCCATCAACGCGCGGCCGGGTTAAAATAGGGGCGTAGAACCACACAAATAATCCAAATGCAAAGGCCCATAGGCTACCAGCTACCCAAAACCAAAGCTGCATTTGTGTCGGCCATACAAGGGGCATAATCGCTCTAAAAAATGCCGCTAGGGGTAACGCTAGAAACGCGAGTGTCATGCTGGGGCCTTGGTAGATATTGCGACTTGTGTGGCCAAGCGACACCCGCGATATCATCGATAAACACATGCCCGCCAACGAGGCGATAGCAAATAAGTGCAATAAATGACGGTAAGCGTTCACATCATTAATATTAGCCGCCAAAGCAAATAAGGTAATAGGCAAACAAACATATGCCACATGCAACGACCACAGCATCGGCTCTTTCAATGTCTTGTGTGGGAACCAACGCGACCAGCGGATCAAATGTAAACTACCCGCAATCAACAGTAACCCTTGCTCTATCGCAGGCGTAAATAACGTTAATATGGCCTGAGCAACCAATAGCACCATCGCAGCAATAAGTGGCCACTCCAATGCATTGATTGGATTAGGCTTGCTCTGCTTAACACGCATCGCGGTAAAAAACGGCACCACTCGGCCGCCTACTATGGTGATCAACAAGCCTAACCACCACAGCATCGCTTGCCATATCCGCTGGCTCAAACTGAAATCACGTTGCACTAATGCATAGTAGCTCAACAAGTTGATAAGCAGCGCCACCAGCAACATAATGGGAAAACCAATATTGCGCCATTGCCTGACTCTATAAACGCAGCGCCAGAGGGTGAGCGCGGTGATCCCCAAAAACAAACTATCAAACAACGCCGGCAACCAGACAGGAATATCAACCGGTATTAGCAGCAAGACTCTCGCCAGTAACCAACAAGCAAAAGTCAGTGCCAGTGGTAAACCTTTCAAGCTAGGCTGATTGGTCCATGTTTGTACTGAGGTCAGCAAAAAACCACACACAATTGCCAGGGCAAAACCAAATAACATCTCATGGGGGTGCCACCATAGCGGCACAACATTGGCCCAAAACTCCTGCCTAAAAAAGCTCAGTTGAGGCACAAACCAAGTCAGCAACCACAATGGAATAAACAGTGCGGCAATGCTCGCGCCACCCAAAAAAAATGGCCTAAAACCTAAACGCCATATTGCGGGTGTTTTCTCCACTTGCTTGGGATCATCAATATTTAACATGAGGCACGTTTCCTTGGCTCAATAAACCCACTAAATGATTCATTTAAAATGCAGCTTAACTAGTTTATCTAGCTAACTCGGTAGCAACAATCAATATCCTAGCGAATGCTAAAAAGTGTGAGCCATAAGCCATGATTTAGCTATGTCATTGATTAAAAATACCTCTTTAGAGTTAGCGATAGGATCAGGACCACCAAGGCCTCGCTACACCACAATAGCTTCACTGTAGTGCAACAACGGCCAAATCAGTTTATCTAGGCTTAATTAACAGGCAAACGATAGGCTAAAACAGAGACAAAACCCGCAAATATAATTGTGCTATCGGTTAAGCGCTCAAGCTTACTTTCATGAAAATAGAGTTACTGCGCCTGCTGCCGCAACTCGTATTGCGCCTTAGCTAAACGATTGTATTGCTCTAACACACTTAATTCTTTGCTATTTTTTGTCATCATAATCAGGTTTTGTCGCTAACCGCAACAACTGGCCGCTTGGCAGACTTGCTGCGCGGGGATATCTGTACCCTTAGCCAAGAAAGTTTCTGTTAGATAAAAATCCGTGAACTTGGCCTCAAAATCATCAGCCACAGTACGATTAACCTCCACCGCAGCCAGCAGTGCCGCTTGCCAAGCTTGTACCTTGGGCAGGCCACATAAGAAGTCGTACTGAGTGTGCGCTTTTATCATTGCTGCACGGTGCAGAAGCGGCAACCACGCGATATCAACATTGCTCAAACGATCTGATTTAAAAAAGGGACTCTCACCTGTTAACTGTGCTTCCACTTTAGCGAAAGCTTGACGCAACTTTTCAGCGCGCTGGATAAACGTTTGTTCATCTTTACTACTCATCACACCGCACTGTGCTAAATAGTGTTTACTGCCTAAATAACTCCATGCCCTATCTAACGCTCGCTGAGTATGACTGACTCCCTGTTCAAGTGGACCATACTCATCTTCGATGTATTCAACAATCGCGTCAGATTCAAATAACGCTACGCCAGCTTCAGTGAGCAATACTGGCACTTGGCCATTAGGTGAGATATCTAAGAACCACTGTGGTTTATCTTTGAGATTAATATACTCAATTTCATAGGGGATCTGCTTTGCATTCAACTGAGCCGTGACTCGTTGCACAAAAGGACATATGGTAAAGCTAACTAATTTAATCATGACAACACTCTCATTAATTTTGGGTCTGTTTCAACTACTGATAAAGACGAGGTCACACCGAAAAAGATGCAAACTGGTTGTCAAAAGCACTCGCTTGTTGGCACCTGAAGGCATTTCGATGTGCTCAACGGATTACTGAATAACAAGCTAGACAAGGAATGGGCTAATGGAAAAAGCTGCGAGATACTATTACGAACCCCAGCAAGGGCATGGATTGGCGCATGATCCACTAAGTGCAATTATTGGCCCGCGGCCTATTGGTTGGATAGCCTCACGGGATCAACAAGGCAAACGCAACTTAGCGCCTTATAGCTTTTTCAATTGCTTTAACTACGATCCGCCTATCATAGGTTTTGCCAGTATTGGTTGGAAAGACAGCGTGGCAAATATCGCTAACAGCAAAGCCTTCGTCTGGAACATGGCCACTAAACCGCTAGCAGAACAGATGAATCTCACTTCTGCTGCGCTGGCGCCACAACAAGACGAATTTGAATTTGCTGGCCTTACGGCGGAGCCGGCAAAAAAGGTAAACGCCGATCGGGTCGTCCAAAGCCCGATCAATTTTGAATGCGAACTCAGCCAGCTCATTCAACTACAAAAAGCCGATGGTGAGCAACTGGATACTTGGTTAGTGCTTGGTGAGGTGGTGGCCGTACATATTGAGCCATCTTTGCTCGACGCCCAAGGTAACTTTATGACCAGTAAAGCCCAACCGATACTGCGCGCCGGCGGCCCATCGGCCTATTATGGTATTTCAGAGCAGCAACGATTTGAGCTCAAGCGGCCCATAATGCCCTAGCCTATAATGATTTCATTAACGTGAAAGCCGCCAGCAATGACACGCTAAGCTAGCACCCAATGGAGAGTGTGATAAAATCCGGCCACTATTTTTCTAACAGACTAACTAAGGCGATGCAATGAACCCAATTATTGCGATGTTAAAAGAGCACAATATCAGTGACGCGCAAATCAATGAGCTATTCCAAACTCTTACCGCTAACCCAATGGCGGCCATGGCGACGATTGCTCAGTTAGGTATTCCGCCAGAGAAATTACAGCAATTAATGGGGTTAGTGATGCAAAACCCCAATTTGATTAAAGAAGCGGTCAATGAGCTCGGCCTAGATATGGAAAAAGTTGAAGCTGCTAAAGCACAATTAAAGCAGTAAAGCTCGCAATTACGGGGCGATAACTATCGCCCCAATGACCAGCCTGCAACAATATCTATCGATGTTCGCCATGATGATTGCGTCTATCTTGCCATTAATCATTCAAAAATTGACTTAAACAAAGCCGCAAACGGTTTACTAATAAGTTAAGTCCGATGCCGATAAAAAAAAGCCCAGCATAAACAAGCTTATGCTGGGCCAAATAAATTACAGACGCGTTGATTTAGCGGCTATCAGCTCAGAAAATTTCGCTGAATCTAGCAATAACAGTGCTTGTGCTAATACCACATCTTCACCTGCTCGAAGTGCCGCAATATTGGCTGTTACCTCGACATCAGCAACAATACCCAGGCGCTGAGTTTGTTGCTCATTAGGTGTTAAAATACCTATGCCAGAAAACTGCGACTGATAGCCACCGGGAATAGAAAATTGCGAAACATCACCGTCTGAGCCTGCAGTTTGGCTTCCCATTACCAAGGCATTAGGCGCCTGTCTGAGCACCATTAGTGAAAATTCAGATTGACTCACCGACTCCTCGTTGGCTAATAGCACGATACGGCCGCGATAGGGATTGGGGTTATCAATACCCACTTCAACATCTTGCAACATAAAGTCACCCGGTGTGTTGATATTGGTGTACTGCGCTTTAGCAATGACTTTCGGCTTAGCAAACAGATGCTCCGCCAGAGTCCACACTGACCCTAGAGGGTAGCCACGCAGGTCAATAATGAGCTGTGGGAGTTGCTGATATTGCTGCATCAAAGGAGCAACGTCTTCGGGCTTAAGCGTCGTCATATTGATATAGCCCACTTTTCCATCAATAACATGGTGCTCGGCAAGTGCAATTGGCTGCAATACCTGTAGATAAACCTCAGCGATTGGCACTGTTGCCACCGTCACAGCTTTCTTGCTGGCTAACGTCAATGTTAGCTGTGGTTTATCTGTTTGTAGCAAGCGACTTTGCAACGCGTAATAACGGCTGACATCGTTGCTCGCCGCTAATAATGGCCATAATTCTTGCTCTACGGCTTTCACTGATTTGCCATCGATATGGGTAATCACATCCCCCACTTGTAGTTCATTGGTGTTAGGCTGCAAATTTGCACTCACTACCCACTGACCCTCAAGATACTGCAGTTTGACCGGCGCAAGTTGCTCACCAAACAAGTCAACCAACTGATTACCTCTGTCCCCCATCAAGTAGGCATGGCCATCATCAAGTTGGCTTAACAACTCAGACAGTGCCTGCTCGTACTGTTTTTTATCCTTGGCGGCAACAAATTGACCAATGAATTTCTGCGGTACCTGTTGCCATGGACTAGTAGTGAGTGATTTATAGGGGGCAAAATAGTTGACTAAGTTCCAAACTCAAAACAAAGCGAGCAGACGATAACCGGTATCTTGGTGAGCTTGCCCATAGCTAAGCTCATTGTTTACGGCTACGCCCATGGAGCTATTAAACCCAAAATAGTAGTGACTTTCAAAACGACGATTGGCGACTATGTGTTGTAGCTGCTGGCTTAATTTAGTTCCAAAACGCGCACTATCATTTATCCAACTTAGGTCAATCTGTAGCGCAACATTAGTGTCGCGTTTTACGCAGCTTGGTTGACAAGCTTCGACCTTTGTCATCTTTGCTAACCAATCGCTCATATGCTGATTGGCTTGGTCAGCATTGGTGGCCGATAAGACAGCTGGCATCACGCGGAACAGCTCAGCGTCCATATTGTATTCGCCTGCAGCGACCGCATTGTGATAATACTTAACAAGCCCCCAGACTTGAGCAAGTTTGCTGAGGTTATCGATTTGCAGCTGACTCACATTGTCAAAGTTGATTTGCGAACTTGAATGAAACTCGGTATCTGTATCTGCGGCCAGCAGTGTAGGCTTATAAGGTTTCGCGAGTGCAATATCTTGACCGTCAACGGTAACCGACAAATCATCAAACCACGCTAGTCCGGCGCCAACTACAAAACCACCAATTCTGATGCTACTGGTATTTTCATTTAATGCGGTTGAGATCTGATATTGTTGCCAATCAGTGCTGCCTGTTAGGCCTTTTAGAAATTCAAATCCGATGGCATTTCCACGAAAATCAAACTGCTGAATCATCAGCCCAGCTAACTGGCTAATATCTTGAGTACGAATGTACCCGCTCAGATTTAAGGTTTCACCAACAAAGCTGGTCTCTATGGATTGGATAAAATTACGCTTTTCTCCATCACTTTTAAGCAGTAATGCTTGCTTACCTTGGTGTGCTTTGGGGCTTAAATGAGCTGCTGTCAATGGCTGACCTTGCTCGTCTCGCCATCTAACTACCCGTGCGTCGGTTTCTGAGAGGCTCACGAGTTCAAAATCAAGTTGCTCGAATTCAGTCTGCTCATCGATATCAGCTACTGTACTAAAGCTGAGCGTAAGCAAACCGCAAGCAATGAGTCGTCCTGTCACGTTCATCACACATCCTTGTCATATTAAAAGCATTCGACTGACAAGTTATCTTCATTAATTTTTGATGCCAAATCAAACACTTGAACCACATTCGCTCACTATAACAAACCACCAACCACTAATTATCCAGTGAAAAAACCTCTTAGTTCTAAATATCCCATCAAACACACTGCTATTGTAAACTGGCTTCAGCTTTTTCAGCTGATATCGTCTGTGAAGTAACAGGGAGCTCTGGTTGAGGTTTAATAGTTTGACTCGTTGATCGACTTTCATTGGCAGTATTCGCGCCACTTTGCGCCGTCATCACAGTATCTTCTAGTGGTAAAATCGATGCCACATTGTCATGGGACACCATCTGTACCGGCACGCCTTCGCCTTGATATAACCACAAATAACGAGCCGTGCTGCTGATAATGCCAACGCGATCTAAAATCAGTTTTGTTGGTTTCAGCACTGGTGTTGAATCTATTGTATCGTGTGAAATGGCACTGTCGATTGGTTGGCGTGGCAACTCAGTAATAGGATAAATTAGGGTTACCCGATAAGGCACATACTGCCCTTGGCTAAATTTTCGATAGTCGGCTTTTGCCACTAGCTCTACCATACTAAAAATCAACATCATGGTGACAATCAGTAGCAGCAAAGCAGGATCGATTTTGATTTTTCTTAAGGTGTCATTATTACCATGACGATACTTAGGAAAGCGCCCCATTAACCATGGATCAATGTAAAAAGTAAAAACAGCTAAGGCTAAAACTACAACAAAGGTGACAATGAAAGCCTGCGGGTGATGAACCGCAGACAGAATAAAGTCACTTAAATCTAGATGCAGCAACACATTCAGGCCAAAGTTAGCCAACAAATTATAGGTGTATGTCAGACCTATAATGGTCGAAAATAGATAAAATAGTGAAACGATGAGACCGGGGTTTGCAACAATATAAGCTTTAAAACTATTAAGACGAGCATAAATAGCATCATAATAGTCCGCATGCTGCTGCGTTTGTTCAACTTTCATTTCAATATCCATTTGAGAAGCATAATCCTTTTAATCTTAATTACATTTCCAACCCCATGCTCGTCTCAACATACCTGATAACGACTTCAAAATCATCAAGGTCAAACGCTATTGATCACTGAGTACCTTTGCATCATTCATCATCAGTTGCCGTACAGCCCGCAGCTAAAAGCTTGGTCAAACAACAAAATCTGCTACAGTGGGTATATAGACACATTTATACAAGGATAAATTGATGCGCGCTCCACTAACAACTTCACTAACGATTGCAACGGCGCTATTAATCAGTGCTTGTACCAACGACACCCAAGAGCAGCAGTCATCTGCAGTAAGCGCTCAACAGCCGGCACAAGTTGACGCCAAGACTGCAAAACCACACTCTACTGCAGCACAAGAAGTGGTCATTCAACCTGTGGAGCTACCGAAAGGAGTCATGATGAACCAAGGTACAGTTCGCTATCTCAACCTTGAAGGTGGTTTCTGGGGAATTATCACCGATGATGGCCGTAAAATATTGCCTGAAAACCTCCCAAGTGAGCACCGTAAAGATGGCTTAAGGTTGAGTTTTAGCAGTAAAGAAGTCAAAGGCATGATGACCATTCAGCAATGGGGAACGCTATCGACCTTAGATAACATCAAAGTGATTGGTCAGGTAGAAAGCCAAGGCAACGATCCGCGAATTTAATTCGTAAAGTGTAGAGGCGACACCAGTTAGCCAGTGGGTTAACTGGTGTTACCATAATCAGTAAGTTATCAACTTTTCCCCTATCGACTTAACCCCCCATCTATAGATAAATCGAATAGCTATTGATTTAAAGCATCGCAACATCTCCAGCACAATATGCGCTATCAGAATGACTATCGCTGGACAACATAATGCAATCCCATCCACCATTATCCGCTCATCTCTTTAAAATTTTGGCGGCTTGTACGCTACTCATATCTTCACAAGCAAGTGCAACTTGGGTAGGGATTGTTGGCCATGAACAAGCCAGAACCGTGCAGCCAACCTCCAAGTCTGATGTACGCCAATTGGAAACGATATTGCAGGGCAATCAGCTTGAATTTGCAGGGCTAACATGGGACAACACCACCGCTGCCAAATGGCGAGACGGTAATATTTCAGTCGCTCGTAATTGGGCATTTGGCTATTTCAATCAACACCACGGCCTGTCAATTGATGTGGTAAAAGGCGACTGGTCGGGAAAAGGTCCAGTTATTGGCGCTCTCGGATACGCCTATAAACAGCGCTGGCAAGACTTGTCGTTGCGAATCAACCCAGCTGTTGCGGCTATTAGCAATAAATTAGCCGATGGCAGCACCCTAAATAGCCATGGCGCACAGCTGAATATTAAACTCGACTACCGTGTTCATCCGCGCCTCAGTTTTGGTTTTCATCCCCAATATGCTTATTGGCAAAATGACACTTTAGGCTCCACGTTAAAACTCGACTTCAATGCCACGTTTGACATCACCGACAACAAGCGCCATAAGTTGATGTTGGTCCACGAGCAGTTTCTGGTAAACAACCGGGCAACGGATATGAAAACCCGTTATGTTGGCGAAAATTCTCCCATTGCAGGTTATGTCACTGGCACCGAAGCGACCTTCAAAATTCGTTATGCTTACGTGTTCTAGGTATCAGAAGTTAAATTGGATGGAACAAGCCGGCTAAGTCAGTTTACTTATTGGCGAATGGGTTGTGGCTAAAAAGTAATGCCTAAAGATGAGTGCATAAAATTGATAGACAACAATGACATTACTGCCAACCTCAGTTTTAATACTCAGTAGTGATGATGTTTTTTACAACCACAATGGATAGTTTATGCAGATTGAACAGGGAAAGTTAGTTCGCTGGCACGATGATAAAGGCTTTGGGTTTATTAAGCCGCAACACAGTGATAGTCAGGATGTGTTTATTCATATATCGGCACTTAAACACATGGCGCGCAAGCCCGTTATCGGTGATGTGATTAGTTATCAAATTACCCAACAAGCCGATGGAAAAAGCCGTGCATGCAATGCCAATATTGTTGGTGTCGCACGACGTCAAACTAAGCCTGCGCGGCGACGACATACTCCGCAAAGATCGCCTATTTTACGTTGGCTGCCGATGCTATTAATCCTTGCACTGATAGTCATTGGGATGGATCGTGCACTCAATACGCCTGAACCTGAACCGCAAATACCCATTAGTCAACAATTTCACAATTCAGCAGATACCAGCTCAAATCTACCTGATTTTCGCTGTGAAACCGGCAAACAACACTGTAGTCAAATGCGATCATGTGAAGAAGCCATGTTTTACATTAAACACTGCCCAAATACCAAAATGGACGGTGATAAAGATGGTATTCCCTGCGAGCGCCAATGGTGTAATTAGCACGCTTACTTAACTGGCAACGATCACCCGATTTTTGCCACTTTGTTTCGCATCATATAAGGCTTTGTCAGCATGATTGATTAACGCTTCAATTGAGTTTGCTTGTATCGCTTGCTGCTGAAACTTTGCTTTATGTGTGCCGGCAACCCCTAAACTGGCAGTCAGCGACAGTGCAATATTCAAATCGCTAAAGTGAGTCACTTCTATCGCGCGGCGCACTTTCTCGGCTTGTTCGACAGCGATTGACTGACTGCTATTGGGCAAAAACACAATAAATTCTTCACCGCCCCAACGCGCACAGACATCTTGTTTTCTACAAGCCAGCTTAATGGCCGCAGCCACCTTTTTCAGCACCTCATCGCCAACTTGATGGCCATAAACATCATTGATGTTCTTAAACAAATCGATATCAATGAGTACAACTGCGACATCTGCTTTGGTATTGATAATACGTTCGACAATCGGACTGGTCAGCTCTTGAAAACCTCGGCGATTATTCAGCTGAGTCAGCGGATCGGTGCAGGCGTATTTTTGCGCCATAATCTTATCGACTTGCGCCACTCTAAATTGGCTGCCGAGAATTGAAGCGAGTAATATCGCCTCAAAAGTCATACCGACTTCAATGGCCTTAAACGTGTAGTCGTTATAAGGCACCAAGATACCGGCAACGGCTAAAGTCGATACCGTTATACAGATAGCCGCGGTTACCGACGACAAGATAAATATCAGCGCAAATGGCTTTTTGGCTTGCAGGGCTTTCACGCCCATAGCAATAAATAACACTACAAAACAGGTGTTAAGTAAGAAGGCCAATACCATAGAGAAAAACAGATGATTAAAGGCAAAACCTGCGAGCATTCCTAGCGGAATATATAACGTGGTACGCAACACAATTTTATCTAAAACGGGGGCATAGTCTTTCGTTTGCAGCAAGGTACGCGCAAAATGCAGCCCAGCAACGCTATAGGTAATCATCAAGAAAATATCTAACCAGTCTTGAAAATAAGCGCCAAAATCATAGGTGATAATCGTATGCAACTGGCCTGTATAAGACAGGCTATTAATGACAAAGCCCAGCAAGTACAGTCCATAAAGCCCGTATTCACGGCGACGAACGAAAAAGTATAACACCAAATTATAGAGTGCTAACGCGACCATAATGCCGTACAACGCACCATACTGATAGCCGCTATTAATGTCGCGCGCAATGGCATGGTTCACAGAGTTAAATTGCACTGGTAGCGCCATAGGGCCTTTAGTTTCAACCCGCATGATCACTTGAGTTAACCCCGGAGGATAAGCATATTCAAAGGCATAATAACGGTAAGCCATCGGCCGCTTGTCAAACGCGTAGGCATCACCGCCTGTAATACGCTTTTTTACGATGCCATCTTGAATCAACCAAGTATCAATATAATCAATCCACGGTGTTTCCACTGACAGACGATAGGCTTTGGCAAATTGGGCGGTGTTACTGACGGTAAACGTCATCCACACAGGATCGACACTGATCCCCAATGAAATTGAGTTACTACTACCTGTTGTCAACGGGCCTGCTGCAAACCTTTGTTGTGCTTCGCTCAGTACCAAAACCCCATCCCGCTCTCTAAAATACTGGGTATGAGTACCAACGCTGCCTTGCGCAAAAGCAGGGATATTGATGGTATCTGCGCGAGTAAGCGGGCTAACTAATAGGCAGCAGCCCATCAGAAAGCACAGCAAAGCCATGACGCAATCCTGCAACCTTATGTTGTATATCATTTTATTTTTATATTTTGCCAAACATCAAATCAACAGACAAAAGTAACGCTATTGATGCTTTTTTGTTAGAACTTTGATACTAACACTAATTGGCAAAAAATCGCTATGACATCCAGGTTAAATCGCCCCCAGCGAGCACCCTCTTTACTCTTACACAGCGATTACGGCACTAGGCAATCATCACAAAACGACTTAACAAGAATGGCTCACCATTGACCTTGCCCGATATCAATACTCGCAGTGCACCACGTTGCGCCGACACTAGCTGCGCTGTCACCTGATACTGCTCGCTCGTCTCATCCCAACGGGCACCATCGCCAATGATGTTAACCTTTGGATTGGGTTTAATCTCAATCTGCAGGTCGGCAAGTTCTAACTGACTTTTCACACTAAAACTAAAGCTGACCGGCACCGTATCCTGACTACGCTCAACAACTGTGGGGATCTGTACTTTTAGGCCTGTTGGCAACTTAGCTTCATGGTGATGATGGTGTGCATGGTCACCGTGTTGCTCACAGCTGTAAGCATGAAAACTCAGGAGTAAAACTAGCCCTATCAATATACGCATACGCTCTCCGAATCGTGAACCAAGGGCAGTGCTAACACTGCCCTTAGTTTGTTAGGTCAAGTTAGTTAACGCTGACATACACAGGGTTAGAGTAGAACCACACATCGCGGTAAATAAGCTTATTAGCTCTATCTTGGATCTGATGGTCAGTCTCGCCTTCATCTTTGCTCATCGACTGCCACTTTTGTGGTTCACCGTCGACCGTTAAGCCCGCTTCGTTATAATCGAGTGCGGTGCCCCGTAGGCGGAAGTACTGATTAGCTTCGGCAGTAAAGGTATAAGACATTGCGTAGAAGCCCTCATCATCAAGCTGCCAATCCGCAGCAGTGAAGCTTTTAATTACGCTGGCATCACTGTTTTCAGTGCTGTCATATTGCGCCGAGCTTGGCGATACCATGCCAGTAACTGAACCGGCAATAAGGTCGATATGATGTACGCCAGGATTTACTGCACTACCAAATATACCGTCGCCGACAACTATCTCTTGATTAGTAAACTCTGGGCTTTGAAAGCGAATGTTCACGGTAACTTCATCAC
Source organism: Shewanella waksmanii ATCC BAA-643 (assembly GCF_000518805.1). GTDB lineage: Bacteria > Pseudomonadota > Gammaproteobacteria > Enterobacterales > Shewanellaceae > Shewanella > Shewanella waksmanii. The sequence continues at coordinate 125,669 of NZ_KI912497.1, forward strand.
CTTGAGCCACACTAAAGTCCTGCTGTCCCATATAGGCAGTGTTGCCATTGGCGCTAATGCTAAAATCTAACTGATTGATCAATTCACCCGTTACACCAAACATCTCACCAGAGCGCAGAGCTGCTAGCACGGCCAGTTCATCATCACCTTGGGTTACATAGGCATAGTTTTTAGAGTATTCACCGGGGAAATAACCACTGGTATATTGGCCACCATCACTGATTTTAAAGTGGTAATCAGAGTTGGAAACATTCCAGATTTGGCGTCCTTCACTGAGCAGTGCGTCCCACCAGCCGCCCACATGAGCTAACATAGGGTCGGCACCACCATAAAGGCCGGCACTACTGCTGGCATAATCACCACGGTCATAAGGGTGGAATTGTCCGCCCACCATCCCTTCCATTAAAAAGAAGATATCGGGAGCTGTACTGTTGAGATCGCGCACATCGGCCAAGGTATAGGTATTGGCATAGCGTCGAGGGTGATTGAGCATGCCGTAGCTAGTATTTGGGTAGTTATCTTGTAGCCAAGTTAACGCTTTAGCCGCATCGGCCTCAGTGTTATAACGCTCAATCCCCTGTGCTTGCCAACGGGCCACATCTTTAGGATCAAAATGCGCTAGCGTATTCTCATTGCTGAACTTGTATTCGAATAGTTTTACCGCTTCTAAGATGTCAGCTTGTTCATCAGCAGTACCAATGATGCCGATATTGTAGTGCTCAAAGCCTGGGAAATCCCACTCAAACGTTGTGGTGATGATTTTGTCTTGATAATAGCGATTTTGTAGCGAACGAATTTCAGGTAGCTCATACTGCTCAAGTCGATTGGCGTAAAGGACTTCGCCAATGTCATTGTCTTGGTGATCGTTACCACGCACACGCATATGGTTTGAGAAGAACACGTAGTCAATATCGAACTCATCAAACGCATGGTAGAGAATATTCACCATGGTGTCGCGGGCATCGTTTGATACCGCACTATGTACGTGCAAGTCACCAGTCAACCATTGACCTTCACGTGGCTCAACCACCACCGTATCATCTGAATCTGACGAACAACCAGCCAAAATAGCCATCGATACGCACAAAGTGCTAAGTTTAAGTTTCACTTGAGATATTCCCGTTGCAGCTAAAAGTGGCGCAAGGTTAGAACGCTAATATGAAAGATTTACGTACAACGGCTTACAGTTTGATGACAGCAAACTTATTTAACCTACTGTTAAATAATAATTAAAAATCGAATCCACCACCCCCAACACAAAACAAAAATCAGCAACATAAATGCCACCAAGCTTACTAGCTGTATCAGCAATGACTCATGCCATAATTGGCAAGGAGACTGCCATCATCTCATCACTACATACTTAGCAACGCTCACCGCGTTTAAATTGATCTTAAATATTGGTTTTTTACGATTTATGAGCTTAAGAAAGCAGCAACGTTTACCCGAAACATCACTGTACTCGTGCCCATAGTCAGTCTCATGCCCGAGCTAAATATCTAAAAGAACTAGTATATTTCCCCTATATACACAGCATCTTAAAACCCCTAGGTTCTTTATCAGCAATCGCCGATATAACACAATTAAGCAGGCGTGCGCTTTTACCCTTAATAACCTTATAAGATAACTCAAGGAATAGTTAACCCATGACAACAATAAAGAAAACAGCCATCACCTTATTGGCAGCAGCAGGCGTTTTAACGGTCGCAACTTCAGCACTAGCGGGAAAGCAAAACGGTTGGATTTTAGAATATACCTATATGTCAGGCGGTAACGTTGTAGGTGAGCAAGTTGTTAACCAGTGCACTGGCGCGGTATATACCACTGGCCAAGTCACCTCAAATAAAGTGTTGCGTGCAAGCGAACCTTGCAGTTACGACATGTCAGACAATCGTTAGTCGTCAGTATAAGAGACAATTAAATAGTAACGACTGATATTGTCGCCAAATAAAAAGCCCTGCTAACTTATTGTTATCAGGGCTTTGATCTATTTAACGGTAGAGAGTAATGGATTAAATGAATTACAGTCTAACCCACTGAATCAGCTCGTTAGCACTTCTTACTGCAAATTTACGCTCAACCAGATTGCCCTGTGGATCAAATAGCAACAACTCCGCCGAACCAGCGCGATGTTTCGCCATTAGCTCCTGCCCTTCTGGTGTGCCAATACGTGCCAACAAGAAGTGCACATTATCGCCCAAATGGGCTCTAGCCTCGTTCATCTGTTCGGTCTGACTGTTACTAATAGTCAACGCCGGGTCGTACACAAACACCAGTGCCGGTTTGCCCGTACCTATCTGCTCATGGGTTGCCTTAAAACCTTTTGGCATCACATTCATTAAAATGGTTAAAAACAACACAATTGAAGCGATAACAGCTAATGTAACCCAAGGCTTGCGACGAGTTGAAGTTGAATCAGGTGTCCCCATGGTGACAAATCCCTCTTAGTAACAGTTAAACAGCACGAATATGTATCTCATTGTAATCGTAAAGTCTGAGGATTAGCTTAAAAATTATTAAGCGCATTGGTTCAAGCAGTAGGTATCGATCTTGAGAGGCTAACGGCAGATAGAAAAAAGCCGACTTGATCAAATCAAGTCGGCTCTATAACACTCGGCTTACTTATCAGTTAGTGCACTGTGGTCGCTTATTTAGCTTCACAGTTAAATTCACCATTGTAATCAAAGTTGAAGTGGTACTCAGTGAATCCTTGAGTGCCTTCTTTGGTGGTTTCTTCGCCTTCAGTAGACAGGCCGGTGATTTGATTAGTTGCACAGCGGAAGCCTTCTTCAAGGGTTGCCGATGCAAAAGCCACGCTAGCGGTATTTGGCGCTTCTAGCTCAAACACTTTAGCATTTGGGAAACTCAATGTGGTTCCTTCCTGCTCAGCTAGGCGGTCAGCCAAATAGAACTGCACTAATTCACGGTTGTTGAATGCAAACTCTTCTTTAACCATAACCGCATTATCGACACCCGGCATACCTGAATTTGAAGCGCGGTAATTGTTGGTAATGACATAGATTTCAGCATCGTCAGCAATCTCAACACCGTTATAAGTCAGCTCAACTAACTGCTCATTGTCTGTTTCGGTATAACGGAAGCCATCAATGTCGGTAAATCTAGAGTCATTTTCAACATTGACCTTGTACTTCAGTAAACCTTCACCGCTATCGCTAAACCCACCGAAGAAAGCATCGAAGTTATAACCAGGGAACTCTTCAACTAAGAAAGTTTCACCTGCTGAAAGCGGCAGACTGCGATAGGCATTTGAATTGACCCACTCAATCCAACGCTTCATCTCAGTACCGGTCATCTTCAATACTGCTGGGGTGTTGTTATCAAATACATAGATATCAGCAACCGATGCGTTAGTTAGCTCACCTTCTTGAATGTTGGTGTAGTCTTGACCACCGTTACGACCCGATTTAAATGGCGCCGATACTGACAAGAAAATAGCATCGTCTGATGCGTCAGCAAACTCACCTTCAGCTTTCCATTTATTAAGTTGGTGCAACTGCGCTTCATTCACCACTTGGATTGATAAATCTGGCACCACTTGTGGGAAGAAGCTGTTCATGTTGACGTCGATATCGGCAATAGAATCTGCCATATATTCAACCGTACCGACGTGCTCGGTCTCAACTAAATCTTCAACTGCAGCATCAGAACCTTCAACCAATGAACGTAATTCAGCGGTTGATTGCGTGTGGTCAACGGTCCAAGTTTTACCGCCATCACTAGAGTTAAGTTTTAAATCGATAACCCCGAGTTTGGCGCCCCAGTAGCCAGGCATCACCGCAGGAATACCATTGATAAGCCCTTTTTCGGCATCAACATTAGGAATATCGCCATACTCACCGGTCGAGTTAGGGAAATCACGGTGATCATGACCAAACATAATGGCATCGATACCGTCAACATAACCTAGATGGAGTGAGGCATTTTCTGCAAACTCATCATCATTGTTGTTTAGGCCAGAATGTGGAATAGCCACAACGACATCTGCACCTTCTGCTTTCATAATAGGTACATAATGCTCAGCTGTTTTCTTAATATCCGACACAACCACATTACACACTAAGTGCGCAGCATCCCAGCCCATGATATCGGGTGGTGTAAATCCAATCACACCTACTTTTACAGTGTGAGCTTTGCCGTCATCACCGATAAACTCTCTCTCTAGAATCACATATGGGTCATACATATGCTCAGCGGTGTCGTAGAAATCTTCTGTGATACGCACTTCACACTCTTCGACCGCATCGCTCACTTTTTCCAAAGAATCGTCGGCTTTCCAAACATTGGCGCCAACGTAAGGAAATTCAGAACCTTTCAAGGCTTCATCTAGATACTCAAGCCCATAATTGAACTCGTGGTTACCTAAGTTGGCAGCATCATATTCAAGGTAGTTCATGGCTTTATATACAGGGTGAGTATCGCCTCTTAAGTGCTCAGCACCTAGCGCAGCCATATAGTCTCCCATTGGACTGCCTTGAATCAGGTCGCCATTATCAAACAGCATACTGTTGGCCACTTCTTTACGCGTTTGTGCAATAACTAAAGAGGTACGTGCTAGCCCCCAATCAGGTAGATTAACTTCATTGTGCTCAGCACTTTCGAAGTAATTGTAAGGCATGACATTGGTGTGAATATCAGTCGTTTCCATTAAACGAAGATCAATACTAATTGAATCATTCTTGTCGTCTGATGAGTTACTGCACCCAGCCAGTGCCGCCGCAATGCTCGATACCAGCAGCAGCTTTTTAGCATTAAATTTCATTCTTACTCCAAATGGATAGTGTTATTGCAATCACTTGCATCAATACCGCTCACTAGAGGCTCACCCTGAAAGCAGTAAAGTATTTAATTAAGTTTCATCACCTAAGAGGCGACGCCAAATTAATTAAAAGCAAACAATAAGTAAAGGCAGCAAGAAAACAAAAAAACACAATTAACAAATGCAAATAAATAAAACTTACGTAATTAAATTAAGAGGTAGTGAAACAAAACAACTTAACCGACTTATAAATGAGCAATTAAAAATCATGAAAATATGACAAGAATATGAAAGGCGAAGATATTTAACAGGAAAGACAAATTGAATTGAGTAAAAGCTAACTGAACATTAATCTAAGAACATGCGAGTAGAAAGGACAAAAAACCATTAAAGCTATTACTCTAAATTTTACAAAAAGAACAAGGGTGACCAACACCTGCAAAAATAATTAAAAATCAAAGCGGTAACACAAAACAATCACTAAAATACAAAACCACAAAAAGCACCCAAAACAGCATAATAAACTTAATCAAAACCAAGATACTGCAACATTAATCTGCATTGGGTGATAAAAACCTCTCATGTCACTCACTTTCAACTTTGATGAAAAACCACGCGCGATACAAGGCCAGCCAAGCCTAAAAACTATATACAACTTTACTTAACAGCTAAATTTAAGCAACTTTCAGCAAACATTGAGCGCCGCAAAAAAGTACAAAAACAAAACATAACACCAAAATAAAAAACACAGTAAAATAGCAGCCAGACAAAGCCTATCCACAGTGCTTATATAGCATCAATGGCTAACCCCATAGTATTACATTAATACTAAGTTATCATTAATAATTAAAGACAATTAATCTTAGAGAGCATATAAAATATATTAAGCAGGGATTTATCAGGACAAATCAATTAAACTGTGCTTTAGCATACCAATTAATAGAGGGGGGGATGTTGGCTATCCCCCTACCAATATCGATTAGCCTGCCGTATTGAGCTGGTCTATGCTGAACTGGTCTATGCTGAACTGGTCTAGGCTGAGCTAGTCTAGGCTGAGTTGTTCCACGGTAAACGAATTCACTTCATCGGCACTCAAATAGCGCCACTCACCAACCGGAATATCTAAAGTCACCGCACCAATTGATTCTCGATGCAGCCCATTGACCCGATTGCCTATGGCGGCAAACATCCGCTTTACTTGATGGTAGCGTCCTTCTTGTATGGTCAGATGCACTTCATTGATGCCACCAGCACCACAAGAAACGGCCTCCAGTTTGGCCGGTAAAGTCAGCTTAGCTTCCCCTGGTAAAGCAATCCCTTTGGCAAAACGTTCAACAAGTTGCTCAAATTGCGATAGGACTATCGCATCACGCAATGTCACTCGGTAACGTTTGCTGCAAAGATATTTAGGGTTGATGATATTAAATGACCAGCGCCCATCGTCGGTGATCAGCATTAACCCAGTCGTATCAGCATCTAAACGACCGGTAATGTGTAGGTCACACACCTTATCAAACCCAGCCTGAATAAGAATATTCATCACTGATGGGTAGTCACCATCCACATTTGAGCTCAAAGTGTGCAATGGTTTGTGCAGCATCATGTAACGAGATGGCCTTAGCGATAATGGGCTGCCAGCTAACAAGATGCTATTGTCTTCATGGACTTGAGTTGCAGGCTCCAAAATTACTACGCCATTAACCGTGACTTGTGCACTATCAATTTCAGCTATGGCTTGCTCGCGAGTTAAGTCCGTACTCTTACAGATGAATTTATCTAGGCGCATGACGTTCCAGAGCGATTACAGTGCGGCTATTATCGCAATTGAACTCGCCAAAGCAACTTAACCTTCTCATCAGTTCAGCGGCCATATTTATGAATAACGACATAGACCAAGGCTAAATATAGCCCGATTAAGCTTAACCATTTAACCCCATAATACACCCATTCCACTACATCTAGTGCCGCTGCAGTCTCTACCATCGCTTGCTGCCACCTCATTTAAGCTCACCAATTCACATCAGCAAAAACCATCATAATTAATGACTGAAATACTATAGGAAGCGACTAAGCAAGCCGATGAATTAGAGATATTCAAATTTGCTTTAGGCTACTGACACCAATCCAACTGGCGCTGTAGCTCTAAACAACCTTTATAGACGCTACGTGAACTGCGAAGTGCTTATTTGTTGCGATAGCGCAGGAAGATTTATGGCAACAAAGCCGGCAACTTATGCCGGCAGTTCATATTGTAATAGGTAACTTATTGGTTGCTCGCTAACCTGTTAGCTTGCCCAACAAAAGCGGGGAGAATTCGCTCAGCAATAAGCTGTTGTGTGGTGTTTTCCCTATCATGGGCGGTCACTACGACCATCAAATCTAGCTCCTTAATCAACAAGATATACATGCCGCCACCACCTTGGGCAGAGGTAGTCGCATAACTTTTGCCGTTATAAGTTAAATCGCTCCCCCACCAATAGTAGCCATAGCCCTGATTAGATACCGCATCACCGCCACCAAAAATCTCAGCTTCAGGGTAAATCAGCCTGTCGGTTGCTTGGGTAATAAAGTCGACGGGCACCAACTGCTCGCCATTCCATTTACCGTTATTCATCGCCAGCTTGCCAAACTTGAGCATCGCCCTCGATGTCATGCTGGCAGAGCCCGGTAGCCCGGTGACTTTATGGGTTTTCCAGCCGTAATTGCTGATCTCCAGCTTATCGAGCAGTTCTTGCTTAATGAACGCTTGTGCTGAACCTGGCACCACGGCCTCTATCACTTGCATCACCAACATAGGATCGTTTTGATACTTGAATGCTTGCGACTCAGCCGTTATTGGCGCACTTGCTTCAAGGTAGGCCTGTACTAAACCTTGACCTTTTAATGCGGGTGAGCTTTGCTCGAACCCTTGTGCATCCGCTTCGCTGATCCGAATGCCTGAGCGCATCATCATTGCTTTGCGCAGAGTAATTTTCTCCGCTCCTTTGGTGAAACGACTCTGATCTAACTCGGTGAGAAAGCTAACTAACGGCTTATCCAGATCAGCCATAGTAAGGTGGCCCAATTGAATCGCTCGGCCAAGTACGGTACTCACGTAAACCTTACTGGCTGACGATTGTGGGTGAGGTAAATCAATACGGCCCCGAGAGAAATAGGACTCGAATAGCAACTTGTCTTTATGGGCAATCAGTAGACTATCAAACTCGCCATGTTTTCCCGCGGCGATCTCTTTTGCCAATGCTACAATCAACTTTTCATTGCCAGCATCAACGCCTAGCTGACCCACATCAATGCCATCGTCATGTGCAGAAGGCGATGTATCAATATAAGCACTTTTCAATTCGCTGATATCGGTGAATCTAAGCTCGCTATTGGGCACCCGCCAGTGTTTTATCTTCGCTTCCGCTGCGGTGGCCTTGGGCGCGTTGTTTTCACTGGTTCCGGCATTTGCTATCGGTAAACTAACAATCGCGCCAAGCGTAGTGGTAAAAAGTAGTCTCTTTAATTGTGTATTTAAACCCATTGCTATTCTCCATGCTGTTGCGAGGGATCCTCGCTGCAATAACTCCTCGTAATCGAGTTCAAGGTTATCTCGCTTGGGGAAAAACACATGAAGTCATGCTGATTTTTTGCTGATTTCTCACTGAATCTTTAGCGAGTCATTAATTAGCAATTGGTAACTCGGCTTTTTTAGGTTTTAATAGAGATAGTTATCGACAGGGGGTGAGTGAGAAGTTAATGGAAGAGCAATATTGGGTTGGCGATTTTTTTATTGATTTAACCCGTAACCAACTCACCCAAAGACAACAAAGCCAAACGCTGCCACCAAAGGCCCTTGCGGTGCTGACCTGTTTAGCAAAAAGTAAAGGCAAAGTCGTCAGTCAGGATGAGCTGCTGGCAAATGTCTGGCCCAATACGGTGGTATCGCCAAACACATTGCAGCGCTGTATCGCCCAACTAAGAAAAGCCCTCGGCGATGATGGCAAAGTTCAGCACTATATCAAAACTCATGCTAAACAAGGCTATAGTCTTGAAGCTGATGTACAGTGGCAAGTGTCACCACAACATAGTACCGAACAGGCACAAGAGTACCGCGCCGAGCAAGCACTAGCGCAAACCGATAGCCACACCAAGCTGACAGACGCGGTAACGAAAACAGAGGCTAAAACAGCAGCTCACTCTGACATTCACACTGATACTGATACACGCAATAGTACTAATACGGCAACCAATCCATCGGTTGCCGACAAAGCAGAAGCGGGCAACGGAAAACAGCGCCAATACCTAGGCATCGCCGCCATTGTCGTATTACTGTTTGTTGTTGCTGTTATGGGCTACCAACCAAGTGACTCAGCCGGGCAAAAGCCACTGGTTATCAAAGCAATTAAACCTCTGACCTCAACGGATAATAGGGAGCTGGCCAGTATCTACTCCCCCCATGGCCAATACGTCATCTTCCAACGCTTTCCCGAGGTACTGTGCACCAGCAATCTTTGGGCTAAAAACCTCAACACACAACAAGAGTTCCAACTAAGTGATCAATTGGGTGCTTATGGCAATCTTGCCTTCTCTAACGATGGCAGCACCTTGGCCTATGTTCAGCAAGATAGCTGCGGACAAGCGGTGACACAAAAGTCGTGTTTTAAATTACAAAGTATCGACTTCCAACAAGCGCTCAAATCACCGCAAATACCCGATACCATCATGGAGTGTAATAACTCAGAGATCCGCTCAGTGAAATGGCTTAATAACGAAGAAATTACCTTAATGCAGAAGCACGAACAGCGATGGCAACTGATCCGCTACTCGATGACCGACCACAGCAGCGAGACGATTTTCTCCCTAGCCGACGGTAACATTTTTGCCTATGACTACTCACCGAGCCAAAATCTTATCGCACTCACCAGTATTCACAGTGATGGCGAACGCTACATCGAAACCCTCACTCCCCAAGGGAAATTACTTGGCAGCTACCCAATCACCTACCCCGATGGCATCCCTAAATATCGCCCTATTTATGCCAACTTTTCCTCAGTAGACAATCAGTTGATTTTCAGTACAGGTAAACAGCTTTACACCCTGTCCTACCAAGGCGAGATTCAACCTGTCAGCCTGCCATTGGTTGATGCGATTGGCTCGCCAGTATTTCATCCCGATGGTACCCGCATGCTAGCGATTAAAGGTCACTATGACAGCGACATTATTGCCGTACCACTATCGCAATTTGACGCCAATACCGCTGAAAAATACCAGCCTACAAGCCTTAACTATCAAGTCATTGCACGCTCAACTTTTGGCGAAAACCAACCCAAATTTCGCCCGTCTGTAACTGATAACTCGCCCGCTGCCGCAATCGCGTTTAGCTCTAAACGCTCTGGCAATTCGCAGCTTTGGTTAACGGATAATGCCACCACAAGGCTGAGTGATTTCACTCAAGGCAGTTATATTTATAATTTCGCTTGGGCAGAAGATGGCAATAGTCTACTGGTTAATGTGTCGTCAGAACTAAAGCAGATCTATCTCGATGGGCGCAGCGAGGATGTGAACCTTAGCTATCCGGTCACTAAGCTATTTCATTGGCATAGCAATCAACACGCTGTTTTGGCCATGGTGATGATTAACGGAGTAGAGAAGTTTGCCGAAATCAATCTTGCCAGCGCCGATATACGCATCCTTAACCACAAACGAGTGACTTGGGCACGTTACAGTGACAATGGTCAGTTAATCTATATGGATCATATGGATAGAATTTGGCAGCCCAAAGGAATCGAAGATCAGCTGATCACGCCGTTAGTCGGCCAAGGCAGCGACAAACGCTTCGTTATCAATAACAACATCATTTACGGCATCAATGATGATTTTCAGCTCTGGTCCTATGGGATTGAAAGCCAGCAATTTTCGCTTATGGCTCAACTTCCCGACACGGTTGATGACATCACCGATGCCAATCAACATACCCTGTTAATGACTATGCGCATCGCCGCCAGAAAAGATGTGGTTGAGCTAACGTTGCAATAAACAGTGCTAACGATAAGCAGTGCTAACGATAAGTTGATTTGCCTGCCCCTACCGAATAACTAACAACTAGCATCACTAGCAACACCGTTATCAGCGATAGCGGCGCCTTTTAGCTCAGTCTATCGTGACCATTCTCAAGCCTCTATATGCCCACTTGAAATCTAACTCATGAGCATTGTTCATCTATTGATGAAGTAATATCAATTTTTTTCATGAAACGATCCAAGTATAAATCATTCTAGGCATTCACTTTGGGCATTAGCGCAGTGAGCTTTTGATTTAACCACTAGGTAAATCAAAAACACCGCAGCAGGTGATTGGAATGATCACTCGCCTTGAAAGCGTCAATCATCACTTAAGGTTTATCTAACGGAATTGGATACGAGATCACTATGCAAAACGAATTCACATTTACCATCAAAAACATCAGTTTCGATGAGAACTATCATCCATCTGACAACACACGAGCAACCACCAATTTTGCAAACTTGGCCAGAGGTAACAGCCGTCAGCAAAACTTGCGCAATGCATTAAAAATGATTGATAACAGCTTTAATGCGTTAGCCCATTGGGATAACCCGAATGGCGATCGTTACTCGGTTGAGCTAGAAATTATCTCTGTGGATATGGATATCCAAGCCGATGGTCAATCATTCCCATCAATTGAAATACTCAAAACCAATATTGTCGACCATAAAACTGATAAGCGTATCGAAGGCATAGTGGGCAATAATTTCTCTTCTTACGTGCGAGATTACGATTTTAGTGTGCGCTTACTGGGTCATAACAAAGGCCAAGCCAAATTCACTATTCCTGAAGATTTTGGCGACCTGCACGGCAAGCTATTTAAGTATTTTGTTAATTCAGATACTTACAAGCAGCACTTCAAAAAGCTACCCGTTATCTGCCTCAGTGTGTCAGATAACAAGACCTATCACCGTACTGAAAACCAGCACCCAGTTTTGGGCACCGAATACCTGCCAAACGAATCTTCACTCACTGAGCAGTATTTTAAGAAAATGGGCTTACAGGTACGTTATTTTATGCCGCCTAACAGTGTGGCGCCGTTAGCTTTTTACTTCTTTGGCGATTTACTTTGTGATTGCACCAACCTAGAGCTGATCGGTACCATCAGCACTATGGAGACCTTCCAAAAAATCTATCGACCCGAGATCTACAATGCCAATGCGGCGGCAGGTAAATGTTATCAGCCAAACTTGAAAAACCTCGATCATTCGCTGACACAAATTGTCTATGACCGCGAAGAGCGCAGCAAACTAGCGGTTGAGCAAGGTAAATTTGCCGAAGAGCATTTTATTAAACCTTACCAAACTGTGCTTGATCAATGGGCAGCCAATTACGCCTAACCAAACATTAAGTTTAGCGAAAACATATTAAGTATAGGTAGCACAGCAAATGACAACCCCAGCACAAAAGAGATTATTACCCACATCGACCGCCGGTAGCTTGCCTAAGCCCTCTTGGCTGGCACAGCCAGAAACCCTATGGTCGCCTTGGAAATTACAAGATGATGAGCTGATAGCAGGTAAACAAGATGCCCTACGTATTGCACTGCAAGAACAACAGCAAACCGGCATTGATATCGTCAGCGATGGCGAGCAAACACGCCAACATTTTGTCACCACCTTTATTGAGCACCTTAGCGGTGTTGATTTTGAAAAACGTAAAACTGTTCGCATCCGCAATCGCTACGATGCCAGCGTCCCCACGGTGGTGGGGCCCGTTAGCCGTCAAAAGCCGGTATTTGTTGACGATGTGAAATTCCTGCGCCAGCAAACCAATCAACCCATTAAGTGGGCACTGCCCGGGCCCATGACCATGATAGACACCCTCTATGATGATCATTACCAGAGTCGAGAAAAACTGGCTTGGGAGTTTGCCAAAATTCTTAATCAAGAAGCCAAAGAATTAGAAGCGGCTGGCGTGGATATTATCCAGTTTGATGAGCCCGCATTTAACGTGTTTTTTGACGACGTAAATGATTGGGGCATCGCCTGCTTAGAACGAGCCATTGAGGGGCTCAAATGTGAGACCGCAGTGCATATTTGTTACGGCTATGGCATTAAAGCCAATACCGATTGGAAAAAGACCTTAGGCTCAGAGTGGCGCCAATACGAAGAGGCCTTTCCTAAACTGCAGCAATCTAACATCGATATTATTTCGCTAGAGTGCCATAACTCTCAGGTGCCAATTGAATTGCTTGAGCTGATCCGCGGTAAAAAAGTGATGGTAGGTGCCATTGATGTGGCTAGCGAAACCATCGAGACCCCTGAAGAAGTGGCGCAAACCCTCAGGCAGGCACTGCAGTTTGTTGATGCCGACAAGCTCTACCCTTGCACCAACTGCGGCATGGCACCACTGCCGCGTCACATTGCCAGAGGTAAATTAAATGCTTTGAGTGCGGGCGCGCAAATCGTCAGACAGGAGCTGTGCAGCTAAGGCTGATGGCCCTAAGGTGACTGATATTGATAAGTCAGTCACCTTCAACCTTCACCTTAGCCTTAGCCTTAACGCGACAATGTCATTATCCGCGGCAACCTTTTTATGTATTACGCAGATCTAACACTATCTAAAAGAAAACTTGCCCCAACATACGCAGCCCAGTCACTAATAGCACCAGCGCAAATACCTTTTTGAGCATAGCCGCATCCAGTCTTGCCGCCAAAGCCGCACCCACAGGGGCGAACAGCACCGTTAACGGCACAATACAGACAAAGCCAAGCAAATTCACCAGCCCAAATGTCCCCGCTGGCGCGTCCAATGGTGTGCTCCCCAGCATCAACATAGTAAATGCACCGGGCAATGAGATAATTAAACCGATTGCCGCAGCAGTGCCAACCGCTTTATGGGCAGGATAGTTGTACAAGGTCAACAAAGGCACCGAAATCGTGCCACCACCAATGCCGACCATGGCACTAAAAAAGCCTATTGATGTGCCCATCACGCTTTGTCCCGTACGCCCAGGTAACTGGTTAAACAGCGCTGACTTACCCGTTCTAAACAACATGTTTAATGCCGATAAGCTGGCGATCACGCCAAATAGTGTGGTGAGTATATTGCCGTTAATGCGGGTCACTAACCAGCTACCGACCAATACCCCCACCAGAATAAATACCCACCAACGCTTTAATAGCTCAACATCCACATTACCTTTTTGTTTATGGGCTCGGATCGAGCTGATTGATGTCGGTACTATAGTGGCCAATGAAGTCGCCGTCGCCACCAGCATGGCTGATTGCGCTGAAACGCCAAACCCCTGAAACAAGAAAAACAACACGGGCACAATGACAATGCCGCCTCCCACTCCCAGTAAGCCCGCTAAAATGCCAGCCAGTACGCCCGAGCTTGCCAATACCATAATGGTGAGCAAGTTATTGATTACAAATTCGATGATGTTCATTGATGGTGACTTCTATGTGTAAAATATTAAGGCCGTCTCGACCCGGCGAAGGTTACAACTAGCGCATGTTGGCCCATAAAACGTAACAGCGGCTTCTAAGCTATTGATGCTGGCATAAATCCAGTCTGTAATGGATTATCTAATCAGCTAATTTATATAACTTTTTAACCCTACAGATTCCCAAATGGTATTGTAATGAATCTTATTCCATGAATAAAAATGATATAATTTCATTATTCAATGAACGTCATTCATCAGTAACAAACACGACGGGAGTTAACGGGTGTTAGAAAGGATTCATTTAGAAATACTCACAGCCATTAAAGAACATGGAACGCTAACTAAAGCCGCTGATTCGCTGCATTTATCTCAATCTGCACTCAGTCACAGCATCAAAAAGTTAGAGGGCCAACTTGATACGCCGATATGGAAAAAAGAGGGCCGAACTCTGCGTTTGACCACAGCAGGTGAGCGTATTCAAACGCTAGCTAATCGGGTGTTACCGCAGTTTTTGCACACCGAACTGCTACTCAACCAAATTGCCCAAGGTGAACTAGGTTCGCTGCGCATTGGTATGGAGTGCCATCCCTGCTATCAATGGCTGCTTAGGGTTATCGCCCCCTATCTCGACCAGTGGGCCGATATTGATATCGACGTAAAGCAAGAGTTTCAGTTTGGCGCTTTAGGCGCGTTGCTGAGCTATGAGATTGACGTTCTCATTACCCCAGATCCGCTGTTTAAACCTAAAATCGACTACATCCCAGTGTTTGACTATGAGCACCGACTGGTGGTTTCAACCTCGCACAAACTAGCCGAACAAGGGTTTGTGCTGCCCGAACAGCTCAGTGAAGAAGTGCTATTTAGCTATCCGGTTGAACCGATGAGGCTGGATATTTTCAGCCAATTTCTTAACCCTGCAAAATGCGCCGTCAAGAAACACAAAATTATTGAAACCACCGAAATCATGCTGCAGATGGTCGCCGCAGGCCGTGGAGTCTGTGCCCTGCCCGGTTGGCTTGTGGATGAGTACGCTAAAACCATGCCAATTAAAAGCATTAGATTTGGACAACAAGGGATTAATAAACAAATATTTATTGGTATTCGCCGCGGCGAGCAGCAAATTGACTATTTGAACGATTTCATCGAACAAGCGAAGAAAACCAAATAATCAGTTTAGCTCGCTATTCACTGGCATCGCACTTAAATACACACTTAACAAACACAACTGCATTTGTGACATTGATCCCACCCGTATAAGCGCTATACAATGCTGCAAATTTTGTGTTGCAAACGTTTTAAGGTGGTAATCGCTTTGTTTAAACAACGCTTTCAAGATGTCAGTCTTAAGGGAGATATATTTGGTGGTGTCACCACTGCCATTATTTCATTGCCACTGGCCCTCGCCTTTGGTGTGGCATCCGGAGCCGGTGCAGAAGCGGGTTTATGGGGCGCTATTTTAGTTGGTTTTTTTGCCGCATTATTTGGCGGTTCTTCAACACTAATTTCAGAACCCACCGGTCCGATGACGGTGATCATGACCGCCATCTTAACTACCATGGTGGCCAAATACCCAGAATCTGGGGTCGCGATTTCCTTCACCATTGTGATGATGGCTGGAGCGTTCCAGTTTTTACTGGGTATGCTCAAACTCGGTAAATACGTCACGCTAATGCCCTATAGCGTTGTATCTGGCTTTATGTCAGGTATCGGGATTATCTTAATTATTTTGCAACTCTCGCCCTTGTTGGGTCACGCTGCACCCGCAGGTGGGGTAATGGGCACCCTAGGTGCCATACCCGACACTTTAGCCAATATCGATTTTAAAGAGCTGTTTTTAGGCATACTCACCTTAGTGACGCTATTTTTGTTCCCACAAAAATACCGCAAATACGTGCCCGCACAGCTCGTCGCGCTTATTGCCGTTACCTTGTTATCGGTCATCGTGTTCGATACTGATAGCATCCGTCGCATTGGCGAGATTCCAGCGGGTTTGCCTTCATTGGTTATCCCGCATATCAATGCCGAAATCTTTACCACCATGATTATTGATGCCTTGGTGCTGGGCACATTAGGTTGTATTGATACCTTACTCACCGCGGTAATTGGTGACTCGTTAATCCGAAAAGAACACGACTCCGACAAGGAGCTGCGTGGCCAAGGCCTAGCAAATATGATCTCTGGCTTGTTCGGCGCACTACCTGGTGCTGGTGCCACCATGGGCACAGTGACCAACATTCAAGTCGGTGCACGCTCGCCCGTATCAGGCATGACCCGCGCCCTGGTATTAGCGCTAGTGGTATTAGTCGCAGGCGGTTTGACCGAACCTATTCCTATGGCTGTACTTGCCGGTATTGCGGTATATGTTGGTTTTAACATTTTAGATTGGAGTTTTATTCAACGCGCCCACAAAGTCAGTGTATCTGGCATGGCCATTATGTACGGCGTCATGCTGCTCACGGTATTTGTTGACCTGATTGTTGCCGTTGGTTTAGGGGTATTTATCTCTAACATCATTATTATTGAACGCCTCAGCCGCGAGCAAGCTCGCCAAGTAAAAGCCATTAGTGATGCTGACCAAAATACGGTACCGCTGACCCAAAGCGAAAGTGACTTGCTGGACCAAGCCAAAGGTAAAGTGCTGTTTTTCTACTTATCAGGGCCAATGATCTTCAGCGTATCAAAAGCAATCTCACGCCAGCATAATAGTATTAACGATTACGAAGCGATGATTTTGGATTTAACCGACGTACCTATGATTGATGTCACCGTGGGCTTAGCGTTAGAAAATGCCATTAAAGATGCGCAAGATGCACACTGTGAAGTATTTTTACTCTGCCCTAATCAGCAAACTAAAGAGCAGCTGAAAAAGCTTCATGTGATTGACTCACTGCCACAAGAAAACACCTTCTTGTTCCGCTTTGAGGCACTACAAGCCGCGCTTTCCCATGTTGGGTTGAATAAACAGCCAAACACAGATCTTAAATTGCCGGGCCAATAACTGACAGCATTAGCTGAGATGCTAAAAGCTAATTCAAACATCAATAGAAAAGCCTCGATATAGCGACGTATCGAGGCTATTACCTAGCAAATTATAAAATTGCCGACACCTAGGCTAGGTGTATCGGGCAAGGTCACGCACATTGCTACTATTGACCCCAAAAGGGTTATCTCATACCGCCAACATAGATAAAACTTTATTATTAAAATTATAAATATTGATAATTTTTTATTTGCACACACTCGCTATAAACTTCGCTCCATCAAATGATGAAAGCTTGAGCTGGAGAGTGTCATGAGCAAGATTGAACAAAATATCGATTTAAATCTAGAACGTAGAAATGTACTTAAAACCGTTGGTATGGGCGTTGCGGCCGCAGTGGCGGCATCGACTGCACCGGCAGTAATGGGCGCCACTCGCGCACCAGCAGATAACGCCAATAATGTGGATGTTGAGCGATTCAACACCAACACCCCTTACCCACGTACTTTCTCACATATTGGTATTTCGGTACCTGATTTAGAAAAAGCCGTGAAGTTCTATACAGAAGTGCTTGGTTGGTATGTGATTATGGAGCCGACTGAGGTCATTGAAGATGACAGCCCAATTGGCGTGATGTGCACTGATGTATTTGGCCCGGGTTGGGAACGGTTTAAAATCGCCCACTTATCAACGGGTGACCGTATTGGGATTGAGTTATTTCAATTTAAAAATCAACAAAATCCGAAAGATAACTTTGAGTACTGGAAAACCGGAATATTCCACTTCTGCGTTCAAGACCCAAATGTTGAAGAGCTAGCAGAAAAAATTGTTGCTGCAGGTGGTAAAAAGCGTATGAAAGCACCGCGTTATTACTTCCCTGGTGAGAAGCCATTCCGTATGATCTATATGGAAGACCCATTTGGCAACATCCTTGAAATTTATAGCCACAGCTATGAACTCCAATATGCCAGCGGCGCTTATAGCTAAAGCGCTATAAGCAACTAGGGGCCAAATCTGGCCCCTAAAATGTTGACTCGTTCAGGCTGCCATTATCTGCGGTTGTTGGGGATATCCCTTGCACCAGCAAGCCTACCAAAAAATTGGCTAAGCCCAATCCCCTGCCTAATACGTTCTGCCCAAAAACCGCCAATAATAAAACCCACGACTCCCCAAGCTGCAATGCTAAGCGAATTTAGCTGACCAGATTGCAAACTCAACATCGCCCCAATAAAGATACCTAACAGCGTAGGTGATGCGGCAACCGCTAGCCACTGTAATGCATGTACAAATAGACTCACTACTCTCATCGGCTCTCCTTAACCTAAAAACGTCGCCATTTATAAATTACCGCTCAAACAGCCATGCGACATATTATGTCATACAGCTACTTATGTCGAACTAAACCTTAGCTATATGGCGCACACCTGCCTTAGCAATAACATTAAGAAACCCGAAACAGCGAGCTGTCTCGGGTTTGATATAGAAAATTAGTTGGGGACTTCAAAAGCGGTTTCGTTACGCACTACAGCGACTTATCCGATAAAGCGGCAAAAATTAAAGTTCTACTATACTGAGTATTACGACCAGATTTTTCCTACCACTAAGTATTAGCTCGGCTTACCTCCATACAGTTAACCAAAAGTCACTGTAGTAATAGCCAAATTCAATATAAAAACCAGGTATAACAGTATGTTACAAAAACTAAAACTCAATATGCAGCTGTATGTTTCTTTTGGCCTAATTCTAACATTACTTCTCATCTCATCGTTGATCGCCTACCAAGGCTTATCCAGCACTTATAGTGGATTTGTTGAATATCGTGGCCTAGCACGAGATACCAATTTGGCGGGCCGTGTGCAAGCTAACATGTTAATGATGCGGCTATCTGTCTTAAGTTTTTTAAATACTCGCTCCAATACTGCAGTTGAACAATTTACTGAACGTAAAGACAAGATGGAGACTTTTCTCGCTGAAGCGAAAGTAGAAATTCAAGCCCCGCAGCGAGCAGCGTTAATCAGTGAAGTAAATACCGAAGTCGGCGATTATATAGAGGGGTTCAAACAGGTTGTGTCGCTATTTGCTAAGCGCAACCAAATTGTATCAACAGAGTTAGATCCCTCAGGGTTAGCCATGCGCGAAGCAACGACAGCTATCATCAATGGCGCCTACAATGACGGTGACCCTGATACGGCTTATTATGCCGCGCAAGTTCAAGAGCACTTGTTACTGGGCAGGCTTTATGTCACCAAGTACTTAGTGACCAATGCCGAATCTGATGCGCAGCGAGCAAAGGAAGAACTCGGCGAGAAGATATCAATAGCGCTAGCGGATCTCGATAGCCATATTACCAATGCTAATCAACAATCATTGCTAACACAGGTTAAAAGTAACCTTACACAATACCTCGCCGCTTTCAACAATGTGCAAAGCACTATTACTGAGCGTAATACTCTAATAACAAACAACTTAAATACCCGTGGGCCATCGGTTGCGGGCAAAATTGAACAGGTCAAACTTTCAGTAAAAGATGACCAAGACTTGCTCGGCCCTCAAGTACAAACCCATGCCAACAGCGCCAAAACCTCTGTGGCAATCATCTCGCTCATATCCTTGCTTTTAGGCATCATCATCTCAGTCTTTATGGCTAAAATAATTCGCAAACCTATCGGCGGTGAGCCCGCAGAGATAGCAAAGATATCCAACCGGATTGCAGAAGGGGATTTGAGTACAGAGTTAACAATCAGCGAAGAAGACAGCGGTATCTATCGCTCTGTGGCTGAAATGTCTCAAAAACTGAGCCAACTAATCCGTTCAATCAAAGAAACCAGTACCAACCTAATAGATTCGGCAAATAACAGCTCAGAAATCGCCTTACAAAATACCGCTTCTATTATGGAACAAAAAGAGATGACCGATATGGTGGTCGTTGCTATCGAGGAGATGTCGATAAGTATTCAAGAAGTGGTGCGTTACGCCGCCGATTCTGCCGAAAAATCTGAAATCGGCCTTGAAGAAGCAAACAAAGGTCGCAGTGCGGTAGAGTCTACCGTCGAATCAGTCAACGAGTTGGCCGATGAGTTAAGTAACTCAATGTTAGTCATCAAAGAGCTAGAGCAACACAGTGAAAAGATAGGTTCAGTCATTGAAGTTATTCAAGGGATCTCAGAGCAAACCAACCTGCTGGCATTAAATGCCGCCATTGAAGCCGCCAGAGCTGGTGAGCAAGGACGCGGATTTGCGGTAGTTGCAGAGGAAGTAAGAACACTGGCGCAGCGAACACAAGATTCCACCACTGAGATTCAGTCTATCATCAACAATCTACAACAAGGCACAGCCAAAACGGTCTCTGTGATGGAAAGAAGCACCCTCAAAGCCAATGCCACCGTTGAGCAATCAACTGAAACGGACTCGGTGCTTGCCAACATTCATGGCGTCATCAATGAGATATCATCAATGAACATGCAGGTCGCTTCAGCACTGGAAGAGCAAGCGAGTGTGGCATCTGAAATTACCGCCAATATGTCATCGATTCAGGAGAGATTAGAAACCACCACCGCAGCCACTCAGCAAGCTCAAGAAGCCAGCGCGCAAGTCAATGATATGGCTGAGCAGCTCAATACCATGGCCGCAAGCTTCAAGGTTTAATCGCGAATTTCAAGGGGAATGGACTCCCCAAAATCTAACTTGCCATGCTCACTTTTTACAGGCCTATCACGGCCTCATGCCCTTTAGCGACCATTGATATAATCTTCCCGAGCTTGTTTGGTTTCAGAAATAAAGGTTTCAAGCTCTTCCAGTGATGGCTCTGTACCTTGTTGGTTAAAAGGCTCAAAAAAATTCGCAATATCACTCTGCATCAGTGAACCGGATTGCAAACACAGCGAATCATTCTTTAACCATACATCTGGAGCCCTAAACGACGCCCCTGTGTACCAATAACAATGGTTATAGCCTGCTTGTTTTAGTTTATGCTCAACATAAAAATTCGCGATAAAAATGCCTAGAAAGAACAGCGGCAACATCAAAGCTGCCCCTTTGATAAAGTACTCTGTAGCAAGTTTAGGGCAGAAATTAATTAACCTTTGAATCGATGCCAGTAAGAAAAAACTGAAAGGGAAAAAAAGAAAAATCAACGGGATTCTTCCGCTGTTCTCCTTAATGTAAACAGCCTCGCCAATACTTTTAAATACACCTAGCTCATTTAGAAAAACGTAGACAATAGCAACGCAAAAAGATGCAGGTAACAAAGGTGCCAAAACACATACAGCCAGTTCTTTCAGTTTAAGCTCTGAGAGTTTTTTATCAGCATGCTTCCATTCAATCAGTTTCATGTAAACTAATTCCCTAAATTCAGCCGTGGAATATTAAAGAAGCGGCTCAAAACTCCATAAGGGTCTTTTTGATACTCTTTACTGACTTCAATAAATTTATTTCTTTCAATGACAAAGTCCCGCTTTAAGTCATTCTCAATTCTAACCAGCTCGGCCACAAGTAAATTTTGATAACTAGACATATCAGAGAAGAAGTAAGCAAATGCTCCACCAACTATAACAACCACTAACAACGGTGTAACGGCTGCTCCAGCAACAGCTCCACCAACATAAACACTTATGATACCCATAGTAGCTTTACTTGTTACAATCGCTGCCCCAACCACCGCCATATCCACAGCAACCCCGGCAACAAAGTGATGCCAAGTAACATTATCGTTAAGCAGCTGCTCAGTAAAATGAAACGCAACGGAAATCACAATGCTAACGACAAAACCGCCTTTCATGGCTTTATTGGCGCTGAGTTTGCCTACACCAATGGTAAACAGTTTGGGATTGCTGGCGAGATAACGTGTGCCGCTTAGGTGAGCCTTTAAGCCCGGATAACTGTTAATAATCACCGCAGGAGCATTGCCATATACTTTGACTTTAAATTTACCAAACACATTGCCTTGTCGCTGCATTTCTACGGCCAATAACGTCAGCGCCTTCACGTCATCTAACACTGGGAACCAGCTGCCCAGTGTTTTAAGGCCTTCTTTATGCCGATTCCAGCTAGCTGGAAGGCAGTCATTCCGCACTAGCAGCTCATCAATTGAGTCGACGGCCTCAGCGCGTGTCATCCCCTGCTTCATTTTCACTGAGATGATGTAATCGACAAATTCCGCTGAGCTCATTTGAATTAGAGTGTGATTATTGCCTGACAATAGGCTTTTGATCTGATGCTGACGTTGCCGCTCGGCAATCGCCCGACGGGCATAGGCTGACATAATAAAATCCTTTTATATATTCATTCCGTTGAAGTAAGCAGTTTATTTTACCGATCCAAACGCATTTGTATATTATCTATAAGAGTAGTTTTCAACCATTAATAACTCTCTTGGTTGATTGGCAGGTATCAACTTATGTTGAATAACCTTAATTGCTATATTGCTTTAGCTGAGCAGTATTTAACCAATATGATTACTAAGACTTTTATCAAACTGCTAGCTTGAAAAAATTGCCCAACTAGCAGTGAATGGATGCGACTGATAGATGATTCTCAAGACTAAATTCCGCAAAAATCAGCAGGCACAAACTGCGCTTACACCGCAAGCCGCAAGCCGCAAGCCGCAAGCCGCAAGCCGCAAGCCAAAATACAAAAACGAAAGGAAACCTACACACTTAATTGTTTGGAGTGTGGGTGTGGGCAACAGCTAACGTAAGAACAGAAAAGAAAGTTAACTCCACCCCCATTTTTATCAGCAAAAGCTGATTAACGACGCAGCACCGCTATCCAGCGCCCAAGGTTGAGCAAGCTTGCAAGCGAACCCGCTACGTAGGTTAGCGCAGCTGCTTTGAGGATCTTTTCTGCGTGTTTAAGGTCGCCGTCGTGCAGGTAATGACCCTCTTTAAGCATAGGCAACGCCTTGCGATAGCTTGCATCGAACTCTACTGGCAATGTCACCAGGTGCACTAGGGTGCTAAGCCCCATCGACAGCACACCGATCAAAATGATCAACGCGCCAGCCTGTGGTATGCGTGTCAGCATTAGCACTACTGGCGCCGCAACCATCATAATTCCAGCAATACGCTCACCTGCCATTGCTGCTCTAGCAAGCTTCTGCCGCGCGATAAATAAAGACTCACCGCGAGAATCCTGTAACGCATGCCCAACTTCATGGGCGGCTACCGTCACTGCCGTTAGCGAGTAACCTGAAAAGTTATCCGGCGAGAGGCGAACAGCCTTAGCGGCTGGGTCATAATGATCACCACCGTTAGTCTCTTCAACCTTAACGTCTTTCAGCTCACAACGATCCAGAAGGTGACGCGCAAGCTCACCACCGTTACCTTGACCACGATAACGATCCGTAGGCTGCTGATACTTGCTCATAACGTGGTTAACCCACCAACTAGGCAGGAATACACAGCAAGCAATAACGAGAATTAGAATTATCCAAAGCATGAAACCAGTATGCCATAAACGGGGAGTTAGCTCGCATACAATAATTATAAGGCCTGCGAATCTAGCGTTTTAGAGGACCCCAATTACTTCTTCAGCAGCTGTCTTAAAATTGTTTCTAGTTATAAAAACATCAAAAAACATAGAGTAACAAACATAGCCAGCCATTATTAATCACCTGCCCACTAATAACCAGATAAGGCAGGGAAAGGGCTCTGACCCCTTTATTCCCTGACCCCTTTATTCCCTGACCCCTTTATTCCCTATTAATCTCACGTCCTAACCCTGTGATAGAAAGTGCAGCCCCATTCATCGAGCTTTGTATTGCGGCAAATAGGCTCTGTCGACGAGTTTTGTGCATTGATGGGGTGACAAGGGAAAGGCATTTTGATAAAACTTGGTTCGCATTCATGGCATTGACTCGTGATGATTTTTGTTTGGCGATAAATTTGATCACCCAATGCCATGAATGTTCCTCAAATATTTTATCTCATTATTTTAACTTATCTTTTTGTGGGGATTCGTCAGGCTCTGACCCCTTTATCCTATCCTATCCTGATCCCTTTACCCTATCCTATCCTGTTCGCTATACACCTCCACCTGCGATATTCGCTATAGGTGGAGGGACTTACATTTAATCGTTAAATTTCATCTGTTGGTTCAGGCGTCCATGGAGGGTAAATAATAATATCACCTTCCCCCTTATTACTCCCCGTTGATGATGTTACTGTACACAGTACTTTCACCTCAATAGCAGAATTGTTAACCCTCCCCATAGCATTCATATAGATCTCGCCAGATGTTTCAGTGCTATAGTTAAAAATGACTTTTTCCATTTTATTCATTAGATTATAAATAGAAAAAAGTCTTCTTGAAGAATTGTTATTGCCACCCGTTGCCACTACCCATAAATCATCAGCAAAGCTAAATGCGTCAATTTTGAATAATAAATTAACGCCTTCGCCATAATTAAACGGATTTTTTTCAAACCAAGTTCGATTCTTAAATGGCATATCAAATCTTATATGTCTTTCAGGTACCGTACATCTACCAGGCTTTTTGATAGGCTCTCTATTGCAAGAATCCTGAATATTATGCCGATTAGGATCTTTTAAATAAACTGAGGCATAATTACTTCCTCGGTTAACTAGAGCATTATCAATGCTCCCACCAACAGTGCCTATAATCGCTGCGGCAGAGCTACTTCCAGCAACTTTTGCTGCTGCACCAACCATAAACGAGTATTGCTCCTTATTGTTACTATATCTATTAGCCACTAAAAAAGCTGTTGATGCTAAAGCTGCTTTATTTCCATATTTTTGTTCAGCGCCCCCTTGGAAAAATATATCAATACCTTTTTGAAGGGCAGGGTCATCAGAGTAATAACTTCCCTTTTGTCCTTCTAGAATTGAAAGTGAAGCATTAACTGGTTTAACCCTGTTGATGTTTGCAGGGGGTAAGCTGTTAACAGGGCAATTTCCTACGTTACTTCCTTGTGTACCATAAAAAAGGGCGCTGTTAACGCCCGATGATACCCCTTCAATATTAAGTAATGCCGGAATTGAAGCACTAGTCCTTGGCTCAGAAATGGAGGAGGGAACTTCATCTTTATTTGGAACATACCTCATAGGATCGTCTGTTGTAACTCCTACGGTTAAAGCAAATGAACCTTGACTTGTCAGCTCATATCCAAAAATGATTTCTCTATCTTGTGTTGAAACTTCGGTACTAAATCGCGGGTATAAGATTTGATCTTGTCTTGTCGCATTAAATGAGTCTGACAAGTTAAATATTTCACGACTTACCGTCTGCATTGGCAACGATAGCTGCTCTTCATAAGGCCCTTTTTCAACTGTAATTTTATCATTATTAGTTACAGCGGTACGAACAACCAACAACCCTACGTCATCTGAATGACCAGTCAACTTGAAACACTTTGTGAATTTTTCCCCTTTTGGGATTTCATACTTTTTAAATTTGGGTATATCAAACTCTGCCTCAAGTTCAATGATATTATCAACAGAGCACTCTGAGTATAATATTGGGTTACCAGGTATTGATGGTGGGGGGGGGCTGGCACATACATAAAAACTAATTAACAGCGACCATATTCCAATTATTATTTTTTTCATAAAATATCCTTTTATTATTTAACGACGTTGAATAATTCCCTCTAGATACCTAACAACTAACATAATAAGAAAATAACTACAATATAAAAGTGGCTATTTATCGCTCTACTTTAGCAATTCACGAATTCAACTCCGAAGTGCACCACTCGCTAATTTAGGCTGCCTTGGTAAGCCCCTAATTTCTTAGACACTTAACTGTTTCTCAAAGTACTGTTTTTCGAACTGCACAGGAGACAGACCATTATTACTACCATGACGACGCACTGGATTATAGAAATATTCGATATAGTTAAATATTTCTGAGCGAGCCTCATCTCTATTTTTATAGATTTTTCTCTTAACTCTATCTTTCTTCAGTAACGAGAAAAAGCTTTCCGCGACAGCATTATCATGACAGTTTCCTCGTCGACTCATACTGGCTTCTAAATTGTGCTCTTTTAAGAAGCCACGCCAATCAGAACAGGTATATTGCACTCCTTGGTCGGAATGTATCAAAACCTTATCTTTCGGTGAACGTCGCCAAATAGCCATTAATAGTGCATCAATTACTAAGTCTGCTTTTGGCGTGTTTTTCATCGTCCAACCCACGACCTAGCGAGAGAATAGGTCAATAACTACAGTCAGATATAGCCACCCTTCATGCGTACGGATATAGGTAAAGTCGGTCACCCAAACCTTGTTGGGTTCTGCGACATCAAAGCTACGATTTAACGTATTTGGTACAGTGTGACTAACATTCCCACCTCCAAAGCTTGGATTGCGTTTGTAACCACGTATGGCCTTTATTTGGGCTTCCTTCATTATCCGATAAACACGATTCTTCCCGATACTTTCACCATCATCTTTCAAGTCTAAAGTCAGGTTTCGATAACCGTAGACACAACCGCTCTCCAGCCAGAATTGCTTAATCTTGCCCAGAAGACGCTTATCTTCAATGGTACGATTACTACAAGGCTGTTTTAGCCAAGCATAAAAACCACTACGGTGAACATTGAGCACTCGGCACAGTACTGCTATTGGATATTGGTCGAGTCGAGACTTTATGAACGTGTACTTTTCTTTGACTCGCTTGCAAAGTACACGGCGGCCTCCTTTAGTATATTTCGCTCTTCCGTGACTCGCCGAAGCTCTGCTTTTAGTTTACGAATTTCGTCTTGCTGATTATCGATGGTGATGTGTTGCTTCTCTGGTTTATCGAACTTGTTAATCCAGTTGTGCAAGCTTTTGGTTGTGATGCCTAACCTTTCTGCCACATCAGCGATTTTATAGCCACGTTCTAGCACTTGCTTAACGGCTTCTTCTTTAAATTCTGGGGTATATCGTTGTCCACTCATAAACATATCTCCTATGCAAAAAGCTTAGGTGAAATTTGTCCATAAGACTCGGGGCAGTCCATATAACTCTATGAAGTGTCTACTATTCTAGGGGCTTACCACTAAGTTTTATCAACATGTCTCTCATTTCCCTTCCCACTGATACATAAGAACAAATCGTTTTAGTCAATTTTCAGCGATTGGAAACTCCATGTGCTGCGGTTCTTTATCCATTGTGGACAATAGCTAAGGCCGACAATCAGCCGATGAAATAACATAAGGTTAATCGTGTATACAGGTTAAGTTCTTACCGACCAATCTGGAGTTCAACCCCGACTTATTTGAATTCCTCCGCATCCATTCTTAGTTAACCATTTAACTTAAAAACAAAAAAACCTGATATCGCTAGATATCAGGGTTTTTACTATTTAACAGGTTCTAAGCTTTTGAGCTAAGACCAGCATCTGTACATAGCGCAGGAAAAATTCCTTTAGAGCAAGGCGCTGTGAGCGACGTGTAGTACGCCTACACGAGCGAGCAGCAACACCGCTATAAAGAATTTTAACCAGCTAAGATTACATCATGCCGCCCATTCCACCCATGCCACCCATACCACCCATGCCACCCATATCAGGTGCGCCTGCAGCAGCTTCTTGTGGAATCTCGCCAACCATTGCTTCGGTAGTGATCATTAGACCGGCTACTGATGCAGCAAATTGTAGTGCACTACGGGTGACTTTAGTTGGGTCTAAGATACCCATCTCTAGCATGTCACCATAGGTGTCGTTACCGGCGTTGTAACCGTAGTTACCAGAACCGTTCTTGACGTTGTTAGCTACAACTGACGCTTCTTCACCGGCGTTAGTTGAGATTTGACGTAGTGGCGCTTCCATAGCACGTAGTGCAATAACTACACCGTGCTTTTGGTCTTCATTGATGACATCAACATCAGCAATTTTGCTAGCTACGCGAACCAGTGCAACACCACCACCGGCAACCACACCTTCTTCAACCGCTGCGCGAGTTGCGTGTAGTGCATCTTCTACGCGGGCTTTTTTCTCTTTCATTTCAACTTCAGTCGCTGCACCCACTTTGATCACTGCAACACCGCCGGCCAATTTTGCCATGCGCTCTTGTAGTTTCTCTTTGTCGTAGTCAGAGGTTGACTCTTCAGCTTGAATCTTGATTTGTGCAACGCGTGCTTCAATCTGTGCTTGCTCGCCAGTACCGTCGATGATGGTAGTGTCATCTTTAGTGATCACAACGCGCTTAGCCGTACCTAGGTCTTCTAACGTGGCTTTTTCAAGCTCTAGACCAATCTCTTCAGCAATCACAGTACCGCCAGTTAGGATAGCGATATCTTGCAGCATTGCTTTACGACGGTCACCAAAACCAGGGGCTTTAACAGCAGCAACTTTAACGATGCCGCGCATGTTGTTCACAACAAGTGTTGCAAGTGCTTCACCTTCAACATCTTCAGCGATGATAAGTAGTGGCTTACCGGTTTTTGCTAGACCTTCAAGGATAGGCAGCAATTCACGGATGTTAGACACTTTCTTGTCAACAAGTAGGATGAATGGGCTTTCTAGCTCAACGCTGCCAGTTTCTGGCTTGTTGATGAAGTATGGAGATAGGTAACCGCGGTCAAACTGCATACCTTCAACCACGTCTAATTCGTTTTCTAGCGCTTGACCTTCTTCAACAGTGATAACGCCTTCTTTACCTACGCGCTCCATTGCAGTGGCAATGATTTCACCGATTGACTCGTCAGAGTTAGCAGAGATAGTACCGACCTGAGCAATCGCTTTAGTGTCGCTACACTCTTGAGATAGGGTTTTAAGCTCGGCAACAGCAGCGATAACCGCTTTGTTGATACCACGCTTAAGATCCATTGGGTTCATGCCAGCGGCGACGGCTTTTAGGCCTTCATTAACGATAGCTTGAGCAAGTACAGTTGCGGTAGTGGTACCGTCACCGGCTGCGTCATTGGCTTTAGAAGCAACTTCTTTCACCATTTGCGCGCCCATGTTTTCGAACTTATCTTCAAGTTCAATCTCTTTGGCTACTGATACACCATCTTTAGTGATAAGTGGTGCGCCGAAGCTTTTATCTAAAACAACGTTACGACCTTTAGGGCCAAGCGTTACTTTAACTGCGTTAGCCAATACGTTTACACCAGCAAGCATTTTTACGCGTGCGTCGTTACCAAATAGGACTTCTTTAGCTGACATGTTCTTTTATCCTTTAAAAATTAAAATGAGAAAATGAATTGCAGTGGATAATTATTCCACGACAGCCATCAAATCTGACTCAGACAAGATCAGTACTTCTTCGCCGTCAATCTTCTCTTTCTTTACGCCGTAACCTTCGTTAAAAATAACGGTGTCACCCACTTTAACGTCCAGTGGTTGTACGCTGCCATTTTCAAGAATTCGGCCATTGCCTACAGCAAGTACTTCACCGCGAGTTGACTGCTCTGCCGCACTACCTGTTAGTACGATGCCACCGGCAGATTTTGACTCAACTTCTGAACGCTTAACGATGACGCGGTCATGTAATGGACGAATATTCATCTATGGATTCTCCTAATGATTTTTTGGTCCAACAAACGTTGGCGGGTTTATCAATGAATGCGACCAGCTTTTTCAGCCAATAATCGCCGCAAGATGTTCGATATATGGGGGTCATACCATGCAGATCCAAGGGCTTTACAAAAAAAATCTCAAAAATTTTAGCTGGGCTTTAAAAATATGTCGGGAATCCTGATAGAATTGCCGTCCCGCAGTAGACTAGGCAACACATTCCCATGAAAGACAGACACGGGCTGCTTACCCAGCCAATTGGTCGTGTACTGCTAAATATGAGCCTACCCAACCTGATTGGTATTTTGACCATTCTCGGGTTCAGTCTCGTTGACACTTTTTTTATCAGTCAGCTAGGTACAGAAGCCTTAGCGGCAATCAGTTTTACCTTTCCGGTTACCTTAATTATTTCTAGCGTGGCAATTGGTATTGGCGCCGGCGTATCAACCAATTTAGGCCGCTTAATTGGTGGCGGTAACGCCCCCAAAGCCAAAGTATTTTTACACGATGCTTTGCTACTGACTTTTTTACTCATTGCCCTGCTGGCCATCTTGGGCAGCTTATTTATCAACCCACTGTTTAGCTTGCTGGGCGCCAATGCAGGCAGCTTGCCGCTGATCAGCGATTACATGTTGATTTGGTATTTAGGCGCGCCCATATTAGTGCTACTGATGGTGGGAAATCAGGGGTTGCGAGCTACTGGTGACACCCGCTCGCCGGCTAAAATTATGGCCTTGGCGGCGATCATCAATGTGATCCTCGATCCGTTACTGATTTTTGGTATTGGCCCGTTTCCACGTTTAGAGATCCAAGGCGCTGCCATTGCCAGCGTGATCTCTTGGTTAGTGGCGCTGTCGTTGTCGAGTTATTTGCTCATTTTCAAACGCCATTTGGTGGAGTTTGCCGGTATTTGTCGTAAGCGGTTAATTTGCAATTGGAAACAACTGGCACATATTGCCCAGCCTGCGGCATTAATGAACCTACTTAACCCGTTAGCGAATGCCATGATCATGGCGATGCTGGCGCGTATTGACCATAGCGCAGTGGCCGCGTTTGGTGCCGGAATTCGCTTAGAATCGGTCCTACTAATACCTGTGATGGCGTTGTCATCAAGCTTAGTGCCTTTTGTGGCGCAAAACTTAGGTGCCGGCCAAACCCAGCGGGCTCACCACGCGCTGATGCTTTCGCTCAAGTTTGTATTTGTATTCCAAAGCTTACTGTATTTACCGCTATTTTTTGCGGCGCAACCCATTGCAGAGTTGTTTAGCAATGATGCCCAAGTAATTGATTGGCTAAGCTTTTACATTTGGGTGCTACCGGTGGCTTATGGTCCGCTTGGGATCATCATTTTAGTGGCCACCAGCCTCAATGCTTACCATCGCCCTATGGCATCACTGACATTAAACGTATGCCGACTGTTTTTGGTCATGTTGCCACTGGCCGCACTGGGCTCAAAACTTGGCGGTGTTGAAGGCTTACTGCTCGCTTTACCCATCAGCAATGCACTGATGGGCTTGGCGTGCTATCTGCTTGCCATGCGAATTTCTGAACCCGAAAAGAGCTCAATTGTGGCTCAACTGCGGGAATAAAATCGACTCATAATAGCCACAGGAGCGGCGATGTTAGTTAGGCAACACACCTATGTTGACCATGATTTTAGCAGCGAAGATCTACAAGGAGCACGCTTCGAGCATTGTCACTTTTATCGTTGCCGCTTTAGTCGTTGCGACTTAACTGACGCACAATTTAGCCACTGCCGCTTTAGCGAAACTGGTGACAATAGTGGCTGCCAATTCGACTATGCCCAGCTAGAAAACGTCCGTTTCGAACACTGCCATTTGGCGATGAGCCGCTTTGTGGGTGCCCAGTGCAATGACATCCATTTAAGTCATTGTAATTTACAAGGTGCGGACTTTGATCGCTGCAGCTTTGGCAATCAATTGGGTATCGACACCTATGTTTGTAGCGCTCGCATCGAACACTGCAACTTGCGTTATGCCAACTTTGAAGATGTCCGCTTGAATCAATGCCATCTCAGTCACAACAATTGGCAGGGGGCTAATTTGGTGGCGGCGGATATGAGCGGTGCCGACCTCAGTGGTGGCCAATTCAGTGCCGAGCAATGGGGCAGTTTTACCCTGCGTTATGCTAATCTCGCCGATGTCGACTTAACCGGACTCGACCCACGTAAAGTCGACTTAGAAGGCGTGATGATTCAAGCTTGGCAACAACCACAACTGCTGGCCAGCTTGGGTATTGTGGTTAGCTAAACCTATGATCAACTAAAATTATAGTCAGCTAAATTTATAGTCAGCTAAATTTGCAGTCAGCTAAATTTGCTGCCAGCCAAATTTGCAGCCAGCTAAATAACTTTCCAAAGCCTAAAGGGGTTACCCTAATCACTGGCTACCGCGCTGCCCGTTGGCTGCGGCGCTTTTAACAGTGTATCTAGGCTGACCAATTGATAACCCAGCGCTTGATAGTGTTCGATAATCACCGGTAATGCTTGCACCGTGGCACTGCGATTGCCGCCATCATCATGCATCAAGGCAATCATTTCTGGATGCGCTTGGCTTATCACTGTCTGACTGATGTGCTTCGCGGTGATGGCTTGTTCATCCCAGTCGCGGGTATCTACCGACCACAGTACCGTTCGCATCCCCTTTTGCGCCAGCATTAACACCTGCTCATCGCTGATTTCACCAAACGGTGGCCGGTAAAATGCTGGCTGGTCGCCAGTAACTTTTGCTAAGGCTTGGTTGGTGGGGGCGATTTGTTGCTGCCACAACTGTTTAGCGCTCAATGCAGCGCCATGGGGATGCGACCAGCTATGATTGGCCACGGTGTGCCCGGCTTGCAGTGCACGGGTGACAATCGCGTGATTAGCAGCAATTTTATTACCCATCCAAAAGAAGCTGGCTTTGGCTTGATGTCGGTCCAAAATATCTAAAATAGCGCTGGTGTACTGTGACGGCCCATCGTCAAAGGTAAGTGCAATTTGTCGCTGCTGACCCCAGCCTTCAACAAAATACACATCCACAAATTGATTGGCTTGACGGGTCAGCTCACTCTGATTGACGGCCACACCCGTAACAGAGTCACGCAGATAGACGCGTTGCTTGTGGGTATGCAATGCTGAGGAGCTAGCATCGGTTGACTGAGTGTCAGCCAGCGTATGCCCTGCGGGTGCAAGCAACGCTAATAATAGCAGTGTACCCTTAGCCAATTGGCTTATCTTTGTCGCTGTAACTGCAGCTAAATGTGTTGCGATTCCATGTCCTTGACTCAGTAGTTTCATCAATATCCCTTTGTTTTTATTAAGGCTAAACACTCGCCAGCCAGCTTAACAAATTGACAGTATCGACACGGGATTTATTGGTGGAGATTTTAAAAAAGTGTTTTTATTTCCAGGCTTTAATGGAGCCGCCAAGATACGCATCTTCCTGGCACAGCTGGGTTTTCTCACACTCTTCAATGGCGTTCATCACATGGTCAATAAAGCGCTGGCTGGCCATGCTGATAAAGCGCCGAGATGGATAAACTAAAAAGCATTTGCCTTCATAGGGTTCGACGTCAGGGAACAGCATTTCTATTTGACCATCATCCACAAAAGGTTGGGCAAAAGGCAGTGGCATCATGGCAATACCGCGCCCAGCAATGGTGGCTTCAAGGCAAGTTTCAAGAATATTAACGCACAGGTTGCCCTTAACACTGATGATGCGATCTTTGCCAAAAGGCACTTCATTAAAAATTTGGCCATTGGGGTAGCGAAATAAAATACTGTTGTGTTCTGGCAAGTCGTCGGGACTTTGCGGTCTGCCTGCCCGTGCAAGATACGCTGGGCTGGCATAGAAATGCACGGTTTCGCTAAATAGGTGCCGCGCCACCATCTCATTTTCGTTAAACGAGTCTTCGAGCATAAATGCCAAATCGATATTGTTGCGGATCATATCTTTTGGCTCACCACTGACAATAATCTCCACCGTGAGCTCGGGATGCAGATCCATAAATTCAAAAATGGCCTGGGTGATCATCAGCAGTTCTGGGATTGGGAAAATTAAAATGCGTAAATGGCCAGACACCTCTGTTTGCTCACCAGTCAATTCAGACATGGTGCGCTCTAGTTCCGCCAGCATCACTGTGGTTTTGTCATAGAAGTGGCTACCTGATGCGGTTAATGTCATCGCTCGACTTTGTCGATGAAATAGCTTTACCCCCAGCTCTTCTTCCAGGGCATGCAACCGGCGGCTAAGCGTTGATTTAGGCAAGTTAAGGATATCAGCAGCCTCAACTAAACTGCCGGTTTCAACGATACGGTGAAACAGCGCGACATCTTCGGTTTTCATAACAATCCACTACCTATTTTCGAACAAACCCTCAACCTTCATTATACACATTGCACACGATACGCCGATGAGATCAAGGGATTATAGTTTCATTATTTGGAATTCATGATTCCATATAATTCCATTTTATACAACTCTGGTTACTGTTATTGTAGCGCCTAATTAATACACACTGTTACACCTGACACGGGATTCAACTTATGAAGCACTTGCCCACTACCCTATCACTTATCGTTCTTGCCTCAGTATTAGCGGGTTGTAGCGCCGAATCTATTGAAACTCCAGCGCCGACAGTGCGGCCAGTTAAACTGGTTGAAATCGCCGATGCCCATGCGGGCGCTATCAGACAGTTCCCCGCAAAAGTCGCCGCGACTAAACAGGCCGATCTGGCTTTTAGGTTATCGGGTCATTTAGTGGAATTTGCCTACCTTGAAGGCCAACATGTTAAAAAAGGCACGGTAT
Organism: Shewanella waksmanii ATCC BAA-643; assembly: GCF_000518805.1. GTDB lineage: Bacteria > Pseudomonadota > Gammaproteobacteria > Enterobacterales > Shewanellaceae > Shewanella > Shewanella waksmanii. The sequence continues at coordinate 160,132 of NZ_KI912497.1, forward strand.
TGGCCAGATTGGACAGCCGTGATGCCAGCAACACTTTGCTTAACCGTGAGGCCGATTATGAATTAGCCGCCGCCGACTTTGAGCGTAAAGGAGAGTTACTGCGCCGTGAGCTAATCTCTCAAGCTGAATACGATACCGCACAAGCACAATTAAAATCGTCACAAGCTAACCTTGCCAGCGCGCAAGATCAGCTTAGCTATACCGAACTCAAGGCACCGTTTGATGGCACGATTGCTAAAATTTCCATTGATAACTATCAGATGGTACAAGCCAATCAGACTATTTTGGTCCTGCAAAAAGACCGTAACATTGACGTAGTGATTCAAGTGCCTGAGTCACTGGCGAGCACGATTACCCGCTTTAACCCTAACGCGAGTAGTCAACCTACCGTGCGCTTTGCTACCAAGCCTGAGTTGTCATTCCCAGTAAAGCTTAAAGAGCATGCCACCCAGGTCACACCAGGTACGCAAAGCTACGAAGTGGTATTTACCCTGCCACAACCCACTGACATTAACATCTTACCGGGAATGAGTGCTGAGCTTAGCTTAGATGTCTCTAACCGCAATGCGAATGGCATGACCTCAGTATTACCGGCCAGTGCGATTATTAAACGCGACACTGACGGCGAAAACATTGTTTGGACCTACAACGCAGATAGCGGCAAGGTTCACGCTCAAATAGTGACCTTAGGTAAGGTGACTACCCAAGGCATTGAAATCACTCAAGGTGTAAAAGCTGGCGATCAAGTCGTGGTGGCTGGCGTGCAATACCTTGCAGAAGAGCAGAAAGTTAAGCCACTTCGTTGGCAGCGAGGGGTCTAGGACTCAACCCCACTTTTTAACTCCCCGTGACTCACACTTTATCTGCTGCTGTTGCTAGTACAATCGCAGCCAGATAAGGCGTGGGTGCTGCCAGCCAAGTTGGCGTTTTGACTAAGAGATTTTTTCAATGAATTTTGCAGAATATTCTATCACTCACAAAGTGATCAGCTGGATGTTTGCCCTGCTTTTACTGGTAGGCGGTTCAGTGTCATTTTTCAATTTAGGACAACTGGAGTTTCCTGAATTTACCATCAAACAGGCGTTGGTCGTTACCGCCTACCCTGGGGCATCGCCAGAGCAAGTTGAAGAAGAGGTCACCCTGCCCTTAGAGGATGCCTTACAACAACTTGAGGGCATTAAACATATCACGTCCGTTAACAGTGCGGGTTTGTCGCAAATTGAAATCGAGATGGATGACACCTTTGACGGTGAGCAGTTACCGCAGGTATGGGATGAGGTGCGCCGTAAAGTCAGCGACAAAACCATCGAGCTGCCACCCGGGGTATTAACCCCCAAAGTGATTGATGACTTTGGTGATGTGTACGGTATTTTGCTTAATGTCAGTGGCGATGGTTATAGCGACCGTGAGCTGCAAAACTACGCCGACTTTTTACGCCGCGAATTAGTGTTAGTTGATGGTATTAAAAAGGTCACCATTGCTGGCAAAGTGATGGATCAAGTCGTTGTGGAAATGTCTCAGCAAAAGCTCAACGCGCTAGGGCTCGACCAAGACTATATCTATAGCCTGATCCAGAGCCAAAACGTGGTATCTAATGCCGGCAGCATTCTCGTGGGTGACAATCGTATTCGCATTCACCCAACGGGTGAGTTCAACAAAGTTGAGCAGATGGAGCGCTTGCTTATTAGCCCACCGGGCAGTGCTAAATTAATCTACCTAGGTGATATTGCTACCATCTACAAAGACGTTGAAGAAACCCCAGAGAGTATTTACCACGCAGATGGTAAGTCAGCGCTGTCTATTGGGATTGCATTTGCCAGCGGCGTAAATGTGGTTAACGTGGGTGCGGCGGTAAATGCCCGCATGGATGAGCTACATAGCGAGCTGCCAATCGGCATGTCATTAGACACCGTTTATGATCAAAGCCAAATGGTTGATGATACGGTCAGTGGCTTTTTGGTTAACTTGGCCGAATCTATCGCGATCGTCATTGGCGTGCTGTTGATTTTCATGGGCGTGCGCTCAGGCTTGTTAATGGGACTGGTGTTACTGCTGACCATTCTTGGCACTTTTATCGTGATGAATGTGCTCAACATCGAGCTGCAAATTATCTCACTTGGGGCACTGATCATTGCATTGGGGATGCTAGTCGATAACGCCATTGTGGTCACCGAAGGTATTTTGATTGGCATTAAACGGGGTAAAACCCGCTTAGAAACCGCTAAAAGCGTGGTGTCACAAACCCAATGGCCACTCCTTGGCGCCACCATTATCGCCATTATCGCTTTTGCGCCCATTGGCTTATCTGGCGACTCCACGGGTGAGTTCTGTGTGTCACTGTTTCAGGTGTTGCTGATTTCACTGTTTATCAGTTGGATCACCGCAATGACGCTCACGCCGTTTTTCTGCAACCTGATGTTTAAAGATGGCGAAGTGACTGCGGATGAAGATGAGAAAGATCCTTATCAAGGTTGGCTATTTACCCTTTATCGCCACACGTTAAACTTGGCAATGCGTTTTCGTTCGGTCACGCTGCTACTGATCATCGCTGCGCTAGTCACTGCCATCATTGGCTTTGGCCAAGTGAAGAATGTGTTCTTCCCAGCCTCAAATACGCCAATGTTCTTCGTGGATGTTTGGATGCCAGAAGGGTCTGATATTAAAGCTACCGAAAAACTGCTATCACGAATTGAAGCAGACATAATGCAGCAGCAAGTGGACCATGATATCGGCCTGACTAACTTAACCACAGTCGTCGGCCAAGGTGCACAGCGATTTGTGTTGTCTTATGTCCCAGAAAAGGGCTACAGCGCGTACGGTCAGTTACTGATTGAGATGCGAGATTTAGCCACCCTTAATCAATATATGCGTAAACTGGAAGTGGAGCTTAGCCGTCGCTACCCAGAAGCAGAATACCGCTTCAAATATATGGAGAACGGCCCTAGCCCCGCGGCTAAAATTGAAGCGCGCTTTTATGGCGAAGATCCACAGGTGCTGCGTCAACTTGCCGCCCAAGCAACCGCAGTACTCAATGATGAACCGACCGCAGTGAGTGTGCGTCACAACTGGCGCAATCAGGTCAATCTAATAAGACCGCAGCTAGCATTGGCCCAGGCCAGAGAAACCGGTATCAGTAAGACCGATCTGGATAACTCATTGTTAGTTAACTTTAGCGGTAAACAAATTGGCACTTATCGTGAAAACAGCCATCTGTTGCCGATTATTGCCCGTGCACCTGCCAGTGAACGACTCGATGCTGAGAGTATTTGGAAGCTGCAAGTGTGGAGTTCAGATAACAATACGTTTGTGCCTGTGACACAAGTGGTCACTGACTTTACTACCGAGTGGGAAGATCCGCTGATTATGCGCCGCGATCGTAAACGCGTGATTTCAGTGTTAGCCGATCCGGTTAATGGCACCAACGAGACCGCTGATTCGGTGTTTAGAAAAGTCAGAGCCGATATTGAGGCGATAGCACTGCCAGCAGGTTATGAGCTGGAATGGGGTGGCGAATACCAAACATCCCTTGAAGCACAGGAGTCAGTGTTTAGCTCGATTCCTATGGGTTACCTGGCGATGTTTATCATCACGGTACTGCTATTTAACTCAGTCAGACAACCTTTGGTCATTTGGTTTACGGTTCCGCTGGCGGTCATTGGTGTTGTTGCAGGCCTACTGTTATTTGATGCACCGTTTAGCTTTATGGCTATGCTCGGCATGCTTAGCTTAACCGGGATGATCATTAAAAATGGCATTGTATTGGTGGATCAAATTAACCTTGAACTCAGTGAAGGGAAAGCGCCTTATCAGGCTGTGGTTGACTCGTCAGTGAGCCGTGTTAGGCCGGTATTGATGGCAGCCATCACCACCATGCTGGGCATGATCCCCCTACTGTCGGATGCCTTCTTTGGTTCAATGGCCATTACCATCATATTTGGTTTAGGTTTCGCGTCAGTACTTACACTGATTGTGCTACCTGTGACCTACACCTTAGCCTTTAGGATCCCTTATTCTAAGGCGTAACCCGTTGCTTCCCGGCAAGCCCAGTCCCAATGTTCTCATTGGGTTGGGCAGCTTAAGCTACCAGTGACCACATCTGTGCTTAAACACACTATGAAACACTTCAGTGAACATATGTTCACTGAAGTGATATAATTTACTTTCAGCTTATCGTAAAATAAGCCAGATCGATGGTATTTTGTTTTGTCTAGTGGGAAGGAACCTATGCATCGCGCTGCTAAAGCTGCACTTTTATCCGCTTTTATCTGCCCAGGCTCGGGGCACTTCTATTTAAGGCGTTACAACAGAGGAACGCTGATCTCTTGCTGCGCCTTGTTAGGCTTAGGCTTTTTGTTAGTACAAGCCGTACACCAAGCAAGAAACATTATCAGCGAATTTACCAAAGGTAATATCAAGCTAGATCTCAGTGAAATATATGCCTTAGTGTCGCAATCGAGCAACGTCACCAACGATATGTGGGTTAATGTCGCCACCGTTATGTTTGCGGGCGCATGGCTATACGGCATTGTAGATGCCTACCGCATCGGCCGTAAAGATGAGCAATCACTATCATCTATCTAGCCCCGAAAAACCGGCTTGTTGTTGCCACGATCAAAAAAGCATGCCTAGGCATGCTTTTTTAGATTTGTTGGCAATGATACTGAATTAACTTTGTTTTTTATGTGCTGCTGTTTTAGAAAAGTCATGTTCAATGGTAGTGACTGTGTTCACCACAGGCGCGGCATCGTTTTGCTCAAACTGATACTGCTGATTTGCCGCTGTCGTTTTAGAAAAGTCATGACGGGTTGAAGCTTGCTTAACAAAATTCTGCTTCGCTGCCGCATTTTGACTAAATTGATAGCTTGATTTCGCCGCTGAGGTTTTAGAAAAATCAGGAATATCCGCCAATGTAGGGCTAGAGATCACGGCGAGTGTTACTGCTAGGGTCGCGCTGGTTAACAACTTCATATACAACTCCAATCTTATTGACCACAAGTAATTAACAACCACTTTAAAGTAATTGACAAGCGCTGTGAAGATTTTCTGCACAAATCATGCAAATTGATACATCTGTTGCTAATATACCGCGAACTGCCAAAGCCAAAAATACTGCATAAAGTAATAAAAAAGACACCACAGCAATCACTTAAACTAGTCAGCACACATAGTTTAGATAAAAACACCAACTGAATAGCTTTTAGACAAAAATGCAAGCAGACGTGTCAAAGGGCTATTTATTGTTAACAACTGCGCCATTATTGGTCAAATTAGTACAAAAAAGGCTCCAAAATGGAGCCTTTAACGTCATGACACTAAACCGCTAAATAGGTGAACCCGGTGGTAAGGCCAGCGGTTTATCAATCATTGTCACTTTGCTGTCAGCCAAGGCTTTGGTTAACCGTTTCTCCAACCAAGCAAAATGGGCAGCCTCATAAGCACTGCTACGTTTCACTTTACGCGATAGCTGTTTTAACGCGTATTTGAGTCTGTCATAGAGCTGTGCTTTAACCTCGCTACTCGTGTCTGCATGATGATAGCTAGCCAATAACTGCTCTAACACCACAGCGTTCACTCGCATCCATACGCCCAACTCGCGGCCTGTGGGAATATCTTCATACAAGGTGGCGCCTAGCACTTGGTTAACGAGCTTAGGTACTGACAGCTGCTCTTTATCGTTCAGATAACCTTGATTAACACGATTAAGACGGCTCGGCGCCAGCATCTGAGTTAATGTATGGCGACTTAATACTTCTGCCATGCCAATGGGGTCGTTAACTACACCGACGCCAGAGTCAAAACTCTCCCGCGTAGCGTAGTAGTTACCCGATTTAGGCACTAAGCTTTCGCTGAGACCTTGGGGCAACACCAATTGCGCTGGGCTTAAGGTGGCAATCAGCGCATCGGCAGCCCCTTGTTGTAACTCTGGTGCCAAATAATGCCACTCTTTACCGTCTTCACCTTCTGCATATTGATAATCGACACCACCAATAAACTTGGCAGCGGCGGCGATCTGATAACGGGTCAGCAGATAAATCGGTACGAAGCTGTCTCTGAGTTCACCATAGGGTTGGCCTTGCAGTAACACGCTATCGGAGAAGTTGCTGATGGCTTGCTGACGTACTTCACCTAAACGTTGCAGTTCGGCAACGGGATCGCTGCCGTTATCCCACAAGCTGGCATAGGCATGGCTAGCGCCCAAGGCACGTGAATCAGCTTCTCCGATATAACGTAACCCTTGGCGCTGAGCACTTTGACGTAGCTCAGCCAAATGCGCTTGCTGTGCATCGCTATCAGCCATTTCGCTATAGCCGTAAGCCACGGTATAAAGATCCCAAGCACCTAGCCCTTCATCATAGGGCTGACTGATATCAATTTGCTGGCCATTGAGGCTCACTTTAGGGTGAGGATAATCCATCACTGATGCATTGTTGTTACTGGATGCGGCAAAGTTATGATCTAGGCCTAGGGTATGGCCAATTTCATGGGCGGAAAGTTGACGTATACGTGCTAGGGCTAGCGCGCTCGCGGCTTGCTCTGCCGCTTCACGATCTTGCCAACCTGCGGTTAATCCTCGGGCAATAAGATGATCTTGGCGCACTCGTTGGCTACCTAAAGTCACATGACCTTTAATGATCTCACCGGTGCGAGGATCGGTAATCGCGCTGCCGTAAGACCAGCCGCGTGTTGCCCTGTGTACCCATTGAATCATGTTATAACGAATATCTTGCGGATCGGCATCTTCCGGTAACAGCTCGACCTTAAAACCATCAATAAAGCCTGCTTCGGTGAAAGCTTGCTCCCACCAGCGTGCGCCATCGAGCAGTGCTGTTCTTATCGGCTCAGGCACCCCCGGATCTAAATAATAGGTGATCGGTTTAACGACTTCGCCTGGGGCATCGCCTGGGGTAACTTTTTGCAAACGATGTCGTAGCAGGTGACGCTGCACTATGTCTTGGTTAACCAAGGTGGCATAGTCAAGGTAGCTGTCGGACAGATAGCCACTCATAGGATGATAAGCGCGCGGGGTAAAGTTATCATCGGGCAACTCAATGAAGGAGTAGCGCATACGGATAGACATAAACTGGCCATCTGGCGTCACTTGCTTAACATATTTACCTGACTTATCAGCATTAAATGTCAGCAGTACATCTACATCACTGTTTTTCTCAAACGACTTCACTCCTTCAGGCAGGATCAATGAGCGCTCAGTGTCTAAACGATATTGCCCTTGATCACGTGCCGCCAGCATTTGGGTTACGCCGTGCAGATCATTAATGACTAAATCATTGATAGCCACGAGTGCACGTTTACCTTCTACCAGTTTTCCACGCCACAACACCGACTCGGCAAAAGCTTCTTTCACCGCCCGTTGTTCAGCCAGATTGTCTGTGGTCGCACGATACTGGGTATTGAGTTGCTTAAGTACCAAATAGGGACCATGGCGTTCAAACTGCACCAGACGGGTATAACCCAATTGACCACGGTCTAAGCCGATATCATTGGATCCTACGCCGTGTGGCAAGCTGGTCAGCATAAGGAAAGGTTGATTGAGTTTGTTTGCTTCGAGATATAACTGGCCGTCAGCTTTAGCATAAAAGAGGTTGATAAACCCGGTAGCCGCTTGGCTTTGCTTGATAATCTTGCTGCTTGAGGTTGCCGCAAAGGCATCGACACAGGGCGCCGTGGCCAGCACAACGGCTAGCGCAACAGTTGAGAGCTTCATTTATTCTCCTTGTAAGGGCACGGCAATTTGCGAGTAGCTTTTTCTGTTGTGGTTGTCACTACATGGGACGGCAAATTGCTTGATCAAAATGGCTTTAACACAATCAGTTTCAGGTAGAGTTGTTGCGCTAAATTTAACCACTAGCTTAAACAGCTAATGGCCAAGCCTCAAGTGTAAATGTTTCATCTTTGCTTGAGGCGGCCATACATTAGGCTGGGGCTAGCTTTTTTGGTTGATCCAATGGGTTAAGGTGTCGAACAATTCATTGAGAACGATCGGTTTGGTGATGTGAGCGTTCATGCCTGCTGCCAAGCTTTTCTCGCGGTCACCTGACATCGCGTGGGCGGTCATGGCAATGATCGGTAGCTCTGTGGCGCTGTATTGCTTACGCAGCTCTTGCGTGGCGGTTAAACCATCCATAACCGGCATTTGAATATCCATCAATACCGCATCATATTTTCGCTTAGCAATCATATTGATAGCAATTTGGCCATTGTCAGCTACATCGACTTCATAACCGGCACTCTTAAGCAGTTCAGTGGCGACCTGTTGGTTGATAAAGTTGTCTTCCACCAGCAAGATATCACCGCTTTGCTCGGTTTCACTCTCTTTTGGCAGCTCTTTGACCGGATTCAATGCCGGTTTATCAATGAACGCAGAGATGATTTCATCAAACAGTGCCGATGCTTTAAATGGTTTTTGCAACATGGCAAAGATGTTGGCCTTGTCGGCATCTTCTTTGAGTGGCTCAGAAGCATACGCGGTCATCATGATGATCACAGGGCGCTTGTCTAAACGACCATCGGCAACCATCGCATCAAGCTCGCGAATCACTTCAATACCGTCCATTTCTGGCACCATCCAGTCTAGCAACAGCAAATCGACCGGCTTTTTACTTAGCTTAAACAGGGCTTCTGCGCCCGTGGCTGCAGTATCAACATCAAAATGGAAGTCACGCATAACCGTCGAATAAATTTGCAGCGCTGTCGGGTTATCGTCGACCACTAAGGTGGTGAGGTTATCGAGCACTTCCGGCACCACTAAAGGTTTAATCTCTGCTTCTTCTGCAATCTCAAAGCTGATGGTAAAGCTAAAGGTACTGCCCACGCCAATCTCACTTTGCACCTGCATGGTGCCGCCCATCATGGACACTAAGTGCTTACTGATTGACAAGCCTAACCCTGTACCGCCGTACTTACGTGTGGTTGAGCCATCGGCCTGGGCAAAGGCATCAAACAGGTTCATTTGCTGTTCTTTACTGATACCAATACCGGTATCACGCACCCAGAACTTCAAAGTAATGCGGTGATCGCGCTCACCGACATCTTCACAACCCAGTTCAATCTCACCGGTTTGGGTGAACTTGACCGCATTAGACAGCATGTTAATCAGGACTTGCCCTAAACGCAGTGGATCGCCTTCTAGGATCAAACCTGCGGTGACCGGAGCATACAATAACAGTTCAACGCCTTTCTCTTGCGCCTTCAGCGCGTTGAGATCGAGCGCATGATCAAGCACTTTGCCCAGCGGGAATGACACCCGCTCTAGCTCAAGCTTACCAGCTTCAATTTTAGAGAAGTCGAGAATATCGTTAATGATCCGCAGCAGTGACTGCGCCGAGAAACCGGCTTTATCAAGGTAGTCTTGCTGTTGTTGGGTCAGCGATGTGCGCTGAGCCAGCTGCAACATCCCAATGATGGCGTTCATTGGCGTGCGAATTTCATGACTCATGTTAGCCAGGAATTCACTCTTATATAAGTTCGCCGATTCAGCATCTTGCTTAGCTTCTAACAGCGCCACCTCGTTACTCTTATGGCGGGTAATATCTTTATGGGTACCAACCATACGCTTAGGTTGTTTTTCCGCGGTAAACTCAACCACACGACCACGGGAAAGCAACCAATGGTATTGACCGGTTTTGCCGCGCATTCTAAATTCAATATCGTAAGCGCCAATGGGGTCGGCAAGATACGCTTCACGGTACTCTTCTACGCGAATCCGATCATCTGGGTGTATCAGATCGTCCAAGGTTGAGACCAAGGCGGGGAACTCATTGCTCTTGTAGCCCAACATTGAGTAATAAGCTGGATTACAGATGATCTGCTCTGAATCCAAGTACCAATCCCACAGACCATCTTCTACCGCATCCATCGCTAAATGGTAGCGCTCTTCTGAAAGGCGCAGCTGCTCAGCCGACTCATATTCTCGGGTGACATCACGCCATACGGCAATCAAACCCAACAACTCACCACGACGGTTGTAGAATGGCAGCTTGAGAATATCGAGCAACACTGGCTTACCGGCCAACTCGACTTTTTCTTGATAGCGCAGCGGAGTACGCTCCAACAATACCCGTTCATCTTCCGCACGAATTCGTGCCGATTGCTCATCACTGGTCAGCTTGATTGAGTCTTGACCAATCATCTCGCTTTCGCTGTAACCCAGCATGCGTTCAGCGGACTTGTTGCAACCTAAGTACTTACCTTCTTTGTCCTTAAACACAATCGCTTCGGGAATAGAATCAAGTAACGATCGCAGCAAAGCGTATTCTCGTTCACGGCGTTCCGTGGTCTCTTTTAGCCGCTCGGTACGCCGGGCAACCAGCTTATCCAAGCGCCTATTTTGCTCTGCAAGGTGTCGGGTATATTGCTGGTTCTCTTCAAAAATCCGACTCACCAACTGGAACCACGGCTCCCAGCCTGGAGTGATCTTCTCCGGCGGTTTACGCGGCGTTTGTGAGCAGCTTTCTAGGTGCGTCAGCAACCTCGATGCCGGGCTTACAAAAGAGCGGCGAGTTTGCCAATGCACAATGGTCACCAATACCGATAAGGCAATCACCACTAAGATAAAGGTCAGCTCTAACTTGTCCCAAGACTCACTAAAAAGATCGCTCTCTTTTTGCAGATACAATAAGCGCCACGGGGCATTTTGTAGCGCCACTGAGTGAATGTAGTAACCGTTGCGAATAATGCCTTCATGGGCTGAATACAGCTCAGATTCGGGCACCGAGTGCAGCTCTGATGGGATCTTTTGGCTGATGTGATATACCCGATTAATGTCATCGGTATCTGTGCCGCTGTGCGACAGAATATTGTTGCGCTGATCGAGCAAAATAACCGTGCCGGGCATTTTAAAGTACAAGCGCATCTGCTTGGCCAGCGAGGCTAACGTCATATCCAAATTGATAGAGCCGATAGACTCATCTTCAAGATAAATAGGCACACCAAGCGTGGTTAATAGACCTTTGTCAGTTGGCTCCACATATGCTGGGCTCCAAAAAACGGTGCGCTGTGGATTCATTGCTGGGGTAGCCAGTTGGAACTGGTTTTTATTCAGTAACTCTTCTCTAAATCGCTGCTCATCTGAGGGCCAAGGGTAATAGGACATGATGCGGCGCTTAGAGATATAGTAGATCGAAGAGGCTTTCGGCGCGGCTTCGGTCGCGACCGGAAACGATAGCGACAACTCAAATAGCATCTCTAATTCTTGATAAAACTTATCACTGCGACCATTAAGCGATCCAGAGCCTGTGATGCGTCCCATATTGGTAAACGGCTCACCACTTTGGGCATAACTCGGTTCTAGGGTAAAAAACTGACCGCTTTCATTAAACTTTTCATATTGCGGCAGCCGCTCACTGCGCACTAACTCACCTAAGCGAAGATGATCTACAGCCACATTACGCAAGCTTTTTACCGCACGAATGCTGGATTCTAATAACAGATCGATCTGCAATACATGGCGCTCGACCAACTCCTCACGCTGCTCCATCATGGTGGTCTTTTGGCGTTCAAAGAAAAACCATGCGGTTAGCAATGCCATAATGATCACACCTATATAGGTGTAGAACACGGCGCGGTTGTAGTTTTTCTGTATCGGCGACTTCAGTTGAAGATCCGGCTCAGTTGATTTCATCAATTACCCTTGAGAACAGCTATGAATACACGGCTGGTCCATGCCGTGTCTTAATCAATTCCTCATATAGTATCAGGAACATAGATCAATGGAATACTCTATATTACCCCACAACAACAATTATCAATCTACGACAAAGGCCGCAAAAACAAGCACACCGAACCAAAATTGCAGCTTAGCAAAATCAACTTAGCGAAGCGGAACTGATAATCTGTGATATCAAAGACACGTAAACTGTGGGATTAGTTCAATATCTGCCTGACAGATATTAGTATAAAAAACTGAAAAACCGGAAATAAAAGGCCACGAATAACGTGGCCTAAGTCAAAAACTATACGAAATACGGACGGAAACGTAGCGGTTATAGATTTTCCTCGGCAAACTCTGCCAAGCGTGAGCGCACAACCCCGTTTAGGTAGACGTTGGCACTGCCTTCAAAGTCTTTAAATCGTTCGACAATATAGGTCAATCCCGAGGTCACTGGCGTCAAGTAATTAGAATCGATTTGCGCCAGATTACCGCCGCATATCAGCTTAGTGCCCTCACCCATGCGGGTGATCATGGTTTTGATTTGCGATGCGGTCAGGTTTTGACACTCATCGAGAATCACCACCGAATTTTGAATCGAGCGGCCGCGCATAAAGTTAATCGACTTAAACTGAATATTGGCCTTATCCATGATGTAATTCATACTGCCACTCGGGTTAACATCATTTTTATGCAGCACTTCTAGAGTATCGGTGATCGCCGCTAACCAAGGCGCCATTTTCTCCTCTTCGGTGCCCGGTAAGAAACCAATCGACTCTGCAATCTCGGGGGTGTTTCGCGTGACAATGACTTTGTCATACAGGCCCCTCTCCACCACCATTTCCAACGCCGCAGCCATCGCTAATAGGGTTTTACCACAGCCTGCTGGGCCGGTTAAAATGACCAAATCAATATCTGGATCCAGTAAGGCTTGCAGCGCCATGCCTTGGTAGATATTTTTTGGCCTAATTCCCCACGCATCGAGGTTAAGCAATCTATCTTTGCCTAAATCGAGAATTTTGACATCTTCGGTCGGCGGCGCCATCACTCGACCACAAAAATTAGATTCTTCGTCAATTAAATACTGATTGGTATAAAAGTGCTCTTCTCCCACCTCGTCAGTGGGCACCGTATGAATGGTTTGTCTGCCATGACTTTCGGTCGATACATGCTCTTTACGTGCCCAAAAGTCGCCTTCAAATTGATGAAAACCTTTGGTTAAAAAACGAATATCGTCAATTAACTGATCGGTTCGGTAGTCCTCTACATGTTGGATACCTGCCCCTTTGGCTTTGAGGCGCATGTTGATATCTTTAGTGACGAGTACGACTTTGCGAGGTTGGTGCTGAAGCTGCAAATGTAAGGCTGTGTTGATGATGCAGTTATCGTTATTGTCACCGGGTAGCGATGCTTGCGTATTATCGATTTGGTGATCGGGGAAAATAGAAAGTGTGCCGTTGGCATCACTGTGGTCTTCACGGCGTGGCAGCGGTACGCCTTGAACAATTTGTTCGGGTGTGGTCTTGCCCCCTAAAATATCTTCTAATGCACGGATGGCGACCCGGGCATCTCGGCTTACATCTCGTTTTCTATCTTTAATTACATCCAGTTCTTCTAGAACCGTCATTGGCACGACTACATCATGTTCCTTAAAAGAATAAATCGCTAAAGGTTCATGCAGTAGCACGTTGGTATCCAGTACAAACAACTTTCTGTCGTCTTGTTCCATGGCGCCTCCAAATTGTGCAATATTTTTAATTTAACGAAATAAAACGAACTCCTATTTTGAAAAGTGGAAATGACTTATGCCTAATCTCATACTGCCAGCATATTTCCAACTCATCAATGCTCCAATTAAGTTTTTCACTCGTAGGCAAATCATAAATAGCCTGCCTAGATGACAAACAGATGACTACGGCCCTGATGGGCTTATGCCCGCTCAAATAACCAACAAGTCGTACAATATCTGTCACCCAAGGTAGTACCAAAACCTGCCAACGACAAAGCAGCAAGCCAATAAATATCAATTGCTGAATTTGTAATCTATCGTGTTGGCCATTACGCTAATATTAGCGGGTTCAATTTTCAAAATGCTCGCGATTGGTATAACATACGCGCCCCCTTGTGATTCACCCAGTAAATGAGAAATATTGATGCCCTTTTCTTTAGGTCAACGTTGGATAAGTGATACCGAATCAGAGCTTGGTTTAGGTACGGTAGTTGGAATTGAAGGCCGTATGGTCACACTTATGTTTCCTGCCACGGATGAGAACCGCATGTTCTCACGTAACGATGCCCCATTAACCCGTGTTATCTACAACCCGGGAGACAGTATTGAGAGCCATGAAGGTTGGAGCTTAACTGTCAGTGAAGTTGAAGAAAAAGATCAATTAATCATTTACCACGGTAGCCACAATGACACCGGTGAGGCTGTGAGTCTGCGAGAGACCTTGCTTAACCACAACATCCGTTTTAATAAGCCGCAAGACCGTCTGTTTGCTGGGCAGATCGATCGCCTTGACCGTTTCGGTGTGCGTTACCAATGCCAGTTACTGCGCCATAAATTGGCAACATCAGACTTACTTGGCTTGCAGGGCCCACGAGTTGGACTGATCCCACACCAACAATGGATTGCCCATGAAGTTGGACAGCGATTTGCTCCGCGGGTGTTACTGGCCGATGAAGTTGGTCTAGGTAAAACCATTGAAGCCGGTTTAATTATTCATCAGCAGCTACTCACCGGCCGTGCTGAACGCATCTTAGTGATTGTGCCAGACACTTTGCGTCATCAATGGCTAGTGGAAATGCTTCGCCGCTTCAATTTACGTTTTTCCGTGTTTGATGAAGATCGCTGCGTTGAAGCCTATGCCGATAACGACAACCCATTTTACACCGAACAACTGGTCATCTGCTCACTTGAACTGCTGCGTAAGAAAAAGCGCCTCGATCAAGCACTCGATGCAGACTGGGACTTAATGGTGGTTGATGAAGCCCACCATTTAGAGTGGACCGAAGAGGCACCAAGTCGTGCCTATCGTGTTGTTGAAGCCTTAAGTGAAGTGGTACCTGGAGTATTACTGCTTACCGCAACACCGGATCAATTAGGTCATCAAAGCCACTTTGCGCGCTTACGCTTGCTCGATCCTGATCGCTTCTACGACTACCAAGCATTTTTAAATGAAGAGCAAAGCTACAAAGAAGTTGCCAGTGCGGCCGATGCGCTCAGCAGCGGTAAGCAACTCAGTGACGAAGCCGTCAACAGCCTTACAGAACTACTGAGTGAAAAAGACATCACACCAACGCTGCGTCTGATTGAAGATGACAGCTTAGATATCGACCTGCGCAACAGCGCCCGTGATGAGTTGCTACAAGAATTGCTCGACCGCCATGGCACCGGCCGCGTGTTGTTCCGTAATAGCCGTGCATCAGTAAAAGGCTTCCCGGTTCGCCATTTCCATCCACACCCTCAGGCTATGCCGCAGCAATATGTGACTGCTGCGAAAGTCGGCGCAATGATGAATGGCCACTTAGATACCCAAGGCAAAGTTAAACAGGCCCTTAGCCCTGAGAAAATTTACCAAGAATTTGAAAGTTCTAGCGCCAGCTGGTGGAAGTTCGATCCGCGAGTTGATTGGTTGATTGATTTCCTTAAAAACCATCGCAGCAAGAAAGTGCTGATTATCGCTAGCCAAGCAGAAACGGCATTGAGCTTAGAAGAAGCCCTGCGTACCCGTGAAGGGATTCAAACCACGGTATTCCACGAAGGCATGTCGATTATTGAGCGAGATAAAGCCGGCGCCTACTTTGCACAAGAGTCTGGTGGTGCTCAAGCACTTATCTGTAGTGAAATTGGCTCTGAAGGTCGTAACTTCCAGTTTGCCAGTCACTTGGTATTGTTCGATCTACCACTGAACCCTGATTTGCTTGAGCAGCGTATTGGTCGCTTAGACCGGATTGGGCAAAACAACGACGTTGAAATTCATTTGCCTTACCTCGCGGGTACTGCGCAAGAGTCATTAATGCAGTGGTATCACCAAGGCCTTAACGCCTTTGAGCAAACCTGCCCCAGTGGCCACATCTTATTTAATGAATTTGCTGAAGAGTTATTAAGTCAACTCGTGGCGCCAGATAGCGACAACATGACTTTGCTACTCAACCATACTCAGACGCGCTACAAAGAGCTAAAGCTCGCAATGGAACAAGGCCGCGATAAACTGCTAGAGATTAATTCTCACGGTGGTGAGCGCGCCAATAAGTTGGTTAACGAGTTAGCTGCCAAAGATGAAGATACTCACTTAATTGGCTCAGTGATCCGGCTATGGGATATTATTGGTGTAGAGCAAGAAGATAGCGGTGAAAATGCCATCGTACTGCACCCTAGCGAACATATGATGTTCCCAACCTACCCAGGGTTGCCAGAAGATGGCATCACGGTGACTTTCGATCGTAATGTGGCACTATCTCGAGACGATATCGCTTTGATCACCCAAGAGCATCCGCTAGTACAAACCGGCCTGGATTTAATTACTTCTTCTGAAACCGGCACCACGAGTGTGGCAGTGCTGAAAAACAAAGCGCTACCCGCAGGCACCATATTTCTAGAGTTGATCTACATGGCCGATGCCTCTGCACCTAAATCGAGCCAGCTGTATCGTTACTTGCCGCCTACACCAGTACGTATCTTGCTGGACAAAAACGGCAATAACCTATCGGACAATGTCAGCTATGACAGTTTTGATAAGCAGCTTAGTGCGGTCAATCGTCATATTGCCAGCAAACTAGTCAATGCTTCACAAGCCTTATTGCATCCACTGCTCAGCACCGCGGCCGAGTTTGCAGATAAAGAGCTAACCCTACTTGCAGAAGGGGCACGAGCTAAAATGACCGAGCAGTTAACCGGTGAATTGGAGCGACTGGAAGCATTAAAAGCTGTGAACCCCAATATTCGTGATGAAGAGTTGAGCCATTTAACCGAGCAGATGGCTGAGCTAAACGGCTATATTGATAACTGCCAACTGCAACTTGATGCCATTCGACTTGTACTGGTTAGCCACGCTTAACCTACGCTAGCTTGATAACCAATTAAGCCTCAGTTTCTACTGGGGCTTTTTATTTTTTGCGCTACAACTAATCGGCGTTGATTGCTATTATACTTGCTCTATATTCATTCAGTATTGTCGACTATGCCACATCTCTTGACCGCTACGCTTGTGCTACTCAGTTTGCTGTTCAGCCACTCATTAAGCGCTGAATCATCTCGGTATGATTATCTTGATGCCAAAGAAGTGGTGAGCCTAGGCAATGATGACAGCGGCCAAGCATTGGTGAGGTCGTGGCGTGGTAAGCATCAATTTGGCGCGGCAATTCTAGTGGCTGATTTTGGCGCCCATGCTGATGAAGCTGGTGTGGTGCAGTATATACGTCGCCACATTAATCCTCAGGGGTGGGCCAGCATTGCTATCACACCACCAGCTGCAATTTCGCCGGCAAACTATGCCACTGAGGCGAGTGAAGTCGCCAAGGCTGGCAAAAAGCAGCTCAGTGAACAAAATAATAAACCACTAAAAAAATACTCTGACGAGCAGTGGCAAAAACTCACCGACACCCAAGTTAACCAACTAACAGCCACGTTAGATCAGCTCGACAGTGTCGGGGCAGCTTATCCGGGCAAGCGCATGCTGATCACCTTAGATCGCAGCGCAGGAGTGGTGATTAGCTTGCTCAGCGAGAGCAAGTTGCCTAAGCCAGATATCTTAGTAGTGATAAATCCTTACCGATTTCGCGATCAGGAAAACCAGCTCATCCCTGAGCAACTCGCTCAGCTCGACATTCCTATTTTAGACATTCAATCTAACGACGGTCACAGCGCCTCACAAGCCACTGCCACCCAGCGCAAAGCATTAGCGCCGATGGCAGCACCACTGCGCTATGAGCAGCAATATTTGTCGTTAAATATTAATCAAAGTGCCAGTTGGCCAGATGTGATGACATTGATAGCAGGCTTTGGTCGTCGTATCGACAAAGCCTACCCATAAGCTTCAATGTTGTTGGCTTTGCGCTTTAGCTCGGCTTATCTTTACTGAGCATCAGTGCTAATGCTACCAGCACCACAATGATGCCCATATAAAGTAACTCTAGCATCGACTCTGGCTTCATTTCAGTAAAGTAGGAGAACACTTTGATGATTAACATCATCAAAATCACTTTGCCTAATTTGCTCTTGAGTGAATCAATGCTGCTAATTTGCAATATTTTACCGCCGGTCTCACTTTCTTCTGCGGCATTGAGCTTACTGATAAACAGCTCATACAAACCAAAGGCAAATATCAGTAACACAGAACCTAATAGGAAAGTATCGAGGATCTCTACCACCACCATCACTAGCTCATTGCGCACATCATGACTGCCTGACATGAGATAGTGCCATAGCAGCTCAACCATGTGCACCACATCTTTAACGCCCATGATAAACACCACAAACGCGCCAGCAATACAGGCAAATACCCCTAACATTACGGATAAACGGCTACCCCATAAAAACCGTTCAAACAAATTTTGCATTATCTAAAGTCCTTGATATTCAACATTAAGCTGCATAATAGCAATCCCTTGTGACAACGTCATTTTTGCCTTGAGATTAGGCGCTAAACCAACAAAGCCAAAATTTAGCCACATCGCTTGGCCGCACTCTGAGACTTACCACCAAGACTGGCGCTGCTTATAGGGTTTATCGGGATGTTTACCTTGCCGCTGAGCTGCCACCACGCGATTTTTGCCTGCAAGTAAACCAACCTGAAACCGTGACTCACGGCTTAATAGACGGCGGATACTGTTAGTCCAATTGCGATTGATACTGTGCTTAATCGCCGCATTGGCATCAGGCGAGGTACGCATTAATTCTGTCGCCAGTTGCTTGGCCGCTTCAATGGGTGCCGCTTCTACTCGAGTCACTAAGCCTAATGCCTTGGCCTCATTGCCAGAGTATATTGCAGCTGTCATCGTCATCAGCATCGCCTGATCTTTACCAACCAGCTCGCGCAAACCAACTAGCCCCGCCATGTCAGGCACTAAGCCCCACTTAGCTTCCATAACCGATAGTTGGCTATCAGGACTGGCAATACGGTAGTCACATCCCAGCGCAATCTGCATCCCGCCGCCGTAACAGATGCCGTCAATCGCACAAATCACCGGCACCGGTAAACAGCGCCAACCAATGGACACTCGCTGCGCTAGATTGGCGTTGCCAGGCAACCATTTAAATAGCAATTTAACTGCCTGCATCGCCGATGACATTACGCTTTTGACATCGAGACCGGAGCAAAAGTTGTCACCATGGCCAAATAACACCACCGCCTGCACATCGCGCCGCTGACTGATCTGCTTGATCGTTTGATCGATGCGAGTAAACATCTCAAAGCTCAGCGCGTTGTATTTGTCAGTACGATTAAGCCCCACCATGGCTAATCCCTGATGGATATCTAAGGTTACGAGTGTTTGCGTCATTGTTTTCCCTATAACTGGTCTGTCCACTCTTTGAGGTTAACATATTTGGCTTCATTGGCTAAAAGTTATAACATTGCGTAATAAATTTGACTGACGTCAAAATACCGTCTCTAGGATTTGTGCAGAGGTTTCAATCTGATAGTCAGGCGATTAACATTATGTTCACGCTATATCGATACACTTTACGATATAAAAATCGACAACATATAGCACAAAAAAGGGAGCCTCAATGCGCCATTGATGGGCATTAGGTCGTAAAGTTAAACAAATAAAATATTTGCCCATCACAGCAAATCGACATACGAAATGTTGATTTAAGTGTTATCTTCAATATATGGGTAAATTAGGATGTTGATAAGAAAATGTCGATCCCAGTGCTAATTTGTGATGATTCTGCGCTAGCAAGAAAGCAGATGGCCAGAACCCTGCCTAAAGAGTGGGACGTGGATATTACCTTTGCCAATAACGGTGCAGAAGGGATTGATGCGATCCGCGCTGGTAAAGGTGAAGTGGTGTTTCTCGACCTTAATATGCCGGTCATGGACGGCTACGAAGTACTTGAAACGATTCAAAAAGAAGATCTGCCTGCACTGGTAATTGTGGTGTCTGGCGATATTCAAATCAAAGCCCATGAGCGCGTCAAAGCAATGGGCGCACTCGATTTCATCCAAAAACCAGTCAGTGCCGATGCCATTAGCAATATCCTCCAAGAGTACGGCATATTAACCATCGCATTAGGCGAAGACAGCAACGAGAGCCCAATGATCGAAGTCGATCTTCGTGACGCTTGCCAAGAGGTTGCCAATGTTGCCATGGGACGGGCTGCCGACTTACTCGCAAAGCTACTTGATGTCTTTGTGCTCCTGCCCATCCCTAACGTTAACGTATTGGAAGTCAGTGAACTAACAATGACGTTAAAAGCCACTGAAGAGAGCGGCACGGTATCAGCGTTATGCCAAGGCTTTATCGGTGCTGGTGTTGCTGGCGAAGCCTTACTGCTATTTCATGATTCATCATTTCAAGATATGGCTAAACTCATGGGCCTCGCTAACCCGGAAGATACCAATACTGAAACTGAAGTGATGATAGATACTGGCAATGTGCTGATTGGCGCGTTTCTCAGTGGTATTTCTGAACAGTTGCATATGAAATTTAGTCAAAGCCACCCAGTAGTGATTGGCAGACATTGCACTGTGAACGATCTCATTCATGATAATTCGGAAAAATGGGCGCGTACCTTAGCCATGGAGATCAACTACCGAATCGAAGACCATGATGTGCAATGCGACCTGTTGCTACTATTTACTGAAGACTCATTACCTACGCTGAATTTTAAGCTAGGTTACCTGTTAGATTAGGCTGGATATCCGCATGGCTCATGATCAAAGCGCAATGAACGAACTGCACTGGCTCATCGATATGGTGCAAACCATTGAGGTTGGCTTAGTGGTGTTAGATCGTAATTATAATATCCAGCTGTGGAATGGTTTTATGGAAAACCACAGCGGTGTTTCGCCTAACTCAATTAAAGGTAAAAACCTGTTTGAACAGTTCGACTACCTGCCAGATGAATGGCTTAAACAGAAAATGGAATCGGTTTTTCTATTAAAAAACCGTGCCTTTATTAGTTGGGAGCAACGACCCTACGTATTTAAGTTTGGTAACTATCGACCCATTACTGGTCGAGCCGACTTTATGTACCAAAATGTCACTCTTTTGCCGCTGTCATCGCTCACTGGGCAGATCACTCACATCAGCATGATTGTCTACGATGTCACCGACGTTGCCATCAATAAACTGCAATTAAAATCCGCCAATGAGCGCTTAGAACACCTCAGCCAAACCGATGGCCTAACTCAATTACATAACCGCCGTTATTGGCAGCTATGCATGCAGCGAGAATTTGAGCGCCATAGCCGTTACGGAGATGATACCAGCTTGGTCATGTTTGATATTGACCATTTTAAACGTATCAACGACACCTTTGGTCATATCGCGGGGGATAAAGTGATTCAACATATCAGTCATATCCTCAAACAGTCGCTGCGTGAGACCGATTGTGCTGGACGTTATGGCGGTGAGGAGTTCTCGGTGGTACTGGCCAACACTTCAGCTAAAGATGCACTGACCTTTGCTAACCGCTTAAGAGAGCAAATTGCCGAGTCGGAAATGCGCTATGAAAGCGCCGTTATAAAAATCACTGTCAGTATGGGGATTTGCGATCTCAGCACTAGCTTAAATAACAGTGGTGAATGGCTATCTCGGGCTGATCAAGCTTTATATGATGCCAAAGAAGCTGGCCGTAACTGCTGCATGATATACCAACAAAAATAGCCATAAAAAAAGCCCCTTACGGGGCTTTTTTAACGATTAATGAAACTGATTTTGCTCGTCATCATCGTCTTCATCTTCACGATACTCTTCACCATTTTCATCGATGAAATAAGTACCCCAGCCATCGTAATCGACCTTTAATTTAGCCGCTAGATTGATGAGCTCCTCGCAGGCCTTATCAAGTAAAGCCACTTCAAGGTTGTGGTAAGCAATCGCATCAAAGCAATAAATCACTTTACCATCTTCAAGTTCTAGCTCTTCGGCGTCATTGACTTCGAAACCCAGCTTAAACAACTCAACAGCCGCTTTCTCAAGGGCATCGAATTTCGCTGAAGAAAAGTGATGTTCAATGGTGTACTCCGCTTCAGGGTTTGACCCATCAGCCAATACCGCTTCAACAATCTCTTTATTTTCTTGCTGTTGCTGTTGCAACAGATGCGCTACGGACATACTTGCTCCACAAAAAGGTGTAAATTAAACCGCCGGTTTGGCCATCAAAGCTTGGGCCTCTTGGTTTAATTGTGCCAATTTATCGGCCATTAAACCATGAATACGTGTCGACAGCTCTTTAACCTGTGACTTAGCTAAGCCTTTAGTTTCAATCGGCTCCATCATTTCAATGATGACCACACCGTTATTCCAACGGTTAAGGCGAATGTGTTCTTGGTTCGATGCCAAAACTGGCACCATCGCCACACCCGCTTCTATGGCCGTATGAAAAGCACCGGACTTAAAGGGCAATAAACCTTTGCCACGAGAACGTGTTCCCTCTGGAAATATCCAGATAGACAAACATTTATCTTTAATTTTCCGCGCAGTATTCGCCATTGTCTCAAATGCACGACTACGGTTCTTACGGTCAATTAAGATATTGCCTGATAACCAATACATCTGCCCAAAAAACGGTATCCAAGCTAAGCTCTTCTTACCTAAACTCACCGTACCTTTAGGTACTGCAGCGGTATGGGTAAACATATCAAAGTTATTTTGATGATTTGCCAGAAAAATACACGGTTCTTTGGTTTCTTGCTTAGGGCGTCTAACAATGACTTTAATCCCTAAAACTGGCGCGGCCCATGAAAATATTTTGGCGAACATATGTACGTTATTACGGTGGCGTGGTCTGATTAAACAGAACAAGCAACCAAACACAAATGCCAGTACTAGCATAATAGCTAAGATCAGAGATCTGAGAATTAATAGCACAACATACTCCTGTGAAATCGGTGGCCGTATTATAGCAGCAAGCCAAAACGACTTACACCTGTAGCCTGAGTTAATCGCTAACACTTTGACTTTAAGCGTAAAGCCTAACTATGAAATGCGGATGACATCATAGCCAACACCAGCAACTTCACCAGTTAATTTGTGTTAATTAACCCTATTATCGCTAATTTGGTGCATTTTTCGCTGCTAAATCTAACTGATCAGACCTTTTCAGCAAAAACCGAAACGACACCGCACTCACTGCAAGCGTAGCCACAATCGCCGCACCACTAGGTAGATCCCATATCGCAGAAGCCAACAAACCGGCAATATAACCAATCAACCCCACCCCATAAGCAATGGCCAACTTGCCACGACCAGCGTACTTGTTGACCGCCAAGGCAGGCAAAATTAAGGTACTAAAGACTAAATACACCCCAACAAGCTCTACCGACAAGGTGATGACAATGGCAAACAGTAGATAGAATCCCATACCATCTAGGATTGATGGACGCAGCACAACCAAGGACAACACCGCAATCGACACTATGGCGGGAATGACTAATTGTGACCAACTGACCCACAAAATTTGACCTGACATCAGTTGCTTGAGCATCTCTGCGCCGTGGGGATCATTAGCCAGCAATAACATCGCTGCCACCGCCGCCAACACATAAAAGCAGCCTATCACCGCCTCAAGCTCATCGCGCATGCGTTGTGACAGCCACGCAATCACTGCAGCACCGGCCAGTGCGAACAAAGCTGGCATCCAGAAATTAACGTATGGCAGATGCTCTAAATCATGATTCGTATGGGCAAAAATCGCCCCTAGTGCTGCAACCTGCGCAATAGCGAGATCGATAAAGATAATGCCGCGTTTGAGTACTTGGCGGCCTAGAACTACATGGGTAGAAATAACTAAAATACCTGCAGCAAGTGCAGGTAATAGAATAGAGAGCAGATCCCAATCAAACATAATGTTATCCCAAAACGGGCTTAGGCAAGCCAGGCTCACCTAAGCCGCTAGGTTTATTTTGACATTGTCGTCAACATCATTGTAATGACACTATCATAAAACGAGAATAGATCTTGGCTTTGCTTGTTACCACCAACAGACATAGGTAGCTGCAACACGGGAATGTTAGCTCGCTCACCCAGCCATTGTGCACCACGATCATCTTGGTAAGAAGTGATAATCACTGCAGCAATATCACCTTGATTAGCCCTTGATAACAGCTGACTTAAATGACTAGTGCTTGGAGGTAATCCAGGTTTTGGCTCTAAGTCGCCTACCTGCTCCATACCCAACCAGTTAAATAGATAACGATAACTGGTATGGTAGGCAATCACCTTTTTACCTTTTAGCTTGGCAGCCTGTGCTTCCCACTGGGGAATTTTTGCTTGCCAGCGCTCGGCAAAATCAGCATAAGCTTGGCGATATTGCTGAGCATTATCCGCATCAACTTGCGCCATTTTTTCACTTAAAGCTTCACCAACCTTAAGCAAGCGATAAGGATCTAAATGCAAATGCGGGTTACCTTTGGCATGAACATCGCCCATCGAGCGATCCACTTCCTTAAGCTGATCTAATGTCTCTACATGGTCTGCTGCGAAAAACAATCCTTGATCGGTCGAGCGCACCTTAGCGTTAGATGACTTCATTTGCAGCATAGGTAGCCAACCAATCTCTAAATCAGCTCCGGCACACACAGCGATATCCGCTTGGCGCATTTTGGCAATCAGGCTTGGCCTCGCTTGCACTTGATGTGGGTCTTGCATTGCCGTAGTGGCAGAGTAAACCTTAGCATCTGGCGCAATCTCTTGCGCTAGTGCGGCATATTCTGGTTCACAGGCAAAGACGTTCAAACCCGCGTGGGCCATTGAGCTTACACTCAATGCCGCCGCCGGAATGACCGCTAATAACCATTTAGTATTGATGCGCACCGTGAGCCCCCAATGTCATGACATATTGAAGTGTGATGATATTGTCATCTTCGAAACCTTCAAAGTTAGTCCCTTGCTGGTTAGTGTATTGTAGACGCACTGTCGAAAAGTGACTGTGATGCCACGCCAAACTCACCTCGGTTTCTTTCAACTTTTGGCCGTGGAAATGATCCTCATGTAGCTCTTGAGTATCAACTTCGCCATAACGCAGACCTGCAGACCAGTTAGGGCTGAACTGATACACACCACTTAGGTACCAACCAGTTAGGTCATCTGGGCCGTGATCATCGTGACCGGCTTCATGTTCATCATGGTCATGATCGTGCTCATCTAATGGAGCAAAGTCAGTGACCTTGAAGTACTCACCACTTAATGTGAAGTGTTGATATTTGTAGTTGCCGTCAGGTGCCCACTTATAGACAAAATCAGCAATATAGGTGTTCTCACCGGTATAGCGGGCAGCATGGCTATGGTCGTGACCATGGTCATCATCGCCATGCTCTTCATGCTCATCTTCTTCATGTGCAGTTAAACGGCCATTTTCATTACGTAGATAACTTAGGCCAACCTGCCATGAGCTACTGACACCAATATCACCGCCAAACTTAGTGTAGGCAGAATACACACCGACATTTTCAAACTCACGCTCGCCATGTTCATCTTCAGCGCGCATGTCATCACCCTTAAAGGCTTCGACACCCATAGTCCAATATAGGTCTGTTGGCGCAACATAGTCTAGACGTACACCATCATCAAAATAGTGACCGCCAAGGAAGGCGCGGTAAGCAGCAGGTCTGTCTGAGAAAGAATCTGTGTGGACATGCTGGTTGTTTAAGTAACCAACATCAGATAAGAATCGACCTGCGCGAACTGAAAAGCCACCTGGCATCGCCAGTGTTTGGATAAAGGCTTCTTCTAGCCCTAACTCTGTATCGCCGTCATGCATTTCAACGATGGCAGTGACTTTACCGTAAAACATATCATCGATATTGGCACTCATCGCAAACTCAGTATGACCAAGACCAAATCCTTCAACGCGCTCAGCCATTGGGCGTTCACCCGACTGATAGTAGCCATCTAATACCGCACTAATGTTTGGATTAGTCAGTGACGAATCCTGTGCAGAAGCTGACATAGATACCATAGCGCACGCTACCGCAACCGAAGATAAACGGGTAGTAAGGGTTTTCATATTTTCTCCAAATAACTCTAAGTCCCTTTCAGCTCGCAGCCAAAAGGTTAATTTATTAAATTTATTGTTAAATTAAGGAACGACTATATTTGGGGAGGCGCGCGGCTGTGGAAGTAGTGGCTTTGAGGGTTATCAACCTCTTGCACCAATTCCACCACAGGAATATGAACCTGCTTAGCAATTTCAAAACTATGCAGTGAGCAAGGTAGAGCGGTATTAAGCTGCAGCTTCTGAATACACAGCGTACAGTCATTAAGTGCACCATGGTCAATATGCTCAACGCTATGTGCGGATGTTGCAACAGAAAAGCAAAACAATAGGGCGCTAAGCCATATTGCTACTCCTCGTGTTATTTTCCGCCGCATTGAAAACATCAAAGTGTGCTCTAAATCAAAATTGTCACCAAGTTTAGGGATCACAACCTTGAAGTCAAGCGACTCTTTAACTACAAACTGCATTTATCTGCTAATAAAATGTAACGGTTTGAGTCATAATTTAGCTTAAAATAATGCAAAACCATGAGCTTGGTCACTAACAGCCTGATACAATTAATACTGGCTTAAGTTCGGCGCAGTAATATGGATTGATAAAATCGACTTAGCTAAAGTAAACTAATGTGAACCAGTTTACTCATCACTTTAACAAGACAGGAAACCTGACAATGAAGGAATTTTTTCGCGAGAACTTCAAAATGATCTTCTGGACAACAGTGTTCTTTATCGCTGTTGGTGGTGGTATCTACTATGTAGAAGCAGCACTAGAAGCTCAAGTTCAAGTGATCGATTAATCACTTAGCTTGTTAGCACTTGGAGTGACGTTGGCCCATATGATTACCAACGTCCTCCCGGTGAAAACACACAAGGCAAAGCCTGTACTGACAACCCCTTAGCAAAACCTCCCAGCAAACCACTTCTGCTTAACAAGTCAGCATTATCGCCAAGCAATGGATTGGTATTCACAACCCAAACAGCCATTATCGACTTAGTTTAGCTTGGGCCCAATGAGTTTACCGGCCAAATATCCTGCAAAGTACATTCCGACGACAAAGACAAAAATGGCCACCAATAACAGTAACGTTTTTTGCGGCACATTGCGCTTCGCCCACCAAGTCTGTAACCCGCTAAACATATCCCTATCCTTATTGTTGGTAATCGCGAATCATTAGCGATATTTTTGTCTGTGCTCTTCGTCCGCCGCATCATCCTGTTCCGGGGCTTCAATCACCTTAAGGTGGTCCATCATGTGACTAACCAATAGCATCATAGTCGACAAAATCGCCACTGGGGTTGTGACCGTTCGCCACTCGGCATAAAAGTAGCCAATCAGCAATGCAATAGCCCCAATGTAAAAACCGGTAATCTTGATATAAGACAACGCGACACTTTTACCCAACCAGGCAAAACAGTGCGGACACTGCACTTCAGCACTCAGCCCTTTTCCACGTTGGGCGTTAACGGTATCGACACGAAATGACTGACTACAATGGGTACACAACACAATACTGGCTCCGAATAATGGGGGCGCTAGTTTACCAGAAACTCACTATTTTCGCTGAACTCAATTTACATTCGGCAAAACAAAGGACTATCATAGTTAACTACAAACGTAACAGGATATTACCTATGAATCGCGTCCTTGCTATCGTGTTGCTCACCTTAGCGACACTTATTGCCTATCCGGCGGCCGCCGAAACCACCTACGCTGAGATCAATCAACTTCAAAACAACATCATTAAAGATGCAGAGACCCTTAAGAAGTCGAGCGGTGAGTTTAAAGGCTTTACCGAATACCGCATTAAAGAGCATGTAAGAAAGTTAGAGGCCAAGCTACAAGAGTTAATGGAGCGCCCTAACCCTGATGCGAAAAAAATGGTGCCACTTTTAGAAAGCCACTTAAACTTTTTAGATCAAGTATTACTGTACTTTCATAATGACATGGTCACTAAAGTGGCTGAGCTTGGTAAAGGCAATGATACCGATATCATGCTGGCATTGGCTAAGCGAGAGCGTGAACGAGATGAGATCTATTTATCCACCCACCATACATTACAATGGCTGGCGACTTTAGGTGTAGATGTCAGTAGCAAGCAAGCCACTTTTGTTAAAGAACTCAAAGAGCGCGCAGATAGCTTAAATAGCTTTGTGCAATATACTCAAGATCAGCTTAAATCTGCCGTCGAAGAAGCGGCGGCTGCGGGCAAAGATGTCAGCACTGAGCAAACAGCTCGTGTTACAAGACTCAATGAGCGGTTAGGGCTAAGCAACACCACCTTAAGCTCATTAATTGAATTACTTGACAGTTTAGGCCAAGACACCACCGAACTGAAACAAACCTTATTCAGTGTCTCCGGTGATATTACCCAAGATGTACTTAACTTTGATGTTGCCACCAGCTTACTCGAAGATTGGGCCACTGCCGCGCAAAACCAAATTGTTGAAAATGGCCCAAGTGCCATGTTCAAACTGTTTATTTTTGTGTTGATTATTTTTATCGCCAGCCTAGTAGGCAAAGGCGTGCAGCGTATAGTGAGCAAAACGGTCAGCAATTCTAAACTGCGCTTTAGTCACCTGTTGCAGGATTTCTTTATCTCACTATCTGGCAAAGCAGTAATGACGCTGGGGGTATTAATTGCCCTATCGCAGCTCGGCTTTGAACTCGGGCCACTACTCGCAGGTTTTGGTGTCGCCGGTGTGATTATTGGTTTCGCTTTACAAGACACGCTATCTAACTTCGCCTCAGGCATGATGATTTTGATTTATCGTCCCTACGATGTCGGCGACTTGATTAATGCCGGTGGCGTCACCGGTAAAGTTAGCCATATGAGCCTAGTGTCAACGACGATCAAAACCTTAGATAACCAACGCTTAATCATCCCTAATAATAAGATTTGGGGTGACACCATCAACAATATTACTGTGGAACATCAACGCCGTGTCGATATGACCTTTGGTATTGGTTACAGTGACGATATTGAAAAAGCGGAAAGGGTACTCAACAGTATTGTTGAAAAACATCCTAAAGTGCTACAAGACCCAGAGCCTATGGTGAAATTACACCTACTTGGTGAGTCATCGGTTGATTTTGTGGTGCGTCCATGGGCCAAACCCGAAGACTACTGGGATGTATATTGGGATATCACTCGTGAAGTGAAAATGCGCTTCGATGCGGAAAATATCTCAATTCCGTTCCCACAACGCGACGTTCATATCTACCAAACCAAAGATTAATCAACTAACAATAACGGGGCCTCTGGCCCTGTTATTGTATCGATTACCCTGCAAAATTCGGAGCCACTGTGTCAGATACCCCTTTAGAATTGTCTCGCTTTATTGCCGGCTTTTGGCGCTTGTGTGACTGGCAATACACCACCCAGCAAACCCTAAGTTTAATCGAACACTATCTTGAGCGTGGCGTGACGAGCATGGATCATGCGGATATTTATGGTCAGCAACAATGCGAGGTTCAGTTTGGTCAAGCATTGGCGCTAAAACCGCACCTGCGCGACAAGATGCAACTGATCAGTAAATGCGGTATTAAACCGGCTTTTGACCATACTCCTAAACGTTATGTCAATCACTACGATACCAGCGCAGCACATATCATTAGCAGCGCCGAGCATTCTTTGCGGGCCCTGCAAACTGATCACCTTGATCTGCTGCTTATCCACCGCCCAGATCCTTTGATGAATGCCGATGAAGTCGCGCAGGCATTTACCCAGTTACAGCAACAGGGCAAAGTCCTCAATTTTGGTGTATCTAACTTTACGCCAGCGCAATTTGAATTACTGCAGTCTCGCTTTAACAGCAAATTGGTCACCAACCAAGTAGAGTTATCGCCACTGAATATGAGCACATTAGAAGACGGCACCTTAGATCAGGCGCAGCGACTTGATTGCCCGCCAATGGCCTGGTCCTGTTTAGGCGGTGGCGAACTACTTTCTGGGCAATCTGCTCAAGCTAAACGATTACAAAGTTGCTTAAGCCACATTGCTGAGCAACATGGAACCGATGACATTAGCCAAATTGTCTATGCCTGGGTATTGGCGCTGCCCTGCAAGCCTCACCCTATTATCGGCTCAGGTAAACAGCAGCGGATTGATATGGCAGTAGCCAGCGAACATATCCAGCTAGACCGCCAACAGTGGTTCAGTATTTGGCAGGCAGCCAAGGGCCACAGCGTGCCTTAGTCGGCCTACCTCAGTGCAATAATAAAAAACCGAAGCATTGGCTTCGGTTTTTTTATCTAAAGACGACTTTATCTCAAAACGGCTTATAAGTAACTTATCGCACCGCTTAAGTGTGGTCGGCGGCCGCGGCTATCTCGCAGCTCGAAGCGCACGCTGTCATTGCCATCTTCCTGCACACACTCAAAGCCAAACTTAACATCAGCAGGTAGCAACAAGGGTAATTTAAAGGCCACATCCACAGTACAAGGTCTGTCAGCAATTTGTGGCGCTAACGCCGACACAACGCGCGCTTTTGACCACATACCATGGGCCAAGACACGATCAAACCCAAAACGCTTAGACACCACAGGATGCAGATGAATCAGGTTGTAGTCACCAGACGCTTTAGCGTAGCGGCGGCCTAAATCATCGTTTAGTTGCCACTCACTTGGATTCTCCCATGCCATTGGGCTAGCTTTAGGTGGACGCACTCGACGTCCACCGCTTTCAATACGATATAAGTAAGTCGACAAGGATTCCCACACTAGTTCATCGCCCACGTAGGCTTTAGAGACTAAGGTAAACTCAAGTCCAGCGTCTGTTTGTTGGCTGCTGGTAAGCGCACAATCAAGATTGAACGATTCATCAACCGACAAGCTGCGATATTGGGTAATGCTGTTTTTAAGGTGAATCATCCCCAGTAACGGGAACGTAATGGCTTTGTGGGTAAAAATTACCGCATGCAGACGAAAAGCCATCACATATAAGTAGGTCAATGGTAGTTTTTGGCCATCAAACTCAAAGCCGCACACTTGCGCATATTGCGCAACTTTGTCAGCGCTTAAACCAACATTGGGGCAATTGACTTCGATATGAGGTAAAGCCTGTTGATCCCAACCAGGTTTACGACCTAAAAAGATCTTACGATAAAGCGAAAACAGTGACGGCATCGCCTTTAAATCTACCGATATTTTACTTTCCACGCGTATTGGACCTTTTAAAAAAACACCACTGAAAATTTTAAGAGCGCGAGTATACCCAAAAATTTCATTGAAAGCTAAATTCAACGCTTGCATAGCAAGGCACCGCCAACCACGAGGCACTCACTCTATTGCAGCCAGTATCAGTGGCCGATTGACTCAACGCGCTGTTGGTAAACATCTTCAAGGCCGGCACCTGAAAACATGCTTGCTGCCTGCTTGAGCTATTCAAGCCAAAAGTAAGCAGCCCAAACGCACCCAAATGACCCGCTTTAGTGGCTCAGTTTCAACAGTAACCCGCTTAAACGTAGCAAAACGGGTTGCCTATCTCAGTATCACTAAATTTTTGCCGAGCGACCTAATCTTTATACTGATTAGCATGAGTTGTATGGCAAAATAACCCCGTAAGAATTAATAGCCCTGCGGGTGGAGTACACAGTTGCAAGACAAAAATTTTGACGCGTTGGCACACAAGTTTGCCAATAACATCTATGGCTCAGCAAAAGGTCAAGTACGGGAAACCGTTGTATGGCGCGATCTTAAATGGGCACTGCAACAACTAGGCAACGGTAAACAATCATTACGTATTTTAGACGCTGGCGGCGGATTTGGCCCATTTAGCCAGAAACTCGCTAAACTGGGTCATCAAGTCGTGCTATGTGATATTTCACAAAAAATGCTCGATATAGCCAAAGAGCAAATCGAGCAGCATCAACAACAGAGCGGCCAGCAGCTTGATATTCGTTTAGTTCACGGTCCAATTCAGGGTTTGTCTGCCGGCGAGCATGGCAAATTTGATTTGATTCTTTGCCATGCCGTCACCGAATGGCTAGCTGATGCGCAAACGACCCTTAGCCAACTGCCAAGCACGCTTAAAGACGATGGACTCCTGTCTTTGATGTTTTATAACAAAGAAGCCATGCGTTTCTTTAATCTCGTATCTGGTAACTTTGATTATGTGAACGCTGGGCTAAAAGTGAAGAAAAAGGTGGGCTTAACCCCTACGCATCCGGTTTACATCGATGAGGTGCGTGATTGGGTAACTAACTGGAATATGGGCATCATTTATCAATCCGGTGTGCGAGTAATATGTGATTACCTTAAAAATCATCAGCCCGAGAGCGCGACTTTCGAGCAACTACTGGCAATGGAGCTGACCTATTCAACGCAACCTACTTACATTCCACTGGGACGTTACGTGCACTTTATCTGCCAACCCAACTAATCTATTGCCCAATAGTCATGGGCTAGAACTGGTAACGGACTCCCGCTATTGCTTCTAGCTCAACACTGACGTTATCGATTAAGTAAACACTGGGCTGGGCTTCAATAAAAAACCGGAACTGTTCGACGGCGGTGTGGGCTCCAAATACCGCCCTGACAGCAAGCTTGGTATCTTTATCACCACTGAGGTTGTCGAGCTTACCGCCGAAGCCATAATAAAAATGCTGGGTATTAGCAAAATTGAACAGTTTGTCTGCCGTTAATGACACATCATCAAGTCCGACACCAATTTTTATATCGTCAAACTTAACGTTAATACCCGAATCAGAGCCTAGCATGATGCCAACTTGCGGGGCTGACATGGCTGCACTGCTTAACGTGGTTAACGCAGCAGCGACTAACAGGTGATTTAGGGCAATACGCGGCATGGCTTGAGTCTCTATTTACTAAAAACTAGCCAGCCTAATTAACTCTGTTGTTTTTGTAAAAGTGTCCTAATCGTAATCGGCTAATTTGGCGTCAAATTCAGAATCAAGCAACGTTATTCATGCTTATTTTCAGCACCATCACAACAGTTAAAGGCATAACAAAGCAACTTAACAACAGCTGTATCAGCAGCGTCATTAAAAGCAATGAGCCTACCAAAAGGCGCCCACTTGAAGTCTCAGCGTTAGCGAATTATTGACAACTTTGCTGCCAACAATTACGCACCTTACCACCGTGGCTGCGCATCTCATCGACAATACTCTGTTTACCGACAACATGTCCGGCACCCACCACAATAAATAGTGGCTCAGCAACCGTGGCATCTTGCATTAAACGGCGAATACCTGTAGCCATATCAACATTGCGCCGCCAAAGGATCTGTTCAATCATCTGAGTGTCGCCATCTTCGACCATCTGCTCGGTCATTAATTCACTTAAAGCCTGTTCATCACCGTTACGCCATGCCTCAACTAAAGCCAGCATCTCTTTATCAGAGCTTTCAATGGCATCGGCGACCATCTGCCATTGTTGCTCGCGATTGAAACCTGACAGTAGCTTAAATTGAAACTCACTGGATTCAAGCTCATACAGGGGGCGCTGACGATTTTGTTTTACAAAACGGCCATCAACGCCATATTCAGCACTGAACCCCAACTGCTCAAAACGCACCATGCCAATTTGCACTGACTGCAACCAAGGCGAGAAACTGGCAATAGACTGGCACAGCGGTTGCTGACTTTGGCAGTATGTGGTCTTTAATGACTGAGTGTGTGGATCAATACCTGAAGGATCTAGCCCGTACTGACGAATCATCGCCATTACATCAATATTGTCGGTATCCACTTCCACCACTAAGCCTGACGCGTTAGCAAACTTCTGTTCGATAATGTCCGCCATAGGGTAAAAGTCAGGCTGTCCGACATGGATTGAGCCAAGTAGATAGGCAGTCTTACCTTGGTAGTTAATTTGATAGAATGGCGGCGTATCGGCAGCGACAGCGGATGACCAAACCCAAATTGCCATTATGGATGCACCAATAGTTTGCACTAATCTGTTAGCGTGACTTGTTGCCATCTGCTTCGCCCCTTATAATTCGGCTAAATTTTTAACCCAGAGGCTGTTATGCCACATACTCGTGTTATAGAGCAACTTAAACAGAACTTACAAACAGCTTATCGCCAAGCCATTGATGCTGATGCCAAACTCGATGAACTTAAAAAAGTGGGACATGGCAAGTTTGCTAGCATATTTGGCAAACAACAAGGTTTTAGCACCGAGAGCAATCGCTTTGGTCCTTACGTGCAGGAGCTTGCACAGCAATTAACCGAAATATCAGCAGATAACGCTAATATTAATGAGCAAATAGAGCAGTTTGTGCCAAAGCTAGCTGTGCTACTGCAAACCTTGCAAGCGTTTAAAAACCAAGCAAAATAGTCAATTTGTGACAGCAAACAAATATTGTCATATTGCTGTCATTGTCTGGTAATAACATTTCGTCCGATATTAAAAAAGGCGGACGAAATGACAGCGATAGATCTTGGCAAGGAGCTAGATAGAATAATTGGTCAGCAAAAGATCAATGCACTATTTCAGCCCATTTTTAATATCAACACCCACTCGGTTCATGGTTTTGAGGCTTTAAGCCGCGGCCCCGAGCATAGCCCTTTGCACTCACCTGTGCCGTTATTTAAAACCGCTGCTTATGAAGGTCGACTATCAGAGCTAGAAGAGGTGTGCCGACGGATCTCCATCAACAGTTTTGATCAACATGCTCTACCGGGAAAACTGTTCATCAATATCTCTCCCAAAGCGTTGCTGGAGCCCAATCATGCGAAAGGGCTAACATTAGGCTTAGTACAAGAGCTGGGGCTCAACCCCAATCAAGTTGTCATTGAGCTTTCTGAGCAGTATCCAGCAGACGATATCGATCTACTCAAAGAGTGTTTGAATCATTACCGCAGCCAAGGTTTTATGACCGCCATTGACGATCTAGGTACCGGGTATTCTGGGCTAAGATTATGGTCAGAGCTGGCTCCAGATTATGTCAAAATCGATCGCCATTTCATTAAAGATATTGACCAATCGCCGGTGAAACAGGAGTTTGTTCGCTCCATTATTGATCTCTGCCAAAGTCTCACTTGTAAGGTGATAGCTGAAGGCATTGAAACCAATAGTGAAATGGCACTGCTCCAGCAGCTCGGTATCATCTATTGCCAAGGGTATTTACTAGGCCGACCGGAAGCACAGCCTAATAAGGTGTTTCAGCCCCTGTGCCTTCCCGACTTACCTAAGCAACAAACCCGCTATGCTGAATCGGCAGAAAGTTTATGTACCAACGCCATCACGGTATTACCAGGCACTAAACTCAAACATGTCAGCGACATGTTTATCGCACAATCTTCGTTGCAAGCCATTGCAGTAGTGGAGAATGAGTACCCGCAAGGATTGGTCGATAGGGCCCACCTTATGGAGCTGTTTAGCACCCCTTACGGTCGCGCCTTACATGAAAATACCAGTGTGGCCGAGGTCATGAATGGCAAAATTCTGAAGGTGGAAGCCAGTGACCCAATTTCGACAGTCAGCCAATCCCTTACTGCCGAGGATAATCACGGTAACGTTGCGCAACAGTTTATCGTGATGCGTCAGGGAAAATTCATGGGCATTGGCCACACCAAGGATCTATTGCAGCAGCTCACTGAACATCGAATTAAGATTGCCCGTCACGCCAACCCACTCTCTGGATTACCGGGCAATATCCCTATCCAAGAAGAGTTGCAACGATTGCGAAATCACCAGCGGGACTTTTATTTAGCTTACTTTGATATCAGTTACTTTAAACCCTATAACGACATTTATGGATTTTGTCGCGGTGATGAAGTGATTCAAGCGGTGGCACAATTACTGAATAAGCAACAAAGTAGCGACAATTTTATCGGCCATATTGGCGGTGATGACTTTGTGATCATCAGTACCAGCAATGACATCTTGCAGCAGTCGATGCAGATTTTAAAAGCCTTTGAACAAAGCAAGCAGCTGTTTTACAGTCAAATGCATTGGCAACAACAAAAAATGGTCGCCGAAGATCGCAAAGGCCACATGTGTGAACACGAACTCATTGGCTTATGCGTCGGCATTCTCCCGCCAATTGTGACATCTCGCTGCAGTGAGCAACAGCTATCGACTTATAGCGCCGCAGCTAAAAAGCAGGCCAAAACCGCCGCCAACTCTTTCAGTTTGTTTGAAGTCATCGACGAGCCCAGTGCAGCCTAAATAAAAGAAGGCGAATCGGATAACCGATTCGCCTTAATCAAATAATGTTTGACTTACTGCAATTTAGGCTCAATGCTCTTTTTAAGCCAATCTTCCATTAAGCGATATTCATACCTTAATGGCTTGTCATCCATGCGGCCGACTTTATGCATAAACCCTAAATCGGTCAGCTTTTCATCGCCCGCCATAATCACTTTGTCACCTTCTAGCACCTGATAGCTAAAATTCATGCGCGGTGGGTAAATATCTTTAATCACCCTAATATCGTTCATAGTGGCGCCAAATGTCGGCCGCACATCACCTGCTAAATCGACATCTGTGACTACTAGCTCCAGTTTTTGATTCGGCTGGAATCGCTTCTCAACCTGCTTGCTGAGCTCTTTGGTTAAATTATCAAAAGTACGTTGCTCGTAACGAGATTGAATGTCACTTGCTGCTTTGACATCGCGATAGCTACTCGGATCTTGCCAAGTAATCTTAACCTGACCCACTTCAGTGACAGGATCTGGCTTTGCTTCTTCCGCTACAGCCACATTAACAGAGGCAAGAGCGCCCACAAATAGTAGATGTTTTAACTTCATATCCGCCTCCTCAGGCTGCATGTTGTGATTTCAAGCCATACTCTACAAAAGCTAACCTGAATATTAGCTTAATGCAAAGCACGCTAATACTAAGCCACTGTCATTTGGATTTTTTCATGACCAAACAGCAGTTATCAATGCGGGCTCACACGCCGACACGCAAGATGTATCAATTAGTAACCCACAGCGTTAAACTCTTGCCGTAACTATATAGACAGGCGAAATCATGAAAAAATTCACTCCTTTTTTATTTATTGTCAGCATTATCGCTATTGTCGCGTTCGCAATAAGCCAAATAAATCAGTCGGAGCAGCACCATTACAGTGAGACTTGGTCTGCATTTGTCTATACCCACGGCTATAACTCCGGCCGCTACCAGAAAACCGATGACTTCAGTGATTATCAACAATGTAAGACGTTTGCTCAGCAACAATCTGCCGACCAGGGCGATGTGGTGTGGCAGTGTGGATTAAACTGCCGTTTTGATAGCAGCCGCCAGGGCTTTCAATGTGAGACAATGAAAAATCACTAATTCAGCTTAGATTCAAGTTCAGACTGCTAAAATACGCCTCTTTTGGCACTGGCAGCAACATGGCTACCAGTGTAATCGTATCACCGTTTATTTAGGAGTCATCAATGGCCCGTTCAATTAAGGCTTACCTGCCTCTATCCGCTGTCGCTTGTGTTCTAGTGCTTAGCCAAAGTGCCTTTGCTGCAAATTCAGATCAAGAAGCATCATTGGCCCACATCGAAGGAGTCAATGAAATACTCGCTGACAACACCCTGGCATTTCCCAGCGCTGAAGAACAGCTACAGCAAATTCAAGCGGAACTCGCCAATGAGGATCAAGGCAGTGCAAGCATCTATTGTGATGATACCCAAGTTCAAGATGAGTTTAGCACCTGTCTAGAGCGTGACAAATAAATCAATAACCGCTGTAAATGGCGCTTAGAAAAATGCTTGGTTTTTGTTCAGCAAGAGTTCAGCATCATTGTCGTAACATTCGTATCAAGCAAACGAGGTCACTAAAAACGACCTCAGCAACTAACCACTTTTAGCAGATACTTTGTGACCTTGAAATGATATCTCCACCATGGAGAACACCATTGCCGACGTTAGGTCAACG
Organism: Shewanella waksmanii ATCC BAA-643; assembly: GCF_000518805.1. Classification (GTDB taxonomy): domain Bacteria; phylum Pseudomonadota; class Gammaproteobacteria; order Enterobacterales; family Shewanellaceae; genus Shewanella; species Shewanella waksmanii. The sequence continues at coordinate 197,808 of NZ_KI912497.1, forward strand.
ACATAAATTGGAGTGAACAACATGAGCAATTCAATCTCACTAAAGCAAGTTAACTTTTCTGGCAAAATGGCCCTATTTGCAGCAATCATTTTCGGACTAGCAGCCACGTCACAAGTGAAAGCGGAAGAGTTTACCGCAGCAGAACAGGCAGCTATAGATCACCACCACGCTATTCTTGATCAACAGCAAGCCGTTGTAGAAGACGCGATTATGGATGAGCAACAAGCCGAACTTGAGCAACAGATCGAGCAGCAAGAAACCGCATTTATGCACGAGACTTGCGCTGATTATGGTCGTGACTATGATGAAGAAACAGAAGTTTGTTACGAATAAGCACACAGCTGTGCGATAACAGTTAGTGAAAAAGCGGGCTAAGCCCGCTTTTTCTATTTGGTTTTTTTAAAAAGGGAATCGAGCACTTAACTGCGGATAAACCGCTTTGAGATGCTTTTTCTTGTTGTTGAACTTTTTGCCTTGAGGGCTTGCCTGTCCAGATGGCACAAAAGGCAACTCCTTACCTGTTCGGTCTTCATAAATTTGCCCAGCAATTAGATCATACTCATCAACAAACGGATAAGCGTAGCCATCTTTTTCAGGCCACTGTTCAAGCTGACCTAGCGCATCTGGATCGGCAATAGCTTGTTCAAACCATGTTTTTCCTAGCGAGATAACAAAACAGCGAAATTCCGCAAATGCATACTCTGAATCGCATCCGGTGACCACATAGGCAGCTCCCCATAGCGACCATAGGTAACTGCGGCGCATCTGTATCGCAAAGTGCTTATCAAATGCAGCGAGCTGCTCATCGGACAAAGCCATCAACTTATCATGGAGTTGTTCTGCGAGACTCTGCTGATCTTGCTCTGGGCTCTGGCGAGTGACTAGCTGCCAAAATTCTGCTTCATTCATACCGTACTCTATCTACAACATCAAAGCGCATTGTAACCATGTTAAACCCTTTGACCAATATCTCCCACCTGGATAATTGCTTTGGAAAGCTAAATAAATGGACTATAGACGATGATTTTTCTAAACTCGCATCCCAATATTATCGCCAATTGCTGAGCCATACGATGACCAGACCACCGCTACCTTTGCTTTTATTGATGTTAATGTATTTGCTACTGGCTATCGTTGCGCTGTGGCGAGCAATCGATACCCAGTCGATGGATCTGTTCAGTCTGGGGGTTATTCCGGTACTTATTGGCATGGTACTCAAAGCCAAATGGGCAACGGTTGTATTAAAAGTTTATATTGCAATTCAAGCGCTTGGTTTTAGCGCGTTGGCCACAACCGCCATTTTGGCCTATCAGATCAGTCCTGAAGATGTAAAAGTCGTGGTTGATGGCCAGTCGATTCCAATCCCACTTATCGCGGCGATTGCTATTTTACTGCTTGCTTTTCAGCTGTTTATCGCTTTTTCAAAATCAACAAAGAGTTACCTAACATCCGAACAATCAATCGGGTAGTATAGGTTATCACTATTTAACAACCCCGCTATTAAACGGGGCAATAATAACAAAAACATTTAGAGATCAGGGATTATGAACACTTTGCTCCCCAGTGAGCTGTCGATACTGCTTGTCGAGCCATCGGATACCCAAAGAAAGATTATTGCTAACCATTTGCAAAATGAAGGCATTAGCCAAATCCAAACGGCCAGCAGCATCAGCGAAGCAAGCGACATCATTCACCGCCACCAACCAGACTTGATTGCCAGCGCCATGCATTTTGCTGATGGTACCGCTATCGATCTCCTTAAAACCATCAAACAAAACGAAGCCTTACAAGACATTCAGTTTATGTTGGTGTCGAGCGAGTGTCGCCGCGAACAGTTAGAGGTGTATCGCCAGTCAGGCGTAGTGGCAATCCTGCCTAAACCTTTCACTGCAGAGCATTTAGGTAAGGCGCTCAATGCCACCATTGATCTACTCAGCCAAGATGAACTCGACCTAGCCCATTTCGATGTGCATAACTTACGGGTACTGGTAGTCGATGACAGCAAAATGGCCCGTAATATTATTCGCCGTACCATTACCAACCTGGGCCTAAAGCTGATCACCGAAGCCACCGACGGCGCTGAAGCCATTGAGTTATTACAAGAGCATATGTATGACTTAGTCATTACCGACTACAACATGCCCAATGCCGATGGTCTAGCCTTAACAGACTTCATCCGTAAACACAGCCAGCAATCGCATATCCCTATTTTAATGGTGTCATCTGAGGCTAATGATGCCCATTTAAGTAATGTATCCCAAGCTGGGGTTAACGCACTTTGTGACAAGCCATTTGAGCCACATATTGTAAAACAACTGTTATACACCCTACTTGATGATGAATAATCCACCAATTTGGCAATAATTAGCATTTTATTCAGCGTAAAGCTCTTTCCAATTGTTTCGCCTTATGGCATGTTAGGTCTCAGCGTTACTGAAATTGCTAAGAAAATCTACGGAAAGAAGAGAATATTCAAATGAATAAAACTGAACTTGTTGCAAAAATGGCTGAAAATGCTGAACTAACAAAAGCAGAAGCTGCACGTGCACTTAAGTCTTTCGAAGAGACTGTTGCACAGGCAATGAAAGACGGTGATAAGATTTCTATCGTTGGCTTTGGCTCTTTTGAAACAACTGAACGTGCAGCTCGTACTGGCCGTAATCCACAGACGGGTAAAGAGATTCAAATTCCAGCAGCAACTGTACCTAAGTTTAAAGCTGGTAAAGCACTAAAAGACAGCGTTAACTAAATCGTTACGCTTGTTATGATAAAAACCTCCTTACTGGAGGTTTTTTTGTGCCCCCATTTTATCGGCGCCGATATTGAATGAGCTCATAAGCAAACAACCACTATCGCCTTGAAATAGCCCACCAAATATCCCCTTAAAAAGATCGACTTGCTATACACGTCAATTTTGAACACTCCCTGCACCAAAATAGAGCGGCATTGCTCTTTTTTACACCAATTTGGACATGTATTTAGCCGGTGATTTATTAAGCTATTGATTAATAATGGCTTAATTTTTGGCACGTTCATCGCATTTATTTGTATCAGTACTTCCTAAAAAAATACTTATAGCGGAAGTGATAATTCAAATCACGATGAAGGAATGAATATGAAACAAGCAGTGTCAACATTGACCTTAGTGGCAAGCGCTATGCTAATGAGTTTGCCCGCCAGTGCAGCAGTCAGCGGAAATATTGGTGCAACCTCGAACTACCTATGGCGCGGTGTCAGCCAAACGGATGATTCAGTGGCTGTACAAGGTGGCATTGACTACGAGCACGACAGTGGATTTTACTTAGGCGGCTGGGCATCAAACGTTGATTTTGGCGACAGCACAACCTTCGAGCTGGATTTATACGGTGGTTATGCCGGTAGCATCGGCGAGGACTTCGGTTACGATGTGTATTACTTATACTATGCCTACCCCGATAGCGACGGCAGTATTGATTTAGGTGAAGTCACTTTAGCCCTCAGTTACAAATGGCTTAGTGTGAGCTACTCACATCTTGTCAATGCAGGTGATGATGTGGCCACTGAGCCCCTAAGCAACACAGACATGGGTTACCTCACTGTCGGTGTCTCTATTCCACTTTCTGATACATTATCGCTTAATGGCCACTATGGTTACTCTCAAGGTGATGTGGTATCTGCTTGGTATGACACTGAAAACTATTCTGATTACTCGGTTTCTATCGCTAAAGACACCGATTATGGCACCATCTCGTTTTTAGTCAGCGATACTGATCTCAAGGGTGACGATCCTAAACTTGTGCTTGGCTATAGCTATAGTTTTGATCTGTGATCTTGCTCTAATTGAGTTATTGCTCATGTAGCAATAACTCTGCTTCCCCTCTCCCTGTTTACCCCTTAAATTTCATAGATATAAGCCAGAACAATCTCCCTTTCAAACTGGACAAACCAGTGTTTTTTACAGATCTAAATAATGTTATCTCGATCGCATTTTTATTTTCAATGACTTGGTATCTTTCACATCAGCGCTTACTAATGTTAAAGCTAATCTACTGAAGTGTATTACTTTATTAGTATATCTCTAGCGCTTTTCGGAATTAACAATTGCAGTTTACGGCGAACGCATCGACGGAAACTCTACGTACTTAACGGCACAACGCATAGAGTGCCAACAAGTACTCACTTGCGAGGAGTTCATCATGACTCAGATTTTAGATGTAGTGCCAAATGATGTTGAAATTGAAGCGATGACCGCACCTAAAAATGCCCAAGCTTTGGACGATCTTAAACATCGACGTGAAGTAAAAAAACGCCTTGAGGAGCTGCTAGAAGAAGCAGAACTTAAACGAGCCATGGGTGGTGACTTTTACTAGCCCAAAGAAAAAGCGCCCAAGGGCGCTTTTTTTATCTCTGATTAAGCCTATCGCAATCAGATTATGATTTGGCTTTTAGCTCCGCGTCTTCTTGTCTTTTCTTCAAGAAGTATTCGCGAGTTAAACCAAACACCACAGGGCTAAGCAACGCAAGAGCTATCAGGTTAGGAATAGCCATCATTGCATTAAGTGTATCGGCAAGTAGCCAGATAAAGTCCAGTGAACTCACAGCGCCCAGTGGCACCACTAAAATCCAAATCACTCTGAATGGCTTAACCGCTTTAACCCCCAGTAAATACTGGACACATTTCTCACTATAAACACTCCAGCCCAAAATAGTGGTGAAGGCAAAGACGGCCAAAGCGATCGCGACAACATAGTTACCAATTGGCAACGCATGTGAGAAAGCAAAAGAAGTTAATGCAGCACCATTCTCACCTGATGTCCAAGCGCCTGAAACAATAATCGCTAGACCAGTAATGGTACAAACAATCAAAGTATCAATGAAAGTACCTAGCATCGCCACTAAACCTTGTGCCACTGGGTTGTTGGTTTGTGCCGATGCGTGGGCAATCGGTGCGCTACCTAGACCCGCTTCGTTGGAGAAAATCCCGCGGGCAACACCAAAGCGAATGGCCGCCCAAACTGCAGCACCAGCAAAGCCACCTTGGGCAGCAACCGGATTGAACGCACTGTGCACAATCAGTGCAATTGCATCAGGGATTTCTGCCGCGTGAACCACCAACACCGCCAAGCCCGCAGCAATATAGAACACTGTCATTAATGGCACAAGCTTACCAGCGACATCAGCAATACGTTTAATACCGCCCATGAGCACTGCACCAACAAGCACCATGAGAACTAAACCGGTGACCCAATCGGGCACACCAAAGTTACTTTGTAGTGCATCAGCCACAGAGTTAGACTGCACGGTATTACCAATACCAAAACCTGCGAACGAACCAAATAAAGCAAACGCAGTGCCTAGCCATGCCCACTTGCTGCCTAAACCATTTTTGATGTAATACATCGGGCCACCGATGTGATTACCGTTATCATCGACTTCACGGTACTTAACCGCCAATACGGCTTCGGCAAACTTGGTTGCCATACCGACCAAGGCGGTACACCACATCCAAAATAATGCGCCTGGGCCACCAATAAAGATTGCCGTGGCTACACCGGCAATATTACCAGTACCAATGGTGGCAGATAATGACGTCATTAAGGCGTTAAAGGGGCTAATCTCACCTTTGATTTGTTTATCTTTGTCTGGAATACGTCCAGACCAAAGTAGCTTAAAACCTGTTCCCAGTTTTAGGATCGGCATCAATCGGAGTCCGATTGATAAAAATAGACCGACACCTAAGATCATAACTAACATGGGTGTGCCCCAGACAAACCCGTTGATCATACTGATAATTTCAGTAATACCTTCCATTCAAACCTCGTTTTTCTTATCGCTATATGTTTGTGATCTACGCCACTATTCATTGATTGCTAAGCCAGAGTACAACGAATAGCGCGGGATTGGAAAGGGGCAAACAAGGCTGTCAGGCCTCATTTTGCTCATCATGACTCATTAAGTGCTGTTAGCATTGCCCTATTGCAATGCCTTGATAAGGGGAGAAAAGCTAAGCTGCCAGCTAAACTAACTGGCCTGCTGCGGCTGCTTAGGTAGGTAAACACTGATAGCCACTGTGACTAATAAAAACCCAGCGGCAATCCATAGACAAGCCACTAACCCGGCGACTTGATATACCCAACCAGACAAAATGGTACCTATGAGTCGTCCCATCGCATTGGCCATATAATAAAAGCCAACGTCTAATGAGACACCGTCATCACTGGCATAACTGACAATCAGATAGCTATGCAATGAGGAATTAATCGCAAATACGACCCCAAAGAGGATCAATCCAGCAATAAGCCACCATTGTGGATTTGGAAGTACTGTCATCGCGATTGCAATGACAATTGGGATGATGGCCAACATGCTCACCCAAAACAGGGCTGCGCGGCCACCAGGAGCTTGACCCGCCCCAGCAAATTGGCTACCCGTGATTTTAGGCGCGAAGCTTTGTACTACACCATAGGCAATCACCCAAGATGCGAGAAAACCACCAACCCAATAATGATCCCAGTCAAACTGGCTAGCTAAATAAACCGGCAGCGCGACAACAAACCAAACATCCCGTGCAGCAAACAAACACATTCTTGCTGCCGATAGAATATTGATGTTACGGCTCTTTGAAAAAATCTGATTAAACTTAGGCTTAGTCGATGCCTTACCTAAGTCTTGCTTGAGTTTCACTAAGCTCAAGCCCCACACTAGGCTTAGACCCACTGCCATCAGTAATATCGCACCATGGAAACCAAACAGTGCCAATAGCGCGCCGCCTAAAAAGAAGCCGACCCCTTTTAGGGTATTTTTCGACCCAGTTAATAGCGCGATATACTTGTACAGCGTGCCTTCAGCACCTTTGGCGACCAGTGCCTTAATACTGCTTTTGGCACTCATCTTATTTAGATCTTTGGCGATACCAGACAGCGCTTGTGCAGCCATAACCCAAGCGATAGTGAGTAACTCATTGGGCACTAATAACATGGCTAAGGCACCGATTTGCAAGCCTAAACCAATATTCATGGTGCGATTAAGCCCAAACCGCGCCCCTAAGTAGCCACCAAATAGGTTGGTAACAACACCAAAAAACTCATAGAAAAGGAACAACATGGCGATCGCCAACGGGCTGTAACCTAACTGATGAAAGTGCAATACCACTAACATCCTTAGCGCACCATCGGTGAGTGTAAATGCCCAATAGTTTGCAGTGACCAACATATACTGACGTATTTGCTCTGGTAGCGCCCGTAGACTGGCTAACATGTTGAACCCTTATCTCTTATGATTGAAAGCCTATTACGCTTTGTCTTGCTGACCCACTAAACGCGCCAGTTCCACGGTGCGGTTAGCGTAGCCCCACTCATTGTCATACCAAACATAAAGTTTAAGTTGTGAGCCATTGACTACCATAGTTGATAGGGCATCAACAATGGCTGAGCGAGGATCGGTTTTGTAGTCAACCGAAACCAGCGGACGCTCTTCATAACCTAGAATCCCCGCTAAATCAGTTGCTGAGGCTTGCTTAAGCATGGCGTTCACTTCAGCTTCAGTGACATCGCGTTGTAGTTCAAACACACAGTCAGTAATGGATGCATTGGCGAGTGGCACTCGTACTGCATGACCATTCAACTTGCCCTTTAACTCTGGAAAGATGTGGGTGATCGCAGTGGCTGAACCGGTTGTGGTGGGGATCAGTGACTGGCCACATGCCCGAGCGCGACGCAAGTCTTTGTGAGGTGCATCTAAAATAGTTTGGGTGTTGGTGATGTCATGAATCGTGGTCATTGAGCCGTGCTTAATACCAATTTGCTCATGAATGACTTTAACAACTGGCGCTAAACAGTTTGTCGTACATGACGCTGCAGTCACAATCGGATGTATCGCTTTATCATACAGGTCCTGGTTGACTCCCATAACAACGTTCAGTACCCCTTCCTCTTTCACTGGAGCGGTAACAACTACACGTTTTACACCTTGATCAAGATAGGCTTGTAGCTTGGCCTTGGTTTTCATCTTGCCCGATGCTTCAATAACCACATCACACGCTGACCAATCCGTATCTTCAATTCGGCTATTAGCGGTAGTTTTAATGTGGTGCTCGCCAATGATTATTCCTTGGTCATCTGCAGTAGCCTCATGCTGCCACGTGCCATGGACTGAATCGAAGCACAATAAATGCGCCAAGGTAGCCGCATCGCCGGCCGGGTCATTAATCTGTACAAATTCTACATCTGGCCATTGCCATGCTGCTCGTAGTGCTAAACGTCCCATTCGGCCAAAACCATTGATACCGATTTTAATAGTCATGCTTTCACCTTCATTAAGATTTGTTAAAACGTGTTTGTATCGTAAAGCCAATTTATTACTGAATTTGTTGCTGGTACTTTTCACGGCGACGATTAACAAACGCCACCAATGACAACATCACAGGTACTTCAACCAATACCCCGACAACCGTTGCTAAGGCTGCCCCAGAATGCAAACCAAACAATGATATCGCTACCGCCACGGCCAACTCAAAAAAGTTCGACGTAGAAATCATACAAGCCGGCGCGGCAATATCATGACTTAAGCGTAATTTTCTCGCAGCATAGTAGGCAATGAAGAAAATGCCATAGGTTTGAATTAACAAGGGTATGGCAATCAGTAAGATATTTTGCGGCTGAGCCAATATGGTTTGCGCTTGAAAGCCAAACAACAACAATACGGTAGCAATCAAACCAACCATAGACCAAGGTTTAAGCTTGGCGATAAACTGGGTAATGCGTTGCTCATCATGTTGTTTATTAAGCTGCTTGCGGGTCAACACCCCTGCGACTAAAGGTAAAACCACGTAGAGTAAAACAGAGAAAAGTAAGGTTTCCCATGGCACCTGAATATCGCTTACTCCTAACAGCAAGGCACAAATCGGGGCAAAGGCCACAATCATAATCAGATCATTCACCGACACTTGTACCAAGGTGTAGTTGGCATTGCCTTTAGTCAGTTGGCTCCAAACAAATACCATTGCTGTACAAGGCGCAACCCCGAGTAAGATCATGCCTGCGATATATTCGGTGGCAGTTTGTGGGTCAACCCAATCTGCAAATAAACCGCGGAAAAATAACCAACCTAGCAGCGCCATGGTAAATGGTTTAATCAACCAGTTAATCACCACGGTCAATATTAGCCCTTTGGGACTTTTGCCCACATCTTTAACGGCAGAAAAATCTATCTGTACCATCATCGGGTAAATCATTACCCAAATAAGGACCGCAATGACAAAGTTCACTTGCGCATACTGCAACTGCGCAATGTAAGCAAAAGGCTCAGGCGCAAAATTACCGAGTATGACGCCAGCAACAATCGCTAGGCCGACCCATAGCGTTAAATAACGTTCAAATAATCCCATCTCTTATTCCCCAATAAGCTATTTAAATCATTCGCTACAACAAGCTTGTGCTCGTTGTGGCCTTTCTCCCATGGCTTGCAATCTTGCCAAAGGAGCTTTAATAAGTGATTGATTTGCTGAAAATGTTTGTTCTAACAACTGTTTTACCCAAGTCGGAATATCGGGGTTCAGGTGATAAAAAACCCACTGGCCTTGGCGTCGGTCAACCAAAATCTGTGCCTTTTTCAACTGAGCTAAATGACGTGAGATTTTCGGTTGCACTTGCTCGAGCGCTGTCATTAACTCACAAACGCAAAGCTCATTTTCCGCTCTAATTAGCAATAGGCTTTTAAGCCGAGTCTCATCAGCAAGGGCTTTAAAGAATGTTGTTGGCATCATTTCTCACTTAGTCGCATCATATGCAAGCTTCAACATAACATACGAAAAATCATATATACGTTATTACGTATATGCAAGTTATTTTAAGCAAGAGATAAAAAATTTACGATATTGACCGGTAGATACCGAGACAATCCATTTGATTTTAAATCAGCAATCTACTATTTACACTATACTTAGCAAGTACTTAGCGGCATAGTTACTCAGGGACCTTTATCAATCATTGCATCAAGGAAAAGCAGGAATGCCACTCACACACAAATTATTATTTGCTTTAGTCCTGCTAATTCTGAGTGGCTGCGGCCAGTTTAAAGCCCTTAAACAGGAGTTAGTCACCTTAGATAATCAATACACTCAGTACCATATTAAGGTTAACGGCCGCCAAAGTAGCGATTCAGTGGTGTTAGTACTACTGAGCCAAGCCCACGCTGAGCAAATTGATGGCTTTGACGTGATGATAGGCGACAACGATATTGATATTCAGGCTTATAGTCATAGCCAGTTTTTGTTTGTATTTATCGATGAAAACCACGACCTGCGCTTTCAACCCAACGAGCGTTACGAATGGCTAGCCCTTGATAGCCAATCCGCCGACACTCCTCTTACACTCGACTTAAACAGCAGCGCAAAAGATTACCCAAAGCAATTGGTCGATAAACCGCTACAAAACATCACTAATATGCAAATCACTCAAGCCCGTTTTGACGAAGTTATCCCCCTAAATGACCCAATTTTTTCTCGAGAATATGCACAAATGGGCTTGTGGAAACCGATTAGTCATATCCAGAATGGCTATACCGGACTGTTTTTTCTTGAGCCATACCATACGAGTAAAATCCCAGTCATTTTGGTCCATGGTATGGCAGGTAGTGCCGCAGATTTCGCTCCGCTTGTGGCTAATATAGATCAAGAGAAATATCAAATTTGGGTGTTCAATTATCCCAGTGGTTTACCCTTGCTAATGATTGCCAAAGGGCTCGACAACTTAATCAATATTACCCGAGCTAAGTATCAATTTAGCCAGGCACATATTGTCGGTCATAGTATGGGGGGGCTTAGTGAGTAAGCGGTACCTTAACCATTGTTACCCCACTGCAAGTTGCCCTGAAATCCTCAGTTTTAGCTCAATATCTTCGCCTTTCCTTGGGGTTAAATCAGCGCAATACGGTGTGGACTATGCGCCAGTTGCTATTCCTGCTTGGCATGATTTACTGCCAGAGAGTCAGCTTATCTCTGAGCTGTTTACGCCAAATAAAGCTGCACCACACATGCTAAGCTTTGGCTACAAAATCTCAGGGGTGATTAATCAGCAAAGCGGAGATGGCGTGATCAACCTCAGTAGTCAACTTGCCCCCCAAGCACAGCGGCAAGCGATAAAGGTTCGAGGTTATAATGATGACCATGTCAGCATTTTAGCCAATGAAGAGCTCGCACAAGATATCATGCAATTTTGGCAACAGATCGAGAGCACTAACACTGAGCAATAATCTTCGTGGCAATAGTACGACTATGGTTCAGGTAATAAAAAAGCGAGCAGAGGCTCGCTTTTTTATATTGCAGGTATTTGTTGTCTAGCTGCCAGCTATTTTCATGCTTTCTAGCAAAATACCGCCTGTACGAATAGATGAGCGTAAGTCTCTATCATGGCTTACGGCGACGATATTGCGATACATATCTTTTAGATTGCCAGCAATGGTAATTTCTTCCACAGGATATTGGATCACCCCATTCTCAACATAAAAACCGGCAGCGCCGCGAGAATAGTCGCCGGTAACGGCGTTGACACCTTGGCCCATGACTTCAGTCACAATAAGCCCTGTGCCCATCTGCTTAATCAGCTCTGCAAAACTCTGATCGGTGTGGCTTAACGTCCAGTTATAAATACCACCAGCATGGCCAGTATTAGTCATGTTCAACTTACGCGCTGAATAGCTGGTTAATAGATAACTACTCAATATGCCATTGTCGATAATATTACGCTCTTGGGTAGCAACGCCTTCACTATCGTAATAACTACTGGCTAAACCACCCAATAAATGAGGCTGCTCATTAATGGTAAACCACTCTGGGAAAATCTGTGTATTGAGCGAGTCTTGTAAAAAGCTCGACTTACGATATAGGCTGCTACCACTAATCGCGCCAACGAGATGCCCCATTAAGCCTGTGGCAATATCTGGTGCCAATAACACAGGCAACTGTGTCGTCGGAATTTTACGGCCTCCAAGGCGAGACAAGGTTTTTGCAGCAGCTTTTTCTCCCACTTGTTGCGGGGTCCACAAATCGGCAAATTTACGCGCGACACTGTAGTCGTAGTCACGTTGCATCTGCTCATCTTGTTCACCAATCACCACACAGCTTAGGCTATAACGAGAACTTGCATAACCGTTAAGGAAACCATGGCTATTGCCGTAGACCTTCATCCCCACATGGGCATTGGCACTGGCACCATCTGAGTTGGTGATTCTACTATCACTATCAAGTGCTGCAGCCTCGGCTTGCACAGCTAGCGCTTCGAGATCTGCTGGAGAAAGTGACTCAGGATGATAAAGATCTAAGTCTTTAATCTCTGTCGCCATAAGATCAGTGTCAGCTAAGCCATTAAAACTATCTTCAGAAGTAAATTTAGCAATGTCATCAGCTGCTTTTACGGCGCGCGCAATGGCATCGGGGCTTAAGTCAGAGGTGGACGAGCTACCCTTACAATTACCACGGAACAGAGTAATGCCTAATGCACCGTCTTTATTAAACTCTACCGTTTCTACCTCTTTTAATCGGGTAGAAACCGACAAGCCTTGTTGCTTACTAATAGCAACCTCGGCACCGGTTGTCCCTAACTTTGCGGCGTACTCTAACGCAATGGCAACCGCATCTTTTAACGAATCTAATTCCAACTGAATGCTATCTGAAGACACAAATTTACTCTGTAGGTAACTGACAATGGCGTTAGCATAACAAACCCGCTAAACGATCACATTAAATAACTGGCTCGCTCATTGCAATTCTCCGCTTAAACCTAGGTGGACTCACTGCGATTGAAAATTTTCCTATCAGTCAGTTAGGCGAAATTCTGACTAAATGGTATTATTACTACAGTTATTGTTAGAGATTTTAAATATGAATATTGTTGGCGACTCCGAACACTTTAAACAACCTTTCGACCATGACGAAGATTACGTCAGCCGCGCAGATGCAAAACGAGAAATTGCGATTTACCAAGACTTAGGTAAACAGCTGGTTGTATTAAGTAAGAGTCAAATCAAAAAGCTTAACCTTGATGAGTTAATTTATGACAACCTCATGAAGGCTAAAACCATCAAGATCAACACCGAAGCCCACCGACGCCATCTTCAATATATTGGCAAACTGATGCGCGGCGTTGACATAGAGCAACTGCAAGCAGATTTAAAGAATGTGCTTAATCAAAACCGTAATGAGAGCTCAAAGCAAAATGTTGCAGAGAAACTTAAAGATCAATTACTTGAACAAGGCGATGGCGCCATTCAAGAACTGATCGAAGCCCATCCACAACTTGAACGTCAAAAACTGCGTCAACTTGTCAGGCAAAGTAAAAAAGAGCTTGAGAAAAAGCCTGAAGCAGTGTCAAAATCAGCAACAGAGTTAGTAAAATACTTACTGGCCGAAACAACAAAATAATCTTTGGCTCGCACACTATTAGCGAGCCACCTTTCCTTTTTTAGTGTCACAAGGATGTTGCTTATGCGACTGATAACTAAAACGCTTTTCTTGCACCTATCTCTACTTACCTTATTAATTCTCGGTGGTTGTAATGGCTCAGCCGACGGCACCGATCCTGGTGGCGGAGAAGGGGAAGAAAACTATACCCTGTCGCTTAGCTATAAGACTGTGGTCGAGGGGCAATGCGACGAGCCAACCGACAATATCAGTTTTGCACAAGGCGCTAGCATCTGTGTTGCAGCGACGCTGAAAAATAACAATAGCAACCAAAGTGGCGCACTCATTAGTTTTAGCACCACTTTAGGTGAGCTGTCCCCTACCACCAAACTCACTGACAGTAGTGGTGTTGCTGAGGTCATTTTAGGTGATAGCACAGCTTCTATTGGCGCTGGAACGGTAACGGCGAGTTTCACCCCAAGCAATACAGATATCACCACACTGACCGCCACTAAAAATTTCGAGTTTATTAATAGCGGTACAGCCCCAGAACAACAACCGAAATTCAGCGCAGGCGTGGTCAATAATGGCGTTGCTGTCACTCAGTTTAAAATTGGCGAGACTGTACAACTGCAAGCATTGTTTGTTGACGCCGAAAGCATCGGTATTGCTAATCAGCAAGTCACTTTTAGTGCGGGCAATGCCACTTTGTCGCCCAGCAGCACCTTAACTAACGCCCAAGGATTAGCCCAAGTTAGTTATACCCCACAAGACAGTGAACTTGGTGCAGCCAGCCTAAATGCAACACTAGACTATGACGGCACTAACTATCAATCAAACAGCCTATATGAAGTATTGCCTAGTGATGCTATCGGCGATGATGGCGAGATAAAAATTGGCCACTTTGATAGTAACAACCAGTTTATCGACGGCGAACTAGGGACCACATTAACTGACACTAATGGTCAATATGTAATCAGTGCAGGTGGCAGTTTTGGCGTGTTTGCCGACATTATCAGTCAAGCACAAGATGGCTCAATTACTCGCCTACAAACACCCACCTCGGTGAGCTTTACCTCGGACTGTGTTGCCAGTAACAATGCCAGTATTGATACCCCGGTAACGTCATTATCTGGTACTGCTAACTCAACATTCCAAGATACCAGTTGCAGTGGTAACAGCGAACGTGATGATATTATTGTTGCCACTACTCAGGTAGGCAACCAAACCTTGTCGGCAAGTTTAGCGTTTACGTTATCTCGTCAAACTTTGGCTAGCTTGAGCTTTATCTCGGCTGAGCCTACCAATATCCGCATTAAAGGTGCTGGAGGGACGGGTAGCAGTGAATCATCATTAGTCACCTTTATGGTCACCAGCGCCAATGGCCAACCTGCAGCTCAGCAACAAGTTAATTTTGAACTCGATACCGTGGTCGGTGGATTGTCTTTCTCAAATGGCGAACCTAGCGCATCAGGGTTAACAAATTCAGCCGGTCTTGCCAGTATTCGCGTATTAGCCGGCACCGTGCCGACACCAGTTCGCGTTGTTGCTTCTGCCACCGATGCAGATACTGGTGATACCATCACCAGTCAGTCTGAGCAATTGACGGTCAACACAGGCTTACCACAACAGTTAGGCTTTAGCCTCAGTAGCAGTATTCTAAACCCCGAAGCCGATAGCTATAACGGTGAAACCGCCACGCTGACGGCCTATGCTTCTGACAGCTTTGGTAACCCAGCACCCGATGACACTACAATCAACTTTACCGCTGAAGGCGGCCAAATCGTATCAAGTTGTTTAACCGTCAATGGCCGCTGTAGCGTGGAATGGACCTCTGCAGACCCTCGAGTGCCAGACCATCGTATCACCGTATTAGCTTATGCACTGGGTCATGAAACCTTTTTCGACACCAATGGCAATAACATCTTTGATGATGCCGATGGTGCAGCGGTAGATGCCTGCCTTGATAACAATGGCAGTGCCATTGCCTGTAGTGGTAATGGTATGGACATAGAAACCTATCGCGAAGGCGGCTTTAGTGATTTACCTGATGCGTTTAGAGATGATGATGAAACTGGCCTCTATACTGATGGCGAAAAGTTCTTTAATACCGCAGGCAACACTGAATATCAAACTCAAGATGGTTTATTCAATGGCCCCCAGTGTGAAGGAAGCTTATGTGGAACAGGACAAGCTAATAAAACCTACATTCGCAAAGCCTTAGTCATGACGATGTCTGGCTCTCACGCAAACTTTATTGTGTGGCAGGATAGCACTAAGATTATCGATACCACCGACGGCACCAATAATCCCGCTACCGCGATAGCCCCAGGCACCAGCTCAAACTTTACGGTACAGTTCTTTGATAGTGCGGGGCAAATAATGCCTGCCGACTCAAGCTTATCGGTTACAGCCAGCACGGGGACGCTCATCTTTACGCCGTTTACCGTACCCAATGCGACGCGAGCTGGGGGTAACACAACCGGCTTTACTGTGGTCAACGATATCGATCCTGGTAGCAGTGGCGAGCCGAGTAAAACCAGTACAGTTGGGATAGAAGTCGTGACACCAAAAGGCAATCAATCTCAAACTGGCTTTAATGTCACCTTGACGGGTACTTAACCGCTAACGGATTTCGCAATAATCTAATACCAATCAAAGTCATACTTTGGTTGGTATTTTTTTAACTAAAACCTAGCCTTTACTCTGATTCAAATAATTTGCTATATCGTTATAATCTCGCGGTCTAAACGCAAAAATAAAGGAACTATCATGCGCTTACCGTTACTTACTACCGCTATTGCTATCACTACACTACTGACAGCTTGTGCCGCGACACCACCGCGCGTCGCCCAAGAAAAAACCGTTGAAATCGAAGGCCAAACCATCAAATTTGGTGGTCAATATGATGAAGAAAAAAATCAACTTAAACTAACGGTCAATGGCGAGCCCCTAATGCAAGGCCGCTTTCCTCCTTACACCCCCACACAGAACTTCAATGCCAAATATGGTGACATTCGCATCAAAAGTGCCTGTTACTTTGGTTCAGTGTTAGGAAATCAAGGCGGAGCGTTTGGTGCCATTGCCGGTGCGATTCAAGCGAGTAAATCATCCAGTGCCGATAAATGTGAAATTATCGTTGCTGGCGACACAGTAGAGACACTGTACTTCTAACAAGGCAGCGACACGAGTGCCTAAGTAGATGTCACTGCTTATTACGAGCAGTGACCCCCCACCAACTCAGCGCTAGAAACAACCCAAATAGCCCCCATAGGTGCCACCACATTGGCATAATGCTAGACCAATCTGCGCCCATTTGATTCAGTGTTAGCATGCCTTGAATCGCTGGAATGGCTGGCAATAAATCAGCGATAACCAACAAAGCTGTGGGGATCAGTTCTACTGGCCAAACAAAGCCAGACACGAATAAGATCGGCATTGAGATAAGCAGTAGCACCTGAGTCGGTAAATCTCTCCGGCTAAATAGACAACTAAACGCTATTCCTGCCGCTGCTGTAGCCAATATGAATGGCAGTAAAAATAAACAGACAGCTTGCCAACTCGCTTGTACGCTCACATCGTAGATGTAGTAACAATAGCCGACATAAAATGCACTGAACATAAAATAAATAGCGCTGAATACTGTCAGCCTGGCACTAATTAACATCCACGGCGATAAGCCTTG
The DNA here is from genome assembly GCF_000518805.1 of Shewanella waksmanii ATCC BAA-643. Classification (GTDB taxonomy): domain Bacteria; phylum Pseudomonadota; class Gammaproteobacteria; order Enterobacterales; family Shewanellaceae; genus Shewanella; species Shewanella waksmanii. Next base: position 214,868 of record NZ_KI912497.1, read on the forward strand.
CCAGTAGCCTTTGCGCCCCCACTGTCCGGCCCCCAGTATGCTCGCACCAATCAATAGCGTTTGATGTAGCACGAGCAGCAACACGCCTGGCACCACATAAGGCGTATAACCCAAACTAGGGTTAAAAGCCGGCACACTGTTAAGCACAATCGGATTGAGTTGTTCGTTGACGACCGCAGCGCTTGTGCCACTAGCCAGCAAACCTTTAAATTACACCCATTTAGCCATATCAATGCCGACACTGACTAAGCCTTCGGCAACAGCCGAGTAAATAAGAAAATAGTTAGCATCGCCACCGTAAACTAAGGTCACGCCCTTACCTTGCAGCAGATCTGCACGAAAACGGGGCGGGATAACCAGTAATCCATGGGCTCTACCAGTTTCAATCCAACGTTGTGCAGACTCAATACTGGTCACTTCGCCAACGACAGATAACTTCGGGCTGGTGTCGGCATAGCGCACCATCTTACGACTTAAGCTCGACTTGTCTAAATCCACCACCACCAACCGCTGCTCTGTGGGCACTTGGTTGAGATAAGGCAGCGGATACAATACCGAATAGAATAACACCCCGCCAAATAGGGTAATTGCAATCGCTTTGTCGGTGACAATAGCGCGAAAGTCAGCCAACATACATTGCCAGAACGTCATCGAATGCCTCCCGCTGCTGCCGGCCCAGACACACTCGACTTACGCAACCTTAGTATTAACCCTGCAGCCATAGGCAATAACAGTAAGAACCCCCAATAACCCGCTATTTGCTGCGCCAGTACAGCCCATGGCTGGCCATAACTCACGACGCCAACATGGGTATCAATATAATGGCTAGAAGGCATCAGCACGCGCCAATATTGCGCCAATGCCGGCATATCTTCAGTCGGAAAAGTGATACCCATAAACGGGAAGCCCGGAGCAAACAGTGCAGTACAAAAACTGATCACGCGAGCACTGTCTTGCAACAGCAAAAATATCACCAGCACTAACAATCCAACTGCCGTCAACATAGCCACCTGCGCTGCCATTAGCTGCCACAGTGACCCAGCTAAGGGCAGTTGCAAATATTGATATAAAAATGCCAATACCAAATAGCCCTGCAGTAACAGTAAGCTCATATTGACCAATAACTTACAGCTCAATATCTTAATCACACCCAAACGCGGCCACTCAGCCATGGTTGACCAACGTAACTCTCTATTTAAGCTGTTGGCAAACACTAGCATCGCCAACAACTGCCCTAATGCCACCAAGATAGGCGGCAATAGAAACACCACATAGTTGCTGTTGCTATTGTAAAGCGCGGTGGTTTGACTACTCAGCAGATTGATATTCACCTGCGCTTGCGGTTTAGGTACGCCCGCCGCCAGCTGTTTGAGCAAGGCTTTATGCTTTAAGCCATCGGCAAGACTCAGTTGAATTTGGCTTGATAACAACTTACCCACCAGCAAATACTGACTGTTGTAGCGAATATCGATGGTGGGTTGATCAGCTCGGAGTAGATCGCGGTTAAGGTTGTGGGGAAAAACCACCATGGCATAGGCTTGGCCCTGCTGCATGGCAGACTTGGCGGCCAGCACATCTTGATAATGCCTAGGACTGATGACAGAGCTAGCCTGTAGCTGGCGTACCAGCATACGACTGGTCTGACTTTGATCATGGTCCACTACGGCAACGGGCAACATCCGCGGGATGCCCGCACTGAACATCCACCATAAACATAATATGCCAATCAGCGGAATATAACTGAGCAAAGCCAGTTGCCATGGATCATGCCAAATACCATGGAGTTCTCGCCTGATGAGTGCCCTCATGGCTACAAGGCTAACATGGCTGACATACCCACTCTGAGCCCAGCAATGGGTTGGCTTGGGCGCAACTCCATCTCAAAAGTACGCATATCAAAATCATGGCCACTTTCAGTTGAGCGCCAAGTGGCAAATTGCCCCATGACACTAATATGGGCCACTTCAAACATCACTTGCTCACCTAAGGCGGGAATAGTGAGCTCCACTTGCTGACCTAGCTTGAAATCTTTAAGTTGATCTTCGCGCACATGGAACACCGCCCATGCATCTTGCATATCGATGATACTCACCACAGGAAAACCACTCGGTGCCAATTCTCCTCTTTGCAACAGCACTTCACTGACTTCACCAGACATTGGGGCTCGCATCTGACTATCGGCTAAAATTGCACTCACCTCATTGACTGCACCTTCCGCCATCAGGGCATTACCTGCCGCTGCGGCTTTGGTCTCTTCTCGAGCACCTTCTTCTGTCATCTGGTACATCGCGTAAGCGGCTTGCTCGGTATATTGGGCAGCTTGCCACTGCGTATACGCTTCATCACGCTTTTGACGAGCCAACACCCCTTCATTAAATAGTGCTTCAACCCGTTGATAAGTGGTTTTAGCTAAAGTCGCCGCCGCCTGAGCTTTTAGCCACTGCTCTTTAGAAGCCATAACTTGCTGTTTACGCGCGCCATTATCCGCTTCTTGCATCATTGCCTGCGCGGCATCGCGGCCGCCCTGCGCTTGCATCAGCTTTGCATTAAGCTCGGGGCTGTTAATAGCAAAAAGTAGATCGCCAGCAGACACTTGGTCACCGCGCCTCACCATGACCTGCTCCACTCGTCCCGGCACCTTTGAGGAGATGTTATATTCTCGCGCTTCAATTTGCCCCTGCAGCCGTTGCGCTTTAGGCGCCTGAGCGAGCCACATACCATAGGCTAAAATGATCACTAACAATCCCAATGCGCCAATGGCAAGTATTCGATTTATGCGCATTAACTTTTCTCCTGTGTAAGACTGGCTCGACCTATAAACTCATCGAGTTGACCACTGACGGCCATCAATCTGGCATAAGCCTGTATATAACGATACTGCGCGGCTAACTCTTGCATACGGACCGCGCTTAACTTAAGTTCAGCATCAACCTTTTCTATCGACGTCGACAAGCCTTGGCTAAAGGCAATATCCCGCAACCGTTTGTTCTCAGTCGCCAGTTCCATCGATAGTTGTAGGGAATTCACTTCTTCTTGCGCCTGCAACAACTGACGATAGCTTTGTTCAACCAACAAGCTTAAATCTTGCTGAGTTTGCGCCTTGGTATAGCGGGCCTGTAGCAACGCGCTTTTAGCGGCCTCTACTTTGCCACTGCGGCCATCACGGCTAAGTAGTGGCACTTTGACACCGACCCCCACCATCCAATCCGGCTCCATCTTGGCAAATAAGCTGTCATCTTCGTATAGGGTATAGTTACCGTACAAAAACACGGTGGGGTAATATTGACCTTGCTCTAAGGTGACTAACCCTTGTGCTTGCGCCTCTTTGGCCTCCAGTAATTTTAATGCCGGATGCTGAGATAGAGTTAACGATGTAAGCTGTGAGATTGCCGGTGGATTAGCTAACATAAACAGTTGTGACTGGGTGGCAACATCACGTTCGTGCAGCATTTTAGCCAAGGCAATTTGGGCCATCTCGAGCTGGCGTGTCGCGCTGGTGTAATCGACTTTGGCATTCTCTAATGCCACTTGTGCATTCAAACGTTCAACTTTTGCTATTTGGCCTTGCTGCTCGAGTATTTCAGCATGAGAAGCATGCTTTGTGAGCGAGTCGACTAGTTGGCCACGGGTATCGACCAAGGCCTGACTGACAGCCACGGCATAATAGCGATCCACTAGCTGGACAAACAAATCCCGTGCCGACAACTCGTGCTCATGCTCTTTTTCAGCGACATGAGCGGCTTTTATGCCCTGCGCCGCAGTGATCTTACCGCCGGTATAAATTGGCCACATAGCTTGCAAGCTTGAGCGAAACACATCTTGTTCGGTAAACGGGGTAATAAATAGCGATCCTGGAATGGCACCTATGGCACCACCAAGGGCTGACGGTAAGGCACTGGGATCTAACGAAGCAATGGGGTTAAGGTCGCGCAAATCCAATTCGAGGGGCTTTTCAAGCCGAGTGTAGCTGCCATTAAGACTTAAGGAGGGCATGTTAAGGTCATCAGCTGCGCGCTTTTCAGCTTCCGCCCGATGCACCTCTTGCACGCTCGCTTGCAGCTTATCACTGACTTGTAACAGCTGCTGCCAAGCCGCCGCAAAAGGGTAGTCTTTTGCTTGAACACTAGAAACACTAAAGGCCAACAATGGCCAAATTATCCACCTTGTATACTTCATTAGCACCTCTAGAGCCTTTACTCTAATTCCTTTTGGGCATGGTATCACTATTCACACGACGTGCGAAGTGATATTCACAGACCACATATGGCATGTCGTCTGTGCAATACTAATCGGTATAATTGATTGAAGTTACATAGTTTTAATGCCTAAGCAGTACCACCAACCGTCAAACTATCCAACTTCAAGCTTGGCTGACCCACGCCAACAGGCACGCTTTGGCCATCCTTACCACACACACCGACACCTTTATCTAATGCTAGATCATTACCGACCATTGAAATCTGCCCCATCGCTTCTGGACCATTACCAATTAAGGTCGCACCTTTAATCGCTTGGGTAATTTCGCCCTTTTCGATCAAGTAAGCCTCTGACGCAGAAAATACAAATTTACCTGAGGTAATATCAACCTGACCACCGCCAAAATTAGGGGCGTAAATGCCCTTTTCTACTGACTTGATCATCTCGGCAGGATCAGACTCCCCAGCTTCCATGTAGGTATTGGTCATCCTTGGCATCGGCAAATGCGCATATGATTCACGGCGGCCGTTACCTGTTGACTGCTCACCCATCAGACGTGCATTCAATTTATCTTGCATGTAGCCCTTGAGGATACCGTCTTCTATCAATACAGTCTTTTGAGTTTGTACACCCTCGTCATCAATACTCAAAGAGCCGCGACGATTAGCCATAGTACCGTCATCAACAACGGTCACTAATGGTGAGGCCACTTGTTGGCCAACTTTACCACTAAAGGCACTACTGCCTTTACGGTTGAAGTCACCCTCTAAACCATGGCCTACCGCTTCATGCAGCAATACACCTGGCCAGCCCGCACCGAGCACCACCGGCATTTCACCGGCAGGGGCATCAATTGCAGTTAGATTAACTGAGGCCTGACGAACGGCTTCTCTAGCAAAGGCAAAGCAGCTAGGAAGATTAAACTCGTCATCTTCAAAAAACACTTCGTAACCGTGGCGTCCGCCGCCACCGGCTGCGCCGCGTTCACGCTTTCCATTATGCTCAAGCACTACCGAGCAGTTAAAACGCACCAATGGACGAATATCAGCCGCAAGCGTGCCATCACTGGCAACCACTAAAATCTCTTCATGTACACCAGATAAGCTAATCACCACTTGGATAATGCGCTCATCTAAAGATTGAACATAAGCATATGCTTGTTGTAATAACGCGATTTTACGCACTTCTTCCATCGCGGCGATAGGATCGGCACTGCTATATAAACTGTGTTGTGCTGTACGTTTGAAGGCTTGAACTTGCTTATCGCTACCAAGATTAGCAATACCTCTTGCGGCTTCAACCGAGGCTAACAACGATGCTGGACTAATTTCATCGGCATAAGCAAAACCTGTCTTTTCGCCACTAATAGCGCGCACACCAACACCACGCTCAATATGAAAGCTGCCCTCTTTAACAATGCCGTCTTCCAACATCCAAGATTCGTGTCTGCTGCCTTGAAAATACAGGTCTGAAAAATCAACTTGGTGCTGATGGATACGCTTTAAGTAATCAGGTAACTGCTCAATACTTAAGCCGTCTTGCAGTAGGCTTTGCTCTACTTGATTTAAAAATGGCATTCAATCTCTCTCTTTTCGTTGTTGCACTTAGGCAAGCAAACTATGCATTCGCATCGCTATCTAATAGTTGTGGAGCAACAAATCGGTTATGACCTTGCACCGGCATTTTCTGTTTTAATTCGACATTGGCACTTAAATCAACATCAGCTGATACCCAGCCAGTCCCTTGGGCTTTCTCGGCCAATATCGTTCCCCAAGGATCAACCAACATAGATTGCCCCCAGGTTTCTCTTGAGCCTTCATTGTGTTGACCCCATTGCGCAGCGGCAGCAATGAAGCACTGATTTTCAATTGCACGAGCTTGCAATAACACTTGCCAATGTGCGGCGCCAGTCACTTTAGTAAATGCCGCAGGTAAAGCAATAATATCCGCGCCTGCCAGCGCCATGGCTCTAAATAGTTCGGCAAAGCGTAAATCATAACAGATGGCAATGCCCACTTTACCAAACGGCGTATCTATCACACTGATACGATCACCCGGACAGAAGGTGTCACTTTCGCGATACTGCCGGGTGCCATCGGCCACATCGACATCAAATAGATGCATTTTGTCATAATGCCCTAATGTGTCGCCTTGGGGTCCAAACAGATAACTGCGACTATACAGGCGTCCATCATCGGCTGTAATGGGAATCGTACCCGCGACCATGGTCACCGAAAATTCCTTTGCCAATGCTGCAAGCGCCTGCTGTAATTCACTGGCATCATGCTCTGCGGCAATGACTAGCTGATGACGTTCATGACCACCAAATAACAATGCACACTCAGGTAACACCACTAAGTGTGACCGGCTATCTACCGTTAACAGCTCAAGCTGCGACTTGATAAACGCCAAGTTGCTGCTGACGTCGCGACTGCTTTGGCACTGAAGTAGACTGACTTTCATCTTGCTGCTCCGCAGAAACCGCCGGCTCGGGTTTTTCAAGCTCTGGCTCTGTTGTTTTAGGTACTATAGGCACCACCTTATCATCAAACTGTGGCATAGCCTCTATTTGTTGCTGAGGTAACTCAACCCCTGAGGCAGGTTGTTCAATGCCTGCTGCTTGCTCATCGGCTAACTGGGTCGTGGTTTGCTCACCCACCTCAGCCGCAGGCTCGGCACTGCTGCTTGGCTCCCGCGGTAATACAGACTCAGGGATCTCAATTTCTTTGCTCTTACGCTCAAGTTCTTCAAGCTTAGGTTCTGACATAGTGCCCGTTAAACGGAAGCGAATTTCTGAGATCACTTCAATCACTGGTTCTAATACCTTAGTCAAGGCAAACGCCCCTAAGCCAAGTGTCCAACCACCGGTACTGAGCAAGACCACCGTCGGCACACTGGAGCCCAACTGAGGCGCAAATCGAATGTCATAATTGAGTGATTCGGTCATCAGATCAGTATAACCGCGCACGCGCATGGTGCCGGCAACGGCATTCATTTGAGTATCAGTGGTCTTAATCACCCCTTTATCAATATCTAAGGTACCGGAAAAGTCATTAAAATAAAGGCCTTTGCCAAATACATCTGAAAAGTCTAACGACAAGCGTCTCAGCAAAGAATCTAGACTAAACAGCGAAAATATTCGGGCGCCTTTATCGCTCACTTCTGACAAATGCCCCTTACCTAAATCAAACACGATTTGGCCATCTAATGTGGGCAGCGAGAAAGCATATGGTGCACCTTGCCAGCCTAAGGTTGCTTGGACATCAACCGGCGCTTCTTTCAAACCAGGGTCGATGCCTAAACGTTCTGACAGTACATCAAATTTGTCTGCTGTTAGAGCTAAATTAAACTCAGTTCGGTTCTGGCCGTCGGCCAGTGTCCACGTCCCATCACCCCTTAATTGACTGTCATCGGTAGTGATAGATAAGGTTTGAATACGGTAATTCTCTCCTTCAGGCGTACCCTGCAAAACTAAGTGACCCAGCGGCTTGCCATACATAGAAAACTCATCAACATCAGCGGCTAACGGCGGCATGTTTTGCATCACAGTATTATGCTCATAGACACGATTTTCAGCTGTTTTAGTTACCGGAGCCACGTCAAAGCGTTTAGCTACAATCTTTAGTCCCTGAGTATTCCAATCAGGATAGAAATCAATTCGCCCTTCAAACTCATCAGCCTGGCCATCAAAACGCCACGCATTGACTGTTGGGGTGGCATTGAATACCAAGTGGGTAAATGGCTGTCCCATCAAATCTAGCTGACCGATTTCTGCATCAATGGCCAATAATGGCGGGAAGAATGATCGGCGTTCGCGCATCAACTCATGGCTAAGTAAGTCATCCACGGCCGCGTTGGGGATGTTGCTGCTTTGGGTAGTAAAAGCATTGATAATTGGCAGCCAGGCATCAAAGTTGGCCTGTTTAAGATCGAGTTGTAGCCGGCCTTTATCGCGACTGAGTTGATCGCCTGGCTTGAAGGGCCGACCAAGTAAGATATCGAAATGGGACAAGTGATTGCCTGAGACTTCATCAAAGCCACCCCAAAATTCCATCTGATCGCTAAGGCGGATCCCTAACGATGATTGTTTGTTGTCACCAATGAGCTCAGCGGTCAACTTTCTGGGAGTCTCCACTGACTTATAAAATTCACCAGGTAAACGTAATTCAGTCCCCACTAAGTCACTACTGACTTGGGCTTGAATTCGGTAGCCGGTTTGGTCAAAAATCAGCGTCATTGCCCCGTCAAAGTCAAACTCCCCCTGGTAATAGGGGCTCAATGGGTTGGCAAGCACTTTAGGCAGCTTGTCCACCTGCCATGCACCATTCAGGTCCAGGTTTAATCCATAGTTTTTATTGACCCTTTCAGTATCAAAAGTCAGGCTAACCGGTTGATCGTACAGTAATGCTGAAATCTTCTCGCCCGTCACCACTTCATTGACAAAATCCACTCGACCAGTGACAGCATTTAATTGCACACCGGGCTCACTGATATAAACAGGCGTATTGTCGAAATTTACGCTGCCTTTAATCAGCTCATCCGCCCCGTCATACAGCGGAATACTTAAATCGAGTTCGCCTTCAATATCACCTTGAATTTGTACGACTTGTAATGTGGCACCAACATTATCCTTTAGGGGCGATTGCAACAAGACTTGAGTGGCGGCCTCTCCTGAGGTGGACAGGTCGGCTTTCACTGCTAACATGGATTCATGGTTCATCAAGGGAATGCCCACATAAGTCCCTGCGGCTGACACGTCCATCAGTTGCCCCTGCTTGACCCACAAATCCATTGCAGCATTTTCAAATAGCGCATCCAAAGTTAACCCTGTTACAGCAGGCCACTGCGGCTGGAACTTAAACTCCGCCTGTTGCAATGTAAAGCCCGCTTGAAAGATACCTTGCTGCTGACTATAAGGAAATTCACTGAATGCGCCACGCCAAATGACTTTTGCATCATCAGTATAGCCAGCAATTAGGGCGCCATTAAGATAACCAACTAGCGCGTCGCTCATCCCTTTTAGCGGGTAATAACGTCCAGCATTGGCAGCATTTTTGATACTGACGTCGGCGAGCAAGTTAAGGTAGGCACTGTCTTGTAAATCCAATTTGGCGGCAATCGCGAACTTAATGTCATTGTTCTCTAAATGTAAGTTTGGTGCGATTAACGATTGGTCGTCGATATCATATTCGAGTGTTGTCGCCTGACTGTCGAACACTAGCGGCGCGATAAAGCCATCGCCAAAATCAAGCTGTAACTCTTGCTCGGGCAGATCAACAATCAAACGTTCAGTGTTGGTTGTGACATTAACATCAAACATTTCAAGACCCGGCACCGAACCAAAATGGTTCCAACTCAAGGCTTTCGCATTCAAGCTTAATGCTAAAGGACTATTGGGCCTGTGCTGAATATGGATTTGCTGTAGCTGACCTGTTGGGGCAGCGATTTGCCATGACTCTAGGCCCGCTAAGGGCATGGATGGCACCAATGGCAAGAGCGGCAATAAACCGTTCAAGTTAAGTTTATTGAGCACAAAGTCATTACCGAAATCGCTATGACTTAGGCTAAAATCGAGATCCGGCCAAGCTTCATTATTGGTCGAAAAAGCTAAATCTTTACTGCGAATTTGCCAGCCACTTTCATCTGGTAAGTAATGAACACTACCGGCTTGAACTTCAAATCTCTGTGGCTGCTCATTTAGGTGCCACTGTAACCAACTGGGTTGAAACGCGACCATTGCCGAATCTATGTGGCGGCCAGCTAACGTTAACCAAGCTTCTAAATTAACCACACCTTCGAGCGCAAGAGTACGCTGATTATCATAAGGGTCGGTTTGACGTGATGCCCACTCTCCTAGATCTAAAGAGTTTGCCGCCAAGTAAACCTGACCCGTTAAGCTATCGGGTTGGTAACCACTACCCACGATATCAATGTCTAAAGATAGCTGCTCAACACTCACAGCTTCTTTGTCCAAATATACTTCGCCGCGACCTTGATGACGGCCATCGCTATTTAGCCAGCGCAAGTTTCTAATATGAATAGGTCGAAAGTCATGATGTTCGCTCAGCAGTTGTAAACTGGCATCTGATATCGCGAACCGATCTAACTGCTCAAGCAGCAAGGCGTAAAGCCAGTCAATATTAGTACTTGGCTGGCTATCGCTATTAGTCCGCGAAGATTGGGGGCTGGAACTAGAGTTAAGCTGGTCTATGTCTAAAGCAACATGCACGCCATCAAAAATCACCGTCTCAATTTGCGGTTGAGTGGTGAGCAGTGTTTGCCAAAAATCGAGCTTAATATGCACATTGTCAATGACTGCCGTAACCGGTATTCGCTCTTGATAAGGAATCACCATGCGCTTCATGGTTAATGCCGGGCCGTAGGCCTGCCATTCCGCCGCTAATTTGTCTAACTGAATCTCTATTTGGTATTGCTGCTCAATATAACTAATGACCTCATAGCGCACATCATCAAGCTTAGGCAGCAAGCCACGGATAAGGCTAACGACCAGAGCAAACAGGACGAGGATAATTGCTAAGGTTTGCCAACAAAGTCGGCCAAACTTTTTTGGACAAAAATTCAATGGCACTACATTATTACCACATCAAAACGATTTTGAGCATACATAGGTTCGTTTTGTAATCGGACTCGTTTGCCAATATACACACCTAGCTCTGCCACTAAATGGCTCTCTTCACCCGTTAAACTGTGGTGCACGGCTGGCGAGCAGTAGACTAAAAACTCATCGGCATCATAGGCACGATTAAGGCGAATCACTTCACGGAAGATCTCATAAGAAACTGTTTCTACCGTCTTCAGACTCCCCGTACCTAAACATGAAGGGCACTCGCCACATAACACATGCTCTAAGCTTTCACGGGTGCGCTTACGAGTCATCTCAACTAACCCTAGGCCAGAAAACCCACTGATATTGGTTTTCACCCTATCGGTAGATAATGCTGCTTCTAAGCTAGTTAATACCCGGCGCTTATGTTCCTCATCAATCATATCAATAAAATCAATAATGATGATGCCGCCTAAATTACGTAGCCGTAACTGACGGGCAATGGCTTGAGTCGCTTCAAGGTTGGTATTAAAGATGGTTTCTTCAAGATTGCGATGACCCACAAATGCGCCAGTATTAATGTCGACTGTTGTCATTGCTTCAGTCTGGTCGATAATCAAATAACCACCAGATTTGAGCTCAACTTTGCGCCCTAATGCCCGCTGAACTTCATTTTCAACATCATAAAGATCGAAAATAGGAACAGGACCTGAGTAATGTTCAATCTTTTCAGCGATTTCAGGCATAAATTCTTGAGAGAACTGCACGAGCTCCTCATAGGTTTGCCCTGAATCAACCTGTATTTGATCGAGTTCAGTGCCGACAAAGTCACGCACTATGCGCACTGGCAAGGCCAAATCTTGATATAACAGCGCCACTCCAGGACGTTTACGGCGCTCACTGACTTTCGCCCAGACACGACGTAAAAATGCCGCATCTTGCACTAACTCTTGTTCACCGGCGCTTTCAGCGGCGGTACGAATAATAAAGCCACCATCTTCGTCGACAAAAGGCTCAGTTAACCCTTTTAAACGCGCTCGAATTTCTTCCGACTCAATTCGCTGTGACACCCCAACATGGCTAGAGCCTGGCATAAACACTAAGTAGCGTGACGGTAAGGTAATATCAGTCGTTAAGCGTGCGCCTTTGGTGCCCAGCGGATCCTTAACCACTTGCACCATAATATCTTGGCCTTGGCGCACTAGCTCAGCAATATCGCGCACCACAAAATTGCCTTTCTCTACATCCGCCACACATTCAGTATGCGGCACGATATCTGAAGCATGTAAGAAAGCCGCTTTATCTAGGCCGATATCAACAAATGCCGCCTGCATCCCCGGTAAGACACGGCTGACTTTGCCTTTATAGATATTACCCACAATACCGCGTTTCATGCGGCGTTCAATATGCACTTCTTGCAATACGCCATGCTCTACCAACGCGACTCTCGCCTCGGTAGGTGTCACGTTAATGAGCAGCTCTGAACCGATTTTCTTCTGGACTTTATTTTTTATAAACTGGCTCATGATCTTCACTCACTTGCAAAAAGATTAAACACATCACCGCACAAAGCAGCGCCCAACACCTGATCATATCGCAAGCCTTAGCGATATGGCTCGGCGTTACAAAATGGCAAATTCAGCTAATAGTTGCCGAGTCTCAACCAATGGCAGCCCAACGACCGCAGAATAACTGCCTTCAATGCGGGCGACAAAACTTCCACCTAACCCTTGAATACCATAGGCGCCGGCTTTATCCATTGGCTCTTTAGTCGCGACATAAGCTGCTATGTCTGCAGAACTTAATTGACTAAAGGTCACCAAGGTTGTCACCACAACATGTTGCGTTTGCTTACCATCGGTCACCGCGACAGCTGTCATTACCTGATGCTGATTACCCGACAACGACGCTAACATACGTTTCGCATCTTCACTGTCTTTGGGTTTACCTAACACCTCTTCTGCCAATACCACAATGGTATCAGAGCCAATTACCACCGCTGATTCTTGCGCCGTTAACTCATAGCCCGCGAGTGCCTTTTCTTGAGCTAATCGAGCAACAAATGCTGCTGCGCCCTCGCCGGGTTGTATGGTTTCATCAATATCAGCTGCTAAAGATGTAAAACTAAAATCCTGATTCAGAAAGCTCAACTGCTGCAACAGTTCACGCCGCCTAGGCGACGCGGATGCTAATACCAATGACATACTTAGCGTACCTTATACAAACGCCTGACACGGCGTAAAATCCAAAATACCCACCACCAGATAAACAAGCTAGAAATCGCGGGCCAAAAAAGAGAAGCATCAAACGTAGCGCTGTCGACAACAAACTGCACCCAAAACACAATTAAATGGTACAAACTAACAATACAAGCCACCATCAAGGATTGTTGCCACATAGGGAAATTACGTAAACGCTGAAAATGAAGCACGACAACGTAAATCACCAAAGCCATCGCTAATGAGCGAATACCAAGATGGGCGCCGAGCAAAATATCAAGCAGTAATCCAAGTATCCAGGCAGTTAAGATGTTGTACCTATGGGGTAATGCCATAGCCCAATAGATTGTGACTAGCAGCAACCAGTCAGGTCTAAAGCCTTCAACAAGGTCTGGCAAAGGCATAATTTGAAATAGCATTGCCACTAAAAAGCTCAGCCAGACGACCCAACGGCCATTAGGAATATGCATGCTCACTGGCTAGCCTCCGGCGTTGAATCGGTTACCATTTCAGCGGAGTCAAGTTCTGCTTCTCGCGCTTCCTCTTGCACATCAGGCCAAAGCAGCAGTAGATATCGAATGCGATCTAAGGCAGCCAATGGCTGAGCCGAGACAGTGGCATAGTTTTGACCATCATCTTTGACTACATTCATGACTCTTGCGACGGGATAGCCCTCAGGAAAACGATTACCTAAACCCGAAGACACCAATAAATCTCCTACGCGAATATCGGTACTTTTGGCAACGTGCCGTAGCTCTAATTCATCAAGCACACCTGTACCATTGGCAATCATCCGCACGTCGTTACGGGTCACACGCACAGGAATGGCATGGGCAGGATCGGATAGCAGCAACACGCGGCTGGTCAAGGCGCTCACTTCAACGACTTGACCAACAACACCTTGGGCGTCAACAACGGGCTGACCAACAAATACGCCATTGCGCTCACCATGGTTAAGCACCACATAATGCCGATATGGATCACTGGCCACCTCCATCACTTCGGCAACGACTTTCTTGGCATCCATATGCACAGGGGAACCAAGCAACGCCCGCAACCGGTCGTTCTCTTGGCGCAGGTGCTCAAATCGCTGCAAACGTTCACTCATTAGCAACTGTTGGTTTAACAGTGCTTGATTTTGCTTAGCTAACATATCGCGGGTGGCGAAGCTTTCAGCAGACCAATCGAGCATGGCACCGGGAATGTTGGCAACAAATTGTAGTGGACTAAGGAGCGAGGAAACAGACTTTCTGGCGGGCTCTAATTTATCATTGGTCAGCAGTAGAAGTACCGACAGTAGAATCGCTAAGGTCAGGCGAAATTGGTTTGAGATACCACGAGCAAAAATGGGCTTCATAAAACACTTAAGGCAGCTTGAATTGACAACCCTGATTGATACATAAACATAACATACTTAGTTGGTGTTTAATATCAAGGGGCTGCCAGCTCAACGCTGCCTGCTAAACAAAATTAATTTTCGTCGGAGAATAGATCGCCGCCGTGCATATCAATCATTTCTAGTGCTTTACCACCGCCACGTGCAACGCACGTTAACGGGTCGTCAGCAACCATAACTGGAATCCCAGTTTCTTGCATCAACAGTCGGTCAAGATCGCGCAACAACGCGCCACCGCCAGTTAATACCATACCGCGCTCAGAGATATCCGATGCAAGTTCTGGTGGCGACTGCTCTAACGCGACCATCACTGCACTAACAATACCTGAAAGGGCCTCTTGCAATGCCTCTAAGATTTCATTGCTATTTAGGGTGAAGCTACGAGGTACACCTTCTGCAAGGTTACGACCGCGTACTTCAATTTCCAACACTTCATCACCTGGGTAGGCGGTACCGATACTATGCTTAATACGCTCGGCTGTGGCTTCGCCCACTAAGCTACCGTAGTTACGACGTACGTAGTTGATAATGGCTTCATCAAACTTATCACCACCAATGCGCACTGACGATGAATACACCACGCCATTAAGTGAAATGATAGCGACTTCAGTGGTACCACCACCAATATCAACCACCATTGAACCTGTTGCTTCAGAAACCGGCAAACCCGCACCTATTGCAGCAGCCATCGGCTCTTCAATGAGATAGACCTCACGGGCACCAGCGCCCATGGCAGATTCGCGGATTGCACGGCGTTCAACTTGAGTGGCGCCAACAGGTACACAAACCAGAACCCGAGGGCTTGGACGAAATACACTATTGTTGTGTACTTGCTTAATAAAATGCTGCAACATTTTTTCGGTAACATAGAAGTCGGCGATAACACCGTCCTTCATTGGGCGAATCGCTTGAATGTTGCCCGGCGTACGCCCCAACATTTGTTTTGCTTCTGTACCAACAGCTGCTACAGACTTTTGTCCACCACTACCGCGCTCGCCACGAATAGCCACAACTGATGGCTCGTTTAATACGATGCCTTCCTCGCGAACATAAATAAGAGTGTTAGCGGTACCCAAATCGATCGATAGATCGTTAGAAAAAATGCCACGCAGCTTTTTGAACATGTAACCAGCCTGTCTCAGTGGAGTCGGAAAAATAAAAATCAGGTAACTTTATCAATGCCACCCTGATTCCACAAGCGTCTTGAGGTTAACATTTGCTAATCCAGCGATTTTTTTTTAATTCCAACTAAAAAGAACAAAAAACAAACAGGTTACCGAGAAGTTTTACCTAAATACGCCAACAAACTGTCAGTATTCACTTGGTTTGTCATGCCGGAACTCTTTAGCGCACTTCACGCCAAAAAATCACTTTATCATGGCCTCTGTAGGTACCCCAAAATCCACTGGCCCTAGGGTCATACAAGGTAGAACCAGCACCATCCCAATTCCAGTACCATTTAAGCCAAGGTGCAACGTGTTGCTTCAATGGCACTTCCCCAGTGGTATTAGGTACCTGAAAGTAGATATTACCGACACCATTGCTGATAGTTGATGATTGGATAAGCAAACTCGGTTCAACAAAAGCATCAATTTCTGGGAACCCATTGGGGTAGTCCATAAATAACCCAGTCTCTGGTATTTCCGAATCATCGACTGATGCCAGCGTATTGAAAACCGAACAACTATCATCGGTATTGGTGATCCAAGTCGGATTGCCAGACACAGCATCAACTGCCGAAACATATTCAGTCCGTAGAGGCAAACGCAAGCTTTCTGATTGCGGACCGTAGCCATTGTCCAGCACTAGGCGACCATATCGTTGCCCAATGTTTTTATCTTCGCCTATGTTGGTGAAGGTATAACTCAAACAACTCCCGTCGTAGTCGGCTTTATAACAAATGCCATCTGCGTCGGTGACATCTTCAATGGCTAAGGTTAAATCAAACAATGCGTCAAAAGGTGCAACAGGCGCGGTACCGCGTTGATACTTCACGGTACCACTGGCGAGGTAGACGCTGTTTGCCGTTAGTGTTAAGTAGGAAACACTGCCTGACAATCCCGGCGCTTCGCCATCGACCACAGTCGCTACAGTACTTTTATCGGTATAACTGCGCCCGCTCCATTGGTTTTGCGCAGCAATGTCTTTATCCATATAGCGCCACCAATCACCATTTTGATAATTACTGGTTATCGCCCCAGATTTCGCATGACCAATAACTTCAATCTTTGGCTGTGCCCCGGCAGCATAGCTCATTGGCTGGTCCATATAACTAAAGCTGCCGCAAGCATCATCTAATTCGGGAGTATTGGCACTGATAGCTAAATACGCAGGAGTAAAACGGCCAAAGATTTCACTACTGTAATTTTCTTTAGCAATAGTCATATCAAAGTAAACTAAATCTTTACTGAGCTGCGCGGTTACCGTACCCACTTCATTCCATGTTTGCAGGACTTGCTCAGCGGATTCACCACTGGCTAAAGCAAAGTCGATACTGGTAACGCCAAAAGAGCTACTTGCACCATTGCTGGGTTGATGAACTTGGGGGTTAATTGCAATCGCCGAGTGTTCAAAATTTTGCAACGCGACATTGTCAGAGAAATCATTATCGCCTTCTGACTCCCACTTAACAGCTTTAACCAGCATCGTAAAACCTTCACCGGATTTAGCTAATATTTGGCAGCTCGCATCATAGGGATCGCCAGCGCTGCAGGTACCATTGTTAGTAGCATTATAAAAATGAAAACCGGCCGGCGCGGCAACAAAATTGTCTTGATGTTCTAATAAGACCGATTCGCCATCTTCAAGCACTAATACATGAGAAGCAGCAAGACTGACCTGACCCGCCTCTGGGTAGGTAGCCTGTAACCGTGCAATGCCATTGGCGTCAAAGCTAACATCAAGGCTTGCTGAACTGCCCCCATCAATGCTTTCAGACACGGCGACACTATTAAGACTCGCTAATGTCAAAGCAGCAGGGTTGTTTACAGAGCTGGGATTAAGGTAATCAAAGCTAAAATCGACTGTTTTAGTTTCACTACTAAATAGTGGGCCACACTGCTGAGTTTGCGTGTCTTTAGCTACTGCAAATAATTGAAATTCATCTGTCGTTTTGCCCGCTAGCGTATTTGGCACATCAAAATAAAAACCGTTATCGTCAAAGGTAAGTAGACATTGATCAATATTGGCAACTTCAACACCATCAATAAAGCAACGGTAAGGTCCACTGGGCGAAGTCGCCCCTAAACCAACCTTCACCGTACCGCCATCACCATGCCATAAATCTGCCGCTGGAACGGTTTGCCCAGTAAAGACCTCGGTACTATAAAAGGTATCATTCTTAGTCAGTTCAACGCTTGCGGTCACTGAAGTCAAACTCGTGCAGTCATCATTAGCGCAACTGCGAATAGTGATAGGTTTAGCAGCGCAGCTTAGTGCGCCAGAACTAAACTCAATGCGGTAATGATTAACCGCTGGCGGCTCTGGGGCATACTCAAAGGCAAAATAACCAATATCTTCAGCCAAATGATTTCTATCATTGTCAGAGTATTGGTCTTCATCAATAACAAAGCTAAGGGTACCGCTGAAATCATCTTTCAAACAGCGACGTGTCCAGCCACCATCGCCCCCACGGCGTGCCATCTTACTCGCGATGGTTAACGGTTGAGCGGGATAACTGTTTTGATAACTATTATTAAAATCGCACTGCTGATCTAACCTGCGAGTCCTATTGCCATCACCATGATTTAACGCTATGGCAAATTCGTAAAGCACTGCTTCACCATTAACCGTCATGGTGCCACGCCCCAACCCGGCTACATAACCTAAGGTCTCAGCGGTGGTAATATTGCCGGCGATTTCCGAAGTTTCAATGGCGATATCAAACTCGTCGCCATCACTGTCAACATTGTTCACCACGGGTGTGATAAAACGGTTATTGTTTCGGGATAATGTTTGTGCGACTACAGTGGGTTTGCTACCAAACTGATGATTAAACTCGACATCCTCGTAGCCTCTACCAGAAGCAGGCAATCTGCGGCCTTGATACTCAATAGTATCGACTTTGTCGGCTTGCAGGGCGCTGCCGCGGCTCAAAAAACGATACCCTGGCTCCATAACAAAATAGTCGATATCCACCATGGCCTTGGCATTGGTGCTGCTGCGTGGCGGGTTGTCTTGTAATATGCTCACAGAGCCATGATTAGCAGCATAGCTGCTTATACGTACATCAGACGGGCCATCAAAACGCGCATCGGAACCATCGATGCCATTGATAGTAGGCATCAGCAATACAACGGGAGCAGTGTCATATTGATTATCGAACTCAATGGTTGCGTTGCCACTGCCGTCTAAGGTCACACGACCAAACTCAAATTCAGGGAACGGACAAGTCAGGTAGGCGCTACTCGGCACTCTAACCAAGCTAGATGACGATGGTAGTTGCCAATACAAATCATAGGCTTCGTAGCCAGTTGCTTCATGGAAGCGCATCTCTACTTTATGGGTTCCGGCCTCTAGGCCAATAGTGCCTGTTTCACAGGCTGCGTTACAACTTGAGTGAAGGCCGTAAAACCCAACCACAACCTGATCATCTATCAACAGCTCAATAGCGTCATCGCCATCAATACCAAAAGTATAGACACCAGATTCAGGTACATTGATATAACCTTCAAAAATGCCCAAATAGAAGTCACCTTGGTCACTGTGCGGATTAATATCTAGCCCGTAACCCGAAATGCTCGACTCGATTGACTCTCCAAGTTGCTCAGTGGTTTTCTTCACTGTATCAATCAATTGATTGAATTCATCATGGTCTTCAGGGCTCGCGGTAACACCTGGCTTCCAATTGTTTGCATCGTAGGTACGATAAGTCACGCCGGCTATGCCATCTTGCTCAGCAGGGCATTGCAGTGGCACCGGCGGTAATAAAGGCTCTTCAGGCCCGTTTTCACACATGCCGCCAAAATCGGCATCTTCAATGGCTTCTGGGTCAAATTCCACATCACCATTTCCCGATATATCTAACGCTCCACCCGATGCAAGCGCACCATCTATGGACGCATTGCCACTCAAACTCACTGAGCCAGCCACATATACAATACCGTTAATAAAATTCTGACCAGCCACGCTTAAGCTACCACGTACGTAGATAATCAAATCTTCGGTATTCCCAAATTCGTTCAAACGAGCTTGGTTTAACGTCAAACTATCAAAATACAGGCGCGTACTTGCACCATCAGTGTTGATGTAGTTACCTTGACTAAAAGTACCAGCGGCAAAATTATAATCACCAGGGGTAAAATCATAATAGGCTGGTGTACATATTCTATTCTGACCTTGCTTACGACAGGTTAAATTTCCCAATGACGGGCCAATATCACTGGGTGGCTGCATGCCATTAGGAAAGTGATTACCGCTAGGTGGGTCGGTAAAAATCTCGTCACACTGAGGGACAGCCATGACCGAAAATGGCAACAAACAAACCAGCGCTATGATGGCTAATAATGGCTTATTCACGGGCCTGCACCTCCACTTCGCGGCTCACTCGCAAGCAATCTTCTGCGCCACTGGCACAACCGCTGCTCTCACAAGAAGCACGGCTGGTGATGCGATACTGAGTTTGACTATCAAAATTTTGTACTACACAGCTATAAGTTACGCTGCAATTGGCAAAACCCATCTCGTTAGGCGGTGTCCAGGTTTGATTTAACGCGCAAGTGCCTGTACTGCCGTCAATCGGCAACAATTGTGACAGGGCAAAATCGGCACCGCTGTTAGCCGCCGCTAACGCTCGCGTTCCCCACACTTCCAGGTTGACCTGCTCATCGGCATCACGGACAACATTAATTAAAGTCGCCGACATCAAAAACATCACGGTAATAATAAAAATACCAATGACCAAGGCGCTACCACGCTGACCATGAACCTTAGTCATCGCCTGAGAGCGAGATAATCGACTACGCTGATAGCTATGGGACATTAACCACCTGCACTTGATGTTGATATTGGAACTCTTGTAAGTTCACGCTAAACAGCGGCGTCAGTTGCACCACAGCATTATTTCTTAAAGTGGCATTGGTAAAATGAATCGGCGGTTGTGAGCTTATATTATTCACCACGTTTTCCGCCATTAGCACCCCATTTCCCATCACTGCGGGGCCTGGCTGATCTTGATTAAATTTGTTGTAACCTTGATAGCGGCGAATGGCACCATCACTTTCAAAACAATAACTCACCGCATCAGCAATCATAAAATACCGCGATTGTGGCGATGCTTCTTCAAACTGGACTGCTTGGTCAAAAGTAATGGTATTGGCAGCAATTGACTTCACATTAAAAACTCGCCCAGTTGCGGCGCTTGGATCGGCCTCATAAATATCAGCAGAGCTTAATGGATACACCACCATTTGGTCAGCAGATGACAAAGGAACTTGCGGCAGCATCACACTGGCTGTTTCACTGGCAGTAAAAGGTGATATTGGCAGTTGGGTGTATGATGCACTCGCCGTGATAGGCACAAACTCGATACATTGATAATTTGCCCCATTGCTTGCCACCCGGATACTTTGTGGCAGCGCATTACGTATTTCGCGGGTCATGCGCTCAATGGCGAAGCGGCTTTGACTTAACACTTGGTCAACCGATGTTGAGTCGACAAAAATACGCGTACCCAACAAAATGAAACTACTCACTCCAATAACCAATATCCCCAAAATGATAATCACAGTCACCATTTCTACCAAGGTAAAACCCTGACTGGATAATTTAAATGGTTGAGGTCTACGCGTTAATCTCACCATCAGTAATTACTCCTGACAGCATTGAAACGAATTAACTCACCGCTTGGCGTTGTGACATCAATGGCGATCAGTTTGGCGCTTTTATCACCGTATGGGTAAGTCACTGACACCGCCAGTTCATAGTTTGGATATTGCGAAGCGTAGCTTTCAGTGGAGTTAAGCATCAAGCTGGCTTGATTCAAACCATGGTAGTCATCAACATCGTTAAAATCATTTCTTGCGATACTGCCGCCGCCATCGCCAAAATCAACTTCATCGGTACAAGGTAAGCCTGCGGGTATCCCTAAATCTAAGTTTGCGACGGCATCACAGGCAGGCACGCCACCATTAGCATTAGTATTGCCATCATAACGTTTGGCCCAAATCTCATTTAATAGCGAATGAGCTAACTCAGCAGAGCGAACTCGATGTAAAGTCTCACTGGCTCGCTCAGCCTGAGGAAATAACATACTGGTAAGCATCACCATCGCGATACCAATCACCACCATGCCTACAACGAGCTCAACTAACGTAAACCCGTTATTTGATTGCTCAAGCTTGCTAACGCCCATGAATGTACCCCTGACTTTCGATCGTCAAAGTCAAACTGTCATCAGCCACAACATCGATACTGCAACCGCCCGCGCAAGCGGTTATTGTGCCACTGGTAGTAAACTGTAAAGCAAAGTTTGTCGCACCACTAAGCTTCAAGCTTGCGCCGTTGTGCAAAGGTTGTGGATCACGATTTCTAACAGAGGTGGCGCAATCAGACTGCAATACTAAAGTTTGGTACTGGCTGTCATCGACATTAATACGATAGCAACGATCTTGATTGTTCATCGCCATTAACTGCACTTTTCGCAGCTCAGCAATAAACTCATCACGCAGAGTAAACGCACTGTAATTTGACGTGGTAAATAATCGCGGTAATACCGTCACCGCAAGAATTGCGATTAGAATAATGGTGGTCACCAGCTCCACTAAAGTAAAGCCTGTATGCAATGACTGCTTCATGATCTGTTGACTACGCGCTCCCCCCAATTGAGCTTGCTGTTAGTATGCCAAACTCGGTTAAGTTTTTATACGTAAAATAATGGCTTAACCTATATTACTGGGGCCTTAAGCGATGCAAAATATCATAAGGCTAACTCATTCTTGACGGCTTGATATTTATGACGCTATCAGCAGCCAGTTTCGAGTACCTCATAACTAGGCGGGGTGATCACGCCGGCATCCTCTTCGGCCTCATTGTAAACAAGTCGGCAATCCCCATTAGCTGCTTTACCTTTAGGCACAATCGTAAAGGTATTTCCGGTAGAGCGCAGCCCCCAGTCCTCTGTAGCTAGAACTCCGTTACTGGTTAGCAACTCGAACGTCATGTCCATTGCCAGCTCTAAGTTATCTATGGTTGTTTGTTCATCACCAAAGCTTTTAATGTAGCCATAGTCAAGTTCAATAAAAACACCCGAAGACAGTTCGACATCTTGGTTGCCCTCAGTTTCAAGACCTTGGATGCTCGCCTTGGAAAGCACTAAAGTGTTCGCCGCTTGCAGTGCGCCCTTGACACCATCGAGGGTTGAGGCTCTTGCATCACTTTGTAGATTAATAAACTTAGGTGCGGCGACAACAGCTAAAATACCTAAGATGATGATCGCTACCACCAACTCAATAAGCGTAAAACCTTGGCCTTGTTTGTTGCCCATAATCCGTTCCTTTTTATTACCCAGTAAACCTAGCTTAATATAGAACTCGGTAACTCGCTACAAATCATCAACTTGTTGATGGATTTTGCTAACAAAAAAGCCTGCATCAGCAGGCTTTTTATTTATTCCATTTGGTTACTTAGCAACCGGTAGTAACACTTGAAATATCAAACGTACCGGCTGTGGCACTCGTTAACGCATTTTCATATTTAACATAGCAGGTACCAGGATCTGTGCCTGCTAGTGGGCTTACCACCCCTTGTGGATAGAAGTAAACAATACCAGTTGCGGTATCGTATACCCACTCAGTGTTATCATCATCAGCTGATTCGAGTGACACATTGATATCTAGCATGTGCTCCAAGCTACCAGTCCAGGCCCCTATAGCGTGACCATAATTCAACAATACGCTGTTTGGAACTGAATCTACCACAACTGAAGGTGGATTATTGCCACCACTTGCTTGTTTTTCATTACCCGCGATAAGCGATTTAGAATAAACCAAACTATCGGCGCCTTTAACAGCAGCTTCTAAACCAGTAACAGTGGATGCACGCGCATCAGATTGTAGATTGATAAACTTAGGCGCAGCGGTCACCGCTAAAATACCTAAGATAATAATCACTACAACCAGCTCAATTAACGTAAAACCCGATTGATTATTTCTCATATTTATATTTCCTATTAACAGCCTGTATCCACAACTGCATATTGTGCTGGTTGAGAGACTGAACCGGCTTGAGTATATAGTAGGTGACAAGCATCGGCAGTCGTACTAGAAGCGGTTTTTCCTTGTGGTACTAACTTAAATGTTGTCGCCGTAGAGCGAACGCCCCACTCTTCGGTAGTCACTGCTGTTGTGTCATCAGCAAGCGCTTGAAACTGCATATCTAATGCTTTTTCAAGGTTAGTCACTACATCTGCAACCGTTGCACTGCTATCTAAATTACCAAATGCAGTCGTCACAGTGATGTCATTTGTATCATCGGCATCGCCTAAGTCATCGATGATAACTGTACCAGTAGTGTTTTCTTTACCTTGAATAGCCGCCTTTGAATAAACCAAGGTATTAGCCCCTTGCAGCGCACCTTTTACACCTTGCACAGTTGATGCACGCGCATCCGATTGCAAGTTAATAAACTTAGGCGCAGCGGTCACCGCTAAAATACCTAAAATAATAATCACTACAACTAATTCAATAAGCGTGAAACCGTTTTGCTTATTCATGATATTTCCTCAAAAATGCTACGCGCAAATAATAAATAGCTTAGTTAGTAAAACTCACTACTGTGCCAGTACCAGGGTTATAGGTAATACCCTTACCCACATTCAAATCAGGTGTAGGTGAAGCCACGCCAGTAGTTTGATCTAAAGCAAGTGACGCAACTTGATGGTATACACACAAATCAATACCCGTTACGGTATCGCCATTAAGATCTGTTGCATCTCCACCGACACCGTCTAAGAATCTTACGGTATAACGCTGGTCACGTGCATCTTCGGTGTATTGCACGTTGCGTGGTGGGCTTTGTAAAATACTGTTAAATACCTGCTGACAGCGGTTGTCATTCATAGCGGTAACATCAGTACCATTGGCGCCGGTTCCCGTAGGAAAACCAAAGCGTGTATCCAGCGATACACTGGTACCATCAAGAATAACACTGTTGTTATTGCGACCATCAACTTCCCACTGGGCGCGAACAAAGCCAACAGCAGTAGCAAGACCGCCTGAAACACCATCAACACTGGCATCTTCTGCATCTTCAGTGACATTTAGAAAACGTGGAATAGCCGTTGCAGCCAATAAGCCTAGAATCACAATGACAATCACGAGTTCAATTAACGAGAATCCCGATTGTTTTTTAGCTAACTTACTTAAATGCATTTATAAAACCCCCATATGATATTTCATAATTCTAACAGTTAACTCAATTTTAGAAACCTTTGAATTGACTAAATTTCCTCATTAGTCAAAAAAATTACACGCCCGGATGTGAGCTGATAACTTATTCGATCGTTGTTGTTAGCAATATAGCTACAAACATCTCTTTTTGGGCCGACCTCAATTACAATTTGTTGCGAGCGGGTGTCACCGCCCAATAATTGTTGCCATAATTGCTCACAACTCGATTCATTCACATTGTTAACGGTTGGCCAACCACCGTAGCTTATCTTAACAAGCTGCTGATCTTGGCCATCGGTCACGTCAGTAAACTGCCAGTCTAACCGCATCATCTCGGGTCGGCCTTTGGCTAACCATTGCGCCTTAATCATACCCAACACGTTTAATAACCTTGTATGTTCAACGACTAAGCCTTGAGCCGACACTTGCTGAACCGAACCTAAGTAACGGAATCCTAATATCGCCAATACAATCAACAGCAAAATTAATGCCACCAATTTGGCATACACCTGCATTAATTCGCCATCGGCTTTTTGCTGTTGTTGCATGGTTACGGGCGCCCCATACTATTGACCGCCCTTAACCACGTTGAGCATATCCCACATAGGCAGATAAATACCCAATGCCAGTATCAATACAATACCGGCGACAAAACCGATCAATATCGGCTCGAGTTTGGCCGTTAAGTTCTTAAGGTCATAATCGACCTCGCCTTCATAAAAGTCTGCCGCATCGTTAAGTAGTTGGTCAATCTGGCCTGTCTCTTCTCCCACCGCAACCATTTGCAATACCAGCGGGGTAAATAAGCCACTTTGATTGGAAACCCGTAACATAGAATCACCGGACTCAATGCCTCGGCGCATAGCGACAATACTGTCATGCATATAAGCGTTATCCACCGCATCAGCCACTAGACTCAGCGCTTGGGTCATTGGCACACCCGCGGTCAACATCATTGAAAAACTGCGGCAATAGCGCGACAGAGTTGAACGCTCAATAATGCTGCCCACTGCCGGTATTTTCAGTTTCCAGCGATCCCACTGTCTCTCGCCATTCTCGGTGCTGTGCCAATAGCGAATACCCACAAATATGCCAGCCAACGCCACTAACATTAAATGCCAATAGTTAACGAAGAAATTAGAGGTGTTGATCAGCAGCTTAGTAGCCCAAGGTAGGTCAGCACCAAAGCGGGAGAACATATCAGCAAACTTAGGTATCACCATGATGTTAAGCACCACCATGGCCAGCGCTACGGCAATCAGCACAAAGATTGGATAACGCATCGCCGCTTTGATCCGCCGGCGAGTTTCTTGCTCACGCTCAATATATCCAGATAACTGAATGAAGGCGTCTTCTAAGCGACCAGTGTTCTCACCCACATGTACCATAGACACAAATAAGGCATCAAACACATCAGGGTGATGATTCATTGCCGATGAAAGTGGGCGACCCGATGTCAATTGCTCAGAAATATCATTGAGTGCATCTTTCATTCGCTTTGAATGCGTCGTTTCTGACAACCCAGCAATAGCACGTAGAATAGGGATGCCAGAACGGGTCAACGAGTACATTTGCCGAGTAAATATTTGTAACTCATCTAAGCCAACTTTACCTCTAAACAAGCTAGTTATATCAAAGTCGCGTTTAGGTTTAGCTTCATTGAGCTCTAGCGGAATCACAGCCCGGGACATCAATTGATCGGCGGCGGCACTTTCATTAGACGCATCTAGCTCGCCAGTCACCTGCTGGCCTTGTGCGTTGCGACCTCGATATTGATATATCGGCATGATTACTCCTCAAGCCCTTGCTTAGCAAAGACTTCATCAGATAGCGGCGTCGCAATATCCGACACATCTTCTACCAATTTGGCCACCTCTTCTATGGTGGTCATCCCTTGGGCTAGGTAGTTCAACGCCGACTCCGCTAACGGGGTGAAGTTTGGACTTTGATGGGCAGCTCTAGCAAAGTCTTGCGGATTACCCGTACGCATTGCATCTATCATCTCATCATCAAGCTCTAAAATTTCAAACACACCAATACGGCCGCGATAACCACTGCCATTACAGTGCTGGCAGCCTTGGCCTATTTTGAAGGTCGCCTGGGAGAAATCCATTTTACTGACGGTGCCTAACCAGACTTTATCTTGCTGGCTAAGCGTATAATCTTGGGTACAGTTCTGGCATACACGTCTAACAAGGCGCTGTGCAATGATCACCCTTAGCGCACTCGCCACCAAATAACTCGCAGCGCCCATATCAAGTAAACGCAACGCACTGGTTACGGCATCGTTAGTATGCAAAGTGGATAAGACAAAGTGGCCCGTTAGTGCACCTCGTAAACCTATCTCAACGGTTTCTTGGTCACGCATCTCACCGACCATAATAATATCGGGATCTTGACGCAAGGTCGTACGCAGTACGTTAGAAAAGTCGAGACCAATTTTATGATTAACTTGCACTTGGTTGATCCGTGGCAACTGGTATTCCACCGGATCTTCAACGGTAATAATTTTTCGATCGGCGGTATTGAGTTCACTCAACACCCCATACAAGGTTGTGGTTTTACCGCTACCCGTTGGGCCGGTAACCAGTAACATGCCGTGGGGACGCTTAATCTGCTTTCGTACCCGCGCCAAAATATCTGCCGGCATACCGGTCTCGTCAAGGGTCAGTAGACCTGCCGACTGATCAAGCAAACGCATAACCACTGACTCGCCATGATAAATCGGCATGGTCGACATACGCACGTCAATCTTATGCCCTTTGATCTCCATGTGAAAACGACCATCTTGTGGCAATCGTTTCTCTGAAATATCCAGTCCAGCCATCAGCTTTAAGCGCAGTACTAAGGCCGCAGCAATATTGGCCTCGGGCAGAGTATTCTCTTGGAGCTGGCCATCAATACGTTGCCGAATACGCAACACTTTTTCACCGGGCTCAATATGAATATCAGACGCCCGCATTTGCACTGCATCTTCAAAAATAGACTGCAGTAGCTTAACAACTGTGGTTTCATTGTCGCTATCGGCATCGGTTAAGCTCGCCAGATCAAATTGATCATCAGCTGCATACTCTTCTTCTAACTTACCGGCAATTTGGGCAATTTCATCGGTACGACGATACAGATTGTCAAAGGCATCGAGTAGCTGGCTTTCTGTTACTACTGCAATGGTTAACCGCTTCGGCATCAATTGCTCTTCAAGGTTATCCATCGCCTGCAGATCGGCAGGGTCACTCATGGCAACCAAAACGCTATCATCGTTATCTTCTACTACCAAAGCACGGTAGCGACGGGCTTGCACCTCGGGTAACAGATTGACGACCTCAGGTTTAATCGGACGCCTGCTGATATCTAAAAATGGAATGTTGAGCTGTTGCGACAAGAACTGCAGTAATTGCTCTTCAGTAATACTGTTGAGATCAATCAAGGTACGGCCAAGCTTTTTACCGGAGTTCTTTTGCTCACTGAGGGCTTGCATCAATTGAGCTTCACTGATGATGTGCTCTTGTACGAGCAGATCACCCAGGCGCATCTTTAACTTTGGTTTCACTCAATTTCTCCTAACTGCGCTAAGCGAGATTCAATATAATTGACCGCCTCACCTGATAAACCACGTTGCGATAATGCTTGCTGATAGGCGGCTTTTGCCGAGACATAATCTTGCTGGGCATCTAGTGCATAAGCTAGCCCCATCCACCAACGTGCTTGTTGCGGCTCCATACGCGCTAACTGACGATAGCTGTCTGCCGATAACGAATACTGCTGAGATTTCTGTGCGAGTACACTCTGTAGTGTCAGCTTTTGCTTTAAATAGCCAGCTTGATCTGGCACTCGGCTCAATGCATCTAACGCCAGTTCATAACTTTCGCCCGCTTCATAAACCTTAGCCGCTAACAATGCATATTCGTAGTGTTGTGGATACAAGGTAATGCCCTGATTTAGAATTTGTACCGCCAACGATAACTGCCCTTGACCATAATATAGTGCAGCCAGTTGTTTACGCGCCTGATGCAAACCATTATTGAGCTGCAGCGCCTCGGCATAATACAGCTCAGCATCGGGTTGCAATCCTTGATTTTCAGCCTCTGTCCCCAAGGCTAAACGCTTGTTAGCCAATTGTGCATTGGTGAGTTTGACCTCTTTTACCGCCATAGTGCCAGTTGCACGTGGTGAGTTAGCAACAGAGCTATTGGCACGGGGAGAGCTCACAACCGCCGCTGTAGATTGTTTAGTTGTAATGGGCTGCTTTTCAACTGGAGCAGTAACCTCGATTTGTTGCCTATCTGGGCGCTCTGCTACCTTTAGTGTCGGCGCGGGGTCATCGGTCTGCCGTTGATTGTCAGGCTGTGTTTGCTTGACGACAGACTCTTCAGTATTAGGAAGCGTTTTACTCGCCGGGATCGGATCACCCGCTAAGCGCTCTTTGTCCGCTGAGGGTTCTTTAACCGCTAAAGGCTCTTTTCCTGCTGAGGGCTCCTTACCCGCCAAGGACTTACTCGCTGCCGCTGAGGGCTCTTGATTAGCTGAAGGCTCTTGTCCTGCTAAAGGCTCTTGATCGGCTAAAGGCTCTTTAGCGACGGGATGACTCGCAGGTTGAGCAGATGCTAGGCTGTCAGTTTGAGTTTGCAGCTTGATTTGCTGTAGTTGTTGCCAGTTAATCACCACACCAATGAGTAATAACAAGCTGACCAGTGCCAATAAAATCCAAGGTAGGCGGCTGCTGGGCTTACTATGGTATTGCAGCGGAGCATTGACGACATCTTCAACGGGATGTCCTTGCTGACGCTTATCTAAATCTTTGAGCATGGTATTAATAACGCTCATATTGTGCCCCCACGCCAAAACTGGCTGGCTAAAATCGCGCTAATAATTACCGTGAGCACCACGATCCAAGGCCAAAATACTTTGGCGCTATGCTCGGCATCTTCTGTATCAATAACCGCAGCTTTAATATGTTTCTTATCAATATTGCTCGCACCTTCGCCAAAGGCCACCAATAATGCCTTGTGAGCCAATATGTTAATCAAGCGTGGAATCCCTCTGGCAGACTTGGCGAGATAACGGCTATTGCGAGCCGAAAAGAGTTCGCCAGACTGGTGACCCGCCACTCGCAATCTATGGTGCAGATAAGCCTGCGCCTCATCATCGGTTAACGGCCTTAACTGATAGCTAAACGTGATACGTTGTCTTAGCTGACGAAACTTTTTCAAACTTAAGCGTTCATCGAGTTCCGGCTGGGCAAACAGCACCACTTGCAACAACTTACGACTCTCTGTTTCAAGATTAGTAAACAAACGCAGTGCCTCTAAGCTCTCGTCAGGCAACGCTTGCGCTTCATCGAGAACCAGCACAATCGAATGTCCATGCGCCGACAGTGCCATTAACTGCTGCTGGATCAAACTGGTCAGCTGCTGCTGGTCGATATTGGCAGAGTATTTTAAGCCCAACTCAGCCGCCACTGCCCAACGTAACTCATCAGGCGTTAAGTAGGGGTTCGGCAAATAGGCACAATGAAAACGTTTCGGTAACTCATTAATGAGCTTTCGACATATCAGGGTTTTACCTGTGCCCACTTCACCGGTGACTTTGATAAAACCTTCACCGGTTTGTAGCGCGGTTTGTAATACTTGCAATGCCTCAACGTGGGGCGCGAGTCCAAAAAAGAACCCGGTATTAGGGGTTAATGAAAATGGCGTTTCCGCCAACCCAAAATGTTGCAAATACAAGGCTTATTGCTCCTGAGTTTCCTCTGGATACCAGCGATCAAGCAACTCTTTAGAGCGTTGCAACTCGTTACGCCAAGTATCACCGCCGACAACCGTAGGTTTTAATAAGATCACTAGCTCAGTTTTTTGCAGCGAATTAGCTCGGTTGGTAAACGCTTCGCCAATTAACGGAATATCGCCTAACAATGGGACTTTAGAAACTAACTCGATATTCTCGCTCTTCATCAAGCCACCGATCACCACCACATCGCCAGTTTTAGCCTTAATCACAGTATCTGATTCACGAATATCACTCTGTGCTAACGGCAGCTCTAGGGTGCTGTCTGAAATCTTAATCGACTTAGTTTGCTCTTTAATATCAATAACTGATGGGTGAATATGCAATAAAATATTGCCGTCAGCATCAATTTGCGGCGTTACATCTAATGCAATACCGGAAAAGAATGGCGTGAGCTCCACTTCTGGTGTGGTCACTGGTGTGGTACCCGCCACAGTTGTAGAGGAAACATCGGTAACAAAATACTCGTCCGTACCCACTTTAATCACCGCTTTTTGGTTATTTGACGCGGTAACTCTTGGGCTAGACAACACATCAACATCGCCTTGGGTATCAAGCAAACTGATCATGGTACTAAAATCTGAACCGGTAACTTGGAGCGACGTCACTCCACCAATCGCACTGGTGATCAGATCGCCAATACCATCGCCAGCTGGCGATGTACCAAACTCAATATTGGTATCGCCTACGTGGCCTAGTACACTTTCCCAATGGATACCTTGCTGGTAGCCATCTGACAATCTGACTTCTAATACTTTAGCTTCGAGAATCACCTGACGTTGCAGATGAGTTTCAGCGGTTTGCAAGAAGGTACGTACCTGGCGTAGCTCGTTAGGGTAAGCACGGACAGTCACTAAACCGGCTTGCGGGGTTACCACAACTTGGCGACCGCCGCCGGTATCACCCACAATTGACACTAGCGTTTCTTTTAACTCTCCCCAAAAATCAGTTTTGGTTTTAGAGCGTATAAACGTGCCGTTTGTGGTTTCATTGCTGTTGGAGCTTGACGAGTCACTGCCACTATTGTTGTTACTGCTATTGTTACTATTGCTGTTGTTATTGCTATTGCTACTATTTGAAGAGTTATTGTTGTTATCTGAAATACGCCCAGAATTAACCGATGTCAGCGACAACCCGTGACGTTCCATATACAAGTAATTTAATGGGAAGGTCTCAGTGCGCATGCCCGCAGGGAAAATCCGTAAAATTCGGCCTTCACGACTAACTTCATAACCATAAATATCTTCGACAACCTGAATCGCCTCACTTAACGTCACCGCTTTTAGTGATAAAGAGATGCTCCCCGTAACGGCAGGGTGCACTGCCACACTCAGTGGCGTGCCTTGCACTAAGCTTGGGAAAAACAGTTTGGCATCGACGTCTTGGGCTGATACATCAAACCGTCGCTCGGTCTGCATTCTTGGCTCTAGGCCAGACAATAACGACTGAGATGACAACTCTCTTTGCACTGAATCTGGCATCATTGCTGGCGGCGGTGTTGCCGCTTGAGTTTGCGTCTGTTCAACCGACTTTGACAGTGCCGCTTTAGACTCGACGGGTTGGGGTCTGTCGGTGCTTTGACAACCCACTAATGCCAACGCCAGCATTGGAGTGATAATTTTATAAACCGTCATCTAATTATTGTCCCTTAATCTCTGTTATTGCTTGGTACATATGCAATTTTCTGCCATCTGCAAACGTGACACTGTCAGACTGTATCTTTGCAATAATGACTCCCTGAACGCGTTCGCCTACAAGGTACATTTTATTATTAATCACTGCAGATGCATTTTTGCCTGACACCACAGTACTTTGTAGTACCAGCGCAGAACCACCAACCGAACTCGCTTCGCTCTGCTGTTGATAAAAGCTTGCTGAAGGCCGAGTAGGATCCCGCAGCGATTGCGCCTCTGTGGTCACTGATAGCAGCACTAATATCGACAGCGTTATGCTGTTAATCGCTTTTAGCAACACTGATAAAGTCCTTATTTATACTTAATGTATAGAGTTCTAATACCACACTCGAATCAGGATAATCCGCCACTGTGTAATCAAGTTGCTTCCAATACAGCTTGTTGGGCATGGCTTCTACCGCTTCAATAAACTTAAGCGTCGCAAAGTAGTCACCTTGCAACACCATACGAATACCGTGACTGTATAAATTTAATTTTTTATCCTGTTCACCCACTTCAAGTAACGGCACCGGTGCAATAGAAGCAAACTCTTGAAGCTTAACCCCTTTAACCTTGCCCAGTAGCTCACTCAGTAGTACCGGCATTTTATCAGCAGGAACCATATCAACCATTTGGAAAGTCAATTGCTCATCCAATGCTTGGGTTTGCTCTTCTATAGCCTGCAATCTTTGACGATAATCGGTATTAGGGTCCAGTGCCAACTGCTGTTGATATAACGCCACCTGCTCTGCTGACACCTTATTTTCGTTTTGCAACGCGCTGATCGAGCGTTGCAATTTTTGGCGTTCAAGTAGTTTCGACTCCAGTGGCAAGTAACACAGCATGCCAATAACAATCAATGCCGCAGCCGCGATCATCCCTCTTTCACGCTGAGTCAGTACGTCAAACTTCTCGCCCCAGCTTAACCAAAGTTGCTTCATGGCTGAGACTCCTCAGTCGCGTCACTGGTCAAAGTAAAACCTAATGGTTGCCCCTCACCACGGCTCATTGTCATCGCTGCAAAAGCATGACCTTTCAAGGTTTCTGTCGTGCGTAAACGCTCAACCCACTGCGGTACACCATTGGGGTCGACACTAAAGCCTTCAAACACATACTTATCTTCATTAACACGAATACGACTAAGCCAAATACTGTTATCCGCCACCCGAGCCAGATCCGTCAGCAACAAAGAATAACCTTGGCTAGTCAGGGCTTCACGCTGACTTAACTCTTTCAACAGCAAGCGTTTGAGTTCAAGCTGCTGGCCTTTTAACTCAACCGTATCAACCAGTCTTGCATCGGGCTTACGAGCTGCTAACTGCATCTCAAGCTGCTGCTTTTGTTGGTCAAACTGTCGTTTAGTGCTAGTTAACTGTGCTTTATCTGCCTGCAGGCTATTGACGCTTTGCCACGCAAGCGCAATCGCGACAACAAATAGCAATAACAAGGCGCCACTGCCCACCGCTAGACGTTGAAAAGATAAACGTAACTGTTTTGGTAGCAAGGATTTATCAAACAGGTTTACCCTGAGTTTCTGGCTCATGCAGCAACCTCTTCTGAAACTTCATCTGCGCGAGCAAACTCGGCAAAGGCTAATTGGGCAAGTAATTGATCAATGCTGTTGGCAGCGACCACATTGACTGTTTGGTTAAAGTTGCCAGCGAGCAGTTGGGCTAATGCTTGTGCTTGCCCACCCATTACCAGCTCAATTGATGCAACCGGAGACTGCCTTAGCTGACTTTCAAAGAAATCCATCGATCGTTGGATCTCTAGGCTTAGGTTATCTGCCATGCCAAAACCAAGCTCTTCTTGGGTCACTTTATCTAATCCGCTAAAACCTCGAACCCGACGTTGCATATACAATTTACCTTGGCGCACCACAGTTAACAGCAGCTCATGCTCAGGTAGGTGACACAGCACAAGTTTAGGTTGAGTATCATCGATAAACAGATTGCTGATCGCGAGCTCTTCGATAGAAATTCCCACAATATCGATACCATGTTGATTGGCATCGGTGACCAATTGACCTAACACCGCTTTATCAGCTACGACTGCGGTCAGCTTATTGCTACTCACTTCGGGGGCTTCGAAGTAGTCGACATGAATGTTAGCCACCGCGATTGTGACCATATCTTTGACAGACCAAATTAGCGCCTGATTCATCTCTTCAATATCAACGGCGGGTTTGTCGACTAACAATAATTGGTAGAAGCTAGGATTGAGAACTAACTGAGCACGGGTAGCCCCCAGCGCTTGTTGCATGGCACTAAACGCCTCACTAGGATCCGCAGTATATGCAAAACTATGATAACTCTCAGCAAGCGTATCATTAGCGGGCTGAAAAACATGTAGGGCCGATTCGGTCAAATACAGGCCAACATCAAGCTGTTGCCCTGTTTTCTTCCAGAAAGCTAACTTATTAAAAAGGCTTTTATCCATTTAAAAATTGCCCGTCCGTCTCAACTCGAGATAAAGAGTCTAATTGGCTAAAAATGACTGTTGCGTACAATACTGGGTAAAACGGTGAACCATTTTAGTAACACTTGCTTAGGTAAAGCGTCAAAAAACGATACAGTTATTGTAACGACTAATCTTATAATTTTATAGAAAAAACCAATAATGCTTCTATATTATATCTCTTAAGATAGCCCTCTAACTCAATAGTCACAAGCCCACAACATACTATCGAAATGTTGCATGGCTTAAATCTCTTCAACCGGGTCACTAAATAGCGAGCCTTGCGCGGCACTCACACCGAGGATCTTTAATGTCTGCCACTCTTCAAACACATCCACACCCTCAGCAAAAACTTGTACCTCTGTACGATAGAGCCCACCAATCAAGCTCCTCACAAACAACTGATTTTCCTGCCTTAAATGAATCTGACTCACAATTGATCGATGTAATTTGATCAGGTCGATCTGGCAAGTTTTGATGTATTGAGTACTGACAACCTGTAGTCCAACTCGATCCACACACAAACGGGCACCCATTTTATTAATCATATCCAGCGTCCCTTTTAAGCTTTCAGTATGATTAACAATAATATCTTCATTGATTTCGAAAATGAGCCTTGAGGTTAGATGCCGATACTCAAGTAAGGTGGTTCTAAGCCAACGCACAAAAGCACGACTGGTCAAAGTGTCGAGACTTAAATTGATGCTATAACTCATGCCATCTTTGCTGGCATTAAGCAGGTCAAACAACACAGTTTCTATCACTTGTCGTTCGATTTGAGGTGTTAGGCCACATTTGATGGCCATCGGCAAAAATAGCGTCGCCCGCACCAGTGTCCCCTGATTGTCACGCAGCCGAGACGAGACTTCGAGGTGGTGAGTTTGCATATCGCTATCCACAACAGGTTGCGAAAAAGCCACCACACGCTTGTTCACTAATGCATATTCAAGGAAGCTGCGCCAACGTACTGAGCCTTTAGCAAAACCTTCATCAACTGCGCCTTTGTCGTACATAAACCAGTTGGAACTGCCCTGAAATTGCGCCGCCCGTAATGCCATTTCAGCTTCTTCAACTAATTGCGTCTTATTGTCGCCAACCTTAAAGTACGCCACCCCGATATGGAAAAAGTCTTGCTGTTTAAGCAGTTCATCACTGAGCTGAGCTTGGCAAACTTTAAGCAGTTTGTTGGCGAGTTTTTCTGTATCCTGCAGAGAGATTTGTGGCACCACTAGGGCAAATTGATTCTGGCTACGCCGTGAAAAAATACTGTTGGCTTGACCATCGAGTACCTGGCCTATTGCGGCAATGACTTGCCCCAGCATCTCATTAACGGGCTCCTCGCCTAAATCTTGTTGTAACAGGTCAAGGTCTGCCATTTCTAGCAAATACAGCACACCGGGTGCCAACATGCCGGCATCGTTACTCAAGGCATCGAGACGATTTTTGAGAAATAGTTGATTACCTATGCCGGTTTCGGGATCCAGAAAAGTATTGGAGCGAATAAACTGATCAAAACGAGCACGCTGCTTTTCTGCATCGTCAAGTTCAAGCAGCATTTTAGTGAGGGCGCGATTAATCATTCTTGGCCTACCATGACCAGTTTCCGCTAAGGCTTTGTCATAGTCATCCGATAAAATTAAATGACTACGCTTTGCCAAATCTTCAACGCCCTCTAACTCCAACGCCAACCAACGGTAACCCCACATCACTAATAGGGCTGTAGCTATCAAACCGACCAGCAATAAAATCACTTCATACATACTAATGTCGTGCAGCAAGAACGGTTTAGGCAGGGTTAATTCCATGCTGTAGTTGGCGGGCGTCAGCAAGTTTCTTTGATAACTCACGCTACTGAGATGTTGTACTTCAGCCTGGTAGTGGTAAACACGTTGTTCACCTTCATAAAGTACAAAATTTTGAGTCTGAAACGCTTGTAGTATCTGTGGCAACCACTGTGATAACTCATGGGGCTGAGACAGTTGCTGCGCTGAATGTTGGCCAAGTAAGCTTTGAATTTCGTCGACTTTCTGCTGCTGAAACTTATAGGTTAGCTGCACAAAACTCAAACTGGCAGTGAGTAAAAAGATGCATGCCACGGCAACTAATGATAGTAGCCAAAAACTGGTCAACTTGCGGGTTAACATTTGAGTCAATTTCATCGCCGCATCCTGCATTATTATTGTTATTGTAATCGAAAAGGTCGCTCCTTGAACTCAGTAACCTCAAACGATTGATTCAACTAATACTAGCGACTTTGCTAGCGTAAAGTATCACCATACAAAGAAATAGTTACCGCCTCAATAAAAAAGGGCCTCGCGGGCCCTTTTTTCAATCACAGCTTTACCGTTATGCCATATAGTTCTCAGGTAGGCTGTCGATAGCCGCAACGCCAGAATCAATTGCAGCTTGAGCTACGGCCTTAGCAACATTAGACAGTAAACGCGGATCCATGGGTTTAGGAATCACGTAGTCTGCACCAAATGTGAGCGAATCAACATCTGGGTAAGCAGCCAATACATCAGCGGGCACTGGCTCTTTAGCCAATGCGGCAATGGCATGTACCGCTGCAATCTTCATCTCATCATTGATTTGTGAAGCACGTACATCTAACGCACCACGGAAAATGAATGGGAAGCAAAGCACATTGTTAACCTGGTTAGGGTAATCGCTTCGACCGGTACCCATGATCAAATCTTTACGGACGTCGTGCGCCAATTCAGGTTTGATTTCAGGATCGGGGTTTGAACAAGCGAAGATGACTGGGTTATCAGCCATCAATGCCACGTCTTCAGCGCCAAGTACGTCTGGACCTGACAATCCTAAGAAAGCGTCAGCACCTTTAATCACATCTTGCAGAGTACGCTTGTCAGTATTGTTAGCAAACAGTGCTTTATATTCGTTGATATCATCACGACGGGTGTGAATGACCCCTTTGCGATCTAGCATGTAGACATTTTCGCGTTGCACACCGCACTTAACTAGCATGGTCATACATGCAATCGCCGCAGCGCCCGCCCCCATACAAACAAAAATGGCTTCTTCAAGTTTCTTACCCTGAATTTCAAGCGCATTGATCATGCCCGCTGCGGTTACAATCGCGGTACCATGCTGATCGTCATGGAAAACTGGGACATTACAACGCTCAATCAGGGTCTTTTCAATTTCAAAACACTCTGGCGCTTTGATATCTTCAAGATTGATGCCGCCAAAAGTATCGGCAATGGCTTCAACCGTGTTAATAAATTCTTCAGTAGTACGGTGTTTGACTTCAATATCTGTCGCGTCAATATTGGCAAAGTGCTTAAACAGCAGTGCTTTACCTTCCATCACAGGCTTTGATGCCAATGGACCTAAATTGCCTAGTCCTAAAATAGCAGTACCGTTAGAAATCACCGCAACCGTATTACCTTTAGCGGTATAACGATAGGCATCGTCTGGGTTGGCAGCAATTTCACGTACAGGCTCAGCAACCCCAGGGCTATACGCTAGCGCCAGATCTTTACTGCTAGCAGCAGGCTTAGTCAGGCTAACAGCGGTTTTACCTGGTACGGGGAACTCATGATAATCTAGGGCTTGTTGACGGAAATCGGCCATTTTTTTAATCCTGCAAATGCGCAAATTAGTATCGAAGAAGAGGTCAACAGCCAACGCAGTGCCTAGCTGCCTTCATGGCGGCCTTAAGCTAGCGTGACTGAGGCTGCTAATGTACTCGAATCAACACACTTTTTAAACAAAATATTAGAAAATTTCAGTTTATTATGAACTAAATCGTTCTAAGGCTCATTTACCAAACTTATCTGCGAGGGATGATAGCTAATTAACTGCCACTTTTTGTAGGAATAATACAACTGACCACGGACAATAACGGGACTTTCAAGCAAGTTTAGGTTCAAAATGTTGCTAAACTTACGAAAATCTTCTCTAGGTATGCCTACGTAAAATTTTTCATCGATTATTAGCCACAAATGTTGAGCTTTTC
Organism: Shewanella waksmanii ATCC BAA-643; assembly: GCF_000518805.1. GTDB lineage: Bacteria > Pseudomonadota > Gammaproteobacteria > Enterobacterales > Shewanellaceae > Shewanella > Shewanella waksmanii. Next base: position 253,523 of record NZ_KI912497.1, read on the forward strand.
TTTCAAAGCCGGTCACTGTACCTCGAATTTCACGCCACTGATTACGATCATCGCGGTTAAGTTGTGATATTTGCTTAGCTTGGTAACTTGGATGGTTCCATAAACCACGCTGCTTTTCACGTGCTAGCGCTTCAACACTATTTAAACATTGCCAGAAATAGTCATTTTGATAGACCCGTGCTTTCGCGTAGCCTTCACCCAGCAGAGCTTCTTGTACATGCTGGCCCTTTTCGGTGTATACATAAGCCAGCGTTCTGCCATAGGGGTCGAGCTTTCTTTGATCAAAGGCGAGTTGCAATGTTTGGCCTTTATGCAATAACTGCTGCATAAACTGCCTAGCTTGATTGGCATAGGGTTCTGATAATTCAGGGTACTGTCTATCAATTTCAGGAGAGTTCACCCCTATGAGCCTCACCGTACGGCCATCGCTCAACACTATAGTGTCGCCATCAATGACATAATCTAAGCTCACAGTTTCATCATATTGTGTAGGCACGCACTGACTTTCCGCCGCTAGCTTGAGCGAAAATAGCAGCATACTGGCTAACACCATCAATCTGACCATGATAAATCCTAGATACTTAAGGCAATCCTTAGACTCCCACATTATTGGCTAAAACACGACTGTTAATGCGCAAGCGCGAAAATATCCCGCTAGACACTCAGCGACAACCACAGAATTTTAGCCAATAAAAAAGGCGCCAATTAGGCGCCTTTTCTTGTTCTTTACAGAAGTAATAATTACTTCTTGCCAAGCATACCGAAACGCTTGTTGAACTTGTCGATACGTCCGCCAGTATCCATAACTTTCTGGGTACCAGTGTAGAATGGGTGACATGCACCACATACGTCCAAGTGCAGTGGCTTACCTGCAGTTGAATTTACTTTAATTACGTTACCACAAGTACAAGTTGCAGTGATTTCTGCATATTCAGGGTGAATACCTGCTTTCATTTGGATTACCTCAGTTGAAGGCCATGTCGCTCTCCCAACCCGAAGTCAGGCACCACATGCAGTTAATAAATAATTAGGCGGCGGATATTACAGCAACTGCCAACAAGATACAAGCATCGAAATTAACCCGTGCTTTTTGCTAACCACTTTGGCTTAAACGTTCAAACTGCTGCTTAGCACTTGCGCCATTGGCAAATTGCTCTATCACTGCAGTCGTCGGACAGTTTAGCAAAACATCCGCCCTTAAGCTGTTAATGTTTCCTTTATTAAAGGCTTTGGGATTCGCTTGGTATATCGCCAAAATAGCACCGTAAGTATTAACCTGCCACTGCTTAGCGTAGTTGCTACCAATACGCCACAGCGTCTGCGTGGGCTCTGTTTGCAACTGACAGCTCAAATCAGCATGTTCATTGGATTGCATTACCACTGGGGCAGCAACTTGACTCGCCGTAGCAATAGATTGGGGCTTTTTAGCCACTGGCGCCACCGCCGCAGTTTGTGTTTCACTCAATTCGGTAGGGATTTTCATTTCACCGTTAAACAGTGCAATCCGCTTCACTTCACGCCACTTGTTGACTCGATGCTCTTTGATAACCAGTTGGGCGTCAGGATCGTTAATGTCTTCCACACCGGTTAAGTGCAGCATAAAATTGTTGATGGGTTTAACCATCAACCTTTCCTCACCAGACGACTGCAGCACAATAAATTGCAGCTTATCTAAACTATCGTGCTCGGAGACAATATTAAGACGTAAATTGGGGTAGCCACCTAAAATAAAGCTCTGCTGATTGATACTCACATGGGTAACTTTTGCCATTGCGGCGCTTTGACATACCACAAGAAACAATACCGCAGACAACGCCTTGCCGATAAACTGTATTGACTGATTGTTGATACTCATCATTGACCCTATATCTTCCTTAATTCCGCTCACGACCGCTGTGCTTAATAAACTTTGTGCACCACATTACTTATCATTCATCACATAGTTCAGATAAAAGTAGCTCTCGATAATCTGTGTCGGTACACTGGTTTTATCGTCGAAATATGCTTAGAAGTTTATGTCTTTGTTTGTTGAAGTCGCACTGCCAGTTCCTATGCGACAATCCTTTAGCTATAAAATAACCCCTGAAGACGCACCGCGTGCCGTCCAAGGCGTAAGGGTAAAAGTCCCTTTTGGCCGCCAGCAGCTAATTGGACTTGTTATTGCCCAGACTGATCAATGCGACCTAGCAGAAAATAAAATGAAGTTCGTCAGCGAATTTCTCGACGACGAGCCACTGCTACCACAGTCACTTTATAAACTAACCTCTTGGGCTGCAAGGTATTACTTTTGCAGCCTAGGACAAATGCTATCGCAAGCTTTGCCTGTCGCCCTCAGAAAAGGGGCAGCCATCAACACACCAAGTCAACGTTTTTACCGAGTCACTGCCAGCGGGAAAGAGGTCGAACTCGATACCCTCAAACGCGCGCCAGCACAGCGAAAACTGTTACAACAACTGCAGCAACAATCGCTATCAGCAGACGAGTTCAACCAACTCGACTTCAGTAAAGCCGCACTTAAAGCGCTACTCGATAAGCACTATATTGAGATAAATGAACGCCTTAACCAAGTCGATTTAAGTTGGCGCGATAAGCTTCAACTCGATGAAGAGCCCCACCAACTTAATGCCGAACAAGCCATCGCGGTCGCGACCTTAAACCAACAGCAAGGTTACCGAACCAGCCTGCTTGAGGGGGTGACCGGCTCAGGTAAAACGGAAGTCTACCTGGCACTACTGGAAACCGTTTTAAAACAAGGTAAACAAGCACTGATTCTGGTGCCTGAGATTGGCCTAACGCCACAGACCATTAGTCGCTTTAAACGTCGCTTCAGTGTTGATGTTGCCGTCATTCATTCAGGGCTCACGGACAACCAGCGCTTAGAAGCATGGCGCCAAGCCAAAACCGGGCAAGCCGCCATTATCATTGGTACTCGCTCAGCATTATTTACCCCTATGCGCTACCCGGGCATGATCATCTTAGATGAAGAACACGACGCAAGCTTTAAACAGCAAGAAGGGGTCGGCTACCACGCTAGAGATCTCGCTGTGATGCGTGGTCATCTTGAAGATATCCCGGTATTACTTGGCAGTGCGACGCCATCACTGGAAACCTTACAAAATGCCCTTAGTGGCCGCTACCAGCAACTTACCTTAGGTCAGCGTGCTGGCCCTGCGGAGAAAGTGCGCCAAGGCATCATAGATATTCGTAATCAGCCATTAAAACACGGTTTATCCCATGGTTTGCTAAATGAAATGCGCATTCATTTAGAAGCGGGTAATCAAGTTCTATTATTTTTAAACCGCCGCGGGTTTGCCCCAGCTTTACTATGTCATGAATGCGGCCACTTACATGAATGCGACAGATGTGATGCTTTTTTTACTGTTCATCAAGGCTTAGGTGAGATCCGCTGTCATCATTGCGGCAATCAATACGCGATCCCCAAACAATGCCATCAATGTGGCAGCACCATGTTAATGGGCCAAGGGGTGGGTACCGAACAACTAGCAAACGCACTTGAAACACTGTTCCCTAAACACCCAGTGATCCGCATTGATCGCGACACCACCAGTCGTAAAGGCGCACTCGAAAGCCACTTAAATGCCATCCATAAAGGCGAGTACAAAATTTTGGTTGGTACCCAAATGCTGGCAAAAGGGCATCACTTCCCCGATGTGACCTTAGTTGGCCTATTGGATGTCGACGGCGCATTATTTAGTGCCGATTTTCGGGCACCAGAGCGATTTGGCCAGTTATATACTCAGGTTTCTGGGCGCGCGGGCAGAGCCAAAAAGCCCGGTACCGTGCTCATGCAAACCCATCAGTGCGACAATCCGATATTGCGCGAGCTGATGCATAAAGGCTATGGCGAATTTGCCCGCGGTCAACTCGTTGAAAGACAGCATGCACTACTGCCACCGGCATGGAATATGATACTGCTGCGCGCCGAAGCCCACCAAGCCGAAGATGCCGATGCCTTCCTCAGTCAAATAGCGCAACTATTGCCACAAAACGATGAATGTGAAGTCATAGGCCCGATGCCAGCCCCTATGGATAGAAAAGCCGGTAAATATCGCCGGCAGCTGATGTTTCAAACCAAGCAGCGCAACATGTTACAACAAGCATTTGAGCATGCCTTACCGCATATTGATGCCTTACCACTCGCCAAACGGTGCCGCTGGAGTATTGATAGAGACCCACAAGATCTTTTATAGCCGCTGCGACTTTGCTAATCATAAGCCATCTGCCGAACAGGATTTGTGTCACATTGCGCTAACATCTAGCGGTTATACTGCGCGGATTGACAGGTTAATCGGCAGAAAGGTGAAAAACAGCGACAAACTTGCCAACAAATGATAGCAATTAACCTAAGATAACGGCTAAAATACGCGGTTATCCCTGAATCTTTTTTACTTGAAAACTGTCGATTAAACGCCAATGAAATCACATATTGAATCTTTGCTCGCCCAAGCCCTTGAATCTCTCAAACAACAGCAAGTCGTCCCAGATGATTTTGCCGCGCGAATTCAAGTAGACCGAACCAAAGATAAAAGCCACGGTGATTTTGCGACCAACTTGGCCATGATGTTGACCAAGGCGGCACGTAAAAATCCACGTGATATTGCGCAGCTGATCATCGACAGCTTACCGGCCTCTAGCCATGTCGCTAAAGTGGATATTGCCGGACCAGGCTTTATCAACTTTTTCATCGACGAAAATGCCTTAGCCAACCAACTCATGGAAGCGCTAGCCGATGCGCACTTAGGCGTTAGCTTGCCAGAACAACAAACCGTTGTTGTCGACTATTCATCACCTAACCTTGCTAAAGAGATGCACGTGGGTCACCTGCGCTCAACCATTATCGGTGATAGTGTCGTGCGCGCCCTCGAGTTTCAAGGACACAAGGTTATTCGCCAGAATCACGTGGGTGACTGGGGAACTCAATTTGGTATGTTGCTGGCCTACATGGAAGAGCTTCGCGCTGCCAATGGTGAGCAAGCACAAATGGAGCTAGCTGACTTAGAGAGTTTTTACCGCGCCGCTAAAGTGCGTTTTGATGAGTCAGAAACCTTTGCGACTCGCGCCCGTAAACTGGTTGTTGAACTACAATCTGGCGACGAATACTGCAATAAATTATGGCGTGAGTTTAACGATATTTCACTGAGCCATTGCTACGAAGTTTATGACCGTCTTGGCGTCAGCTTAAGCCGCGAAGATGTACGCGGTGAAAGTGCCTATAATGATGACCTAGAAAATGTCGTTAATGAACTCGACAAGCAAGGTTTGCTGTCAGAAAGCAACGGCGCAAAAGTGGTTTTCCAAGAAGAGTTCCAAAATAAAGATGGCGAGCCACTGCCGGTTATTATTCAAAAAGCCGATGGCGGCTATTTGTACGCCACCAGTGATATGGCAGCAATGCGTTACCGCTCTGAAGTACTCAAAGCGGATCGTGCACTGTACTTTGTTGATTTACGCCAAGCATTACACTTCCAACAAGTCTTTAGCTTAGCCCGTAAGGCGCACTTTGTCCGTCCAGAACTCAGCCTTGAACATATGGGCTTTGGTACTATGAACGGCGAAGATGGCCGCCCGTTTAAAACCCGCTCTGGTGGGGTAGTTAAACTGGTTGATCTACTAACAGAAGCAGAAACCCGCGCACTAGAGCTAGTGCGTAGTAAGAATCCTGATATGGATGAAGCTGAACTGCAAAAAATCGCCAAAGTCGTCGGTATTAGCTCGGTTAAATATGCCGATTTATCTAAAAACCGTGCCAGTGATTACATCTTCAGTTTTGAGCAGATGTTGAGCTTTGAAGGTAACACCGCACCATACCTACTATACGCCTACACCCGTGTTGCCGGTATTTTCAAACGCGCAACCGATATTGATCTTAGCCAAGCAACAATTAGTTTAGGTCATGACAAAGAGAAAGAACTCGGCAACAAGTTAGCCCAGTTTGGCGAAGTACTTAACCGTATGGTCAGTAAAGGTCAGCCCCATGCATTATGTGGCTATTTGTTTGAACTAGCGGGAGCCTTCTCAAGTTTTTACGAAGCCTGCCCAGTACTAGCAGCGGACACTGAAGCACAAAAGAACAGTCGTTTACTGCTGGCTCAGCTCACGGCGAAAACCCTAAAGCAAGGCCTTGACCTACTAGGCATTGAAACCCTAGAGCGTATGTAGGACTGCCGACATGACCAGTCGTGATTACGCCAATAGGAAACCTGCCAATAAGGGGCGTGGCAAAGCGAAATCAAACCGTGGCCGCGGTAAAGCGGCTGCGCCAAAGCGCTTTCCATTGCTATTAGCCATTGTCACCTTAGCCTTGCTAGGTGGCTTTGGGTATTTCTTGTGGACCATTAACAACAGTGCCGGCACCGTCGAGACTGTTGAACCTGAAGTGGTCACGCCAGCACCTGCCGTGAAAAAGCAAGACCCTAATGCGCTACCGCCTAAGCCCACAGAGCAGTGGACCTATCAGCAAGAATTAGAAAACAAAACCGTTGAAGTTGATATTCCCGAATCAACCGCACCGACACGACCTTATCAGATGCAATGTGGTTCGTTTAGAACTGAGTCACAAGCCAATGAAATGAAGGCTGTGATTGCTTTCCAAGGCCTAGAAGCCCAAGTGCGCCGTACTACAGGCAAAAACGGCGTATGGTATCGAGTGGTACTGGGTCCGTATGAGCGTAAACGTGCCGCCGAAAAAGATCGTCACGTGATTCAACGGGCCGGTATCAATGGCTGCCAAGTTTGGTTCTGGGAAGGTTAATCGATACAAGCCAGTGCTGCCTGCCGGGGGCACTGGTTTATCATTTATTATTCACAGTCAATCTTGCTTCAACCCAAACCACAGCGCTCGCAACTAAGTCAACAACAGCATAGCCAATAAATAGTTAGCTTTTCCCATCACGTTTGACCTTGATTTTTTATTGGGTCTCCCCCATATATCTTCTATCACCCACTGATGTGGCATTACACGTCAGTTCGCGAAGAGGAAATATCTGTGACTACAATCGTATCAGTACGCCGTAATAACCAAGTCGTTATCGCTGGCGATGGCCAAGTCTCACTCGGTAATACCGTCATGAAAGGCAACGCCAAGAAAGTGCGTCGTCTCTACCATAATAAAGTGCTAGCAGGATTTGCTGGCGGTACTGCCGATGCCTTTACGCTATTTGAGCGCTTTGAAGCCAAACTAGAGATGCACCAAGGCCACTTGATGAGAGCCGCGGTAGAAATGGCCAAAGATTGGCGCAGTGACAAAATGCTGCGTAAGTTAGAAGCGCTATTGGCCGTTGCTGACACTGAATGCTCACTTATCATCACAGGTAATGGTGATGTGGTGCAGCCTGAAAATGATCTAATCGCCATAGGTTCTGGGGGCAACTTTGCCCAGTCGGCAGCGACAGCCTTATTAGAAAACACAGACCTAAGTGCACTTGAAATAGCAGAAAAATCGTTAACTATCGCTGGTGACATTTGCGTGTTTACCAACCAATACAAAACGATTGAAGAACTTAATTACTGAGAATGACTGTGGTGTAGAACACCGCAGCCAGAGAAGGAATACCTATGTCTGAAATGACACCACGTGAGATCGTTCACGAGCTCGATAGCCATATTATCGGCCAACAAAACGCCAAACGTTCGGTAGCTATTGCGCTGCGTAACCGCTGGCGTCGTATGCAGTTAAACGAAGACTTACGTCAAGAAGTGACTCCAAAGAACATTCTGATGATTGGTCCAACGGGTGTGGGTAAAACTGAAATTGCCCGTCGCCTAGCAAAGTTAGCTAAGGCCCCTTTCATTAAAGTTGAAGCGACTAAATTCACTGAAGTTGGCTATGTAGGTAAAGAGGTCGAGCAGATCATTCGTGATCTTACTGATGCGGCTATTAAGCTTACTCGCGAAGAGCAGATGGTGAAGTGTAAATTCCGCGCTGAAGAAGCCGCAGAAGAACGTATTTTAGATGCCTTGTTACCTAAGCCTAAAGAGGATTGGGACAACGAAACTAAAGACGATACCGGCACACGACAAATTTTCCGTAAGAAATTGCGTGAAGGTAAGCTTGACGACAAAGAGATTGAAATTGATGTCTCTGCGCCTCAAGTCGGCATTGAAATCATGTCGCCTCCAGGCATGGAAGAGATGACTAACCAATTACAAAGCATGTTCCAAAATATGGGCCCAGGCGCTAGCAAGCGTCGTAAAATGCCGATTAAGGAAGCTTACAAACTACTCATTGAAGAAGAAGCCGCTAAACTGGTCAACCAAGATGACTTGAAAGAACAAGCTATCGAACTTGTTGAGCAGCACGGTATTGTATTCTTAGATGAGATTGACAAGATCTGTAAACGTGGTGAAGCCTCAGGCCCAGATGTGTCTCGCGAAGGTGCACAACGTGACCTACTTCCTTTAGTTGAAGGCTGTACGGTAACGACTAAGCACGGCATGGTCAAAACCGACCACATCTTGTTTATTGCCTCTGGCGCTTTCCAAATGTCTAAGCCTTCGGATCTGATCCCTGAGTTACAAGGTCGATTACCTATCCGTGTTGAACTTGAAGCGCTATCAGCCCACGACTTCAAGCGTATTTTAACTGAGCCCCATGCCTCACTGACAGAGCAATACATTGCGCTAATGGCCACTGAAGGGGTCACTATCGAATTTGCTGATTCAGGTATAGACCGTTTAGCTGAAGCTGCTTGGCAGGTCAATGAGCGCACCGAGAACATTGGCGCACGTCGCTTACATACGGTAATGGAACGCTTAATGGAAGAGTTATCGTTCGAAGCCTCTGACAAGTCAGGTTCCACAACGGTAATTGACGCTGATTACGTCAATGCCCACCTAGATAACTTAGTTCAAGATGAAGACTTAAGTCGCTTCATCCTGTAAGAGTACAATTCAAGGCAAGGTTTACCGACCTTGCCTTGTTTGTTATACCTTGCTTATTCCTCTGTATATGGCTATCAATTATGTCCACAACTGAAGCGCCAATCGTTACCGATTTAAAACTCAAACGTAAATCACGCCTATTGGAAGTCACTTTCAAAGATGGCAAAACATACTCACTTAGCTGTGAACTGCTACGAGTGTATTCTCCTTCAGCAGAAGTACATGGCCACGGCAACCCCGTATTGGTTACCCATAAGAAAAACGTCAACATTGATGCGATAACCCCCGTGGGCAATTACGCGGTGAAAATCGTCTTTAGTGATGGTCACGACAGCGGATTATTTTCATGGGCTGTCTTGCATGATATAGCTATCAACCAAGTGGAATGTTGGGAGAACTACCTCGCTCGTTTACGCGCCGAGAATGGTAGCCGCGAACCACTGATTGATATGGCAGTGAAGTACCATAACTAGCACTAGAAAAGCCGCTAATTACCATGTCGAAACTCAAACCCGATATCAATATCATTCAATCAGGTATATTTACCCAATGGGATGAAAATAGCGATGCGCTGCCTAGGCTGCTCAAAGCCACAGTGCATGTTCCAGCAGAAATCGATATCGAGTTTGGTTTTATTGCCCAGATCAAAAAAGCCAAAAATCAGCGCCTACGCTACTGTATTTATCATCCCAATATTCCAGATAAATCAGGCAATATTCGCCCTCCCTTTGATGGCGAACTCTTTGTGCAATCCAACGACTGGAAGTTCTACCTTGGCGATACTATCTGGGCACCAGAACATGACAAAGTGGGCAAGTGGCGTATGACCTTAGAATTGAAGGGCAAAGTCATCGCCGATAAAACCTTTAATGTTCACCTCAATAACGAAGAAGATAAAATCGCCGCATTTTGGAAGCGTCGTCGCAGCTAAGCGCCCTCTCCCTTTTTACTAAAAACTTGAGTTTTTCACCAACCAAAAGTATGTAGCCTCGCAAGCAGTTTCAGACATTTGTGCTTAACTTAATAGAGTCTATTTTTTCACCGCTGCACCCCAAAAGCACTTAGGTTTGGAGAAAAACCATGAACTTAACCCTCGCTCAGCGTTTATACGCAGGCTTCGGTATCGTCATATTGCTGATGATCATTATTTCAATGACGATGTGGACCAAAAGCGATCAAATCCACGATATTTCCCTCGAAGTAGAAAAAGATGACGTACCCGGCGCCATCCTCTACTTGCAGGTGCTCGATGAGATGGGGGATATGCACACTAACGTGCTTGAATACCTCAACGGAGAAACCCAAGCCGCCGACAGCTTTTTAGCAAACTATCAAGAATTCACGCAAACCCTCGCTAAATTAACGTTGCTCGAGTCCGCTACACAGGCTGACAGAGATAAAATGGCTAAGATTAAGAATATTGGTGACACGATTGCGCAACGAGCAAAAAATGAAGTGTTTTCCCGCTACGACCCCGATGTTGAAGCCTGGGCATTTTCCCTCATAAAAGACCTTGAGCAAGGTGTTGGCGTTGAACTTGAGAGCCTACTCGACAGCCTTAAACAACAAGAATTTGATGAAGCACTTAACTCAACTGAACTTGAAGAATCACTGCGAGATGACTTACCTGGCGTACGCTTATATCTTGAGCTAATTGATGAATCTGGCGATATGCTGGCATCAATAACTAGCTATACTGCTGGCGACCTGACCAAAAAAGCCGCCTTTGAAAAAGATACCGCATCCTTTAATCAGTATTTATCCCAACTTAAGCCGTTGGAGCAGCGCCCACAAGAAATTGCAAACCTACAACAAATAAAAGCCTTGCAACAACAGATTATTGATGCAGCGGAGCAAATCTTTATCCGCTTTGATCCGCTGGGCCGCCAAGAGGCACTGGCCTCGGAAAATAACATGCAACACACCCTGTTTGCCGAACTAGAAAAAATTCTGGATGACTCAGCAGCAGAAGAACAACATGATGCTGAAATGGCACTAGAAGAGATTTTGGCCTTGCTGAGCTCGATGATTTACAGCTTAATCGCAGTCACGATAATTGGCGTAGTGTTGGCAATCGTCATCTCGTACTTGCTAGCAAAAGGCATTAATCGCCGCTTACTTGAAGTACTAAATGTCGCCCGCAGTATTAGCCAGGGAGACTTAACCGCCAAACCTATCTCCGAAACACCAGCGGATGAAATAGGTGCACTGGCCAAAGCGATGAATTCCATGACAGCCTCACTAAACCAGCTGCTGCAGGAAATTAGCCAAGTGGCATCAACCGTTGCCACATCCTCAGCAGAAATTCGCAGTGCCACTGAACACTCAACTGCAAGCTGCCATGAGCAAGTTAATCGCACCACTGCCATCGCGACGGCGGCAGAGCAAATGAGCGCAACTGTCGCTGAAGTTGCTCAACAGAGCGCCCAAGCTTCCACTAATGCCACTGAGTCGGGCGATTTGGCCAGCGAAGGTGGCAGTATAGTCACGCAAACCGTAGCTGGCATTAACCAGCTATCGGACATGGTCAGCCGCGCGGCTGAAACCGTTGATCAACTGGGCAAGCGCAGTAACGAAATTGGTGATGTGATTCAGGTGATTGATGGCATTGCCGAGCAGACTAATTTATTAGCGCTTAACGCAGCCATTGAAGCCGCTCGTGCGGGCGAGCAAGGCCGAGGTTTCGCGGTCGTAGCTGATGAAGTGAGAACCTTAGCAAGCCGCACAAGCGAGGCCACTCAAGAGGTGGCAAAATCCATAGGTGCGATTCAGGCAGATACCAAACTTGCTATCAGCAGTATTGGCGAAGGTACAGAGCAAGCCAGAACCAGTGTCGAACTAGCAGAACAGGCTGGTCGTTCGTTAGAGACCATCGTCAGTAGTGCGAGTGGATTGGCAGCCATGATCACCTCAATTGCGACCGCGACAGAGCAACAATCGGTTACCACCAATGAAATTGCTCAAGATGTCACGTCAATAAGAGAGTCATCCAACGAAGTATTGGATATCTCCAATCAAACAGCGAGTAAAGTTGAAGATATGAGCGCGCAAGCTGAGCAACTTGAGTCGCTGGTAAGCCAATTCAAGCTGCGCGGTTAAGTAAGCTCAAATTGATGACCTAATGTTTTGACTCACTCACACTGATATCAAGTGGCGTGAAAGCATTTATCACTTTTATGTCAAAAATGTGCCCCATGTAACTCACTGCTACAGCCAGATGATAAATTACTCTCTGGTTGGTAGCGTGAGTGATAGCATGTTGCCATCATCTTTAGCTGAGACACCCGATGACTGAGTTCGAAAAAATGCTGGCTGGCAAGGATTTTGACGGCGGCGCAGAGTGCATTAATGAAATTCGTGAAAACGCATCAAACTTACTGTTAGCAATTAACCAAAATACCCATCACGCGCAACGCACGGATCTATTGCAACAACTAATGGGGAATATAGCGACTTCCAGTATTATTCGCTCACCATTTCATTGCGAATTTGGCAAAACTATCTTTATTGGTGAAAAAACCTTTATCAATATGAATGTGACCATGCTTGATGGCGCTAAAATAACCATTGGTAACAATGTATTGATTGGTCCCAACACCCAGCTATACAGCGCAAGTCACGCGCTAAATTACCTTGCGCGTCGCAACTGGGAAACCACTTGCGCCCCCATAACGATTGAAGATGATGTATGGATTGGCGGTAATGTTGTCATCAACCTAGGCGTGACCATTGGCGCGCGGTCTGTCATCGCAGCGGGCTCAGTCGTCAACAATGATGTACCGGCAGATTCCCTCTATGGTGGCACGCCCGCTAAGCTAATTAGAACTATCCATGAAAATGAACAATTAACGGCAAAGCAGTAGCGGGCTTTAAACAATAGGAACCCGAGGGTTCATTGCAGCTAAAAAGCAAAAAGCCCGTCATCTTTCGATAACGGGTTTTTCTTAATATGGCGCAGAGATAGCTGACTTTAAACAACAGGAACCCTTGGGTTCAATGCTTTAAACGAAAAAAGGCTACTCTTTCGAGTAGCCTTTTTTCTTAATATGGCGCAGAGATAGCTGGCTTTTAACATGAGGAACCCGAGGGTTCATGCCGACTAAAAAGCAAAAAGCCCGTAATCTTTCGATAACGGGCTTTTGTTAATATGGCGCAGAGATAGCTGACTTTAAACAACAGGAACCCTTGGGTTCAATGCTTTAAACGAAAAAAGGCTACTCTTTCGAGTAGCCTTTTATCTTAATATGGCGGAGAGATAGGGATTTGAACCCTAGATGGGCTATAAACCCATGCCGGTTTTCAAGACCGGTGCATTCGACCACTCTGCCATCTCTCCAAGGCCGCTGATAATAAGGAAGCTACTGATAAATGTAAACCCCTAGCGCTAACAACTGCACAAGAAAACGACATTTAACTGTCATTTTTGCGTTGAGCGTAGAGATTATCGACAATCAGCTGAATTTTTCGACTTTACGGCAAGCCAAATACCATTGGCACAGCGCCGACTGCAGTAGAGTCCAAAGTGTGCTCACCGCATAACTCATGGCTATCGTCGCAGGGAAACTCATCAATGCAATAACCGCCACACCAGCGGGTAACAGCGCCATCCACCAAGACACCTCACCAGGCGCGACCATCATTGTCACAAACGTTAAAAAACTCACCACTAACGCCAATAGATAGTCGGGCTTGGCGATATTCTCAATCCAATAAAAGGCCGAATTGATACCAAGCTGCTTTAAACTGCTAAATAATGCCAGACCAACACCGGCTTGACCTGTGGCATTCACCAGTTGACTGATTGACATCATTTTAATGCCATGGCGCTGCCTAAGGGCTTGCATCACCTCAAATTGCTGTTCAAGCGGTAATGACGCCTTAATCTGTTCTAACTGTGGCGACAATTGAGCTAGCTTCGCCCGTTGCACATACTGCTGATAAGTCGCCCGTAAAGACAGTGGCAATAGCACTAGTCGAATGAGGCTAACAAATACAATGATGGCTAGCGCATCAGATAGCCCAAATTGCAGCTGCACTGCCAATAGACCACTATGAGTTAAGCTAAGAAGTTCGTTCCACATTGAACAAGTCATCCATGTAATAAGACATATTATGTCACACTAACATTGAGACATAATATGTCAACTACAATTTGATGACTTTTTAATCGCGGCTAAATAACCGCTGCTGTAATTCGGTAAGCGATTTCACCTCATAGTGGGGGGTAATATCCTCCGGCCGCGCCGCCCCAGCGGTATTAAGCCAACAGGTATCAAACCCTGCATTCAAGCCTCCCAAGATATCTGAATGGGGATTGTCACCCACCATAAGAACATGCTGGGGGTCAGGATTATCCATTAGATTGAGTGCGTGCTGAAAGATAGCCACATCAGGTTTAGCAACCCCCACCTCTTCACTAATCACTACCGGAGAAAAAGCATCTAATAGACCTGTGCGGGCTAAGCGCACGGTTTGTAGCTCAGTAAAACCATTGGTAATAATCCCCATACTGACCTTATCCCGCAATGCATCAATCAGCGATTGGGCGCCTGGTAGCAAAGCACATATATCTGCCATCGCCTGTAAAAAAGCGCTATTAAGCGTTTGTGTGGTTACCTGTAATTTTTCAGCCCACTCTTTAAAGCGGGTATGCTGCAACTGCTGCGCCGTGATCGCCCCATTTTGATAATCGACCCACAAAGGCAAGTTAACTTGCTGGTAATGACTGAAATCACTTGGGGTAAAATCCACCTTAAAGCGCGAAAACATCAACTTTAAACCTTGGTAAGCATCGAAATGAAACAGGGTTTCATCGGCATCAAACAGTATCCACTGGTACTTCATTTTCTCTCCAGTTTACCTAAGACTATTACGCCTTAGCGGGCGCTAAGGGCGAACTATAGCAATACTTAGCCATCACCAAAAACATATTTGGTTACTTTTTGCTAGATCGCCTTTTGGAACCGGTTACTCATATCAGGGTCTACTGATAAACAGTCAATCAACTGCTAAGGAAAGCATATGCTTAAGCACATTAAACTACTGCTGAAAAACAATCGCTCATTACTTCTATTTATCCTGCTGATGTGCATATTTAGAAGTGCCGTGGCTGATTGGAATCATGTGCCCAGCGGCTCAATGAAACCCACCATACTTGAGGGTGATCGCTTAGTCGTGAACAAAATGGCTTATGACCTACACATCCCTTTTACTCATATGTCATTACTTAGCTTTGCTGATCCTCAGCGCGGCGACATCATTATTTTCGACTCTGCTGCCGCAGACAAACGTTTGGTTAAACGGGTGATTGGTGAACCTGGCGATACCGTTGCAATGCGTGATAATCAGCTCATCATCAATAATCAGCCATTGGACTACACCATCCAAAAGCAAACTAATCACTATCAAGACAGCCAAGAACTACTAGGCCAACATCATTACCAAGTTCGCCAGCGATACTCTGCTACTAAGCGAGCTAACTTCGGCCCAGTAACGGTTCCCGCAGATCACTTCTTAGTATTAGGCGATAATCGCGATGCCAGTGCAGATTCAAGAGTCATAGGCTTCGTGCCGCGAAATGAGATCACGGGTCGAGCGCATACCATCGCCTTTTCAAATGATCTGGATAATTATTATCTTTTCCGCCCAGAACGTTTTCTCAAGCCAATATAAGCAGCGACTTACTCGGCACTGTCAATGTTAATGTCACTGTGATTGCCGCCAACAAACTCAGCGAGAAGTCGCGCAAATAGGATTATGCCCTGCTCCATCTCATCGTTCCAAGGCAGGGCAAAGGTGATCCGGAAAAAACCGGAGTAGTTGTTAGCAAGCGAAAACATACTACCCGGTGCAATCGCCAATTTTTGCGCTATCACCACATGCCAAAATTGCTCACTACTATAGCCACCTGGCAATCGAAACCATAAACAAGGCCCGCCCTCTGGTTGGCTCACATACACGCCAGCAGCAGAGAGCTGCGGTAAATATGGCCTTAGTATTACCATGGTACGCGTGTAATTTAAGCGTATCTGCTGCCTGAGTTTAACCAAGTGTTTTGCATAGTCGCCGGTCTCTAGCATGCGCTGCATCATGTGTTGTAAAGCAATGCTCGGGTCTTCCGCCAACACTTGCTTGGTCAATTGACACGCGGCAAAAGTATTAATGCACAGCAGATAACCTAGACTAATAGTCGGTGAAACCGTGTCATAGAAATCAGCAATACTGATTAACTTACACTTCGAACCCGATGCCACTAAACTCGCTAAAGTTATAGGTCGATGACGGCCAAAATAAAGCTCGCCGCGATCATACTCAATTAGCGTCACATCGTGCTGTATCGCCCAATCAATCAGTTTTTGCTTGTCTGTTTCTGACAATACCCGTCCGGTTGGATCGGCAAAGTTGGGATTAACAAGATAACCACTAAAGGGCTTGCTAGCATGGGCCGCAGACAATAGCGCGAGTTCATCGTCATAGTCCTGCTGCATGGGTATCTCAATCACCTCAGCATTAAGCTGTTTAAGCATCGACTGAAAATAAAACGACATGGGCGACTCGACCGCGATGGCTGACTGCAACACCTTTGCCGCATGCAGCGCCACTAACAACCCCTCTTGGCGACCGTTCGTTATTAACACCTGATCGATATTGAAAAACTGACCACTTAGCTTTAACTGCTGGCAAATACCTGCTCGCAATGGTGCAACGCCTTCAATGGGATCTTGCATCCATAACTGGTAAGGACGTTGCTTAATAGCGGCTTTATGTAAGCGATTAAGCGTTACCTCCAAATCGAGCACGGTACTGGGTGCTGTGCAGGACAGCGGTAAAATGGAGGGGTCATTAAACGAGTACTGCACTGCAGCATCCAAAGTTAACCCTGCTACCACGCGGTTAATTTGACGGCCATAGTTAGGCACAGTGCTCGCTGTTTCTGCCGCCATCTTTGGCAGCACAAAATAGCCTTGCTTAGGTTTAGCCTCAATCCAGCCCAAGCGCTCCAGCTGATGATAAGCCTGCACCACGGTCGATACACCACATTGTTTTCGCGCAGCCAAGCTGCGCACCGAAGGCAACTTATGTTGCAAGGTTCCGGCTTCAATATCGCTAATCATCTGTGCAACGATTTGTTGATATTTAAAGTTGGCCATACACTAATTATCATCTGTATTGGTTTTTATTTTTAATAACTGTATCTGTTTTGCTTTTTTAACTCTAGGTAAAGTTAATATCAACAAACCCACAATAGCTACAGGCAATAACACACTATGAAAATCATTACCGAAACCCCAAGACTAATTATCCGGCAGTTTACAATGGATGACGCCCAAGCCGTGCTTTACTTCAACGCACCTGAAGAAGTCAATCGCACACCGGTGATGCCGGTTTATGCAATAGCTTGGAAGATGCCGAGGGCATCATCAATAATGTTTGGCTTAAAGAATATGCCCAATACGGTTTCGCTCGTTGGGCTGTGGTAGAGAAAGCCAGCGGCAAAGTGATTGGCTTTTGCGGTTTTAAATTCGAAACCCGCATTAATGCGATCGATATCGGTTATCGCTTCCATCCTGACTATTGGGGCAAAGGTTATGCGACCGAAGCCAATCAAGCCTGTATTGATTATGCCAGAGCACACCTCGACATTGACCAAGTCTTTGGTGAAGTCTTGCTCGATAACCACGCCTCAGCGCATGTGCTAAAAAAACTGGGAATGCAATTTATACGTCAGTATCAAGATGAAGGCTACACTATCGACAGTTACGCAATGAACATCAAAGCACCATGAAAACACCACCTGAATTAGCGACATCACGCCTCATTTTAAATGAATGCGTATTAGCGGATACACAAGCGGTTTTCTCGCTGTTTGCCGATGACAAGGTGACCCAATTTTACGATTTGGCTGCGTTTGAAACCCTAGAGGCGGCCCGCGAACTCATCAAACAAGATGCCGTAAAGCATCAACAGCAACTGATGTTACGCTGGGCCATTAGGGATAAATTCACCCAGCAATTTCTTGGGGGTTGTGGTGTCAATCATTTTGAACCACAACGTCATGTCGCGGTCATCGGTTACGAGCTAATGCCGCAAGCATGGGGGCAAGGCTTGGCAACTGAAGCATTGCAGGCTGTCATAGATTATCTGTTTACGAAGTATCGACACCCGATTAATCGCATTGAAGCCTTTGTCATGCAGGGCAATATCGGATCAGAAAAGGTATTGAAAAAATTAGGATTTAAGTGCGAAGGCGTTTTGCGACAGCACAGCTATTGGAAAAACCAGTACCACGATCTGTCGCTATTTAGCCTGTTAAAGCACGAGTATTTACAACAAGAGTAAATGATCGATAAATGACTACTCAGCCTCATTTTCATAGTCTAGTCGACTCGCCGTGCTCGCATCGTCAGCAGCTTGTTCATCACTACCGCGCTCTAACTGCGGCGCAACAAGCATTGCGGTTGGGCAGCTTTCGTTACCATTAAGTACCTGATAATGCACCTGTCTAACGGTGCGGTACTCACACATGGTAATTTGACCTTCGGTCTTGTACTTAGTCAACTCCGCGGTGACTGCAGTATTAGGTGACGCGTTAGCGGCTGACATTAAACCCACACCTAAAATCAAAGCGGCAGTCTTAGCTAATGAATTGAAGCGAGCGCGAGTATTGAGTGCAGTCATAATGTGTCCTTTACGTGATTGTCTAAGCAACGTTTAACAATCTAACAGACACAAGCTGTACCTAAACTTAACACACGCTTCAAATCCTTTTCACCAAACTTTGGCTATGGCCGCCTGCCAATATGCTCACCTAAGAAACCGATAATAACTTGGTTCGATGCCACTATCAGAGTGCGCTTAAAGATATTAGCGGCATTTATTAGACCTTACATTTACGCTGTTGCAATAGAAGTGATTGCTATCTAAGTACGCAGCTCTTTTTTATCGTGAACTGAAAGGGTCGAAAACCTCACTCTTCCAATACAGTCCAAAACAAAGACACTGCCTATTGCAATTAGCCATAGCTTGACATCTGAGGACGACATCAGTTTTGCGAAAAAATAACCGTAGATGAATGTAATCCCAAACTGAAAAAATGCGCTTGGCTTATAAGTTAACGACAGTTCACCTCCACAGCTGTCACAAATAAATCGATTTAGCTTTTTAGGAAATATGACGCTTAAAAAGCGCTGAACACAGCCACACTGAGGACAAGCTAGCATAAAACTTCCTTTTAATAACTAGCTTGATTAACCACCTATATGTTTATCTAAGAAGCGCAAAATGGCCTGGTTAGCTTCTAGAATATTGGCTTCTTTATAAAAGCCATGGGCTTCTTTATCTTTAACCAGCCACTCATAGGGGTGGTTTTGTTGATCCAGCACTTCTTTCAATGCCTCAGCGTGTTCAATGGGGGCTCGCTCATCATCTTCACCATGAATAATGAGCACTGGTGCTTTTAACTCAGCAATGTGATGCACTGGCGATTGCGCGCGCTGCTCTGCCTTGTCAGTGCCGAGGGTCTTATCTAGGTAGGCATCCCCCCAACTATTATCTTTAACATCGCCTTCGTCGTAGAGCATTTCTAAGTCATAAACACCGGCGTAACCAATGGTACACTTGAACGTATCAGGTTCGCGGATCGCACTCTGGAGTGCACTATAGCCACCAAAACTCACCCCAAAGATACACAGGTTATCTTTGTCTGCGATGCCTTGCTGAACCGCGTATTTGGTTGCGAGTAAGATGTCATCTTGGATTTTAGTTCCCCAATTGCCGTAGCCCGCCTCTTCAAAGTTTTTGCCATAACCCGTTGAACCTCTGAAGTTAACCTGAACTACCGCATAACCAGCATTTGCCAACATTTGCACCTGTGGATCGTAACCCCAGTAATCCCTTACATGTGGGCCACCATGGGGCATCACCACTGTGGGCAGCTGTGTTGACTTGCCTTTCGGTAAAGTCATCAACCCATTGAGAATAAGACCATCAAGGGTTTGTCCCGTCCTGAGATAAGTTGACACTTTGGAGACTTATCTATGAAACCTTCAAGCACAATCAGCATTAAACGTACACAACGTGATTACACATTAGGCTTTAAATTAGCCGTTGTCAGTCAAGTAGAAAAAGGCGAGCTAACCTATAAGCAAGCTCAACAGCACTACGGTATTCAAGGTCGAAGTACGGTCCTTACATGGTTAAGAAAGCATGGTAGATTAGACTGGACGCAACCCATGGAGCACTCTCCTATGTCTAAATCTAAAGAAACACCTGCCCAGAAAATCAAACGATTAGAGAAACAAGTTTCTAATTTAGAAATGAAAAACATGATT
>NZ_JAEH01000005.1:0-43641 GCF_000518805.1 Shewanella waksmanii ATCC BAA-643
CTCACACTCACGTCATAGCCATAATCTTCCGACTCCGTTAAGCCGATTTGTGTCTCGTCATACTCATCCTTGGCATAGCGGGTGTTGATATCTAAGCTCATCCAATGCACTGGGCTATGGTTAACACTCAGCTCAACCGCATTACGGGTACGGTCTGCAAAGTAATACTTGCGCATCAAGGCGTTTTGCTCTGATGAGGTCAGTGCGTCTGCTTCATACTCTGAGCCACCGCGATTGGCGTGCTCTGCCTTGAGGTTGATGTTGAACTTGTCCAGTGCCCGCACGTTAAACTTCATCCACAAACTGTCATCATGGGTCTGCTCACGCTCACTAAAGCTGCGCTCCACCTCTTTGCGGTTATACCCCGCCTGCAAACGGTAACCGCTGGCAATGCGGTAACTGGCGTTCACCTTGTAGGTATTGCGCTCATAATCCCGTGGAGTGTTTTGCCTAAAGGCCCCCGTGACACTGTTAAAGTTGTATTGCGCAAACTCCGCCACTGAGCTCTTGTTGTCGCGCTTGCTGTAATCGACACTGCCGCCTAAGCGCAAACGGTTGGTCAACATCGACGTAACCGCCAAGCGACCATCTAAGGTGTCCACTTGTCCGCCCCAGTTTTGCAACGGGTTGCCGCTCATCTGGATAAGGTCATCGTCTTGTATCATCCGCCCCGTCACTAAACGGCCGCTCATCACGGTACGGTTAAGCTGGTATTGACCCGAAAGCGAAACCTGATGCGCTTGGTTATCTGGACTGGCTGAGTACACATCATTGAGATGCGGTAAACTCAAATGATTGATGTTGTTTTCATAGAAGCTGCCCATGTAGCTGAGCTCGGTTATCCAGTTATCGCCATTGAGCGCTAAACCTGCATCCCACTGCTTAGTAGTCGCATCCACCGGTAAACCAAAATTCACTGGGCTTGGCGTCACAATACTGCTCGACTGATGGCCAGTTTTATCTTCTTGGCTAAAGCGCACAAAGGCGTTGTAGAAATCACGGCCATAATCAAACCCAAGGCCAGTCTTTTCCCGCTCAAGGGCTAAATCAAACTGGTTCACACTCACACTCGGTGTCAGCATGCCGTTGTTGTGCCACAGCTGACTTTCCACATCGCCCGCTTGATAGGTTTTGATACTGCTGTAATCAAATGCCAACCCGTACACACCCGCTTTGCCCGCACTTAAGCTTAAAAAGCCGTTGTCCATCCCTAACTGATGCGCTTGCAACTGGCCACGATACCCAGCTCCATCTTGGTAACGCACATCCCCACTGACCGCGCCGATGGCGCCATCTTCTGCCGTACCCAGTGCATTACCGGCATGGATATCACTGATATCGTTATAGCCCGCCGACACACTGACACTGCCTTGATAGCCCGTGCTATCACCGCAGCGCTTACACTCATACTGGCTCGCGTTCACTTTGGCCGTATTAGCATTACCAACACCAAAATCCACCGCCATCGCTGACCCTGACACCGCCATCATCGACAGCGTGATTACATTCACTTTGAATAACTTCATCTTGCTCTCCGTTAGCGTTGCAGCAAGCTGCCTGAAGGATGGTTAGAGCCATGAATTTGGCCGTGACAGTTCAAACAACTCTTACCGCCACCAAAGGCATCCATACCCGGCTCTGGCACCACACGAGAGGCATGACCATCATTGGCATGGCACTGCTGGCAAAACTGAGGGGCGCGGTGGGTTAACAAATCATCATTCACACTGCCGTGGGGGTTATGACAGGTCACACAGTCTTCGGTGACCGGTGGGTGCTCCCACAAAAATGGCCCGCGCTTCTCCGCATGACAGCTGTAGCATGTGTCATTGACGGTGGGCTTAGTTAACGCACTTTCACTCATCGAGCCGTGAGGGGCATGGCAATCAACACAGGTCATCTGGTCCCACTTCAATGGGTGCGATGAGCGCTTGTTCATATCAGCTTTTTCTTTGCTGTGGCAGCTGGTGCAGGTGTCATTCACCAATAGCTTGTCCATCACCGGGTCTTTGGCTGTGTGCACTTGGTGGCAGTCGCTGCAGGCCACTTCTTCAAGATTATGGGTTGAGCTGTGCCAGCTCATCTGCTGCGCATCATTGTGGCAACCTTGGCACACGGTGTCTTGCGCGCTGGCCGACAACTTACTATCAGCGCCAAAGCTAATCATCGGCTCCTTGCCGCCCTTGTTATGATTGCCTTGCGGGCCATGACAGGCTTCGCATTGCAGGCCAGCCATCGGCGATTCACTGCTGTTACCTTGACCGTGTACCCCATCAAAAATCGCCATCACTTGGTCACTTTTGCGGTGACACATCAAACAAGAGTCTGCGCCTTTAGGTGAGTACTCACCTAAGGCAAACTTGCTAGCTAGTACATCTTCTACGCTCGCATAACTTGTATTTGAAAGCGTAATTAGTGTCAGGCTAAGCAGTAACCTTTTAATTATATTTGTATTTTTCAAGCCCTTCTCCAAACTAACTCTATGTCAGAAAAACCAATGTTCTGGATTGAGCTAATGTGTTGCTTGAATCAACTAGCAACAAAATAGCCACACAAAATTAGTGGAAAATAAAGCGCCTTGAAATCAAAAAACGGACATAAAATTAATAATTACGGACAACGAATTAGCTAATTTTTAACCTTTAGAACTCCATCACAAATTCGCAACGCTTTATTATTAATTGATACAGGATTGGTTAGAATTAACACGAATGGTAGATGAGGAAAGGCAGGTTTACGGTGAATAAACCACTATTTGATACAAGTACAATGACACGCCCTATTCATTGTTATGATTACAAAGCAAATTCAGGAGTTTATAGCGAGTTTCACGAACATGAAGTGGGTCAATTACTTTATTATATTTCTGGTGACAGCCTTTTATTCACTGAGTCGATGTTAGTTAGATTGGCGCCTGATAGAGTTGTTTGGATACCGCCAAATACCCCACATCGTTCGGAAAATATTAATCCATACCATTATAGAAGTTTATACATCGATACTAAGGTTTTTGGTGATCTTCCTCAGTCAGTGAGCGTTAAGTTTATTACTCCTCTATTAAAGGAATTAATTAAGGATGCAAGTAACTGGGGGGGAGCGTGTAGCCAAGAAATTATTAATGATCACAAAGATGTTTTGATTGTCCATGAGATTATTAACGCTGAAGATTTTAAAGAGGATATTTTCATACCGAATGAACGTCGTTTAGTACCAATTTGTACCGCTTTGGTGAATAATCCAGAGAATAATTTCTCGTTACAAGAGTGGGGCCAAGAGGTTGGAGCGAGTGAGAAAACACTCGCTAGATTGTTTAAGAAAGAGCTAGGTTGTACTTTTCATCAATGGCGCCTAACTGTTCGCATGATGCATGCATCGGTATTACTGAAGCGAGGGGAAACTGTAATGGATGTTTCTTTTAAAGTCGGTTACGGATCTCCAGGTGCTTTTAATACTGCTTTTAGAGCTTATTTTGGTAAGACAGCCACTGTTTACTGTGGGAAGTCTTGCGGTGACAAGTAATAACGGCCCAGATTTTAAGGTGAGAGTGTCGAATGAACTTATTTCAACGACAATATAAAATTATAACTCTTGCTGAAGAAGTAGAGGGTTTTCTCGCTACGGAAATAAAAATTGGTAGTGTATTTGAATACATACCAGCTTCAGCTGTCAGTCATTATATTGCTAAATTTTATACCGATGAGCTTGCAGGTTATGATCGTAATACGCGTTGCCTAATGGCAATGGCTTATTGTGTTGCGCAACTTCCAGATAATAGAAGTGATGTTGAGAATCTTGCTTTTTATGTCATAAAGCAAGTTAGTTATCACTACCAGCAACTTGCTGCTTTGGTTGCCAATGTACCTCAAAAATCAGTTTCCAAAAACATGATTTGACCATTTAGTCATTAAATATCTTCATTCGATTCTTAAGGTTGCCCAGAGCTAGTTAATTTTAGGGTGAGTCAATATATTTTAATGAGAAGTGTCTACTGTTATTGGGGCTTACCAAAACCTATTATAGATAAAAATGCCTATTTTTATGATAGCGGAATAGATGTGATTTATTACTCATTAAGAAAAAGCAGCTTTATAACTATCAGCGCAAGTCGAAAATATTGGCGTTGGAACTGTAATTTGCCCAAAAATGCGAATCAATAGATTCGCATTTTTTTATGGCTTGGCGTTACTTGCCCACTAAATCGCCCGGTTGCTGTAGGCTTAAAATAATTGGATAGTCATGACTCGTCGGGATCATAATGAGCTTACTTTGGTCGGTCATCGCCATGAAAGCTTTTTGCTGGTTTTTCAGTTTGAACCAACCCAGTTGGAGTTCAGGCATGCCAATGCCATTAGTGCGCAGTCTTGGTTTGAGATCCGGCTGCGTGTGCCAGTCTAGATAGCTAATCGCCTGCATATCGACTTCCGAGAGAGGTAAACTAAAGCCGTAAAAAGGCACATCAAGGGTTAAGGTTTGCTCGTCGATCACCAGCTTAGCGTCATTGATTTGATACAGAACCCAGCTAAACGCCAAGATGGGTGGCACCATTAATGCCATGCTGGCTACTTTTGCTGGTTGCGGCATGCGCTTGAAAAATACTAAAGCGGCAATGCCAACTAACATCGCGATGAGGCCAATAAAACTCCATTGGCCCGAGGTTGACATAGGTTCTAGCAGATAAACTTGCGACATAGACAAACTCCTTATTATCTAAGATGATTGCCATTTTGGCACATTGACATAATATGTCAATGTGCCAGCGAGGTGGTAGTTCAGTTCGATTTTTTACGCTTATAAAGCATATCGATACTGAAAATGACCAACGCACACCAGATGAAACCAAAGGTGATGCCTTTTTCTAAATCAAATGGTTCGTGATAGAGGCTAACGGCCAAGATGAACATAATGCTGGGGCCAAGGTATTGGAAAAAGCCCAGCATAGACAGCGGAATACGGGTTGCCGCACCGGCAAAGCATAGTAAGGGCACAGAAGTGACGACACCGGCAGCAATCAACATCAAGTTCATGTTTAGGCTGTTTGTCAGCATGCTAGCGCTAGCGCTGTCTAAGGTAACCAATAGATAGATAACCGCAATAGGCAGTAACAGCGCGGTTTCAACTAACAGGCCGGTTTTAGCATCAACATTGACTTTCTTGCGCAGCAAACCATAAAAGCCAAACGAGCCAGCTAGCGCCAATGACACTAGCGGAATAGAGCCAAATGATATTAACTGGATCAACACGCCAACTCCTGCCAGCGCCACTGCAAACCATTGTAATTTACGTAGCCGCTCGCCGAGAAAAAGCATCCCCAGTAACACATTAAATAGCGGATTAATAAAGTAGCCTAAACTGGCATCGAGCATGTGGTCGTTATTGACAGCCCAGATAAAAATCAGCCAGTTTGCGGCAATTAAGACCGAAGTTACCGCCAGTACGCCAAGCTGTTTTGGCTGCTTAAACAATGCCCTGAGCTTGCTAAATCCACCGATAAACTGCATCAGAATAATCATAAATACAAACGACCACACCACGCGATGCGCCAGAATCTCAGACGCTGATACGCTATGTAATAGCTTGAAATAGATGGGCGCGATGCCCCAAAGGAAATAGGCA
Organism: Shewanella waksmanii ATCC BAA-643; assembly: GCF_000518805.1. GTDB lineage: Bacteria > Pseudomonadota > Gammaproteobacteria > Enterobacterales > Shewanellaceae > Shewanella > Shewanella waksmanii. Next base: position 5,614 of record NZ_JAEH01000005.1, read on the forward strand.
CAAAGCGCTAAGGCGATGCCTTTGCGGTATTCGAGATCAGCCATGGTTCTACTGTTTTAATCGGTAACGGAACCGCATTGTAGGGGGCGGTGGCAGATCTCTCAAGTTTAGCGTGATAACTAAACTGACTTAGCCTTGTTAGCAAACTCTGCCACTTAGGCAAGATTTGCTGACAGCACGCTATTACGCGAGTTAGCCGACCATGTATGTGCCTGTACCAAAGGCAATGTGCGAGCCTTGTTCGTTATGCAGTTCCATGCGACATACCGAGACTCTGTTGCCCGCGCGTATTACGGTGCCGGTGCCGGTAAACAGCTCGCCGCGCCCAGGGCGTAAATAATCAATACGTAAATCGATGGTACCTAAGGTTTGAATGCGCTTTTCTAAATCGGCTAGGCTCCAATCGTCTCGGCTAGCGACTAGGCCTGAAAAGGCGGTCAGTCCGCCGACCACATCCAGTACCGTTGCGGTGACGCCACCATGAAGAATTTGCTGGTGAATGTTGCCAATGAGCTCGGGTTTCATGCTGACTTCAACTTCAACCCCTTCGGTGTCGTAACGTTTAATGTCCATGCCCAGTAAGTTATGAAACGGCACATGTTTATCAAAGATTTCTGCCACGTTGGCTAACATCGTTGCTTGCACGGTATCGGTCATAATCTCGATCGTATTGTTATGGTTAGAGTATTTAATCTATCGCTAATTGACGGAGATAGGCAAGCATTTGCTGAAATTTTATTCAGCCGCCGACCACTGCGCTTTGGTGGTGAAGAAAAAAGCATTTCAGTCGAGACAACACAGCCCAGCTTGATTAGAATAGGCCACCCTTGAAGTGAGATGATGTGAATTAATGACCACTGCTGTAGCTGTTGAATCGATAGACGCTGACCCGCTGGCTGCCAAATTGCAGGCGGTATTTGGTTACCGTACTTTTCGTTCAGGCCAGCGTGAAGTGATTGAACAAGCATGCCAAGGCCTAGACAGCTTGGTGATTATGCCAACCGGTGGCGGTAAGAGTTTGTGTTATCAGTTGCCTGCGACCATGTTGCCGGGGCTGACCATTGTCGTCTCACCGCTTATTTCATTGATGAAAGATCAGGTCGACAGTTTGACTCAGATGGGAGTCGCCGCAGCTTACCTCAATTCATCACTGTCTCGCGAAGATACCCAGGGCATATATCAAAAGATGCATCGCGGTGAGTTGAAGCTCTTATATGTATCGCCAGAGCGGTTGTTGATGCCTAATTTTATTGAGCGTATGCAGGCACTGCCGTTATCGTTATTTGCCATCGATGAAGCCCACTGTATTTCGCAATGGGGCCATGACTTTCGCCCTGAATATGCGTTACTTGGACAGTTAAAGCAGTTATTTGCCCACGTACCCGTTATGGCATTAACCGCCACGGCCGATCAGGTGACACGCCAAGATATCTGTACACGTTTAGGCATTAATCCTTACGTGTTGCTCACCAGTTTTGATCGTCCCAATATTCGTTATACCGTGGCCGAGAAACTCAATGCTACAAATCAGCTCAGACAGTTTGTACAAGCTCAGCAAGGCAATAGCGGTATTATTTATTGCAGTAGTCGCCGCCGTGTTGATGAAGTCGCCGAACGTTTGACCCTGCAAGGCTACAAAGCCGAAGCTTATCACGCCGGTAAAACCCAACAAGAACGTGCCGACGTGCAAGAGCGTTTCTTGCGTGACCAACTGGATATTGTCGTGGCGACGGTTGCTTTTGGTATGGGGATCAATAAATCTAACGTGCGCTTTGTGGTGCACTACGATATCCCCAAAAGTGTTGAAGCATATTACCAAGAAACGGGTCGCGCCGGTCGTGATGGACTGGATGCGGAAGCACTGATGCTATTTGATCCCAGTGATATTGGCCGCGTTCGGCATTTGATTGAACAATCTGAACCTGGGCCGCAACAGCAAGTAGAGTTTCATAAACTTAATACCATGGCTGCCTTTGCCGAAGCGCAAACGTGCCGCCGCCAAGTCTTGCTGCACTATTTTGATGAAAGTGCCACCCAAGCGTGTGGTAACTGCGATATTTGTTTAGACCCGCCAAAGCGTTATAACGGCGTTGAAGATGCCCAGAAAGTACTATCGTGTATTTATCGTCTACAACAGCGATTTGGTATTAACCATTTGATTGATGTACTGCGTGGCTCTAAAGCGGCTAACGTGGTTGATCGCGGGCACGACAAGTTATCGACCTGGGGAATTGGCAAGGATAAAACTCATGAATTTTGGCTCAGTGTGGTGAGGCAGATCATTCATCTTGGCTATGCCAGCCAAGATATATCGCGGGGTTCATCCGTGACGCTCAACCCTTTAGCCCGTGATGTGTTGAAAGGCAGTGTTGAATTGCAGCTTGCCGAACCTAGGCTTGAGATAGCAACTATCACTAAACGCCGCAGTAGTGCCAGAGCGCCGCTGAACTATGATCGTAAGCTATTTGCCCGATTGAAGTTACTGCGCCGCACCTTAGCCGAAGAGTTAGATGTGCCACCTTATTTGGTGTTTAACGACGCAACCCTTGCTGAAATGGCGGCAATGCTGCCCACCAGTGCTGGAGAGATGTTGGCAGTCAATGGTGTGGGTGAAACTAAGCTCAACCGTTTTGGTGACGAGTTTTTAGATGAAATCAGCAACTACCTCAGTGAGGGCGGTTAACTGGTGACTTGTTGCTGGTTATAACGCTTCATATTGGTCACTTGGTTGATCTGTGCGCGTTTTATCAGCGAGGTTAGCCCATCTTGTTGCTGCATAACGGCCAAGCCCACCTTCAGATGCTCATCTGCAATCAAAGGCACCAATGCACTTTGTAATTGTGCAGCGACATTCATGGCTCCCTTATTCAGCGTAAATGGCAACATGATGATCAGCTGTTCACGGTCATTAAAACTATAAAGATCTTGGTCACGTAGCTTATTGGCTAAAATCTCTTTTATGACGCCGGTGTCGCCGGGGTAGACCTTACCCAAATCAACCAACAGTAGACTGATAGCAAACCCTGAATGTTTAGCACTTTGTATTAACTGCTCCATACGCTGCTGCGCATCGGCGGTGTAACTATTGCTTATTGTGCTACTAAAAGTGTTGAGTGGTTTCTTACGGTTTTTGATAAAAATGCCCACACTCATCAGGCTGATAAGCAGAAAGATGGCCCCAATTGCGTAGCCCATGCCTAAGCCGTTATCGAGCAGCGGGAGGTTGGGCATTTGTTGTGAGCGGACTAATTGTTGCTGACGGCTTAGTCGTGCTTTTAACTGCAGCAGGCGGGTATCTTTTAAAAAGTTATAGGCGTTGCTGGCGGCATCGTATCGCAACAACTGATAATCGTAGGCCTGCTCGTAATCGCCTTGCTCGGCGTAATAATCGCTGAGGATTTGAAAGGCGATATTAAGCTGCTCATATTTAGCGCTTCGTTGGGCCTGGGTAAGCACTTACTCCATTAAGGCTAGGCCTTTGGCTGCTTCTCCAGTGGCTAAAGCCAGTTGTGCCAAGCTGCGGGTAGCAGTCAATTCGCCTAAGGTGCGTTTATGCTTGCTAAAGGAGTTGAGCGCCAGTTCCAAAAGTTGCTTGGCACTTTTATAGTTGCCACGGGCAAATTCTAATTCGGCTAACTGCTGATAACTGCTGGCGAGTTCCACCGCCGAGCCGAGTTCAGGCAGCAGATTTTTAGCTTCTAAAATGAAGGCATCACGATTGGCAATTTGATTGTTTTGCTGAGCGATTCTCGCCAGTGAAAGGGTCACGGCTAAGCGTACTTTGCCTACAACTTGCGGTTGGTCGAGCGCCCGTAACACCAACTGATACGCTTGATTGGTTTGGTTACGTAACGCGTATAGGTCTGCCATGGCAATATCAATATACGCTTTAGGCGGCGTGATCCAATTGGTAGCTTGGCGGGCTGTATCTGGGTAAATATCGGTGGCAAGACGCAAATCTTCTAGTGCGCTGCTATAACTGGCTGTGTCGATATCGATACGGGCCCTAAGCAGCAGGGCATTGACCAGTGATTGCGGTTGTTGTTGCTCGCGGGACAGTAATACTGCCTTGTCAAGAATCGGTAGCGCTTGACGTACATCGCCGTATTGCATGAATGCCGCTGCCATGCAGTTTAAAAAGTAAGGTGTAGCTTGGGGAAGTTGCTTGGCTTTGGCCCGAGCTTCATGCATACGCGCCAAGTTGAGGGCTGCTTCATACTCGCCTTGTTGAACAAAGGTTTCGCATTTGAGCAGGGCCAGCTGCAGTCGTGGCAACCCTTCATCGAACTCCGGTAAACGTTGTCGTTCTATATTGTTGATCTGCTCTAAGGTTTGCGCTGGATAGGGGTAAACTTGGGTAGCAAGATCGGTCAGAGATGGCGTGGTGTTAACCCATAGCGAAGGCAGCCAAAATACTAGGCTTAGCACTATGACACGAAAATCCATTTGTTGCCGCTCCGTATGCATCGTAATTTTGATAGGTCCTGAGTATTTATTATACCGATTTTTTATATAGAGTCGCACACTAAATTTGCTTTATTTTGTATATTTAGTCTAATTGGGTTGTTAGCCTGACTAATTGGCTTAAAGCCCTATTCCCATAGGGTTAGCTAGCTTAACGTGAGCCGCTAGCGCCAGTTTATGGGACTTATTTGCTGGTCTAATCTGTTTTAGATGAAAAAAATGGGGTTGACACTCACGGCTACACACGTTAAAAAATAACCGCTAAGATAAAAAACGAACGCATAATTATATAAATTTACTGAATACAAAGATGACAAATATTCGTGCACTACTCAGCCTCCTTATTCTCATTCTCGCAGTTTCTGCGCGGAGAATGTAGTGTTGCACGCTTAACTAAACACCACAGCATTCATAAACCCCGCGCACAAACCCGCGGGGTTTTTTTGTTTATGGATATGAAAACTGACAAAAGATAGAACCTGACGTTCCACGGAGAAACCAGATGTCTAACCGAGTGATAATTTTTGATACGACCCTACGTGACGGCGAACAAGCGCTGGCAGCAAGTTTAACGGTTAAGGAAAAGCTTCAGATTGCTCTATCACTAGAACGACTTGGTGTGGATGTAATGGAAGTGGGGTTCCCGGTATCATCGCCAGGTGATTTCGAGTCAGTACAGACCATTGCCCGAACGGTGAAAAACAGCCGAGTGTGTGCATTGGCACGGGCCCTGGAAAAAGACATTGATGCCGCCGCGCAGTCATTGTCGGTTGCCGACCAGTTCCGTATTCACACCTTTATCTCTACTTCTACTATTCATGTTGAAAGCAAGCTAAAGCGCTCGTTTGATCAAGTATTAGATATGGCAGTTGGCGCGGTAAAATATGCTCGTCGCTTTACCGACGATGTTGAGTTTTCATGTGAAGATGCTGGTCGTACACCGATTGATAACTTATGCCGTATGGTTGAAGCAGCTATTAAAGCGGGTGCTAAGACCATTAACATCCCTGACACGGTAGGTTACACCGTGCCCAGCGAGTTTGGCACTATTATTGAAACCCTATTTAATCGCGTTCCTAATATTGACCAAGCGGTGATCTCAGTTCACTGCCATGATGATTTGGGCTTGTCTGTGGCTAACTCCATTACGGCGGTGCAGCATGGTGCACGTCAAATTGAGTGTACCGTTAACGGTATTGGTGAGCGTGCCGGTAACTGTTCTTTAGAAGAGATTGCCATGATCCTTTCTACCCGCAAAGCCGCTTTGGGTTTAGAGACTGGCATTAATGCTAAAGAGATCCACCGTACGTCGAGTTTAGTCAGCCAGCTTTGTAATATGCCGGTACAGGCTAACAAAGCCATTGTGGGGGCTAACGCCTTTACTCACTCGTCAGGTATTCACCAAGACGGCGTGCTTAAGTCGCAAAACACCTATGAAATCATGACGCCTGAAAGCATTGGCTTAAATCGTAATAATCTCAATATGACTTCGCGTTCAGGTAGACATGTCATTAAGCACCGTATGGAAGAGATGGGCTACGGTGAGCAAGATTATGATATGGATGCATTGTACGAAGCATTTTTGGCCTTGGCCGATAAGAAAGGCCAAGTGTTCGACTACGATTTAGAGGCTTTAGCCTTTATGGAAGCGCAAGCCGAAGAAGACGATCATTACCAGTTACAACAGTTGGTGGTTCACGCTGACTCCACTCAGGGCAGTGCTACTGCTACTGTGACCATTGAAGCCAATGGCGAAACCGTGACAGAAGCCGCAACGGGTAATGGCCCAGTTGATGCCGCTTACAACGCTATTGCTCGCGCCAGCGACTGCAAGATAGATATCACGGGTTATCAGCTAAGTGCTAAAGGCGAAGGGCAAAATGCTTTAGGTCAGGTGGACATTCAAGCAGATTATCACCAGCAAAGTTTCCACGGCGTGGGGCTAGCGACCGATGTCGTTGAAGCCTCAGTACAGGCACTTATTCATGTGATGAATTTGACTTGGCGTGCCGACAAAGTGGCTGAAAGCAAACAAAAAATACAACAAAAACGCGCTGAACTTGGTGGCGTGTAGATAGCGATTTAATTATCAAATTTAAGAAATTAACGATTGAGATGAGCAGGAGTTTAGAGTCGTATGAGTTATCAAATAGCGGTGTTGGCCGGTGACGGCATTGGCCCAGAAGTGATGGCAGAAGCACGTAAAGTGCTGACCGCAGTGGAAGAGCGTTTTGACTTAGATATTGAATATAGCGAATACGATGTAGGTGGCGCAGCCATCGATAATCAAGGCTGCCCATTGCCAGAAAGTACTTTAAAGGGCTGTGAAAACGCCGACGCCATCTTGTTTGGCTCTGTCGGTGGCCCTAAGTGGGAGCACTTACCACCGAATGATCAACCTGAGCGTGGTGCATTGTTGCCATTGCGAGGTCATTTCGAGCTGTTCTGTAATATGCGCCCAGCTAAATTGCATAGTGGACTTGAGCATATGTCGCCACTGCGTAGCGATATCTCTAGCCGTGGTTTCGACGTGTTATGCGTACGTGAGCTTACCGGTGGGATTTACTTTGGTAAGCCTAAAGGTCGTCAAGGCGAAGGTGAAGCAGAAGAAGCGTTTGATACTATGCGCTATAGCCGCAAAGAGATCCGCCGTATTGCTAAAATTGCCTTTGAAGCTGCCCAAGGTCGCCGCAAAAAAGTCACTTCAGTAGATAAAGCCAATGTACTTGCATGTTCAGTACTTTGGCGTGAAGTCGTTGAAGAGGTGGCTAAAGACTACCCAGATGTCGAGTTAGAGCATATCTATATTGATAATGCCACTATGCAGCTATTACGTCGTCCTGATGAGTTTGACATTATGCTGTGTTCTAACCTGTTTGGTGACATTATTTCCGATGAAATTGCCATGCTAACCGGGTCGATGGGACTACTATCATCGGTAAGCTTAAATAGCGAAGGTTTTGGCTTGTACGAGCCTGCTGGTGGCAGTGCCCCTGATATTGCCGGCCAAGGTATTGCTAACCCTGTGGCGCAGATTTTGTCTGCTGCATTGTTGTTGCGCCACAGCTTAAAGCTTGAAGATGCTGCAAGCGCGATTGAATCAGCGGTATCGAAAGCCTTAGCCGATGGCTATTTAACCGGTGAGTTGTTGCCTGCTAGTGAGCGTGGTAATGCCAAATCGACCAGTGAAATGGGTGATTATATTGCTCAAGCTGTCAGGGAGGCCAAATAATGGCTAAGACACTGTATGAGAAAGTTTGGGACAGTCACATTGTTGCCCAAGTTGAAGGTGAGGCGCCGCTTATCTATGTTGACCGTCACCTTGTTCACGAAGTGACTTCTCCGCAGGCTTTTAGTGGTTTAGAAGTGGCTGGTCGTCAATTGCGCGCTCCTGAAAAAACCTTCGCGACGATGGATCACAATACCTCAACTAAAAGCGCTAGCTTAGATGCGTTAAGCCCTATGGCACGTACTCAAGTTGAGACTTTAGCGAGCAACTGTAAGAAGTTTGGTATTCGCTTGTATGATATTCACCACAAAAACCAAGGCATTGTCCATGTTATGGGGCCAGAGCTAGGTATTACCCTGCCGGGCACTGTGATTGTTTGTGGTGATTCACATACCGCCACCCATGGTGCTTTTGGTGCGCTCGCTTTTGGTATTGGTACCTCTGAAGTTGAGCACGTCATGGCGACACAAACTTTGCGTCAACTGAAAGCCAAAACCATGAAGATTGAAGTGCGTGGTCATGTGGCTGACGGTATTACTGCTAAAGATATTGTGCTGGCGATTATCGGTAAAATCGGTATGGATGGCGGCACAGGTTATGTGGTTGAGTTCTGTGGTGAAGCGATTGAAGCATTAACCATGGAAGGACGCATGACCGTGTGTAACATGGCCATCGAAATGGGCGCGAAGGCAGGTATGATTGCACCAGACCAAACCACCATCGACTATGTACAAGGTCGTGAGTTTGCTCCTAAGGGAGTGGCTTGGGAACAAGCCGTGGCAGCGTGGCAGCAACTGCGTAGCGACGAAGGTGCGGTGTTTGATGCCAGCGTGGTATTAGAAGCAAAAGATATTGCTCCGCAACTGACTTGGGGTACCAACCCAGGCCAAGTGGTAGCAATTGACCAAGCGGTGCCAAGCCCTGAGTCTGCAGATAACGCGACTGCGCGCACCAGTATCGAAAAAGCGCTAGAGTATGTGGCGTTAGATGCCGGCACCTTGATGACCGATGTATCGATTAATAAGGTATTTATTGGCTCTTGTACTAACTCGCGTATTGAAGATCTACGCAGCGCGGCCAATCAAGCTAAAGGGCGTCAAGTCGCACAAGGCGTTACTGCGATTGTCGTACCTGGTTCTGGCTTAGTGAAAGAGCAAGCCGAAGCGGAAGGGTTAGATAAAATCTTTATCGATGCCGGTTTTGAATGGCGTTTACCTGGCTGCTCTATGTGTTTGGCCATGAATGATGATCGCTTAGAAGCTGGCGATCGTTGCGCTTCAACAAGTAACCGTAACTTCGAAGGTCGTCAAGGCCGCGGAAGTCGTACTCACTTGGTGAGTCCAGCTATGGCGGCAGCGGCTGCGGTAGCCGGTCATTTTGTTGATATTCGTAAAGATTACTAGGAGCGCATCATGGAAGCATTTACTACCCATACCGGTTTAGCGGTGATGATCGATAGCGCTAACGTGGATACCGATCAAATTATTCCGAAACAGTTTTTATCTAAGGTGACCCGTGATGGCTTTGGTGTTCACCTGTTTCATGATTGGCGTTATTTAGATGATGCTGGCGATCAACCTAACCCAGAGTTTACCCTAAACCAGCCAAGGTATAAGGGCGCGTCAATCTTGTTGTCGCAGGAAAACTTTGGTTGTGGTTCAAGCCGTGAACATGCGCCTTGGGCATTGGCTGACTTTGGTCTACGGGTGATTATCGCCCCTAGCTTTGCTGACATCTTTTATGGCAATTCGATTAACAATGGTTTATTGCCTGTCAAATTGACTGACGCGCAAGTGCAACAGTTGATGGATGAGGTTGTGGCTCAAGAAGGCGCGAAAATCACAGTGGATCTAGCGGCGCTAACCGTTACAGCGCCTAGTGGTGATGTGTTTAGTTTTAGCATTGCTGATTCAGCCAGACATAACCTACTCAATGGCTTAGATGCCATTGGGTTGAGCTTAAGTCACCAAGATAAAATTGAAAGCTACGAGCGCAATATTCCTGCTTGGCGTGCTTAGCGTACATATGTACCAATAGATGTAAAAATTGTAGCCAGTTAAGCGCAAGCTTAGCTGGCTTTGTTTTAACTATGCAACACCTTAACTTGTTACCTTTTGATTTATCTTATTTTTTTCATTATTCAATTTGTTAAGTGTCACACTTTTGTGCCAATTAGTGATTTATGCTGTGTTTTTTGCTGATTAGTAGCTAACACGTGTGCTGAATAGATTTGGCTTTAATTGATTGTTTTTTATCAAAAATATTTCAATTGTGAATAACAAAGTAAAAGTTGTCAGCGAATCCCACTCTTAATCTTCCCATGTTAACGCTGTTTGAAATGCGTTTAGCATCAAAATATTCACTGCTAAAGTGCACTACCACTAGTGTAAAACACTATTTTTACGGATTTGCTTGTAAAGATATTCTGCGTGAGTAGACTCTCGGTGCGAAAAATAGAGTTCATACTCTATCTACGGATAAATATAAGAGAATATCAATGAACAAGCGGATAGTATTTTTAGCTGTTACTGCAGCTTTGTTAGGTCAGTCTTCTCAGGTTAGCGCAGCGGGTTTCCAGCTTGCGGAGTATTCAGCATCGGGTCAAGGTCGCTCTTTTGCCGGTGAAGCGGCAATGGCCGACAATGCCTCAACGCAAGCCCGTAATCCTGCCATGTTAACTTACCTCGAAGGTAGTCAATTTTCTGCGGGTGCGATCTATGTGATGCCCAATGTGGATGTGCATGGTGATCTTGCTTTAGCCTCACCGATTCTCGGCCCAGAGCCAATGGTGATGAATGCCGATGCCTTAGATGTTGCGGATAGTGCCGTTGTGCCTAACTTTTATTTCTCGCAGCAACTAAACGAGCAATGGACATGGGGACTAGGGGTCAACTCTAACTACGGTTTGGCGACCGAGGTACCAGATACTCATCCAACAGCGATTTTTGGCAATGAAACCGGTATTACCACAGTCGAGTTTAATCCCAATATTGCCTATAAAGTGAATGAAGCTTTCTCAGTAGGCGCCGGTCTACGTATTGTGTACGGTGATGGCAAAATTGGTGCGAGTGCGCCAGGTTGGATAGACGGTATCGCTGCATTACCTGGCTTGCCGGCAGAAATCGTTGCAGCGTTACCACCAAGTGGCACGACGCTTAAGAGCATGGAAGGGGACGATCTGGCTGTTGGCTGGAAAGTGGGTGCTGCGTGGCAAATCAACGCTGCTCATCGCCTGGGCTTTGCCTATCATAGTGGGGTAAAGCTTGAGCTTGACGGCCATGCATCGGGCCTGCTGTATGACGGCGGACAAGATGTGAGTATTGAAGGCTATATGCCGCTAGAGCTGCCCGCTTTTGCCGAATTGGCTTCTCATCATCAGTTGAGTGATAACTGGGCTATGCATGCCAGCATCAATTGGACTCAATGGAGTGTGTTTGATGAGTTAGTGGCTTATTTCCCTGGCGATCAAAAACCTGTTGGCGACATCGATAAAGATCTGGTGAAAGAAGAGAACTTTAAAGACAACTGGCGTTTTGCGGTTGGGACGACCTATCAAATTAACCAAGACTGGTTAGTTCGTGGTGGTGTGGCATTGGACAAAACAGCAGTAGAAGATGAATACCGTACTATCACTATCCCTGATTCTGATCGTGTGTGGTTTAGTTTAGGTACTGCGTACCAAGCCTCTGACAAGATGACCCTGGATTTTGCCGTGACCTATATTAAAGCACACGGTGATGCGCCAATTAATGAGTCGATGACCTTGCTTGATTTAGCGAGTGTACAGTTTGATGGCCAAGCCAGCGGTGACGTTTGGTTAGTGGGTGCGCAGCTAAGTTACAAGCTATAGCGACACTCTTGGCTGTTTAAGTTTGATTAAAACACCCCGTTCATGACGGGGTGTTTTTTTATTAGTGATAAATAATCTAGTGGCGAAAGGAACTTAGAGCGCTTATATTCATCATAAATAAGTAACATAACGTCATTTTATTCTACATATTACTTGCAGAAGAGAACTGGCAACCTCAATACAGAAGTCATAACACCGGAGTGAACAATGAAGCTTTCTTGGATGATTGCCGGCCTAACTTTATTGGCCGCAAACGTATCGGCAAATGAATCTGCTGAACAAACGGTGCGTGCTTTTATTAATAGCTATAATCAACATAGTGTTGAGCAAATGCTGCAATATACAACAGAAGATGTGCGGTGGATGAACATCACGGGCACCAAAGTTGTGGTTGAGACAGGCAATCAGGCTGAGTTTGCTGCGGCGATGGCGGACTATTTTGAAACACTGACCGACGCCAATGCCGTTATTGTCGATTTACTGGTGTCAGGCCCCTACGTAAGTACGGTTGAGCAAGTGACCTGGCAGCATGAAGGTGAACAACACAGCCAATGTGCCATTGGTAACTTTCGGGTTAAGAATAATCAAATTGTTGAGCTATGGTATTTACCCGCGCACCCGTGCGATGAGGTCATAACGCCAACTGAGCCAGAGATTGGCATGCCACAACATACACAGCAATAAACGGAGAAGCAGATTGTGAGTAAGCGTTATGTCATCGCATTAGATCAAGGAACCACCAGTTCCAGAGCCATTGTTTTCGATCATGACGCCAATATTGTTGCCGTTTCCCAGCGTGAGTTTAGTCAAATATATCCCAAAGCTGGCTGGGTAGAGCATGACCCAATGGAGATTTGGTCATCGCAAAGCTCAACCATGATAGAAGTATTGGCCCGAGCTGGAATTCGTAGTGATGAAGTTGCCGCAATTGGTATTACTAATCAGCGCGAAACCACGGTAGTTTGGGACAAACATACAGGTAAACCGATCCATAATGCCATTGTGTGGCAATGCCGCCGCAGCCAACCTATTTGTGAGAGCCTCAAGCAGCAAGGCTGGGCAGAGTATGTCAACGATAATACTGGCTTAGTATTAGACCCTTATTTCTCGGCGACTAAAATTCGCTGGATCCTCGACAACGTTGAAGGGGCTAAAGAAAAAGCCCAAGCAGGCGATCTGCTATTTGGCACCATTGATACCTGGTTAGTGTGGAAACTGACTGAAGGGCAAGTGCATGTCACTGACCCAACCAACGCATCACGCACTATGTTGTATAACATTCATCAGCAGCAGTGGGATGATAAGTTACTCGGCATGTTAGATATTCCTGCCTCAATGCTACCTAAAGTGGCACCTTCTTGCGCGATTTATGGCCGCACTCGTATTGCTGGCGAAGGTGGAGAGATACCGATTGCTGGTATCGCAGGCGATCAACAAGCGTCACTGTTTGGTCAATTGTGCATTGATGAGGGCATGGCCAAGAATACTTATGGTACGGGCTGCTTCTTGCTGATGAATACTGGCGAGCAAGCAGTGAAATCAGCCCATGGGTTACTCACTACTGTGGCCATTGGCCCTGATGGCGGTATCAACTATGCCCTTGAGGGGGCCGTATTTATGGGCGGTGCTACCATCCAATGGCTACGTGATGAGTTAGGCCTGATCCGTGATGCCCAAGATACTGAATATTTTGCCGAGAAAGTGGCAGATACTAACGGTGTTTACTTAGTGCCAGCATTTGTGGGCTTAGGCGCGCCCTATTGGGATCCCAATGCCAGGGGCGCTTTGGTTGGCTTAACTCGTGGTGCTAATCGCAATCATATTATTCGGGCCGCGTTAGAAGCCATTGCCTATCAGAGCCGAGATTTACTGGATGCCATGAGTAAAGACAGTGGTGTTGAGCTCAAACAGATTAAAGTCGATGGTGGCGCCGTGGCCAATGACTTCTTAATGCAGTTTCAAGCGGACATTACCGATGTTGAAGTGCTGCGCCCTACTGTGACAGAAACTACTGCTGTAGGTGCCGCTTTTCTGGCTGGCCTAGCGGTGGGTTTCTGGCAATCGACCGCAGAATTGAAACGTAAAGCCGGCATTGATAAATCGTTTAAGCCCAACCTTGATGCCAACAGCCGTGAAGCTTTATATGCAGGCTGGCAGCGAGCGGTCAATAACGTCATCGACCATTAGCGCCGTATATCGCAATTGCCAAGCAATTGGGTTCAATGCTGGTGGTTATGCTAATAGTGGAGCAATGGTTGTGGTTCGTTCGAGGTCACTCCGTTAAGCGGCGCTCACACATCAATGTCGATGGTGGGCAGAGGTTTTTTAGCGGCTTCAGCTTGCATGCGACGCATTTGTTCATCGCGCTCGGCTTGGCCTCGGCGATCGCCACGCGCGTCCCCGCGCCGGTCTTCGGTATTTTTGCGGCGTTCCAGATTAGGCGGCAATTGCGATTGTGGCGCCTCATGACTATCGGCTGAAATGCCAGCTGTATCATCAGTTTGCTCTACAATCCGCTTCTTACGTAACTGCGTTTGCACTGGTTTTGCCAGTATTGAATATAACGCATCTAACCCGACCATGATAAATTCCTAATTTGCCTTATTTGCTTGTCCTTACTTACTATATCGGCACTAAGTGGTTAATATTTAGTCAAACTTTATGCTGATTTTGTATAACGTGATTGTGCCGCTAAGGTAAATGAAATATCGCTGCAAAGGTTAGGGTGTTGGCATGCCAGTCTCATGCCTTGCTGTATTTGATTGGCGCTGAGCTTGTTGATGTCAAACTCATTGGCTGCGGGTGGATTGTGATGAATTCTCACCCGGCACATGCCACAACTGCCACCGCCACCGCAATGGGTCTGTAAACGCTGCGATGACTGATTGATGTTATCGAGTATGCTGCCCGGCACCGCCGCAAGAGTTGCTAACTGCTTATCTTGGTGATCATATAGAGTAAAGGTCTGTTGGGGTGCCGGTGTACCGTTGGGCCGACTGAGTTGACCGAATAGCGTCATCGTGCCGCTCAATCCTAGCCCGAGTGCCATAATCGCAAAAGCTTGAATAATTACGTGGTTAAAGCTCAAGCCGTTGTCGGCAAAGTAGTCCATAAAGTGCACCATTAATAACCATTGTTTGATATGGCTTTGCTGATTTTCATGGGCGAGTACCTGGCCGGTGCCGCCATCGATGATAATCTCGGTGCCCAAAGGGTCTAATGTCGTTAATCGATATACCGGCGCGCTAGTGCGATAGCGGCTAGCCAAATGATTTGCCAGTTTTAATCCGTGATTAAGGGCTGCGCCGTTATAGCTGGCATTAGCGATTTGATAGAGCTGTTTATCGGTGAGCGTGACCTTAACAAGACTATCGGCCCACAGTGTCATTGATGTGGCATCCGTTTCAACTTGGTAGGTTGGGCGGCCCAGTATGTGGGTTAATTTTATTTGTGTGATAGCGCCGATGCCCAGCTTAGCGATATCAGACAGTGGTGCCAATGTGTGGATTTGTTGTGTGGCTTGTGGCTCGTTTGAGCGCATTTTATTGGCATCGAAATACTGACTGTCAATTAAGTTAAGGGCTAGCCCAGAGGCTACCCAAAGCAAAAACTGTAAGCCAACAAGCAGTGCTAAGTAACTGTGTAGCGCTTTCCATCTAAATAGCTTCATATTTGCTGCCCCTTTTGCTGCTCCTTTCGCGGGACAAAGCGTACATAGATCAGCCACAAACCACTGAGCGCCATCAATAACGCCAATGAAGAGGCTAAGGTGAGGAGCCAGTTATGGATATTTTCACGTTCTTGGTAGTCCATGATATGTAGCATCCACATCACGTCAAACAGTCGCCAATAGTCGTGGCGCTTGGTGACGACCTCTGCGGTGGTCGCGCTAACGTATAAACTATCGGAGCCAAAATTAATTTGCCAGGCGGGTAGCCAGCGTGGCGATAGCTCAGTAGGCGCTTGCTGCTGAAATAGGATACTGCTGCGCCAAGGATGCTGACCTTGATAAGCATCCTTAGCAATGGTCTCTGCTTGCTGCTGTGTCAAAGCTGGTAAGAGGCTGCCATCCTGCGCTGATATAGCGAGCAAGGTCTCAGCTTGTTGGAGTTTGTACCTTGGGCCCAATGCCGTCATATAAAGCGTAATATTTTCACTTTGTGGGTAGCGCAGTGCAATCTGCATAGGGTTGAGGTTAATATTTTGAACAGCCAGTGACCTTGTTGGTTGCTCAACTAGTTGGTTACCACGGATGAAGTCGATGTTCATCAATACCATGTAGCAACCCGATATCATCCAAATCAGCAATTGCACGCCAATAAGCATGGCTAACAGCCGGTGTGAACGGCGCAATTTTGCGGTGAGTGTACCTTGCCCCATGTAAAAGTTTGCCATGTTAATAGAATGTTTGATTGGGTTAAGAGTACCTAGGCGAATAATTTACTCAAGCGTTAACGTATTTTAATGTTGCCAGTTTGATGACTTTGTGGTGGCTTAACTTGCTATTTATTGCCACTCATATTGACTAGGTACCCACGATAAGCCCTTCTACTGTCTGTTTTTTCAGCTTTTTAGGGCCAAAGATCCACCTAGATCCCACTTTTTGGGGATTTGTCCCACTTTATCCAATTGGCTTCCAACCCGCTTGGATACTGGTTTCCAATTAATTTGATTCCTTGACAAGGGTTGTCTTCTGTCTCTAAACTTAGCAATAGTGGGTAATTGTGGATATTTGTGGATCTTACGATAAAAAATTGGGTGGGCTAACGTGTTTCGTGGGGCAAGTGCTTTAAACCTTGATACAAAAGGACGGATCGCTATTCCTAAGCGATACCGGGAGCCGTTGCACGCCGATTTTAACAGCCAATTAGTCATCACCGTAGATTTTCAAGCCGATTGTTTATTGCTTTATCCGTTAGCTTCGTGGCGTGATGTTGAAGCTAAGTTACTGCGGCTTTCAGATACCCAGCCGTCCGAGCGTGCAATGAAAAGGCTACTACTAGGTTATGCCCATGAATGTGAATTGGATAAGAATGGCCGCCTGTTATTACCTACACCACTGAGGCAGTACGCCAATTTAGATAAGCATGCCGTGCTGGTCGGTCAGTTAAATAAGTTTGAATTGTGGGATGAGGCTGCGTGGCAGCAGCAGATAGCGGCTAGCCGTGAAACGATTCAAAGTGATGCATTCGCTCAAAGTGAGCGATTGGCTGATTTCTCATTGTAGAGATGAAATCGCCAAATCAAATTAATAGAAGAGAGTAATGACGCAATCATTTGAACATTTATCAGTGCTGTTAATCGAAACGGTTGATGGCCTCAATATTCGCCCAGATGGCATCTATATTGATGGCACGTTCGGGCGTGGCGGACATTCTCGACAAATTTTACAGCGTTTAGGTGACCAAGGTCGTCTGATTGCGATCGATCGCGACCCTCAGGCGATTAAAGCTGCCGAACAGTTCAGTGATGATCCGCGCTTTTCGATTGTACATGGTGGCTTTGGGCAACTGGCTGAGTATGTTGCCGATCTGCAGCTCAGTGGCAAGATTGACGGCATCCTATTTGATTTTGGCGTGTCCTCACCGCAGCTAGATGATGCTGAACGTGGCTTTAGTTTCTTACGCGATGGCCCGTTAGATATGCGCATGGATAACTCTCAAGGTGAGACAGCGGCGCAGTGGCTAGCGAGAGCCGAGATTGAGGATATGGCGTGGGTGTTTAAGACCTATGGTGAGGAAAAAAATGCGCGTCATATTGCCCGCTGTATCGCGGCAGATAGAGACAAAACCCCATTTTTACGTACTAAAGAGCTGGCTGATCTGATTGCTCGAATTACCAAGAGCAAAGAGCGCAACAAGCACCCGGCAACGCGCGTATTCCAGGCTATTCGCATTTATATCAATAGCGAGCTTGAACAAATTGATTCGGCACTTGAAGGGGCGTTAACTGCACTAGCACCTGAAGGTCGTTTATCGGTGATTAGCTTCCACTCGTTAGAAGACAGAATGGTGAAGCGCTTTATCCGTCGTCATAGCCAAGGTGAAAGTGTGCCCCATGGACTACCGATCACTGAAGCAGAATTGAATAAGACCCGTTTATTAAAAGGGATTGGCAAAGCGACGAAACCGTCTGCTGCAGAAATTGAACAAAACCCACGTTCGCGTAGTTCAGTACTGCGAGTGGCAGAGCGACTAGCTAACTAATTGGTTGCTAATGATTTTGGGTTGACCGCATACAAAGGAGGGTAGCATGAGTACCACGAAACTAAATCTTACTCGCATAGTGCTACTCGACTTGTGGCATCACAAATGGGTTTTATTGTTGGCATGGGTGGTGATGCTTAATGGTATTGGGGTGGTGTATACCAGCCATGTTGCCCGCAGTTATACCAGTCAATCGGAACAGCTGCAGCAGCAGCGAGATAAATTAGATATAGAGTGGCGCAACTTGCTCCTAGAGGAGCAGTCGCAGTCTGAACATAGTCGCATTACTCGAATAGCGACTAAAGAATTACAAATGAGTCGACCGCTTCCAAGCGAAGAAGTGGTGGTAAGAATACAATGAATAAGCAGGCGAAGCGTAAGCAGAAACCACAATTGATCCAATGGCGTTTATACGTCGTGGTGGCCTTTGTGTGTGCGCTGTTTACTGGCTTAGTTTGCCGAGCTGCTTACATTCAAATAGTTGAACCTGAAAAGCTACGTCACGAAAGTGATATGCGAACTTTGCGTACCACAAGCCGTGAAGTTCAGCGTGGGCTTATCACAGATCGTAATGGTGAGATGCTGGCCGTGAGTGTGCCAGTTAAAGCGGTATATGCCGATCCTAAAGTGGTTTATCGGGACGATGGCTTTAAAGATATGCGTCGCTGGCAGGCCTTAGCCGATGTATTGCATGAACCTAAAGATAAAATCCTTAATCGGGTGCAGTCAAACCCTAATCGTCGCTTTACCTACCTTAAGCGTCAGGTCACACCGTCGGTGGCAGATTATATCAAGCAATTGCGTTTACCGGGCATTTATTTAAAGGATGAGTCGCGTCGATATTATCCAACCAGTGAAATTTCAGCTCAGCTTGTTGGCATTACCAATATTGACGATAAAGGCATTGAAGGGATAGAGAATACTTACAATAGCTGGCTCACTGGCACAGCGAGCAAGCAAAAGGTGCGTAAATCTCGCGATGGCCACGTGGTTGAACGTTTAGATATGGTGCAAGAGGGTGAAAGCCCAAATGATCTAGTGCTGAGTATTGACCAGCGCATTCAACAGTTAGCTTATCGCGAGCTGCTTAAAACCACCCAGATCAACCAAGCAACGTCGGCCTCAATAGTCGTGATTGATGTGCACACTGGCGAAGTGCTCGCGATGGCCAACACCCCATCCTATAACCCTAATTCTCGCGAGAACTTACAAAGTTACCGTATGCGCAACCGCGCAATCACAGATACGTTTGAGCCCGGCTCAACCATTAAACCGTTTGTGGTGGCGGCAGCATTAGAGGCGGGAACCGTACAAGCGGATGAATTTATTGCAACATCGCCCGGTTGGATGCGTATTGGTGGTCGTCAAGTCCGTGATTCACGTAATTATGGTGACATGTCGCTTAGCAAAATATTGGTTAAGTCCAGTAACGTTGGCATCAGTAAATTAGCCTTGTCGATGCCAGTACAGCAGCTGCTCGGTACCTATGCATCAATGGGCTTAGGTAACTATTCAGGCATTGAATTAACCGGCGAGAGTGCCGGTATTGTTTCTGGTCGCAACCGTTGGTCTGAGTTCGAGAGAGCCACTCTCTCTTTTGGTTATGGTCTAACAGCGACCACGCTGCAGCTCGCCAGAATGTACGCCACTTTGGGCAGTGAAGGCGTGCTGTATCCGGTTTCAATTTTAAAACTTAAGCAACAGCCTCAAGGCGAGCAAGTTATTTCTCCTGAAGTGGCACGCAACGTAATGAAAATGCTGGTGGGTGTAACCGAAAAGGGCGGAACAGCGCGTAAAGCGCATATCCCAGGTTACCCCGTGGCAGGTAAAACGGGAACTTCGCGTAAAGCGGTTGCCGGTGGTTATGGTGAAGATTATGTCGCCTTGTTTGCTGGGGTTGCCCCAGTCCATAACCCACAGTTAGCGATTGCTGTTGTGGTCAATGAGCCTAAAGGTGACCGCTATTATGGCGGTGATGTTGCTGCACCGGTATTTGCTACCGTGATGTCCGGTGCACTGCAAATGCTGAATGTTGAACCGATATCCTCAACCGAGAAAGTGCGCTTGGCCGCCACCACAAGGAGCAGCGAATAATGTTATTGAGCGATCTGTTGGCCCCTTGGTTTCATTATGCCGGCCGAGAAACCATTAAGCATATTAGTATTGATAGCCGTGCGATTAATAGCGGCGATCTTTTTGTGGCTGTGCCTGGCTATCAGGTTGATGGCCGTGATTACATTGAGGCTGCCTTTGCTAAGGGGGCCATTGCGGTATTACAGCATACCGATAGCCCAGATGAGCATGGCAAGGTGAGTGTGGAAGATGGCTTACGAGTGCATTTTTTCCAGTTAAACCGTCAGCTTTCAGCCTTGGCTGCTCAAGCATACCCTTTATCGAGCCAACGTTTAAAAGTGATTGGCGTAACGGGCACCAATGGCAAAACATCTGTGACCCAAATTATCGCTCAGCTGTCACTGGCTATGAATGCTAAACCTGCGGTGATGGGGACACTCGGTAATGGCCTATGGGGAGAGTTGGTGGATAGTGGCAACACTACTGCTGATGCCATTACGGTGATGCAGCAACTGCAGTCTTTTGATAATCAACATGCTGATCTGTGTGCAATGGAAGTTTCCAGTCATGGCTTAGTTCAGGGGCGTATTGCTGCGGTTCCGTTTGATGTGGCGTTATTTACCAACTTAAGCCGCGATCATTTAGATTTTCACGGCAGCATGCAAAGCTATGCCGATGCTAAGCAGGGCTTGTTTCAATTTAATTCGCTGCAATATGGTGCGGTTAATTTAGATGATGCGACCGGCTCAAGTTGGTTTGATGCCGCGCTTAATCGTTTGCATGGATTTTCGATTCGCGCTGATGAGCGCGCAACTATTTATGCCGATAACGTTAAACCCCATGGCCGTGGCGTGAGTGCCGAGATTATTTGGCCCGATGGCCGCGCCGCTCTTAATTCACCATTGTTAGGCGACTTTAATCTCAGCAATTTATTAGCCGCTATCACCGCACTGTATTTTTGTGGTTATTCCATGGCGGATATCATCGCCGCGGTGAGTGGTCTAGCACCGGTAGCGGGACGCATGGAACGATTTACCTGTGCAAACGGTGTGACCTTAGTGGTTGACTACGCCCATACGCCAGATGCTATTGCCCATGCCTTGCAGGCTTTACGCGGTCATTGCGATGGACAATTATGGTGTGTGTTTGGTTGTGGTGGCGATCGAGACAAAGGTAAACGACCACTGATGGCACAAGCGGCTGAGTCGCATGCTGATAAAGTGGTGGTCACCAGTGACAACGCTCGCAGCGAAGCACCGGAACAGATCATCGAAGATATCGTCGCCGGCCTAGCCCATCCACAGCATGTCATCACCGAAGTTGATCGCGAACAAGCAATCAAGCTAGCGGTTGCTCAAGCTAAAGCGGGTGACATCATTCTATTGGCCGGTAAAGGCCATGAAACATATCAAGAAGTTGCGGGAGTTAAACGTCACTATGACGAGCGTGCCCTTGCTGCATTACTAGCGGAGGCTGATTCATGATCCCGATGACATTGTCGGAGCTCACTGCCCGACTAAGTGCGCAGCTCTATGGTGACGATGTCACCATAGATAACTTATCTAGTGATAGCCGTGTTATTGAGCATAGTACCTTGTTTGTCGCCTTAATTGGCGAGCGTTTTGATGGTCATGACTTTGCTGACGTTGCGCTTAAAAATGGTGCTGCAGCACTATTAGTTAGTAAGCCTTTGCCACTGGATATTCCGCAGTTATTAGTCGTAGACACCCAAAAAGCGATGGGCGAAATCGGCTCACTAGTCAAAGCCCGTATCGCGCCCACGGGTGTGGCGTTGACCGGCTCAAACGGTAAAACCAGTGTTAAAGAGATGGTCGCTACCATCTTGTCGCAACAACACAAGGTGCTTTATACCGCGGGTAACTTTAACAATGAGATAGGCGTGCCACTCACATTGCTGCGTTTACAGCCACAGCATGAGATTGGTGTGTTTGAGTTAGGCGCAAACCATATCGGCGAGATCGATTACACCTCATCGTTGGTGAAACCTGATGTAGCCTTAGTAAACAACGTGGCGTCAGCGCACCTAGAAGGTTTTGGCTCCTTAGATGGTGTTGCGCAGGCGAAATCAGAGATCTTTAATCATTTGCAAGCTGATGGTACCGCCATTATCAATGCAGACGATCATTATGCTGCAGTAATGCGAGCGGCGGCAGCTGACTATAAGCAATTAAGTTATTCGGTTGGCAACAGTGCCGATCTTATTGCGACAGACTTACAGGCTGATGAGCAAGGTCGCTACCGTTTTACGCTGAGTTATCTAAATCAGCACTACAGTGTGGCGTTACCGTTATCTGGCAAGCATCAGGTGAACAACGCTTTAGCGGCGACAGCGATCTGTTTAGCGTTGGGATTGCCAGTAGAACAAATATTAACCGGGTTGACGTTATTGCAACCGGTAAAAGGTCGTATGACACCTAAGGTGTTGGGAAGACTAACAATTATAGATGATAGCTACAACGCTAACCCAGCTTCAGTAGGGGCTGCGATTGACTGGCTTCAAGAAATTGAAGCAAATCGCTGTTTAGTGCTGGGCGATCTCGGTGAATTAGGAGACAATGCCGCCCTTTTGCACGGTCAGCTTGGCGAGCTTGCGAAAACAAAAGGCATCGATATGTTGTTTTGTTTAGGTGACTTAAGTCGCCACAGTGCTGAGGCCTTTGGTGGCATTCATCACAGTGATTTTAGCCAGCTAATAGCCGAGTTAATCAATTATATTAATGCGTTATCTGGAAAGGTAACCATTTTAGTCAAAGGTTCACGAGGCGCCAAAATGGAGCGAGTAGTTGAAGCTTTAGTTAACGCTTTTGAGCGCAGGGAGTTGTTGTAATGCTGGTTTACCTGGCGGAATACCTAACCCAGTTTTATTCCGGGTTTAACGTCTTTTCGTATTTAACATTTAGAGCCATTTTAGGTTTGCTTACCGCACTTATGTTTAGTTTGTGGTGGGGACCTAAGATGATTGAACGCCTGCAGTTGTTGCAAATTGGCCAAGTTGTTCGTAACGATGGCCCTGAGTCGCATTTTAGTAAGCGCGGTACGCCTACGATGGGCGGTTTATTGATTTTAGCGGGTATCTTTATCAGCGTGTTGCTTTGGGGAGACCTTGGCAGTCGGTATGTGTGGGTAATGTTATTTGTTCTCGCTGCATTTGGCCTGATTGGTTTTATTGATGACTACCGTAAAGTGGTTCGCAAAGACACTAAAGGCCTGATCGCGCGTTGGAAATACATTTTGCAATCGCTGGCGGCGCTGGCAATTGCCTTCTATCTATATGCTTCAGCAGAGCATGCGGGCGAGACACAATTAGTTGTACCATTTCTTAAAGATGTGATGCCGCAGCTTGGGGCATTTTATATCGTGCTGGCCTATTTCACGATTGTTGGCTCAAGTAACGCGGTTAACTTAACTGATGGCTTAGATGGCCTTGCTGTCATGCCAACGGTCATGGTGGCGGCAGCGTTTGCCTTAATTGCTTATCTTTCTGGCCATGCGCAGTTTTCAAACTATCTGCATATCCCTTATCTGCCGGGTTCAGGTGAACTAGTTATTGTCTGTACCGCTATTGTGGGTGCTGGTCTTGGATTTTTATGGTTTAACACCTATCCAGCGCAAGTCTTTATGGGTGACGTCGGGTCGTTATCTTTGGGTGCGGCTTTAGGGGCTATGGCGGTATTAGTTAGACAGGAGATCTTGCTGGTCATTATGGGCGGTGTGTTTGTAATGGAGACGGTTTCGGTAATTCTGCAAGTGGGCTCATATAAGCTGCGTGGCCAACGAATTTTCCGTATGGCGCCAATCCATCATCATTATGAGCTGAAGGGCTGGCCCGAGCCGCGCGTGATTGTGCGCTTTTGGATTATATCCTTGTTCTTAGTATTGCTTGGCTTAGCCACGCTCAAGTTAAGGTAACTGTTCATGGAAACACGGCATTCGCACATTGTATTAGGACTTGGAGCAACCGGGCTCTCAGTCGTGCGTTATTTGTCGGCCAAAGGGATCACGCCCTTGGTCATGGACAGCCGTGCCCAGCCACCAGGCGTTGATGAGCTAGCGGCACAATACCCCACTGTAAAACTCATCACGGGTGGCTTTGATTGTCGCTATTTAGTACAAGCTCAGCAGATTATTGTTAGCCCAGGCATTGCGGTTGATACGCCGGAAATTCAAGCCGCAATCGATATGGAAATTGATGTCATTGGGGATGTCGAGCTTTTTGCTCGTGCGCTCAGTGAGGGCCCGGCCAAAGTGATGGGTATTACAGGGTCTAATGGTAAATCGACAGTCACTACCTTAGTGGCTGAAATGGCTGCTGCTCAAGGTATCAATTATGCCATGGGCGGCAACATCGGCGTGCCCGTGTTGGACTTGTTAGCTTCAAATGCGGATTTATATATTGTTGAGCTGTCGAGTTTTCAATTGGAGACAACCCATAGCCTAAATTGCATCGCCGCCACTTGTCTCAATATTAGCGAAGATCATATGGATCGCTATGCCGATTTGGCTGCTTATCGTCAAGCTAAGTTGTCTTTGTATGAGCAAAGTAAGTTGGCCATTTTTAATCGTGATGATGAGCTAACACTACCTAATGAGCCAATGAACCAAACCAGTTTTGGTTTGCAGTCGCCCAGCGGTGATGATTGGGGAATAAGTGAAGCAGCATTGATGCATGGTCAGCAACGCATTATTGCGATTGACGAGTTGAGCTTAGTGGGTCGGCATAATCATGCCAATCTACTTGCCGCGATGGCGCTGGCATTTGCCGCGGGTATCGATAAAGAGGCGATGGTCAGTGTTGCTAAACAGTTTAAAGGCTTAAGCCATCGATGTGAGTTGGTCGCTGTTGTGGATGGCGTGTCATTTGTTAATGACTCTAAAGCCACCAATGTTGGCGCTACGGTGGCAGCAATAGAGGGGTTAGCGGCCCATCAAGGTGAGATTATCTTGATTGCCGGTGGTGAGGGTAAAGGCGCTGATTTTTCACCGCTAGCAAGGCCGTTACAACGGGTGGCACATCTAATCACCCTTGGTAAGGATGGACCGGCAATTGCGGCGTTGACGCCTGAGAGTATTGCTGTCGATACAATGGCCCAAGCTGTGAGCCAAGCGGCGCAATTGGCCAAGCCGGGTGACTTAGTGTTGTTGTCGCCAGCATGTTCCAGCTTAGACATGTACAGCAACTTTATGGCCAGAGGGGATGATTTTAGACAATCTGTGGCCGAGTTAGCAGCAGGCTCGTTGGCGCATGAGTAGCGAGCAAAAACAGCTGAGTCTGTTTACCAGCGGCTTTAATTGGTCTTGGTTAAATATTTTCAGTGACAATGAAGCGCCAGGCATTCAGTTATATGACCGCGCGTTATTGTTTGCAGTGATGGGGCTTATTTGCTTCGGGTTTGTGATGGTGATGTCAGCCTCTATGCCAGAAGCACAGAGTTTGACCGGTAATCCATACCATTTTGTTTGGCGGCATGTGGCTTATTTAATTGGTTGTGTGCTGATAGCGGCAGTGATGTTACGAATCGAAATGCACCGCTGGCAGCAGTTTAGTCCTATTTTGCTGCTGATTGTCGGCATTATGTTGGTGTTGGTGCTATTGGTCGGAACATCAGTTAATGGGTCAACGCGCTGGCTAAGCGTGGGACCGATAAGAATACAAGTGGCTGAGTTAGCTAAGTTTGCTTTTGCCATTTATATGGCTGGCTATCTGGTTCGACGTCATCAAGAAATTAGGGAAAACGCTAAGGGTTTTTATAAACCGATTGCCGTCTTCGCGGTCTATGCCTTTCTGATCTTGATGCAACCGGATTTGGGTACGGTCGTGGTGCTGTTTGTTGGCACTGTTGGCTTATTGTTTTTGGCCGGTGCCAGACTGTTAGATTTTTTCGCGTTGATACTGACTGGTATTGGCGCGTTTGTGGCGTTAGTTATGACCGCCGAATATCGTATGGCCCGGGTTACATCCTTCTTGGACCCTTGGCGAGATCCATTCGGTACTGGCTATCAGTTGACCCAGTCGCTCATGGCCTATGGCCGAGGTGATTGGTTTGGACAAGGTTTAGGTAACAGTATCCAGAAATTGGAGTATTTACCTGAGGCGCACACCGATTTTATTTTTGCGGTCATTGGTGAAGAGTTAGGTTTTGTAGGCATTGTGGCGGTATTAGCAGTGCTGATGTTTATCGTATTACGCGCGATTAAGCTGGGTAATTCGTGTTTGAATTTAGATAAGCCGTTCGAAGGGTATTTAGCTTATGGCATTGGTATTTGGATCTGTTTTCAAACCGTGGTGAATGTGGGTGCCAGCATAGGTGTGCTGCCGACCAAAGGGTTAACCTTACCATTTATTAGTTATGGTGGCAGTAGTTTGTGGGTGATGACTGCAGCGGCAATGTTGTTGATACGAATCGATTATGAGCGCCGATTAAGTGTGACTCAAGCAGTACAAAGGAAAAAGAGTTAATGACAACGAGTAAGCGGATTTTAGTCATGGCAGGCGGTACGGGAGGACATGTGTTCCCGGCGTTAGCGGTGGCTAAATACCTAAGCCAGCAAGGTTGGCAGGTGCGATGGTTAGGCACTGCTGAACGCATGGAAGCTCGTTTGGTACCCCAACATGGATTTGATATCGACTTTATCGACATCAAAGGGGTGAGAGGTAATGGGGTGATCCGCAAATTGGCGGCCCCGTTTAAGATTATGCGCTCAATAGCGCAGGCGCGAGAAGTGATACAAGAGTTTAAACCTGATGTCGTACTAGGCATGGGCGGTTTTGCCAGTGGTCCGGGTGGCGTGGCAGCAAGATTGAGCGGCATTCCATTGGTACTGCATGAACAAAATGCCATACCAGGGATGACTAACAAAATCTTGTCAAAAATCGCAAGCCGGGTACTTTGCGCTTTTGAAAATACCTTTGATCAGGTCGAGGCTAAAGTCGTAGGCAACCCTATCAGGCAAGAGCTTATCAGCTTAGGTCAGAAGACACGTCACACTGATGAAGACGATGCACTTAAAGTCTTGGTTGTTGGTGGTAGCCTTGGGGCAAAAGTGTTTAATGATCTGATGCCGGCAGTACTGGCTGAAGTGAGTAAGAGCAATTCGATGACCGTTTGGCATCAGGTGGGTAAGGGTAATCTTGCAGATGTTGAGGCTGAGTATCAGCAATTAGGGCAAAACGGCAGCGTCAAAGTGGCTGAGTTTATCGATGACATGCAAGCTGCTTATCAGTGGGCGGACGTGGTGTTATGCCGAGCGGGCGCTTTGACCGTATCTGAGTTAGCGGCGGTAGGTTTGCCAAGTTTGCTGGTGCCTTATCCACATGCTGTGGATGATCATCAAACCCAAAATGCACAAGTGCTCGTTGAAGCCGGTGGGGCATTTTTGCTACCGCAGCCAGTTGTCGATAGAGACAAGCTAGTGAACAAATTACAGATTTTGGCATCGGACCGCCAAGCTATGTTATCGATGGGCGAGCGCGCAAAGAGTGTGGCTATCGTCGACGCAACCCAGCAAGTTGCGGATGTATGCATCGAATTAAGTGAGAAGAGTTAACATGAGTCAACACGCTGAAAAGTATGCTCAGCTACGTACAATTATCCCGGAAATGCGCCGGGTAAAACATATCTACTTCATCGGTATCGGTGGGGCGGGTATGGGTGGTATTGCCGAAGTATTAGTCAATGAAGGTTACAAGTTAAGTGGGTCAGATATTGCCGAAAATGCGGTGACTCAGCGCTTAGCAAGTATTGGGGTTACGGTTCATATCGGTCATAAGGCCGAGCAAGTTGATGGTGTTGATGTGGTCGTGGTTTCTACGGCTATTGATGCCGATAACCCGGAAATCGTGGCCGCCAAAGAAGCGAGAATCCCAATTGTACGCCGGGCAGAGATGCTGGCTGAATTGATGCGTTATCGTCATGGGGTTGCCGTTGCAGGCACTCACGGTAAGACAACAACGACAAGTTTGATTGCGAGTGTGTATGGCCAAGCTGAACGTGATCCGACGTTTGTGATCGGTGGGTTGTTAAATAGTGCCGGTACCAATGCCCGTTTAGGCCGTAGCCGTTATTTGATTGCCGAAGCCGATGAGAGTGATGCCAGCTTTTTGCACCTTCAACCTATGGTGAGTGTTATCACCAATATTGAAGCTGACCATATGGACACTTACGAAGGGGATTTCGAGAAATTGAAATCAACTTTCGTCGATTTTCTGCATAACTTGCCATTTTATGGTGTGGCAGTGGCGTGTATTGATGATCCTGTGGTGCGCGAATTATTGCCACATATCGGCCGTAAAATTGTCACTTATGGTTTCAGTGACGATGCAGATGTGCAGGCGTTGAATTTTGTTCAGCAAGGATATGCGAGTCGATTTACCGTGCGCCGAGAAAATATGCAAGATTTACATCTCGAGGTGAACTTGCCGGGTCAACATAATGTGTTGAATGCGCTGGCAGCGATAGCAGTCGCTACCGAAGATGACATTCAAGATGATGCCATTGTAAAAGCGCTGGCTGAGTTTCAAGGAATTGGTCGCCGATTTGAGCAGCTAGGTACTTACCAAACTTCGCAAGGCGAGGTCATGCTGGTTGATGACTATGGCCACCACCCAAGTGAAGTGGCGGCGACCATTAAGGCGGCTAAAGCGGGTTGGCCCGATAATCGCTTGGTTATGATCTATCAGCCGCATCGCTATAGTCGGACGCGCGATCTTTATGAAGATTTTGTCGAAGTGCTGAGCCAAGTTGATTGTTTGCTGTTACTGGATGTGTATGCGGCTGGTGAAGCGCCGGTTCCTGGTGCCGATAGCCGAGCATTATGTCGCTCTATCAGGCAAAGAGGTCAGCTAGAACCCATTTTTGTCTCTGATGCTGAGCAGCTCGATTCAGTTCTGGCGGATGTTTTACAAGACGGTGACCTGCTTATCACTCAGGGCGCCGGCAATATTGGTACTATCAGTAAGCGATTAGCACAGACAAAATTGGGATTTTAATCGCCAAATAGGTTGTTTTTTAGACCATTGGCAAGCGGGTGATTGGCTAGGTTTTGACCCTTAGGCAATGCTCGCTATAATGAGCGATTTTCTGATGATTGAATCAGAATTTAGTGGTTGAAAAATATACTAAAAAGGTAAGGCAAATTAACGTGTCTTGGAGTGACGTTGGAGATAGATGGCGCAGTAAGCTGACACAGGTTGATTGGTATCTGTGCTTTGGGCTTATCTTTCTATTTCTGGTGTTGATGGGGTTGGCCATGAGTGCATGGAAACTCAATATCTTACTGAACGATGCGGATGCCTTACCCATTGAAGCTGTAGCGATACAAGGTGAGCGACAGTTTACAAGCGATACCGAGATTCAGACGGCATTGCAGGATTTAATGCAGCGTAGTTTTTTTTCCGCTGACGTAAATCAGGTTCAAGATGCGCTAGAGGCGCTACCTTGGGTATACCAAGCCTCAGTAAGACGAGAGTGGCCAGCCAAGTTAAAGATTTACTTGGTAGAACAACAAGCGGCAGCGCACTGGAATGGTGACGCTTGGTTAAATGTTCACGGGCAGGTGTTTGACGCACCTGCTAAAGATGGTGTGGGTCTACTACCTGATTTAGCTGGACCTGAAGATCAGTCGCAAGCGGTGCTGACCGCTTATGATCAGGTGAGTGAGCTGTTGTCCATCAATGGTTTTACCATGGTGAGTTTGGGTTTGAGCCCTAGGCATGCTTGGCAGGCAACGCTGGACTCGGGTGTCACACTAGAGTTAGGCCGAGAAGATAAAATGGCGAGGATACAGCGATTTATTAACGTGTATCCGACGCTAGCGCAGCAAAATAAACCGATAGCGAGAGTGGATCTTCGTTATGACACTGGCTTGGCCGTAGGCTGGGATGAAGCACAAAAAGAGAGCCGTTAATTAATGACCAAGAATCAAGATAGAAATCTGATCGTTGGATTAGACATTGGAACATCTAAAGTGGCTGTGATCATTGGCGAAGTGCTGCCAGATGGAGAGATCAGCATAGTCGGCCTAGGTAACCATCCTTCACGAGGTATGGACAAAGGCGGCGTTAACGATCTTGATTCAATTGTTCGTAGTGTGCAGCGCGCACTGGACCAGGCTGAATTGATGGCTGACTGCCAAGTGTCGTCGGTGTATTTGGGGATTTCCGGTAAACACATCGAATGCCAAAACGAAAACGGCATGGTGTCAATTAACGATGAAGAAGTGACCCAAGAGGATGTCGATAATGTCATTCATACTGCGCGGTCGGTAAAGATACCCACAGAGCGCCGTATTTTGCATGTATTACCGCAAGAATATGCGATTGATGTGCAAGATGGTATTAAGAGCCCTATCGGCATGTCAGGCATACGGATGGAGGCGAAGGTGCATATCGTTACTTGTGCTAATGATATGGCCAAGAACATTACTAAAAGTGTAGAACGCTGCGGGTTGAAAGTGGATGACCTAGTATTTTCCGCTATCGCATCTGCAGATTCGGTGTTAACCGATGATGAAAAAGATTTAGGTGTTTGCTTAGTGGATATGGGTGGTGGAACTACTGATATCACTATCTACACCAATGGTGCATTACGTCATTGTGCGGTTGTTCCTGTAGCCGGTAATCAGGTTACCAGTGACATCGCAAAAATATTCCGTACACCGTTATCCCATGCGGAACAGATTAAAGTGCAATATGCCAGCGCGCGCAGCGCCATGGTGAGTCGCGAAGATAGCATCGAAGTGCCATCTGTTGGTGGTAGACCATCGCGTACGATGTCGAGACATACTCTCGCCGAAGTCGTCGAACCTCGATATCAAGAGTTGTTCGAGTTGGTATTAAAAGAGCTGCAAGAGTGTGGCTTAGAAGATCAAGTTGCCGCAGGTATTGTATTAACCGGCGGTACGGCATCGATTGAAGGTGCCGTGGATATTGCTGAAGCTACATTTGGCATGCCGGTACGAGTGGCTGAGCCACTGCCAGTAAAAGGTTTATATGAATATGTTCAGCAGCCCATTTACTCCACAGGTGTTGGGTTGCTGCATTATGGCGCTCGCCGGGTTATCGAACGACAGTTCGAACGACCTGAGCGTCAAGGGGTTACCAGTCTTTGGAATCGGGTTCAAAGCTGGTTTAAAGGTGAGTTTTAAAATAACGCAGGCAAAACGGAGAAATTACCATGTTTGAGATCATGGACAGTCATACTGACGAGGCGGTGATTAAAGTCATCGGCGTCGGTGGTGGTGGTGGCAATGCTGTAGAGCATATGGTCAAACACAATATTGAAGGTGTTGAGTTCGTTGCAACCAACACTGATGCGCAAGCTTTGCGCAAATCAGCTGCAGGCACAACAATTCAGCTAGGTCGAGATGTGACTAAAGGGCTTGGCGCAGGCGCTAACCCTGAAATTGGTCGTTTGGCTGCTGAAGAAGATAAAGAGAATATCCGTAGCGCAATTAAAGGCTCAGATATGATCTTTATTGCTGCAGGTATGGGCGGCGGTACTGGTACCGGTGCGGCGCCAGTTGTAGCAGAAATCGCGCGTGAAGAAGGCATTTTAACCGTTGCTGTAGTAACTAAGCCGTTTCCTTTTGAAGGCAAAAAGCGCATGACATTTGCTGACCAAGGCATTGAGCTGTTGGCTAAGCATGTTGATTCGCTAATTACTATTCCTAACGAAAAGCTACTCAAAGTATTGGGCCGCGGTACGTCGTTACTGGATGCATTCGCAGCGGCAAACAATGTATTGCTAGGTGCGGTTCAAGGTATTGCTGAACTGATTACTCGTCCAGGTTTGATTAACGTCGATTTCGCCGATGTGAAAACGGTTATGTCTGAAATGGGTAATGCCATGATGGGAACCGGAGTGGCAAGTGGTGAAGATCGTGCTGAAGAAGCCGCAGAAGCTGCAGTAGCCAGTCCATTACTTGAAGATATTGATCTTGCTGGTGCCCGTGGCGTATTGGTCAACATTACCGCTGGCATGGACATGAGCATTGAAGAGTTCGAGACAGTGGGTAATCACGTTAAAGCTTATGCATCTGATAACGCAACAGTGGTTGTGGGTGCGGTGATTGATCCTGAAATGTCTGATGAGCTGCGTGTGACTGTCGTTGCAACCGGTATCGGCGCGGAGAAGAAGCCTGACATTCAGTTAGTGTCTAAGCCTGTTGCTCGTCCAGAGCCAACAGTGACACCAGAAGTGCGTGTTGAGCCAGTAACTGAAGAGGTTATCCCACAGCCGTTAGCGAATGGCAATGTGGTACCAGTGGCGCAACAGGCTGCTCAAGCAGCAACACCTGCAGCAACACCAGCAGCGAAAAACGAGCTAGATTATTTAGATATTCCAGCATTTTTGCGCAAGCAAGCTGACTAAATGCATCAAAGTGAAGTTAACACAGGGTGTTAACAGCCTGCTGACGATAGACGTCACTGGGTAGCTAAATTTTGGTGAATTTGCAAAGATATGGTAGCATATCCGACCAGCCACGCCTTTATGCGCCTATATTAGGCCGTAAAGTATGCGCTTTTTTGTATAGATATAACGGGTAACTTAATGATTTTTCAAAGAACTGTTAAAGAAATGGTAAAAACCACCGGTGTTGGATTACACTCCGGCGATAAGGTGACTTTGAGTATCAAACCCGCGCCAGTTAATACAGGGATCGTACTTGTGCGCACTGACTTAACGCCAGCTGTCGAAATCGAAGCTAAGGCAGATTTAGTCCGTGAAACCACAATGTGTACGGCGTTGGTTAACGATGAAGGCGTGCGTATCTCTACGATTGAGCACTTATTTGCCGCGCTTGCCGGATTAGGCATAGACAATGCCATTATCGAAGTCGATGCTGCAGAAATCCCAATTATGGATGGCAGTGCCAGCCCATGGGTTTTCTTATTGCAGTCAGTGGGTATCCAAGACCAAACAGCGGCTAAAAAGTACCTAAAGATTAAGCAAACAATCCGTGTTGAAGATGGTGATAAATGGGCAGAATTAAGACCTTTCCAAGGTTTTAAAGTTGATTTTGCTATTGAGTTTAATCACCCTGAAATTGCCAGAAGCCAACAGCACATGGTGATGGATTTTTCAACTTCGGCGTTTGTTCGTGATATTAGTCGCGCCCGTACTTTTGGTTTTATGCGTGATATTGAATATTTAAGAGCGAATAACCTCGCACTAGGTGGCAGCATGGAAAATGCTGTTGTACTTGATGAATACCGCGTCCTCAACCCCGATGGCCTGCGTTATGAGGATGAGTTTGTTAAGCACAAAATACTAGATGCATTTGGTGATTTGTATGTTGCTGGTCATGCTATCGTTGGCGAATTTGCTGCGTTTAAGACTGGTCATGCATTGAATAACCAATTGGTTCGCGCTTTACTTGCTAACCAAGAAGCTTGGGAGTTAGTCAGCTTTGAGAAAGAAGACGAAGTACCAGTCAGCTTCTCAGTGCCGGCAGGAGCAGTGCTCGCCTAAGTTACTCTTTTGTTTGCCTTGAACGGCTGGCTAATGCAGCCAGCCGTTTTAGTTTTATCGCTAAAGTCCCCTCTGTATGTTCGGCTAACGCTTCAATATGACCGGCGGCAGTCTCTGTAATTTGGTTATGGGCCGGTTTCACATTTGTTTCATACATTTTTAAACCTGGGTTGACTTTAACCTCGATTGCGGTGAGCATGGGTAGCGTTTCGGCTTGTAGTTGTTGCAGCAATTTGGCTTTTTGGAAATTAATCCGGGCAGCCCATGCTGCGGTAGTGGTTTCAATTACTAATACACCCTGACGAAGATTGGCAACTTTAAGTTGCTCTGTCACAGGACCTGTTACTGTTTGCTTTACATAATGGTTTAGCTGCAGTAATAATTCCGCTTTCTCAGCAATTGAGGGCAATTGGCCTTGCTGTTGAAGCAGTTGACTAAGGTCTTTCGGGGGCTTTTTCATAAGATAATAAAATGGCTTAATGAGGCTATGAGTGTAACAGTTTTTATTCAAGGTCGGAATGGTGCCACACGTTGGCAACCGGGAAAGCGCTGGCTACTTTTACCCGCGTTGCTTATTGCCGCAGGTACAGGTTTATATCAATACAATGCTGAGCAGTTTCAACAGCAACAGCAAAGTGTTGATAATCAACGTGTGACCAATGAAGAACAGAAGCATGAGTTAATTGAACTCAAAGATGCGACCGAGTCTCAATTGGCGATGTTGGTGACCCATGTCGCTAAAATGCAGGCTAAGTTAACTCGTCTTGAAGCATTGGGCGAGCAAGTAGCCAAAAATGCAAATTTAGACGATCAATTCGATTTTTCCTCCGAGGTTGGTGTTGGTGGGTTCAGTGAACTGGGCAGCCGCATCGAGCTTGATCAGCTTATTCAAGACATGGATAAGCTCGTTTCTCGTATAGAAAATGGCAATGCGCAACTTTCACTACTTGAAACCGTCACGACTAATCTCCATATAGATAATGAACGCTATATCTCTGGACGACCCATAGAGAAAGGTTGGTTATCATCACACTACGGTTTACGTAATGACCCTTTTAATGGTCAAAGAACGATGCACAAAGGTATCGACTTTGCCGGTAAAGAGGGAACAAATGTTATCGCTACAGCAGGTGGCGTTGTTACCTGGTCTGGAAAAATGTTTGGATACGGCGAGTTAATAGAGATTGACCATGGTAATGGTCTGCGAACTCGTTATGGTCACAATAAATCATTGTCAGTAGCCGTAGGTGATGTTGTAGGAAAAGGTGACACTATTGCTAAAATGGGGAGTACCGGTCGTTCAACTGGGCCTCATGTGCATTATGAAGTGTTACGGGGTGGGCAACAGATTGACCCAAAAAAATATATCTACCGCAAGGCAGGTTAATTGAAATTAGGCTTTCAGACTCTAGCAGGGACTTGGCCAACAACATAAAAAGTGGTTCAGATGTTTGGTAAAATACTGACAAAAATATTTGGTAGTCGTAATGACCGTACGCTTAAATCCTTAGGCAAAGTGGTTAATAAGATAAATGCACTAGAAGCTGAGTATGAAAAATTATCCGATGATGATTTAAAAGCGAAAACGGTTGAGTTTAGAGAGCGTCTTGAAAAAGGCGAAACTTTAGATTCGATTATGGCTGAAGCTTTTGCCACCGTACGTGAAGCGTCAAAGCGTGTATTTGATATGCGTCACTTTGATGTCCAGATGATAGGCGGCATGGTTCTCGACAGTAATCGCATTGCTGAGATGAGAACCGGTGAAGGTAAAACCTTAACCGCAACACTCCCTGCATACCTTAATGGTTTAACTGGAAAAGGTGTCCACGTTATTACGGTGAACGACTACCTTGCTGGTCGTGATGCTGAAAATAACCGTCCTCTTTTTGAATTCCTTGGATTATCTGTTGGTATTAACGTAGCTGGTTTAGGTCAAGCTGAAAAGAAAGCTGCTTATAACTCAGATATCACCTACGGTACCAACAACGAATTTGGTTTCGATTACCTGCGTGACAATATGGCGTTTTCGCCACAAGAGCGTGTGCAACGTCCATTGCACTATGCTTTGATTGATGAAGTGGATTCAATTTTGATTGATGAAGCGCGTACCCCGTTGATCATCTCTGGTGCTGCTGAAGATAGCTCTGAGCTATACACTAAAATCAATACATTGATCCCTCACTTAGTTCGTCAAGAGAAAGAAGATACTGAAGAAGAGATTGGTGATGGCGATTACTCAATTGATGAGAAAGCCAAACAAGTGCATATGACTGAACGCGGTCAGGAGAAGGTTGAAGTCCTGTTGACTGAACGCGGAATGCTAGCTGAAGGTGACTCGTTGTATTCTGCGGCTAACATTTCATTATTGCATCATGTCAATGCTGCGCTACGAGCGCACACACTATTTGAAAAAGATGTCGACTAC
This sequence comes from Shewanella waksmanii ATCC BAA-643, assembly GCF_000518805.1. Classification (GTDB taxonomy): domain Bacteria; phylum Pseudomonadota; class Gammaproteobacteria; order Enterobacterales; family Shewanellaceae; genus Shewanella; species Shewanella waksmanii. The sequence goes on from NZ_JAEH01000005.1 coordinate 41,351, forward strand.
ATTGTACAAGACAATGAAGTGATTATTGTTGATGAGCACACAGGCCGAACTATGCCGGGTCGTCGCTGGTCTGAAGGTTTGCATCAAGCGGTAGAAGCTAAAGAAGGTGTTCATATTCAAAATGAAAACCAAACTCTAGCATCGATTACATTCCAGAACTTTTTCCGTCAGTACGAAAAACTAGCCGGTATGACCGGTACCGCAGATACTGAAGCATTTGAGTTCCAGCATATCTATGGCTTAGGTACGGTAGTGATCCCTACTAACCGTCCAATGGTACGTAAAGATAACGCTGACTTGGTATATCTAACGGCTGAAGAAAAGTACGACGCGATCATCAAAGACATTTTAGGCTGCCGTGAACGTGGTCAGCCAGTATTGGTTGGTACCGTATCTATCGAGCAGTCTGAGTTATTACATAGCTTACTTAAAAAAGCTAAAATCCCTCACGAAGTACTCAATGCTAAGTTCCATGAACGTGAAGCGGATATTGTGGCTCAAGCGGGCCGCAGCGGTGCTGTTACTATTGCAACCAACATGGCTGGTCGTGGTACCGATATCGTATTAGGTGGTAACTGGCAAATGGAGATCACTTCACTTGCTAATCCAACTGATGAGCAGAAGGCTAAAATCAAAGCCGATTGGCAGGTTCGTCACGATGAAGTCGTGGAGGCTGGCGGTTTACATATTCTAGGTACCGAGCGTCACGAATCACGTCGTATCGATAATCAGCTCCGTGGTCGTTCTGGCCGTCAAGGTGATGCTGGTTCATCGCGCTTTTATTTATCGATGGAAGATAGCTTAATGCGTATCTTTGCTTCAGACCGAGTTTCGTCAATGATGAAGAAGCTGGGTATGGAGAAAGGTGAAGCGATTGAGCACCCTTGGGTATCACGTGCAATTGAAAATGCGCAGCGCAAAGTAGAAGCACGTAACTTTGATATTCGTAAGCAACTGCTTGAGTTCGATGATGTTGCTAACGATCAGCGTCAAGTGGTATACGCTCAACGTAATGAGCTTATGGATGCTGAAGACATCAAAGATACTATTGAGAACATCCAAGCCGATGTTGTTGATGATCTGATTAGCCAATACATTCCACCACAATCAGTGGAAGAGCTATGGGATGTGCCTGGTTTAGAAAAACGTCTAGAGCAAGAGTATGGTTTGAAAATGCCAGTGCAAGAATGGCTAGACAAAGAAGATGACCTTCACAAAGAAACATTGCGTGAACGTATCGTTGATACATGGGTACAAGCATATAAAGCCAAAGAAGAGATGGTTGGTGAAGGTGTACTGCGCCAGTTTGAAAAGGCTGTCATGTTGCAAACGCTTGATGGTTTGTGGAAGGAGCATCTAGCTGCAATGGATCACCTCCGTCAAGGTATTCACTTACGTGGTTATGCCCAGAAAAATCCTAAGCAAGAATATAAGCGTGAATCTTTTGAGTTGTTCCAACAAATGCTTGAGTCACTAAAGCATGATGTGATTAGTGTGCTATCAAAAGTTCAGGTTCAGGCACAGTCTGATGTAGAAGAGATGGAAGAGCGTCGTCGCCAAGAAGAAGCCAAGATTCGTCGCGACTACCAACATGCACAAGCTGAAGCACTTGTTGGTGCTGAAGAGGCAGAGGCATTAGCCAGTAAGCAACCTCAGGTTCGCGAAGGCGAGAAAGTAGGTCGTAATGATCCTTGCCCTTGTGGTTCAGGTAAAAAGTATAAGCAGTGTCATGGCAAGCTGACCTAAGTTTGTCGCACATTGTCAAAAGCCACCTTAATTAAGGTGGCTTTTTTGTTTGCGGCAAGATCTACACAAAGGAGAAATAAGGAAGTGCGGACAAAAATTACTCATGTTTACGCTTGAATGTGGATAACTTTGGGGGTAATTAGTGTGTAAATTGTGGCTATTTACAAGCGTTAAAAAAAGATCGTTTTTTCTTAAAAAAGGGCTTGCGCCAAAGTAATAACTCCCTATAATGCGCATCCACTGACACGGCAAACCTCACTGAGATAAGCCAATAACTTAAACCAAGTTAAGTTTGATTTAAGTTAAGTTAGGTACTGAAAAGTACAGCGTTAAAAAGTTTAAAAAACTACTTGACGCCAACAAGGGAAAGCGTAGAATACGCAGCCCTAGCCACTCGGGCTTACCGAGATGCGCTAACGCTCTTTAACAATTTATCAAGTAATCTGTGTGGACACTCACAGGTGTTGAGTTATTCGAAATTACCATTCTTTATTCGTAAAGCGGGTAATCAAAAATTTTACTCAATGATTCTTTACTAGAAATAG
>NZ_JAEH01000005.1:43651-224874 GCF_000518805.1 Shewanella waksmanii ATCC BAA-643
GGCTCCTTGCCGCCTTTGTTATGATTGCCTTGCGGGCCATGACAGGCTTCGCATTGCAGGCCAGCCATCGGCGATTCACTGCTGTTACCTTGACCGTGTACCCCATCAAAAATCGCCATCACTTGGTCACTTTTGCGGTGACACATCAAACACGAGTCTGCGCCTTTAGGTGAGTACTCACCTGCGGCAAATTTCTCCACCAAGGTAGCTTCTAATTGATCACTGCTGAGGTCGTCCCATGGGGTAGCTTGGGCGCTAGATATCAATCCCAAACTGAGGAGGGTGCTTAATACGGCTATATAACATCGATACCATTTCATAAATACACCTTAAATGTATATAGATTGCATGTTTAATAAGGGGAGTCGTTTGCTTTAATAAAGTGATATGAAAATCGTAAAATATGACCGCAACACTCAGTTCATGCGAAATGCAACAAGTGAATTAGATCAACATTAAAAACCCGACACTAAAACATCGAAAAAGCAAAATAACTCGAGAGCAATGCTAATGTATTTATCAAGGGAATTTCAGATTGTTAAAATGCAAATTAAGCAAATGTCTTGCGGTACAAAAAAACTAAATAAAAGTGATAGGCAGCACATGATGATTGATAATGATTAGCATTAGCGCTCAACTGACGAAGAACAACAAATAGCAATAAAACATAACCTTACGCATAGCATTAGTTTTTCTTATGCCAGCATTGGTTAATTCTGCTATATACAATTGTTAAAATAAAATTATTTAAGCGCTTAATAATATAAGATCGAGTTCATGTTTATCGAAGAATTTTACATGCTGAAATATATTAATAATGCCAAGTTTAGAAACTTCAACATTAGATATAATTACAGTAACAGAGTTAATATTGGGCAATTTTAAATTATTGGCCAATTCAGACTTATAGGTATAATTTAAATACACCTTTAACAATGGATAACTAAGGCAGAAAGCTAACTTTTAATGTCGATAAAATCGACAACAACAAATAGATTGTATTCTATGTGGTCATAGTAAAAACTGCTTTGATTAACCAAATCCTCATTGCTACAGCAACGGTCGCTAACGTCCCTTATCCACTCGCACAGTAAAAACACGCTTAGGCATACTCCTAGAGCCAAAATCACGTTAAACTTACTAGGTCAATAAGTTAGGTAAATACTATGCAGATCAATAAGACCGCTGAGCTCAACCTATTGTGGGGCACGCTAATTTTAGAAGAGTTGGCTCGTTTGGGCGCCAAACATGTATGCCTTGCACCCGGCTCACGTTCAACGCCGCTCACGCTCGCGGCAGCGAAACAAACCAAACTAAAACAACACCTGCATTTTGATGAGCGCGGTTTGGGCTTCTTAGCACTCGGTTTGGCGAAAGCCAGCAAAGCACCAGTTGCGATTATCACCACCTCAGGTACTGCGGTGGCTAACCTTTATCCGGCTATTGTTGAGGCCTGGCTCACTAAAGTGCCTTTGATTGTCCTTTCAGGAGATAGGCCTCCAGAGCTAATTAATTGCGGTGCCAATCAAGCAATCAATCAAACAGGAATTTTTGCCGACTATGCAGTGCAGCTCAACCTCCCCACCGCAGAGTTAAGTATCGCCCCGCAAGTATTATTGACCAGTGTAGACAATGCGCTCGCGAGCACATCAGGACCTGTACATATTAACTGTATGTATCGAGAGCCGTTGTATCCGAGTCAAATGAGCAATGACTTCACTGACTACCTTGCCAGTTTAGGCAATTGGCAACATGGTCATGCGCCCTACAGTCAATATGTCACGCAGCCAACACAAGCCACTCCTGCCAATGATATGCTAGCGCGATTTGTTCACGCTAAAGGCGTGATTGTGGCTGGCACCTTAGCGCCGGAAAGTGACCCTGAACAATTGGTCTTGCTGGCGCAAAAACTGGGGTGGCCGATTGTGGCCGATGCCCAATCACAACTGCGGCAGCATCCAGCAGTGATCGGTCACATTGATCAATTACTGCACCAGCCCAAAGCGACCGCACTGCTGCGCCAAGCAGAAAAAGTATTGGTTTTCGGTGGTCGTTTACTGTCTAAACGCCTAATGAGCTTTATTGATGAGCAGAAATGGAAAGAATACTGGCAAGTATTACCTCATCAACAACGTTTAGATCCGCACCATAATACCAAGCAAGTTTGGCTATCTGAGTTAGCCCATTTCTGCCAACTGCCTTGGCCACGTTCATCACAAGCTCAGTGGGCGCTTAGTCTTACCCAGCTCAATCAAACTATGGAGCAGTTATTTGAGCAACAGATCGATCACGGTGAGCTTGGTGAAGCAGCGGTAGTACGTCATATCAGTCAGCACTGTGAACAACTATTTATTGGCAATAGTTTACCCGTGCGGCTGTATGATATGTTTGCGCCGATAAGTCCGGCTTGGCCCAAGGTATACACCAACCGTGGCGCCAGCGGTATTGACGGTTTGCTGGCAACAGCCTGTGGTATTAGTCAGCACCAAGATCAGGCCACTACACTGATTATTGGTGATATTTCACAGCTACACGACCTCAACTCATTGGCGATTGCTAAGCAATGCCAGGGCCCCTTCATTGTGGTAATACTCAACAATGACGGCGGCAATATCTTTAATTTGCTGCCCGTTCCGGACGAAAAGCTGCGCAGTGACTACTACCGCTTAGCCCACGGGCTAGAGTTTGGCTATGCGGCAGCCATGTTTGGTTTGCCCTACAACCAAGTCGATGACATTGACACCTTCAAAGCGGTATATCGCGAAGCCAGTTGCTATCAAGGCACCTCCGTCATTGAAGTCAGCGTCAGCCAACATCAGGCCAGTGAGCAAATTGCCCGCCTTGCTAGCTGGATAAAACAACACTAATGGCAGCTCATATAAACTGCTTTGGCCAACGCCAACAGCCCGCCCTTGTCATGTTGCATGGTTTTCTGGGTAGTCAGCTGGACTGGCAAGCAACAGTGGCGGCGTTAAGCGAGCAGTTTTACTGTATTTGTATCGACCTGCCTGGTCATGGTCATCACCCACCACGCAACATTGATAGCTTTGATGATGTGGTCAGCGCCCTTTTGGCTGATTTACACGCACTCGGGGTTAGCCAGTTTCATTTACTTGGTTATTCACTCGGAGGCCGCATCGCTTTGGACATTGCCAAGCGCGCACCGCAGCAGATCTTAAGTTTACATTTAGAGTCGTGTCATCCAGGGTTAATTCACCAGCAGGATAGACAGGCACGAGCGCAATCAGATGCATTATGGGCGCAAAAACTCGCCACCCTGCCGATAGCTGAATTTCTACAGCTTTGGTATCAACAGGGCGTGTTTGCCGAGCTCAGTGAGCAACAACGTCGCGACTTAGTGACTCGCCGCAGCGCGAATAACCCAAATGCACTAGCACAAATGTATCGCGCCACCTCATTAGCTAATCAACAAGATTTAATGGCTGTTGTTGACTTAATTATCGGAACTAGCCATTTCTATGTGGGCGATCAAGATGCTAAGTTTCTTGCCCTAGGGCAACGCTGGCAGCAGCAAACCCAACTGCACATGCACATAATTAATGCGGCGGGCCACAATGCCCACCTTGCCCAGCCAACCTTGTTTAACCAAACATTGTTAGCTCAGTTACTTAAGGACGCCTGATGACTTCTCTGACGCTGCACCTAGCTCGCTATCATGTGCCATTGTCGCGCGACTTACCTGTTGCTGCACAACGTATCAACGAGCGCCACGGCTTAGTTTTAGCCGCAGATTATCAACAGCAGCGCCACTATGTCGAAATTGCACCGTTATCAGGTGTCGATATTGATGGCCAGCCAATAAAGGACTTTAGCCAAGAAAACCTCACCGAGGTGGAACAGCAGCTGCTGCATCTGTTGCCGCAACTGGCCGAACAAGGTGTCGAAGGGCTACAATCCGCTGCGGCAGCAACTAAGTTGCCTTCGTTAGCCTATGGGTTAAGTATGCTGCATGCTAAGCTCACTAATCAGTTACCCAAAGCCCGACAAACACCCATTGCTATCCCACTGCTTTACCAAGCCAATGATGAATCGCTTACTGCGCTGCAAGAGAGAGTTCGCCAGCTCCCAGATGACATCACTCGTGTAAAAGTTAAAGTGGCTCAAATGGCAATGACAGATGAAATCACCATGATTCATGGCATTTTGGCCGTCAGACCCGATCTGCGCTTACGACTCGATGCCAATCAAGGCTTTGCTCTTAACGATGCCATCGATTTCATCGCCTGCTTACCGCTAGCCGCAATTGAATATATTGAAGAACCTTGCGCCTGCATCGAAGATAATATTGCCCTATACCAAGCGGTCGATGTGCCGTTTGCACTCGATGAAACCCTCAATAGTGCTGATTACCAATTTGCCGCCTTAAACGGACTAGCTGCTGTTGTCATTAAACCTATGTTACTTGGGGATATTACAGCAATACAGCAATGGACCTCTGTGGCCTATGAACATGGCGTCAACGTCATCCTCAGCTCCAGTTTAGAATCAAGCCTCGGAATAGACATGCTCAAAGATTTAAGCGTGCAATTAAGCCCAGACCAAGCCCCGGGCATCGATACTTTGGCGCCATTTAGCCAAGATATTATTATCGCCACTGGCAACAAACCCTGTTTAGGCTTTGAAGAGCTCACCCCTTTGGCAAGTACAGGCGCTTAAAGATGAGCTGCGCAATATCGCCACTGCATCAAGCTGCAAAGCGATGGCCACACCAAGTTGCAGTGCAATATTGGGATGCGGCTAGCGCGAGCTATCAACCGATAAGTTATCAGCAATTAAGCCAACAAGTGCTCAGTGTCGCGCAGCAATTGAGTCAGCAAGGGTTAACGCTAAATAGCCGCCTCATGGTGACAGATGACAACTCCCTAGAACAAATCATCTTGTATTGGGCCTGTGTTGAGATAGGCGTACTGTTTTGCCCTATTTCGGCCAAGTTCCCAGCACAACAAGTCACTGACTTAGCCAACATATATCACTATCAATATTGCTGGACCAGTCTGAAGTATCAGTCACTGCGGCCTAAAAATAGCACTGCAGTCGACATCGACTTATCTGCCGACAACGGTTCAGCGGCCAACGACGCTGGCCAGTTTGACTGGCAACGTGGTAGCAATGTGATCCTAACCTCTGGTTCAAGCGGCACGCCTAAAGGTGTGGTGCACTGCATGGATAATCATGTCGCCAGTGCGCGTGGCTCGGCGCAGCTCATTGACCTGAGTATCGGCGATGCTTGGCTGCTGTCATTGCCGCTGTTTCATATCGGTGGGCTAGCGATTGTGAATCGCTGCGCCGTAGCGGGAGCGGCTGTAGTGTTGCCGATCCCGACAGCCAGCCTCGCCGAGCAGCTACAAGCGGTTTCCCTATCGCATTTGTCATTGGTGGCCGCGCAGCTCATTAAGTTATTAGCCGACAATCCACAACAGGTTAAATCGCTAAAAGCGCTGCCACTCGGTGGCGGAGCGGTAGCAACAAGCTTAACCCAGCAATTAAAACAACTAGGCTGTAGCGCCTATACCAGTTACGGTATGACAGAGATGAGCTCGCAAATTACCACTGGCGATGCCAACCTTCACGGCAGTGGTGAGCTACTGAGCTATCGGCAACTCAAACTGGTTGAGCAACGCATTTACGTGAAAGGTGAAACCCTGTTTAAAGGCTATCTGTATCCGCAAGGCAATGCTGAAGGTCACCAAGGCTGGTACTGCCCTGTCGATACCGAAGGTTGGTTTGATACCCAAGACCGTGGCGAGTGGCTTAATAATGGCCAACTGCATATTTTAGGTCGGAGCGACAATATGTTTATCTGTGGTGGCGAGAACATTCAACCTGAAGAGATTGAACAGGCGCTATGTTGTCACCCATTGATTGATGACGCCATTGTCTATCCAATTGAAGATGACCGATTTGGCTGGTTACCAGCCGCCATAGTAAAAGGCCCCATTGCAGCCTCAGGTATTGAGCAATCTCAATTGGATCAATTTCTGCAAGCCAAAATAGCCCGCTTTAAGCGCCCACGACATTACTCGCCTTGGCCTAATGTGCCGCAAACAGGGTTAAAGATATCGCGTAAAGCGATAATCGCTGCCGTATTAGCCTCACCACCAGCAGCCAAATAGCAAAAAACCTGCCAGTGGCAGGTTTTTTAGATTCAGTACTTAGGCGCAAAATATAGCTTAATTAGGCTTCCATTCGCCCTTTCAGCTTATTCATGGCATTTTTTTCAAGTTGCCTGATACGCTCAGCAGACACTTGATAGGTTTCAGCCAATTCTTGCAATGTGGTCTTTTCATCATTTAACCAGCGAGCTTGCAAAATATGTTGGCTACGCTCATCTAATGTCTTAATCGCAGACAATAATCGCGCTTGGTTATTGGCTTCTAGGTTATCGTTTTCAACCTGAGCAGCAAGATCTGATGAATGGTCTTCCAAGTAATGCATGGGAGCATAGTCTTGGTCGTCATCATTGTCACTGGCTAAATCAAATGCTGGATCTTGGGCCGCCATGCGCGACTCCATCTCAGTCACATCAGACTTAGATACGCCTAAGCTTTCAGCAACCATACCCACTTCAGCATCACTAAACCAACCTAGACGCTTTTTCGCCTTACGAAGGTTAAAGAACAATTTACGCTGGGCTTTAGTGGTAGCCACCTTAACAATACGCCAGTTTTTCAATACGTATTCGTGAATTTCAGCTTTAATCCAGTGCACAGCAAATGAAACCAAACGCACCCCAACATCTGGGTCAAAGCGTTTAACAGCTTTCATCAAGCCGATATTACCTTCTTGGATTAAATCCGCCTGCGGCAGACCATATCCCGAATAACCTTTCGCCACATGAACGACAAACCGTAAGTGAGACATAATCAACTGCTTCGCAGCCTGCAGGTCACCGGTCTCTTGCAAACGTTTTGCAAGCTCATACTCCTGCTCCGCCTCCAACATAGTGATGTTGTGAGCAGAATGGATATACGCCTCTAAGCTGCTAGAGCTTTGGGGTACCATCAGTGCCATTGATTGCGTTTGACTTGTCATTAACGCTCCTACTTTCATTTTACTACTGGGTTAAACTTAGCTTAGTCACATGAAGTGTTGATGACACCCATGCTGTGTGGCTCAAAATAATCATTTCAATGGAGCCAAGCTGATGAACTATCGGCGATCTCATCGGTGATGTCAACCGTCGGCGATATCACAAATTAGATTTTGCGCAATTTAATAGACTTTGCAAATGAAAAATAGTTCATCTAAGGGCAAATTAACCCTACGAAGGCTCGATGGCTCTAAGGTGTTGGCGGACCGAAAGGTAGGAGCCCAACCAACCTAAAAACGATGCTAAAGCAACCAATTGCCCAAGCTCGGTAAAGGTTAATGCCTGCATTTGCAACTGGCTACCATATAAGCCAAGTAATTCAGCCAATGCCCCATCGAGGTACCACACAAGTAGATTAATAATCATCCAAGCCAATATGCCGCCAATCACGCCATACCAAATACCTGTGTATAAAAAAGGACGCTGAATAAACGCTTCAGTGGCGCCCACCAGCTTCATGACCTCAATCTCAGTGCGGCGATTCATGATAGCTAAACGAATGGTATTCCCAATCACCAGCACCACTGCGAGCACCAACAATGCCGCAATGGCCAACACCGTGCGCTCTAATAGCTTAACAACCGCTTGCAATCTTTCCAGCCACTCAATATCTAAGCGACCAAAACTCACTTCAGCTTCTTGCTCAAGCTTGCCCAGCAGCTGTCTAGCACCAGCCGGACTGGAATATTTCAAACTCGGCGTCACAGTCACGACTGCCGGCAATGGGTTTTCATCTAGGTAAGCCAATGCCTCACCAAACCCAGATAAGCTTTGGAACTCTTCCAGTGCTTGATCACGGTTGATGTAGTTAACGTCACTGACTTCTGGATAGGTTTCGATTCGGGTGATTAAACTCTGGATAGTTCGCTCACTGCGGCCTTCATTAATAAACAGCGAAATCTCTGCCGCGCTGTTCCACGAAGCCGTCACTGTCTCGGCATTTTTTACCAACACTTGCAGTGCAGCAGGCAAACTGAGACTCACCCCTAGCACTGCCATGGTCATTAACGACGACAACGGGTTACGCCATAACTCACCCATGCTCGCCATGGCATGTTGAATATGGCGAATAAAGAACATCACTATTCGCCCAGATAGGGGGAGCTTGCTGCGGTTTAGTTGAGGCTGCTGAGTCATAAACTATTTACCTCACTGTGCCGGCACGTTGACGTGACTGCTGAGCTCTTCTCCACCCAGCACCCGTCCCTGTTTTAGGGTTAACGTGCGGTACTTCATTCGCGCTATCAGCCCTAAATCATGGGTGGCAATCAACACTGTGGTACCCGCGTCGTTAAAGGTTTCGAACAAGCGGAGAATGTCCATCGATAACTTAGGATCTAAGTTACCGGTAGGCTCATCGGCTAATAGCAATGGTGGCTTATTCACAATCGCTCGGGCAATCCCCACCCGCTGCTGTTCACCACCAGATAGCATGATTGGGTTGTGGCGTTCTTTGCCATACAAGCCCACCATATCCAATGACGCCAGCACCCGCTTTTTAATTTCGTTATGGGAAAAACCTTCGATAACCAGCGGTAAGGCCACGTTATCAAACACGCTGCGATCCATGAGCAGATGGTGGTTCTGGAAAATCATGCCAATATCACGGCGTAGAAAGGGCACATCACTGCGTTTAATTTTGGCAATGTCATGACCATTAATCGATACGCGACCCGCATTGGCACGTTCAATCACAGTGATCAATTTGAGCAAGGTACTTTTACCCGCACCAGAATGGCCGGTTAAAAACGCCATTTCACCACGCTGTAAATGAAAACTCACGTCTGAGAGCGCTTTTTGTCCACCGGGATAGACTTTGCTTACTTGCTCAAATCGAATCATGATTACCCAATATTATAGATTTTGTATTATGTCGCTCCTGCAACTTAACGTGAACGACCTAGCTTTGCAAAAAACAACCTAAATCTTATCACCTTAGGCAGACTTGTCTTCTTCTGCTTGGCTAAATAACGCATCAACAAAATCTTTGGCATTAAAGGTGCGTAAATCGTCAATTTGCTCGCCAACACCAATGTGACGGATTGGAATACCAAATTTATCGGCAATCGCAAAAATCACCCCGCCCTTCGCCGTACCATCTAGTTTACTTATGGTAATACCGGTCACGCCCACCGCTTCTTTGAACAACTGCGCTTGGCTAATGGCATTTTGACCTGTGCTTGCATCTAAGGTCAGCATGACTTCATGGGGGGCCGACTCATCTTGTTTCTTCATCACCCGCACCACTTTCTTAAGCTCATCCATTAAGTGGGCTTTATTTTGCAGGCGACCGGCGGTATCGGCGATCAAGATATCAATATTCCGAGCTCTAGCCGCTTGCAGTGCATCAAACAATACCGAGGCACTGTCTGCACCAGTATGCTGGGCGACAACAGGGATATCATTACGCTGACCCCATACTTGCAGTTGCTCTACCGCTGCAGCACGGAAAGTATCCCCTGCCGCTAACATCACCGACTTACCTTGTGATTGATATTGCTTAGCCAACTTACCAATGGTGGTGGTTTTACCCACGCCATTGACACCCACCATCAAGATCACAAATGGGCCGTCTTTATTTTCAGGCACCAATGGCACATCAACCGGTGCTAGAGTATTTTGCATCTCTTCACGCATCAGCTCATACAGTGCTTCACCGTCTTTTAGCTGTTTGCGGCTGGCTTGCTCGGTCAAGCTATCAATGAGTTTGGTTGTGGTTTCAACCCCAACATCGGCGATCAGTAACTGCTCTTCGAGCTCCTCAAAAAGGTCGTCATCGATCTTTTTGCCTTTAAATAGACCAATAAAGCCGCTACCAATGTTTTCACTGGTACGCTTCAAACCACGCTTAAGGCGCGCAAAAAAGCCTTCTTTACTAGGTTTAGCCTGTGGCTCTGGCTGTACTTGTGCCGCCTGTTCAGCGTCAAGGCGCTCTTGCTCAAGACGCTCCGCTTCTGCTTGTTCTTCCGCTAGACGAGCCTGTTCAGCTTGCTCGGCAGCAACACGTTCAGCTTCGACACGTTCCTGTTCAAGGCGCTCTTGTTCAAGACGTTCGGCCTCCGCTCGCTCAGCGGCTAAACGCGCTTGTTCTGCCTGCTCAGCAGCAAGACGTTCAGCTTCAACACGTGCTTGCTCAACACGTTCCTGTTCAAGGCGTTCGGCCTCTGCTCGCTCAGCCGCTAAACGCGCTTGTTCTGCCTGCTCAGCAGCAACACGTTCAGCTTCAACACGTGCTTGCTCAACACGCTCCTGTTCAAGGCGTTCGGCCTCTGCTCGCTCAGCCGCTAAACGCGCTTGTTCTGCCTGCTCGGCAGCGACACGTTCAGCTTCAACACGTGCTTGCTCAATACGCTCCTGTTCAAGGCGTTCGGTTTCTGCTTGCTCTGCCTGCTGGGCAGCAACACCTTCTACTTCAGCTGGATTATCTGCTGATTGGTCAGCTTCTACTGGTGTGGTGCTCTCAGCCTCTGCTGCCTTAACTTCCTCTTTCGACTTATCTTTGCGAAACCAGGAAAAAAAACCTTTTTTTGCCATGTGTAATACCAGTACTCAACTAACTGACTTGAAAAATGCTCTCCCACGGGAAATGAAGTGGGCACTTATGTGGGGGGCATTATACCCAATCGTCACAAAAATTAACCTGTCACAGCGAGGAAAATGCCATAAAACTGCTCGCCGCACATCAATAACACACAGCGGTTCACTATTTGCTGTGGCTTTGGGGTAAAATAGCGAGCTAAATTTAGCAAAACAGTCTAGCACTTTCAGTAGCCGGACAACATCTAAGCAATGGCGGTGTACATCTATGGCAAAAAACCGACCTTCGAGCGGACAAGTACGGATCATTTCAGGACAGTGGCGTTCGCGACGACTCCCCATCCATGATTTAGAGGGCTTGCGCCCAACGACAGACCGTGTTCGAGAAACCTTGTTTAATTGGTTAGCTGGCGACGTAACTGGCGCCCGCGTGTTGGATTGCTATGGTGGCAGTGGCGCGTTATTTTTCGAGTCACTATCGCGCTATGCTAAGTTTGCTAAAGTTATTGAACTACAAAAAAGTGCCGCTAAGCAGTTACAAGATAATTTAACCACCCTTAAATGTGATGCCGCTATGGCTGAGGTTATACAAGGCGACACCCTTAAAGTACTTGAGCAGCCGCCGGAACAAGGATTTGATATCGTTTATATCGACCCACCCTTTCGCAAAGGCTTAGCAGAGCAAACCATAGATCGACTGCGTCAACATCAATGGCTCAATAACAACGCACAAATCTATGTTGAAACTGAAAGTGAACTGCAATCACTTGAGGTACCCAGCGATTGGGTGATGCTGAAAGAAAAGCAAGCCGGCCAGGTGATATATCGCTTATATCAATACCAAGCGTAACAATATAAACCCCATGGTAGATGATGTTGCCCCTGACATAGTGATTTAACTTAATGGCGGCTAACAGTGCAATTATTACAATGCAGTAGATAGATAGGCTATATGAAATTGGTAATCATGATCGGTAAAATGTTGACCTTAGGGGCATGGCTATTAATGGCCATTAATCTCATTCAGCCTTTTGAAGGGGAGATCGGCACCATATTAAACATTTTGCTGGCAGCCACCGCATTGATGCACCTGTTTCAGGTAGCCATTTTTCATAGCCTTTTTAAGTCCTACTTAACTCTCAAAGCCGCTGACTATCTGCAGGTTTTTGCTTTTGGCGCATTTGCTTTAATTGGCTACCGCCAGAAAGTGCTCAGTAGCGATAAACACAACTGATCTACAGCGAGCCAGTTATTTTCCGGGTCATAAATACGCTATGGGGATCCAATTGGTAATCCCCAAAAGGCCCACACTCCTCAAAACCAAATTTCCGATATAAATTTCTCGCAGGAATGAAAAAGTCCATACTGCCGGTTTCTAAACTTAAGCGCTGGTAACCCCGGCTCGCCGCTTGTCGCAATAGATGTTTCAACAAGGTCACCGCCACTTTTTGTTTGCGAAAAGCATTTGCGGTGCGCATAGACTTAATCTCGGCATGTTGCGGCGTTAATTGCTTTATTGCTGCGCAGCCAGCAAGTTGGTCACCTTGCCACAGGGTCCAAAATGTCACCGAAGCATGATTGAGCTCACTCACATCTAATGCATGCGCACTTTCAATGGGTGAAGTCGCATGCATATCTTGTAAATGCGCTTCCAATAGCGCTATCACTTGGGGGTGAGTTAAGTCCCCCACGGAAATACGCACCAAAATTGAACCCTCACTGGTTAGTCTATCCAAACAACTTCCTACCAATATAACCTAATCAGTTTCATGGCTGTTGTCGACTAGAGATAGTCACAAGCGGACACAAAAAAGCCCCAACATAGTTGAGGCTTTATGACAGCGTATTGCTATTTTATCTCAGTTGGCGATTAGCCTTTTGGATAAACGTGAGCAACACCTTTGTGGCAGTCTACACAAGTTTTACGATCCGCAGGTTCTTTTTGGAAGTTGCGCTCGTGCATTCTCTTAGCCATTTTCTTCATTGACTCAGGCTGGTTCTCGTAGATACGAGTGTGACAGTGAGTACAGTTAGCAGAGTCATTGCCCTTGAAGTACTTAAGCGCTAGGTCTGCTTGCTCTTTACGGTTTTCGTCTAACCACTCTTGAGTGTTGAAACCGTCAATCGTTAGGTAACCATATAGATCTTTCGATACGATGATCTTCTTAACTAGGTACTTAACTGGGTTGTGAGGTAAGTGACAATCTTGACATTGAACAGTCACACCTGCGCGTCCACCACCGTGAGCCGAAGCCAGTACTTCATCCTTCAAAGAATGGTTACTGTGGCAAGACATACAGAACTCATCTGTACTGGTTGCGTGTAAAGTTTGTTGTGTAGCGAAATAGCCCACAACACCCACTACAATACCAACCACCAAAAGGGCTAATATTGAGTATTTCGCGCTCGGTTTAAATAGTGCACGCCAGTTCATCACTCTTCTCCAAAACTATGATTATTTTATATTCTTACAGCACTTCATCTCTATGGTTAGATTATAAACCCATTAACCAATTTTAATCTGGGTTTAATAGCGCAAAATGAGAGCTAGCTCTAACTCTAATTTCCAAAAGCGAGAAAAACGTATTGCTCAAAACGTACTTTCGCTAAACCTAAAGCTAATGCATAGACCTATTTTCTGCAAGGTTTAGTGCTTAAACAAATGAATTTTCTAGAATTTCATGTTTTTTGATTTGTATAAATACTTAATAAGCTAAGAAAAACGGGCAAATCTGCGAAGAAATTTCCGATCTTTATGAAACTAAATTCGAGTATTAGCGGTCTATTTTGTCAACACACTCACAGTTAAACCTGATTGCAGATGATGAAACAGCAACTGATACGGGGACTCTTAATTATCGCACTGGTTGGGCAGGCACTGCTCACACCAGCAATGGCGATGCCGAGTTTCCTGCACGCTGCTTCTCATCAACACACTGAATTAGCTGAGCCGCTATCTAATGATGTTTGGTCACCACAAGATGGCGTTACTGAGCTATCACTGACCAATAGCAAGCACTGTGACACACCCAATGCTCACGCCAATGTTCCACAAATAGATTGTGATGCATTATGTGAAATGCTCAGTAGTGGCAATTGTTTAACTCACTGTGCTAGCGCCAGCGCTATGTTACTGCATAATCCCATGAGCCTTGCTCAGCCAAGCAGTCATTATCCGCTAGTGCTATATATTTGGTATGCCGAGACGGCATTTTTAGCCCCCATTCATCGACCACCGATAACCGTTTAGCCCCTATCACTTATTTATCTATCGACAAATTAAATGATTGCTTCAGCCACTGACAGCGATATTGGATCGCTACACCCTGAAGCCAGCTAACACGATTTTGGAGCTTATTATGAATACCTTACTAAAAACTGCACTTATCACTGGTTTATTTGCAACATTGAATGCTAATGCGACTACACTCGCGTTTCCTGACACCATTAAAGTTACCGGCGTCAACGGTGAACATAATGGCCACAGCCAAATGGTTGACCTACAACAAGGGCAGCAACTTATCGAGATTCAATATCACGATATTTTTGCCGCCAATGCCGACGATTCTGGCGCTTGGGTGAAATCAGATCCGTTATATCTGTTGGTTAAGTTTGCCGATGAAGGCGATTACCAACTGGAGTTGCCGCAGATATACTCTGAAGATGACGCCTACGACTTCCTCGAGCAACCTATGTTAACCTTGCGTAACGCCCAAGGCCAAGGTGAGCAGGTCACACTCATGACCCATCACCAACTTATGGCACAACTGTTGTTTGCCAAGCAGTAATCACACACTAAATGTGCACAAAAAGCTGCGTTGATTAATCAAAACGTGAATTAAATCAACGCAGCAAGATTGCTTCGTGATAAACTTGAACCATCTTATTAGTTGGAATCAATATGTTTACTGCTATTCGACGCCATTTTCTCGTCACCATGACTTTGTTTGCCCTTGTGGGTCAAACTTTGTTGTCTAATGGTTTCGCGATGATAAACGTTGCCCATGCCAGTGAAGATATGCCCGCTATGCAGATGATGGAACAAGCCGATTGTCACAGCAACAATGCCGTTGACCAAAGCCACTGTTGTGACCAAATGCAGTCAGCGGCTCAACAGCAATCAAATTGTTGTGAAGGCGAAGGGTTTTGCCAAGGAGACTGTAATCACTGCCTAGTGATATCAGTTGCTGGTACCTTGTTAACGATAGAATCTTGGCCAGGTTTTGTCGGTTCACAAATCGCGACGGCCACTCAAATGCCTCATTTCCACTCTATTTCATTACCGAGAAATTTACGCCCTCCAATTGCCTAAACTGCAACTTGGTTCAACCCAGTAATGGGAAATTTCTTAGTAAAAAATGTCTATATCAATCACAATTGATGTGAGTTAGTTTACACCGAGTGTATGCCTATCGGCCCCTATGCTTAGTGCTGCGATGACGCAGAAAAATGCTACTACTGATATTAATTGCGGTTATTTATATTAGCCTGAATTTGTCTTACCAGATGCTTTTTTGGTAAACACAGCAAAGGCCATCATCATGATGGAGTGAGTAAATGAAAACCATAATCAGCTTAGTCGTATCAGCTTTTCTTGTTTTGGCTATGGCGCCACAGGTATCCGCGCATGCACACGGACATCACAGCGAACAAAACCAAAGCCACCACTGCCCAATGCATCCAGAAGTGCAAGGCGCTAAGGGCGACTCTTGCCCTAAATGTGGTATGGATCTAACCGCCAAGAAAGTTGCTGCTGATAGCCAACACCCTAACTGCCCACACGCCAAAAAAGAGCAGTGTAAAAACTGCCCTCATGGTCAACACGCGCAAGCCAAAAAGTGCCCTCATTCTGAGAATGCAGAGCATAAGTGCCAAAACTGCCCAGCTAAAGGACAGCATCACGCACAAGCCCAATATGATTGCCCGATGCATCCTGAAGTCACAGGTAAAAAAGGCGACACTTGCCCTAAATGTGGTATGAACCTCGAACCCGTAAAATCTGCTAGTGCTCAACCGCACAAGCATCATTAAGTAACTAAGTGGAGTTGAGGCATTATGAGTTTATTGAATTTAAGTCGTCCGCTAGTAACCTATCTAGTCGGGCTGACACTGTTTTTTACCCCACACATGTCGATGGCTAATGGCCACCAGCATGAGCAACATCAACACCAGCAAGCACAATCGGCACCTAGCGATGCGCACTACTATTGCCCAATGCACCCAGAGGTCACCGGTGATAAAGATGACCGCTGTCCCAAGTGCAATATGTTTTTAATTAGCGATCAAGCTGATTCCCCGCAAACTGACACACATCATCACAGCGATGAGGCTAAGTATTACTGCCCAATGCACCCAGAAGTCACCGGTGATAAAAATGACCGCTGCCCTAAGTGCAATATGTTTTTAGTTAGTGATCAAGCTGATACCGCACAAGCTGACACACATCATCACAGCGATGAGGCCAAGTATTACTGCCCAATGCACCCAGAAGTCACCGGTGATAAAAATGACCGCTGCCCCAAATGCAATATGTTTTTAGTTAGCGATCAAGCTGATACCGCACAAGCTGATACGCATCATCACAGCAATGAGGCTAAGTACTACTGCCCAATGCACCCAGACGTCACCAGCCATGAAGCGGGCCGCTGCCCAAAGTGCAATATGTTTTTAGTCAGCAAAGAAGAGGAAGAAGAAACTGATGCTCAGCCGCAATCAGTATTGGATCAGCCTAAACCCACCCTCGTTGCCAGCAATGACAATAGCAGCAATATTAAATACGTGTGCCCCATGCACCCCCATGTTATTTCAGATGAACCGGGCAGCTGCCCAATCTGCGGCATGGATTTAGAGCAAGTCTCTACCAGCGGCCAAGCCGGAGAAGAAGTGGTCGTCGGCGTCAACGGTGGTATGCAGCAAGCTTTGGGCATGCGCAGTGAAACCGTTGAACGCGGCACGCTATGGAAGCTAGTCAAAACCATAGGTACTGTAGAGTACAACGAAAATGCCATTGGTCATGTCCATACGCGCGTAACGGGTTGGATTGAAACCTTGCATGTCCACAATGTGGGCCAGCGGGTGAAGAAAGGCGAGTTGCTGTATGAGCTTTACTCACCCGAGCTCATCAACGCCCAAGATGATTACATGCAGGCCAAGGACTACTTAAAGCAAGATAAAAACCGCGGCAATGTACTACTGAGAAAAGCACGCCAACGTTTGGAATTATTGGGCGTGAATGACGCCACCATTAAACAACTAGAACGCACTGGCGAAACCATCTACCGGGTACCTTTTTATGCCGACCAAGATGGATTTGTTAGTCAGCTCACCGTGCGCCATGGCATGTATGTGCAACCTGGCGACACCTTAATCGAGATTGTCGATCTAAGCAGCGTGTGGGTTATTGCTGATGTATTTGAGAATGAACAGAGCTGGTTAGAGCAAGGTCGCCCTGTGGAGGTCACCTCTTCAGCGCAAGGATTGTTCGATCTCGAGTCAAGCATCGACTATATCTATCCTGAACTCGACCCTGTCACCCGAGCCATGCGCGTGCGAATCAAATTGGATAACCCCAATAAAATGCTCAAACCTGGTACCTTGGTTGACGTCAAGCTGTTCGGTGGTCCCAGCCGCGGAGTGTTATCTGTTCCCACAGAAGCGCTTATTCTGACCGGTCGTGAAAACCGTGTGGTCGTACAGCGCGATGACACTCGTTTTGCCTCGGTACCAGTTAAAGTTGGCATTATCACCCAGGGCCATGCCGAGATCATTGAAGGGCTAAATGAAGGCGATAAAGTCATTGTGTCTGGACAGTTCTTGCTTG
Source organism: Shewanella waksmanii ATCC BAA-643 (assembly GCF_000518805.1). GTDB lineage: Bacteria > Pseudomonadota > Gammaproteobacteria > Enterobacterales > Shewanellaceae > Shewanella > Shewanella waksmanii. Next base: position 61,120 of record NZ_JAEH01000005.1, read on the forward strand.
ACTCTGAAGCCAGTATTCAAGGCACATTACAACGCTTGAGCGGCAGTAATAGTCAGGCACCTGAGTCTGACCCTCATGCACATCATTAATCGGAGTTCGCTATGTTAGAAAAAATTATTAGCGCTTCGATTAAACAGCGTGCCATGGTGCTATTGCTGACCTTTGTCGTTGCACTTATTGGGTATCAGGCAGTGCGGATGACACCGCTTGATGCCCTTCCCGACTTGTCAGATGTACAAGTGATCGTCAAAACCTCTTACCCGGGCCAAGCCCCGCAACTGGTTGAAGATCAAATCACTTATCCGTTATCAACCGCCATGCTAGCCGTACCAGGAGCAAAAACCGTACGCGGCTTTTCTATGTTTGGGGATTCATACGTTTATATTATTTTTGAAGACGGCACCGACATATATTGGGCACGATCACGGGTATTGGAGTATTTATCACAAACCCAGGCCCAGCTACCAGAAAACGTCACCCCGACACTCGGTCCCGATGCCTCCGGAGTCGGCTGGGTGTTCCAATATGCCTTAGTTGATCGCAAAGGCCAGCATGACTTAGCCCAACTTAGATCCTTACAGGACTGGTTTTTAAAGTTAGAGCTGCAAAGTGTCTCAGGGGTATCTGAAATTGCCACCATAGGCGGCATGGAGCAGTCATACCAGATCATTGTCGACCCGCATAAACTCGCGCTATATCAAATTGATTTGATGACCGTGAAAAATGCCTTGGACAACTCTAATAGCTCTACGGGGGGCTCGGTCATTGAGATGGCCGAAGCTGAGTATATGATCACCTCATCGGGCTACCGCCAAACCTTGGCTGACTTTGAAGAGATCCCGCTCGGCATCGTGTCTGATTCTGGCATTCCAGTACTGATGAAAGATGTGGCGCAATTACGTACCGGTCCAGCTGCAAGACGCGGTATTGCTGAGCTGGACGGTCAAGGTGAAGTGGTTGGCGGAATTGTGGTCATGCGCTATGGCGAGAATGCCTTAGCGACGATCAACAATGTGAAAGCTAAGCTCAAAGAAGTAGAAAATGGTCTGCCAGACGGAGTCGAGCTGGTGATTACCTATGACAGATCTGAGCTCATCCTTAACTCAGTCGACAACCTCAAGCAAAAAGTGATTGAAGAAATGCTCGTGGTTGGCTTCATCTGCCTCATTTTCCTACTGCATGCCCGCTCTACATTGGTGGCGATAATCTCACTACCGATATCCATCTTAATCAGCTTTATTGTCATGAACATGATTGGGGTGAATGCCAACATCATGAGTTTAGGCGGCATCGCCATTGCCATTGGCGCCGTTGTAGATGCCGCCATCGTGATGGTGGAAAACGTGCATAAGCACTTAGAGCATTATCGCGCCCAACATAACGGCCAAGCCCCCACGGGCGATGCCCATTGGGATTTGGTGCGTAAAGCGTCAATAGAGGTGGGACCGGCACTGTTTTTCAGCTTGCTGATCATTACCTTGAGTTTTGTACCGGTATTTGCGTTAGAGGCACAAGAGGGACGGTTATTCCACCCACTCGCCTACACCAAAACTTTCGCGATGGCGGCATCGGCCATTTTGGCCATCACCTTAATCCCAGTGCTATTAGGTTATTTTGTTCGCGGTAAGATCCCCGACGAGAACAAGAACCCTATCAGTCGCGTGCTGATTGCCATTTATGAGCCCACACTTCGACTGGTACTACGTTTTCCCAAAGTGACACTATTGCTGGCTCTGATGGCGTTGGCCAGTGCTCTCTACCCTATGAGTAAAATGGGCAGTGAGTTTATGCCAGAGCTAGAAGAGGGTGATCTGCTATACATGCCCACTACCTTGCCTAGCGTTAGCTCCGGTAAAGCGGCGGAAATATTGCAGCAAACCGACAGGCTCATTAAAACAATTCCTGAAGTGAAACGGGTGTTTGGTAAAGTGGGCCGCGCGATGACCGCAACCGATCCGGCGCCGCTGACGATGCTGGAAACCACCATCATGCTCAATCCAAGAGAAACTTGGCGTGAAGGCATGACTTTAGAAGGCATCATTGCTGAGCTACAAAAAACGGTACGCGTACCCGGCATGACCAATGCTTGGGTCCAGCCGATTAAGACCCGTATCGATATGCTTTCTACCGGCGTTCGTACCCCTGTTGGCATCAAGATTTCCGGTGCCGATATTGACGAGCTGCAACGTATTGGTACTGAAATAGAAGCTGTAGTCAGTCAGTTACCGGGCACCATGTCAGCCTTCGCCCAGCGCACCAGTGGTGGACGCTATATCGACATCGACCCTAACTTGAAGAATGCTGCTCGCTACGGCATGACCTTAAAGGACATTCAAGATGTCGTGCAAATGGCCATTGGCGGTATGCAAGTGGGTCAATCAATACAAGGGCAAGAGCGCTACCCAATCAATATTCGCTATCCACGTGAACTGCGAGACAGTATTGAAAAGCTGCGCGATCTACCGGTACTGACTAAAACAGGTAAGTATGTCCCTCTGGGTAATCTCGCCACCATAGAAGTCAGTGACGGTGCGCCTATGTTGGCCAGTGAAAATGGCCGCTTAATCAGTTGGGTATTTGTCGATTTAAAAGATATCTCAATTGGTGAGTACATCACAATGGCGCGTGCTGCGTTAGATGAACAAGTCAATCTTCCCGCACGATACAGCTACAGTTTTGCCGGACAATATGAATATATGCAGCGAGTCGAAGCAAAAATGCAGCTGGTTATTCCCCTCATGGTGGCAGTGATTTTCATGCTGCTGATGATGACGTTTAACTCGTTTGTACAGGCGAGTGTGATTATGCTCAGCTTGCCGTTTTCTTTAGTCGGCAGTGCCTGGTTGTTATATGCGCTGGACTTTAACTTTTCGGTGGCTGTCTCGGTGGGAATGATCGCACTGGCTGGGGTCGCGGCTGAATTTGGTGTGGTCATGCAAGTGTACCTCAACAATGCCATTAAAGACCGACAACTAGCGGGCAACTACCGTCAACAGCGAGACTTAGTTGAAGCCCTAGTCCATGGTGCCGTGATGCGGATTCGCCCGAAAGCCATGACCGTCGCCACCATTTTCTTCGGCTTGCTACCGATCATGTGGGGCACAGGCACGGGTAACGAAGTGATGCAGAAAATCGCTGCACCTATGGTGGGCGGCATGATAACCGCGCCATTGTTGTCTTTGTTTGTATTACCGGCAATCTACTTACTGATTTATAAACGCAAACTCGCCGCTTAGTCACATTACCGAGCACGGCCTTTGCCGTGCTCGGTATTTTCTATGCTAAGTTAAGCAATCCTAGAGTTAACGATTCATTATTATGCTCAATAGTTACCGCTTGCTACTCACGCTATTGCTCTTTTGCTTATCAACCCTATCGGCTTTTGGCGCAAACATCAGTATCACCGCTAGCTGCCCATTGTACCAATCGAAAAACAAGCAAACTAATCCAGACAACCGGCAAGCGATTGTAGGTAGTCGCTACGCGGTAAAGCAAACATTAGGCCCGCAAGAAGCCCCCACATGGGTGCGAGTCGACACAAAGCAGCAACCACACCCATTGCGCTGGATTGCGGCTAATTGCACCGATATTGCAGGCAACACACCGGTATCTGCTGTAAAAACCAACAATAATACGGCGCAATGTCAAATAGCCAAGCAATATGACAGCCATGTGCTCGCGCTAAGCTGGCAACCCGGCTTTTGTCAGACCCGTGGCAGTCAGCGCACCGAATGCCAGCAGAGCAACAATCAGCAACTCAGTGCTAAACAATTTAGCTTGCATGGCTTATGGCCTAACCGCCAAGGATGCGATATCAGTTATGGCTACTGTGGAGAGGTAACTAAGCAACCTGCGCAGTTTTGCAACTACCCTAAAATCGATTTAAGCCAGCATACCCGCGAGCAACTGCATCAAATCATGCCCAGTGCGGCATACGGTACTTGTCTGCAACGTCATGAATGGTGGAAACATGGCACGTGTCGAGATAGTAGTGCGCAGCAATATTATCAGCTGGCTATTGAGTTAACCCAGCAGGTCAATCAATCCACATTAGTGCAAGAATTTGTGCAGGCCAATCGAGGCAAAACGGTGTCGCGCAGTCAGTTTAATCGGGCGTTAGATACAAGCTTCGGCCAAGGCAGTTATCGTCATGTCAGTTTGCAATGCCGCCAAGGCCAACTGGTGGAGATCCAGTTGCAGCTGCCAAAACAGATCAGTGGCGGAGCAATTTCGCAATTGCTGCGCCAAGGTAGCCATGCCCGCAAAGGCTCTTGCGGGCAACGCTTTATGCTATCGCAATACCCGTAGCTACGAGGCCGCTTGTGGACTAAGTGTGATGGCCGAAAATACCCCACCTTGAGGGTCGTTGATCACTGAGAACCCACCGACAGTTTCGATGTCGGTTGGGGGAACACACACTTGGCCACCTAACTCCGTGGCTTTGGCCACCGCCGCATCACAGTTTTCCACCATAAAATAACTCATCCAATGGGCAGGAATATCACCCCACTCCTCGGTCATCTCCATCATGCCGCCTTGTGGGCCTGCCGCGGTAGTCCACTCGGTGTAATCCATGCCGGCCATTTTTGAAACACGAGTTTGCCAGCCAAGCACTTTGGTATAAAAAGCGTTGGCTTGAGCACTGTCGCGGCAAGCTAATTCAACCCAGCACAAGGTATTAACCTCATCCTTACGCGCCGAACCAATATGTTGCTTGGCTTGCCAAAGTGAAAAGTGCGCCCCTTCCGGGTCTTGGCACAGCGCCATGCTACCAGCATCGCCAACATCATGAGGCCCCATCACTATCTTGCCTCCCTGCTGCTCGACCACGTTAGCGCTAGATTGAACATCATCTACCGCAAAATAAACTCCCCAGTGCGTTGGCGTTCCCTGCTCAGACATTTCAGGTGGCATTTGATACATGGCACCAATATCATCGCCATCAATGGTGAACATGGTATAAACCCCTTCAGGGATCGGCATATCATTAAGGCCCCAATCAAATAGTGCCGCATAAAAGTGCCTTGCTGAAGCCGCATCAGTACTGGCCAATTCAATCCAGCAAGGTTGCCCCGGTTGGTAACTCGATATTTTCATCTGCGTGTCCTTGTCTAACCAACGGTGATAACAACTAGTTAAGCTGGTTTTGGTCACTCTGTCTAATGCTGCTAGATAAATTTAATTGCCTTAGTCGTCAACGATTACCTGCTATTGATTGCAGCCTTAGGTAGTGGCCAACGCTGAGATAACATAGACTTATTAACCACAATCACGTACAAATATTATTATCGACTTCATTTGATGTTCTCAGTGTCGATCTACTAATAAAAACCTACCGCATAAATGCGCAACAGCGGTTGATATGTTGAAGTAGGAAACGGTATTTACGCAAAATAGTTGTTTAGTTGGGAGTAATCTTGGTCTCATTTTTTCATGGATGTCGCTACGCAGGTGTGCCAGTGCTTATCACCTTGTGTGCCATTGTCGCGCTGCACTTTTCCCAGCAAAATTGGCAGTCTTGGCAATCGAGTATCGATTATGCCCCCTATTGGTTACTGACCATTACCAGCCTATTAGCCATTCAGTTTAACCGTAGCCGCTTGGCTTATATCGCCGGTTTATTATTGCTGTACTACAGTGTGGTCAATCAACAGTGGTTAACCGATAACACCTTAGCCTTGTACCAAGATGTGTGGGCCGTCGCCATTGGGTTAGTGATTGGCGTGCTATTACTTACTAAAGATAGAGGGCTGTTATCCCCCCACAGTCTATTAAGAGGCGCCGCGATTATTGTGTGCTTTGGATTAGCCTATCTTTGGCTGCGTGGACTGGATGACATTAATCTGTTTGTGCAACAAAAACTGGGGATTACACTGGATCCTATGGTGCAGATATACGCACCCATAGGGCTCGTTGCACTCATCGTCATCGCCCGTACAGTTTGGCAGGCTAATCTAGTCAACAGCGCCATCAGTATCACCTTTGGTTTGTGGCTCATGCATACACTGCAGCCACAACTATTGCCGCTCAGTGTGCTGCTGTGCGTTGTCGCCGTGGCCTATTTGTTAGCTATTTTGATTGATTCCTACTTTCTTGCCTACCGAGATGAGCTAACAGGGTTACCATCACGACGCGCACTGTATAACTTGGTCCTGTCGTTGGGTAGAACCTACAGTGTTGCTATGGTTGATATTGACCATTTCAAGAAATTCAACGATACCTACGGCCACGATGTCGGCGACCAAGTATTGAAATTAGTGGCCGCCAAACTGGCCAAAGTAACCGGTAACGGTAAGGTTTTCCGATATGGTGGTGAAGAGTTCACCATTGTTTTCCCAAGAAAAAATACCGACGAAACCCTAGATCACCTACAAGGAGTCCGTGAGGCGATTGAGCAATACCAAATTGTGTTGCGCGATGAAAAGCGCAAGCAACAAACCAAGCAAACACGTGGTAAAGCCAATAGTAAAAACCAGCAAACGGTTAGCGTTACGGTATCCATTGGTGTCGCAGAGCACCTAAAAGGACAAACATTTGATCAATGTATGAAAGTGGCTGATGAAGCCTTGTACCGGGCTAAGAAAAAAGGCCGAAATCAGGTTTGCCAATAAAAAAGCCAAGCATCGGCTTGGCTTTTTTACCATCTGCATTCCTACAACGAATAGAAATAGTAGATCTGCGATTTCATCCTGATCACGATACCGCGAATCACATCCAAGAATGACAAGAAGGCAATCGGCTTTTCACCTGATACCCATGCCAGTCCAACCGAGCCAACAGGAATGTCATAGCCCGGTGCATCATGCAGTTTTAGACGGACAAAATGGTGCTTATTATTGACGTTGCGCACCGTAGTTTGGCGAACATTATCATCTAGCGCCAACAGCCTACCTTGGGACTCCCCAGTCGCTTCCACTATGCCTTCGACTTCTGCGCTAAAAATTTTGCCCGGAAATACCGCGGAAGTATATTCAGCCAGTTGCCCGACTTTAACGTTGCGAATAGCTTGGTGGTTAACGCGCATCAAAACGTACTTTTCATTGGTGTACATCTGTAATCGCGGCACTAGGCCTATCAGTTGCCCCTCGCGCATAATAAAGTTAGTCACAAAGCCATCGGTAGGTGCAAATACTTTGGTATGGTCTAAATTCCATTGTGCTTGAGCCACATTTTCAATTTCACCGGCCAATTCTGCACTGCGGGTTTTCACCGTCAACTCCGATTTCTCAATGTCCAAATGGCTTTTATGAAGCGCCAACTCAGCTTGCTCAGATTCAGAGGTATAGGTATCGACACGTGCACTCGCAATATCGACCGCATTGATTTGCTCGTCAAATTGACTCTGGGAAATAGTGTCTTTGACTTTGTCATTCTGCTCAACATATCTGGCTAAGGTTTTTTGCTTCCAGATAAGATCTTTTTTGGCCGCATTCAATTGATTGAATTTCATATCAATGTCAGACAGGGCAGTTTGACGTTGCTTCTCGGCTAACTTCACATCCTCTTTGGCCACCGATAACATCACTTCTGCGGCTTGCAGCTGTACCTGTGCCTTATTCAACGCAATTTGGAAAGGCTCATCATCTAGCTCGTAAATCAATTGTCCAGCATCAATTTGCTGATTGGGACTGATATGAATCGCTTCTACTTGCCCCTTAATCTGAGTTGAAGCGGGCCTCAACTGGATATGGGGTGACTGTACAACAGAGCCACCAGAGACATCCATTGGCGCATAATTAAGTAATCCAACCCACACAAACAACAGCCAGCTGCCGCCACCGACATAGGCAAAAGACTTGCTGTATTTATTCCACGGCATGCCCACCATACGCAGAATGTAGATAAACAGGGCCCAAACCGCTAATCCCTCTAACATAGTCTACCCTCTGTCGTTAGCAATGTTATCGCTACTGTGTGGTTGGCGCCATATATCACGTACCTTGATCAAGGCCTTTTCTGCATCTACAAATGCCACGATAACGGCCAGCACCCACACCCAATGCCAGACAAAGCCTATCCAAGTGAGCGCAGTGATCAAGCCTATCTGCTGATGTTGCTTTTTATGTGCTTGGTTAATCGGTAGCTCATGAATTTTCCAAAAACCAAACGCTAACGCTGCAATAGTTGCCACCATAAACACAGTACTGATCACATGCAGAGTCGTATCCACCCCACTATCAACAAATGGCATTGCCATTAAACTCATCTTCCCCACCCTTTTCATCTCAAAATGGCGGCCATTTTTGACAAATACCGGCAAGGCAACAATATTGACAGTCTATTTATATCAATTTCGTGCTAAATTTGACTAAATTGGAACCCTTACTAGCTAAAGTGAGATGATGAAATCTGATATCGCTTTTATTCGCATGAACTACGTCAACATTGTCTTAAGCGCCGCGTTTGAGCAATTTCAGCTTGAACCTAACGATCTCGGTATCCCAAATGCTCTGTACAAGGATCCGATGGCGTTAGTGCCAATGGGGGACTACTTGGCGTGGTTAGAACAACTCAGCGTACAATGTGGCGAAAACTACTTAGGTGACATTGCCAAGTCTCTTAACTTGAGCGAAATGAATATGCCCGCTGACTGGTTCATGTCAGCGCCCGACTTTGCTATCAGTTTACGACGAATTAATTATGGCATCACTGCGTTTCAATCTGGCGCAAGTTACTACGTTATTCAGTCGGGACGAATTATCAAATGGTGCTATAACACCCGCTATGCTAAAGGGCTGCAGCGCAGTTACGACTCTTTGCGAGTCGCACTTATGCTAGTCAATACGATGCGGCACTATTTGGGCGCTGATTTTAGTCCGCATAAAGTGCACTTGAGTGGCCCAGCCATGAGCCATCTGCAGCTAGAAAAACTGTTTAATTGCCCAGTGGTGTACAACACTAAGCAAACAGAGATATGGGCTGACAACACGGTTTTGTTGCAATCTAAACAGATGCAAGGCTTACACGACCCCACCTTACAAATGCCATTGTCACTGTTTGAAAAATACATCAACATGCCACAGCCTGACGATGTGCCCAAAATTCTCTATGAATTGGTCAATTTCAGTCGCTATTACGGTTTGCCGAGTATTACCGATGTCGCCGGTAAGTTAGGGCTATCAAAGCAGCAACTACAGCGGCGCCTGCAAGAAAAGGGCTTTAGTTTTATTTACCTAAGAGGCTATGTGCTCAGCAATCAAGCGGTGAAATATATGTTGGAAGGTAAACAAATTGAAGAGATTAGCCAATTGCTTGGCTATGGCAATAAGCAAAGTTTCACCAAGGCCTTTAAAACATTCCGTTTGTGCACGCCACAGCAATACTTACAGCGCCTTCAAGGTCAACAACACCCCGCAGATTAAACTGCGGGGCAGGCATTAAGCCACTAGCCATACACAGGCAGCAAGTCCGCCATGGCAAGCAGATGACAAGCTCCGGTGATGACGCCAAAGGCAATCACAATCACAATCACCGCAGTGCCACCGGGAACACGATAGCTATCACTATTAGCAAACATTTTCCGCGACTTGTGAGCCATTAAAGCTGGCACGATTGCCGCCCAAACTGTTGCAGCTAATGCTGCGAAACCAATCGCAATAAGGAAGCCATTAGGGAATAACAAACCAAGTACTGTAGGCGGTAAGAAAGTCACCGCAGCGGTTTTTAGACGACCTAGTCTTGATTCATCAAAACCAAAGAGATCCGCTAAGTAATCAAACAAACCTAGGGTTACCCCTAAAAATGATGATGCCACTGCTAAATTAGCGAACAGGGTCAGCATTGTTGTCAACCAATCACTGGACATCACATCTGACAATGCAGCCACAAGTACGCCCATATTGCCGCCTTGGGCAATCACATCAATAAATTCGACTCGGGAAATATTGCCCATGGTGGCCACGAGCCAACAGAAATAGATCACAAAGGCGATACTGGTACCAATCAAAATCGCTTTAATAATGGTATTGGCATCTTTGCCGTAATACTTAACCAAGCTCGGCACGTTACCATGATAACCAAAACTGACTAGTCCAAATGGCAGTGCGGCCAGTAAATAAGGCAGGTAAGTCGCTTCACCATCGGGTTCAAATAGCTTGGCAGGCTCAGCGCCCATCAGCAAGTTACCTACGGCCAAGAAAAAGGTGATCACCATACCACCCAGCATGATGGTGGTAATACGGTCGACAGCTTTGGTGCTAATAAACACCACAAATGCTAGGCCTAACGCAAACACTAACCCAGCAATACCTTGTGGCAGCGCAATACCCAGTGCTTGTAGGCTGTGATTAACAATAGAGCCGCCACCGCTGATATAAGCATACGCTAAAATGTACAGTACAAAGGCGATAGATAACCCGTTAACAATGCGCCAAAAATTTCCTAAGGTATCTTTAGTAAGGGTGTCGAAACTCGCGCCTGGTTCAAAATGCAAATTGGTTTCGAGTAACAGCAGCCCCGACACCAACATGCAAAACCACACCAGTACCATCATCAATAACGAGTAACTGAACCACATTCCGGCACCCACAACAGGCAGAGAGAACATCCCTGCACCGACTGCTGTACCGGCAATAATCATTGCCCCACCTAAAATAGATTTACCTGCTACCTTATGCTTGGCAGCATTCATATGATTTGCCATTTGGCTTATTGCTCCGCAGCGACGCTGTCTACAATAGTCTGTCTCACGGAGGCACGAAGCAAGCCATTAGTGCGTGTGCGGATCCGTTGGATATCAGACTGATTTTTATCAGATAGGTAACCCAAATCCTTTAGCTTCACACTAAGAGTCCCATACAGTTTTTTGTCATAAAATTCTGGTGCAGTAATACCATGTAGCGCGCCTAAGCGTTGTGCTAATGTGTGGCTTTCACGCTCTAAATCAGAACGTTCAATCTGCGGTTTGGTCGCCAATAAATTGAAGATAATCGCATAGCGTTGCAAGGTTTCGCTCACGGTATTGCTAAGCAATAACATTTGATTAATTGCGTCAGCTTCAACCACCAGCTCACCAGATTCGCGCACAAGCCCTTGCTCAATAAATAGATCTAGCACCTGGTTAACGTATTGGGCTACATCTTCAATACCCATAAACAGTTCGGCTTGCAGCAGTGGATAGAGATCTTCAACAGTGGCGATCACTTCATCACGTTGACAATGCTTAACGCGAGTTACGCAGCTGGCAATCAACGACGGAATAATCAATAAGTGGATAATGTTATTGCGATAGTAGGTCATCGCAATCGCGATACTGTCATCAATGGAGATGATATCCCCTAGCGGATCACTATCGAGCTTGAGTTTTTTCAGCTCTAATCCCTGTTGCACCAACTTGCTGCCATCACCTTCAACCACTGACGCATACTCGGTATAAGGCAGTGATTTAAGTAGGGTTAGATACAGGTCTAGTTGTTGCTCTAATTGGCTGCGCTGTAGCGCATGCTGCTCTGCGGCCAGTAAGGTTAAACTGGTTAATGTGACCGAGCTGACAGCGGCGGCATCGTTGATATTAGTCATCACCTGATTGGCCAATGTATTGACCACAGGTGTTAGCCAGCTTGGCTTTTGCTCTGGATCTTTAGCAATCTCTTCACGCCATTCTGGCGCTTGCTCATTGAGGAAACTGTGCAGTGTGATTGGCTGGCCGAAGTTAACATAGCCTTGGCCAAAATTACCCAATTTACGAATAGCACCAAATACTTGCCAAACTGATTCTTTCTTTTTCTTCTTACCACTAAGCTCTTTATGATAAGTCGCCACTTCCATGACATGATCATAACCAAGGTAAACCGGCACTAAGGTTACCGGACGCTCTACTCCGCGCAGTACACTGTTAACCGTCATCGCAATCATACCGGTTTTCGGCGCTAGCAAGCGACCAGTGCGCGAACGTCCACCTTCGGTAAAGTATTCAACCGAATAGCCTTTAGTGAACAATTGGTCGAGATACTCTCTAAATACCGCGGTATAAAGCTTGTTACCACGGAAACTACGACGGATAAAAAACGCCCCGCCACGGCGGAACATGGGACCCGCAGGCCAGAAATTCAAATTAATTCCGGCAGCAATATGCGGCGGTACCATGCCTTGATAATAGAGAATATAAGACAGCAGTAGATAATCCATGTGGCTACGATGACAAGGCACATAAATAATCTCATGGCCATCGTGGTGCAACTGACGGATCTGCTCGGCGCCTTTAATATTGATGCCTTTGTAAAGCTTGTTCCACAACCAAGTAAGAAAACGCTCAGCAATACGCACCAGACTATCTGAGTAATCAGCGGCAATCTCGTCTAAGTACTCCATCGCTTTAGCGCGTGCTTCTGTTTCAGAGATCTTCTTATTATTGGCTTCTTCAACGATGGCCTTTTTAAGCGACTCAGACTTAAGCAGCGCATGGAACAACGCTTGACGGTTAGGCAGTACAGGACCCGTCATCACCTTACGCTGTCTATGGAAGTGAACCCGAGCCACCCGCGACAGTTTTTGGGCGATGCGTTTATCCGTTCCATGCTCATCAGCCATATGGCGTAGCGACAGCGCATTAGAAAATTGCACAAAGTTGTGGCGACCAAGAAACAGAATCATCAAACATTTACGCAGCCAGGTGGGGTTTTGACGCTCTAACACTGCCGCACGCATGGTGTCATCTTCTTTGCCTGGGGTACGGCCCCAATACAAGCTTACTGGCACCAGTTGAACATCTAGCTCTGGCCGACGTTTATGTGCGCCCAATAGGCGCATAAAAGTGCTTAAATAAGGCGAGTTGCTGGCGCGCTTGCCCAAAAGCGGCTTAGCGCCTTCAAGACAGACAACTCGTGGTGTCTGTTCACCATCGACCTGCAGCGGTTCATAGGGGCTGGGCAAACCAAAATTAGCGGTAATTTCACTCAGCGCGGCAATATCGCTGACGGATTCAGTTTTCATCACATAAACCACCGGCCTACTTGGATCTAAATTAAGATCAGCAAATGGATCATGAGGCACAACGATAGTGTGCACTAACTTTTTTTGAATCCAGCGCAGTGATTTGCGCCAAATAGAGTCTTGTTTGGACATGAGTTTATTATTTTTGAGTCTCGTTGTTAGCCCCATAGAATATCAGAAAAACTCATCAGGTCGCTATTAACCATGCACATTATTAATCTGCCGACCACAATACTGCTAGCTGCCCAGCACAATTACAGCGTACAGTGATAACGGTTCAATTCAGCCTATCGCCAAGTCCCTGCTGCAATAGATAAAATTAATCACTGGTTAATACTTGCACTACTTACAATACTGTATATACTGACAGGTACTGTATGGAAAAACAGGTTTAACTATGAGACCGCTAACCCCGAGACAATCTGAGATATTAGATCTCATCAAAAATAATATTGCTGATACTGGCATGCCACCTACCCGTGCAGAAATTGCTAAAAGGTTGGGTTTTAAGAGTGCCAATGCTGCCGAAGAGCATCTGAAAGCGCTAGCCAAAAAAGGCTGTATTGAAATTATTCCTGGCACGTCTCGCGGTATTCGCCTCACCCAAGAAGATGATGAGTCTGAATCTGGCTTACCCTTGATTGGTCAAGTTGCCGCAGGTGAGCCAATACTCGCCCAAGAACATGTTGAGCAGCACTATCAAGTGGATCCAGCCATGTTTAGACCCGCCGCTGATTTCTTACTGCGAGTACGTGGTGACAGTATGAAAAATATCGGCATTTTAGAAGGCGATCTATTGGCGGTTCATAAAATGGCTCAGGCCCGTAACGGTCAAGTCGTGGTTGCTAGAGTAGAAGACGATGTCACCGTTAAACGCTTCGAAAAAGTCGGTAGCACGGTATTCCTGCATGCAGAAAATGAAGAGTACGCCCCAATTGAAGTCGACTTAAACTACCAATCACTGACCATTGAAGGCTTGGCGGTAGGTGTGATTAGAAATGGAGACTGGCAATGAACAACTTGATTGGAAGCAGCCCACGCCACCCAGGGCTATGGCAAGATGAAACCAAACTCAGTAAAGGGGTGTCACGCATGCCCAGCCACACCCAAGGTGTGCAAGAGCTGCAAACCCTGACACCTGAACTCGCACGACTCAGTCAGCAAGGCCAGTGGATTGTATTAATTAGTCCACCCAATATTGGCTATAAGCAGATGTTGGCTCAAGCTGGCGTACGCATGGATCGCATTTTGTTGGTACATGCTAAAGACGAGATAGAAACGCTATGGGCAATGGAAAAAGCACTAACCAGTGGCACCTCTAGCGCAGTAATATGTTGGGCGCCTATGCTAGATAGCCGCGACAATCGCCGCCTAGAATTAGTTGCAAAAAGTGCCACAGCCTTAGGCGTGGTAATTGAAAGCGGCAGTGACCACATTGCTGCTCAGCTACCCTCAGTGGCGGATGTTCACGTTAATCAAGGTTCGTTATTTAGCGCGTTTCATTAGTCCCTATAAGACTGTTTTTCCCATCTAAGCCTCCCTTCGGGAGGCTTTTTTGTTGCTGTTTTTTTTAATAAAAGTTAAAAGTTTGATCTTGATCAAAAATTCAACAGGCAGTAAGTTAGAACAAGATAACAACGATTATTTGTTATATCCGAGCGATTTAGTCGTCACTTTTCCTCTCGTCAATTTGGCTTATGCAGTGAGCTCCGTGCGAGAAAAGAGTAGAAATTGGACTGATATATTCAGCCGTAAGTGCATAGAGTGGTAGCCAACTGGCAAATAACAACACCGCGCTAAACCACCAACGCACTTTGAAGTCATCGTTGCTTTTTTGGGAACCGAAGAGTTTGCATAGAGCAGAGACTTACTGTGTGGCTCTTCTTTGTAGTTGCCTTCGCAATTGACAGAGGAGAAGTCTAGTGAAGCAAGTGTTGTATTATTTGCTGGCGTTGCTGTTTACGCCCCCCATTTTCGCCGCCGATATGCCCCTAAATATGACAAAAGGGGTAACGGACATCAGTAATAAAGTGTTCAGTCTACATATGACGATCCTTTATATCTGTTGTGCTATCGGTGTGGTCGTGTTCGGCGTAATGATCTACTCGATCATCAATCACCGCCGCTCTAAAGGCGCCGTCGCCGCCAACTTTCATGAAAGTACCAAGGTTGAAATCGCATGGACAGTGATTCCTTTTGTTATCCTAATTTTAATGGCTATTCCTGCCACTAAAACACTGATTGCAATGGAAGATACTAGTGATGCCGATATCACCATTAAAGTGACGGGCTCACAGTGGAAATGGCACTACAGCTACTTTGATCATGACATTGAATTCTTCAGTGTGCTTTCAACCCCTAGAGATCAAATTGAGGGTGACGCGACAAAGAGTGAAACTTACCTACTTGAAGTCGACAAACCTTTAGTTATCCCCACCAATAGAAAAGTCCGTTTCTTAATGACATCCGATGATGTTATTCACTCATGGTGGGTACCTGCATTTGCAGTAAAGAAAGATGCTAACCCAGGCTTTATCAATGAAGCATGGACGCGGGTCGACGAACCCGGTACTTACCGTGGTCAATGTGCTGAATTGTGCGGCAAAGACCATGGCTTCATGCCTATTGTGGTTGAGGTGTTATCGGAAGCAGATTTTGACGCATGGATAGTGGCGCAAAAGCAACTCGCTGCCGATGCTGAAGCCGCTGCGCAAGCCGCGTTAACTAGCACATTGAGCATGGACGAGCTAATGGCTAGAGGTGAGCAAGTTTATCTAGCTAATTGTGCAGCTTGCCACCAGCCTAATGGTGCGGGCCTTCCTGGGGTATTCCCATCACTGATTGGCAGTCCATTGATTGTTGGTCCAGTGGGTGAACATATCGATATCGTACTCCATGGTAAAGCCGGCACTGCCATGCAGGCATTTGCTAAGCAGCTAACTGCAACCGAAATTGCAGCCGTAGTGACTTACGAGCGAAACGCTTGGGGCAACAACTCTGGCGATAGTGTTCAGGCAGCAGATGTTAACGGTGGAGGCGCAGACTCTGGCGCCAGTAGCAGTGATGCTGCGGTTCCCGTGACCTTGCCAGCCACTTTGCCTGAGGCTGCCACACAAGTTGAAGCTGTCGTTACCGAAACCGCAGAAGTTGTACTCGATGACCTGACAATGGATGAGCTAATGACGTTAGGCGAGCAAGTCTACATGACGAGCTGCGTTGCCTGTCACCAGCCCACCGGTATGGGTCTTCCAGGTGCATTCCCATCATTGGTTCAAAGCCCAATTATTAAGGGACCCGTTAGCGATCACCTTGAGATGGTGATTAATGGTAAGCCCGGTACTGCAATGCAGGCCTTCGGTGGTTTACTCAGCCCGCAAGAACTCGCCGCAGTGATTACCTATGAGCGTAACGCCTGGGGTAACAATTCTGGTGATGCTGTGCAGGCATCTGACGTTGATGGTCACGGAAAGTAGGGGAATCAAATGAGCACAATTACACAAGACGCACCGGCCGCTCACGACGATCACCATGATGACCATCATCATGGTGCGCCAAAGGGCTTAATGCGCTGGGTACTAACCACCAACCATAAAGACATTGGTACTTTATATTTGTGGTTTAGTTTTATTATGTTTTTAACTGGCGGCGCCATGGCGATGGTGATCCGTGCAGAACTGTTCCAACCAGGGTTGCAGTTAGTGGACCCTAATTTTTTCAACCAAATGACCACGGTCCACGGGTTGATAATGGTGTTTGGGGCAGTCATGCCCGCCTTTACTGGATTAGCAAACTGGCTGATTCCAATGATGATTGGTGCGCCTGATATGGCGCTGCCACGCATGAATAACTGGAGCTTTTGGATTCTGCCTTTTGCATTTGCGATTCTATTAAGCTCACTGTTTATGGAAGGTGGCGGCCCTAACTTCGGTTGGACCTTCTACGCCCCGTTGTCGACCACTTACAGTCCAGATAGCACAGCACTGTTCGTATTCTCGGTACACATTATGGGTATCAGCTCCATCATGGGTGCGATCAACGTCGTGGTGACTATTGTCAACATGCGTGCCCCGGGTATGACGTGGATGAAGCTACCGCTGTTTGTATGGACATGGCTCATCACTGCCTTCTTGCTCATTGCCGTCATGCCGGTACTGGCAGGAACGGTCACAATGGTCTTGACCGACAAGTACTTTGGCACCAGCTTCTTTGATGCTGCCGGCGGTGGCGATCCGGTAATGTTCCAACATATTTTCTGGTTCTTCGGGCACCCCGAAGTGTACATCATGATCTTACCGTCCTTCGGTATTATCTCAGCGATTGTGCCGGCCTTTAGTCGTAAACCCCTGTTTGGATATTCCTCAATGGTGTACGCCACGGCCAGTATTGCAATATTGTCATTTCTGGTGTGGGCGCATCATATGTTTACCACGGGGATGCCGGTGTTTGCCGAACTCTTCTTTATGTACTGTACCATGTTAATTGCGGTGCCCACTGGGGTGAAGGTGTTCAACTGGGTTGCGACAATGTGGCGCGGTTCGTTAACGTTCGAAACCCCTATGTTGTTTGCCGTGGCCTTTATTATTTTGTTCACCATTGGCGGCTTCTCAGGGTTGATGCTGGCTATTACGCCGGTTGATTTCCAATATCACGATACCTATTTCGTCGTGGCGCACTTCCACTATGTGTTGGTGACTGGGGCCATCTTCTCCATTATGGCAGCCGCCTATTATTGGCTACCCAAATGGACCGGTAATATGTATGACGAGAAGTTAGGCAAGATCCACTTTTGGTGCTCAACGATTTCAGTCAACGTGCTGTTTTTCCCCATGCACTTTTTGGGCTTAGCCGGTATGCCACGTCGTATTCCCGACTATGCTATTCAGTTTGCTGACGTAAACCAAATAGTCTCGATTGGTGGATTTGCATTTGGATTATCGCAGCTGATTTTCCTTGCGGTAGTGATCAAGTGTATCCGCGGCGGTGAAAAAGCGGCAGCCAAACCTTGGGATGGAGCAGAAGGACTTGAATGGACTATCGCCAGTCCTGCGCCCTATCACTCATTTACCACACCACCAGAGGTGAAGTAGCCATGAGCCAAACTCAAGCAAAGTCCAACCGTAAGCTCATCATGATGTTGATTGCTGGTGCAATTGGTATGTTTGGTTTTGGCTTTGCTTTAGTGCCGCTTTATGACGTTTTGTGCGAACAACTAGGCATTAACGGTAAAACCCAAAGTACCGCTGCTCAATACACACCTATCGCTGTAGATGAGTCACGAACCATTACCGTGGAGTTTATGGCACAAATCCAAAGTGATTTGCCATGGGAATTCACGCCAGAGGTAAGACGTATGAAAGTGCACCCTGGCGAGTTAGTGCGTACTCACTACACCGCACAAAACATGTCAAACGCCAGTATTGTTGGCCAAGCTATCCCCTCAGTATCACCCGGACAAGGGGCTGCCTACTTCAACAAAACCGAGTGTTTCTGCTTTAATCAGCAGGCCTTGGCTGGCAAACAAGACGCTGCATTACCGCTTATATTCTATGTAGATCCCGATCTACCAGAGTCCATCACCACGCTGACTCTGTCATATACTCTCTACAACATCACCGACAAAGGCTATGTCGCGCGTGTTGAGCAAGGAGCTGAACAATGAATGCAAAACATGAACACTATTACGTCCCCGCCCAAAGCGCCTGGCCGATTATCGGCGCCATAGGGTTATTTCTGATCGCGGTGGGTGCCGGTAGTTACGTCACTCAACTCGAAACCGAGCAAACCAGCGGTGGGTATATTCTTACTGCTGGTATCGCCGTCATTATTTACATGATTTTTGGCTGGTTTCGTACTGTAATCAACGAATCAATGTCGGGCTTATACAGCCAACAAATGGACCGCTCGTTTCGTCAAGGTATGAGCTGGTTTATCTTCTCTGAGGTAATGTTCTTTGTCGCCTTCTTTGGCGCCTTGCTATATGCCCGAATGATTGCAGTACCTTGGTTAGGTGGCGCGTCAAACAATGCCATGACCCATGAGGTACTGTGGCCAACGTTTGAAGCTGTGTGGCCCTTAATTAAAACACCTGACGGTACCACCACTGAGGCAATGCCTTGGACAGGTCTGCCTCTTTATAACACCCTTATCTTGTTGGCCTCATCGGTCACTTTACACTTCGCACATGTCAGCCTAGAAAAATCCAAACGCCAAGCACTAACAGCTTGGTTAGCGATCACCATTTTACTGGGTATCGGCTTCCTATTTTTGCAGGTAGAAGAGTACATTCATGCGTACCAAGAGATGGGGCTAACGCTGGCTTCCGGGGTATACGGTAACACTTTCTTCTTGTTAACCGGCTTTCATGGCATGCACGTGACCTTAGGTACTGTATTTCTGCTGGTGCTGTTTTTTAGGGTATTAAAAGGTCACTTTACCCCCGAAAACCATTTTGCTTTTCAGGCAGGTAGTTGGTATTGGCATTTTGTCGATGTGGTATGGCTGTGTTTATTTGTGTTCGTTTATGTACTTTAAACAACAATAAACACTATCCCTTAGTAAGGTCTGGGATTGGGTGCTATCACGCCTAATCCCATGGCCGCTAACAACAGCACCACCACCAACGCAGAAAATATCACTCGGCGACCAAGAAACTGACTCATTGGCACTTGCTTGTCGCCTTTAACCATCACAAATAGCGCACGGCCCAAATTAAATAAAATGAACAGTAGTAGCAGTACCAGTAGTAACTTGAACAATAGTGATGGCGTCATTCGCTCTCCTTGGCGTGTTGTGCTGCGTTCAAAAACCTTAGTGGTTATTGTTACTTTGATACTGTTTACGATATTGGTCAAGCTAGGATTTTGGCAGCTAGATCGCGCAGAGCAAAAACAAACGCTCGGGGCCGCGCTAGCAGAGCGCCAGCAAGCCAGTCCACTAAATTTTAGCCAGTTAATGGCGCTGTCCACACAACAAGCCGTTACTGGTTTTAATGCCAACATCAGCGTTAAACCAACGCCAATTGGGCTGATTTTACTCGACAACCAAGTCTATCAATCCAAAGTTGGCTACCTTGCATATCAGGTTGTGCGGCCCGTGGCCAGTGACCAGTTAATGCTGATTGAGTTAGGTTTTATTGCGGCAGGGTTCGATCGACAACAACTGCCTCAGGTGAAGTTTTTAGCCACTGAGCAGCAAATTAGCGGGCGGGTTTATCAAAAATCCATTAATCCTGTTAGCTCGCAATTGCAAGCTGAAACCGGTTGGCCTATGCGCATACAAAACCTCAATCTCACGCAGTTGAGCGCACACTTATCTCAACCGATAGCCCCATTTGTGGTGCAGGCAAATAACATCGAGCACAACCCATTGCCTCAGCCATGGCAGCCCATTCCGATGGCCGCTAAAAAGCACATCGGTTATGCACTGCAGTGGTTTTCATTGGCTTTAGCCCTGATTATTTTAAGCAGTTATCTTTTGATATCTAAAAGAAAACGTTAGAAAACATCGTTGGCATGTTGCGTAACGATAAATGAGCGAGTAGGTTAGAAGTTAAGCAAAAGAAAGAAACAATAAACAATAATAAACTTGTCTCCTAGCCGTCTCGGGAGTGACTATTCAGCAAGCCATTGCTTGGTATTTTTGATGCCAGCGCACGGCTTAGGATAACTAACGAGAGGAGATGGAATGAACTCCCCAACAAAAACGAACGGCGCTAAATCCTTAATCATATTATTGCTGGTATTTGTTATGCCAGTGGCCGTCGCTAAGCTTGTCTTAGCCTTTGACCTCTACCAAGGCGGAGCCACTAACAAAGGCGAGTTGCTAAGCAATGACATCAGCTATCAAAGCTTAGCCATCACCAACCCCTCACCTGCCCACTGGCAGTTGATGTACTTAGTCCCTAGTGATTGTGCTCAACAATGCCAAAACCGCCTCTATATTCTCAAACAAAGCCATACGGCGATGGGTCGTGAACAAGAGCGCATTCAACCTGTGGTGTTAGTTAACCAACACAGTGATACGCGCCATCTTGGTCAATACGATTTTAATGTTGTTGATATTGGCGCGCAAAACCCCAGTGTACTTGAGCAGCAAGCCGTTGTGGTAGTCGACCCATTAGGATCGTTTGTGATGCGCTACCCCAGTGTGAGCGACAAAGAGCAGCAGATCATGCAAGGCAAGTCTATGGTTGCCGACCTACGCAAGTTACTGAAATTGTCGAGGGTTGGCTAATGCGTTTGCAGTTAGTGTTAAAAATCACATTAGTGTTCACCCTGTGCGTGATATTGATGGGCGCTTATACCCGCTTATCCGACGCTGGCCTTGGGTGCCCCGACTGGCCCGGTTGCTATGGCATGCTGAAGGTTCCTAGCCAAACTCATGAGCTGTCGGCTGCACAATCTGCCTTTCCTGGACATACGATAGAGCCAACCAAAGCCTGGCTAGAGATGATTCACCGATACATCGCCGGTGCTCTGGGCTTATTTGTGCTGTACATCTTGTACCTGTGCTTGCGCCAACAGGATGCCCCCAAGAAACTGCCCACTTTTATTGCGCTGTTGATTCTATTTCAAGCCGCATTAGGTATGTGGACTGTCACCATGAAGCTGATGCCAATCGTTGTGATGGCCCACCTCATTGGCGGCTTTAGTTTAATCTCACTACTGTTGCTGCTGTACCTGCGTACCGGACAGATCCGCATTCCCGGAGGGGACCCGCATATTCGCAAATTGGCCCCGTTCGCCATGGCTTGTTTAGGGGTATTAGTAGTGCAAATCATGTTAGGAGGCTGGACCTCATCAAACTACGCCGCACTGTCTTGCACTGTGCTGCCGATATGTGAAGGGGATTGGTATAACAAGCTCGATTTCATTAGCGCTTTCAACCCGTTTCAGGGGCAACATGATACCTATGAATTTGGTGTACTCGATTACGGTTCACGGATGACCATCCATGTGACCCACCGTATTGGCGCAGTGATCACCGCAGCAATGCTGATCATTTTGGCGGTCAAACTACTTAAACATTCGCAATCGGCCCTGCTTAAACGCAGCGCTTGGATACTACTGACATTACTTGCACTGCAAATTGGGCTTGGCATCAGCAATGTGGTGTTGCATTTACCACTTGGCATCGCCGTTTCCCATAACGGTGGCGCAGCCTTACTGCTGTTAGCCATGGTATTCATCAACTACGCCATTTGGCGCAAAGCTTAGCGAGGTTCCATTATGGCAGTCACACAACAATCAACGTCACTTGCACAATCACAACCACAAACATTGCAGTGGCGCGCTTATTTAGAGATGACCAAACCCAAGGTGGTAGCACTGATGCTGCTGACCGTACTCGTGGGCATGTGCCTAGCCGTACCCGGCGCCGTTCCAGTTGTCCCTATGATCGCAGGGTTAGTCGGTATCGGCATGATGGCTGGCGCCGCTGCTGCCTATAACCATATGATAGATAGACGTATCGATGGTTTGATGGCACGCACTTACAATCGACCGCTGCCAAAGGGCCGCGTGTCGATCTATAAGGCACTCACCTTTGCCACCAGCATGGCACTGGGCGGCTTTGTTCTGCTTTATGCGGTAGTCAATCCGCTAACCGCTTGGTTAACCTTTGCCAGCTTGATTGGCTATGCCGTTATCTATACGGCTTATCTTAAGCGAGCCACTCCGCAAAATATCGTGGTCGGTGGGCTAGCGGGGGCAATGCCGCCGCTGTTAGGCTGGACATCCATCACCGGAGAGTTTCATGGCCACGCGCTGTTGTTGGTGATCATCATTTTTGCTTGGACACCCCCGCACTTTTGGGCGTTAGCCATCCACCGTAAAGCTGAATATGCCAAGGTTGATGTACCGATGTTACCGGTCACCCATGGCGTAGAGTTCACTAAGACCTGTATCTTGCTTTATACCGTTTTGTTAGCCGTAGCCTGCTTGTATCCGGTGTTGGTGGGAATGTGCGGCCCGCTGTATTTGGTAGGGTCAACCTTGCTCAGCTGTGGCTTTATTTATAAAGCATGGCAACTTAAGTACCGAGACAAACCTGGACTGGCGATGGACGTGTTTAAATTTTCCATCTATCACTTAATGATTTTGTTCTTAATCCTATTAGTTGACCACTATTTATGGACCTAATTTATGCCTAAACTACTTTGGATTGTTGTTGCGGTGGTGATTATGACCGCCGGTAGTTTAACCGCTGTGCGTTTAAGTGAGCCAAAAGCCTTGCAGTTACAAACCAGTTTTGTGCTGCCACAAGCGCGACCTGTTGCACCGTTTAAGATGCAAGATCAATATGGTAACGCCTTCACCGAACACCAATTGCTGGGTAAGTGGAGCTTAGTCTTTATTGGCTACACCTCATGCCCTGACGTGTGCCCGACGACAATGGGTAAACTGTCTGCGGTGTACCCAAAATTGAAACAACAGATGGACATTCAAGTGATATTCTTATCCGCCGATCCTGAGCGCGACACTCAGGCTCGGTTACTGGACTACATGAACTTCTTTAATCCAGAGTTTATTGCCATTACCGGTGAGCATAAGCAGTTACACCCACTAAGCCGTGATTTAGGCTTTGTCTATGCCATGGTTGGGGACGGTGAGGATTATCAAGTCGACCATAGTGCATCGATGACATTAATTTCGCCACAGGGGCTTAAGGTTGCGACAATTAAACCTAAGTCGTTAAAACTTGGTCAAATCCCGCAGATTGCCAACGCCGCGCTCGTGAGCGATGTGGTGGCAATTGTTGACAACCAACGGGGTTAATAGGCAGCTAAGCACTTTGACGGTGCAAGTTTATGCAGCCTGCTATTAGGTATGGCAGGCTAGCTGTTAGGCCTACTCTTTTATCCAGCTACCATCATCTTTCGGTCGTACCCAAGCTTGGGAGAACCAGTAGTAGCGGCCGCTAGATTTGCTCGGTACGGTACAATTGTAACGCGAGCGCCCCGGCGGCAAGTCTAACCCTGCACGGATAGTAAATTGGTTTTCACTGATCCACAGTGGCTTTTTTTCACCTTGACCTTGCACGAAACACATTAACTGGTGTGGATAGATATCGTCCATATCTAACGTGACTGTCAACTCAGGACGCCACTGGCCATCACTAAGCTCAGGGTTAGTTAGGTTTAACGCGGTTACCGGCATATTTAAACTGTGCAGTTTCACTTTCAAGCTCGATAGGTCTGCATAGACGCCTGCTACTGGAAAGCGTGGAATCGCCGTCATCGAGGTATATTTGCCAACCGCGCCACTTTGCTGGCCTAAGCCAACATAGCCTTGTTCTGTTAACCACTGCTCTATCTCGGTGTTGTACTCACCATAGGGATAAGCCAGCATTTTGTAATTATGGCCAATGTGCTTAGCAATGGCAGCTTCGGTATCTAAAATACTCTTTGCTATGCGCGCTAGCCACTTCTCATCACTCTCATCAGCTTGCTTACGAATAAGGTGCTCATGGGCCCAGCTATGATTGGCTATTTCAGCGCCTTCATCGGCCAACTGTCGCAAGCGTTGCCAACTCATCATTTCACTGTACTGCTTCTCTATTGGCTCAATAGCCACAAAGATGGTGTATGGGAAGCCGTATTCCTTTAAGATGAGATGCGCGGTGTCGGCAATATTGTTATAGCCATCATCAAAGGTGATCACCACAGTTTTGTCTGCTAATGGCTCACCCGCTTTTACTGCCGCCAATACTTCTGAAAGCGGTCTAACAACAAATTGATTCTGCTTTAAATAATCCATCTGTTCGCGGAACTGTTCCGGCGTTACACTGGTAATTGCCGGCGTATCGGTCGCCACATGATGGTATTGTAAGATCACCGCCGCGTGAGATGAGAAACTAACCATCGCGATCAGCGAAATGATCAAGCGTTTAAACATACTGTATACCCCAGAGAGTCTATGTCGCCGCTAGCACTACTATTCGACAAACAAAAAAATAAGCAATTGTTGGCACTCGCTTTGCCAATGATTTTGTCCAATATCACTGTGCCGCTATTGGGTCTAGTCGATACCGCCGTCATTGGTCACCTAAGCAATGCTTATTATTTAGGCGGAGTGGCAGTCGGGTCAACGATTATTACCCTAATCCTATGGATTCTCGGCTTTTTACGCATGGCAACCACCGGGCTAGTTGCCCAAGCTTACGGCGCCAATGATACCCAGCAGCAATATCGTTTACTGTTACAAGCGGCAAGTTTAGCACTCATTTTAGGATTGTTCGCTATTGCGCTGCAGTATCCCATCATGAATACCGCTATGGCCTTGTCAGATACCAGTGCGGCGGTAGAGCAATATTGCCGGGAATATTTCCACATTCGTATTTGGTCGACGCCTTTTGCGTTACTTAACTTAGTCCTACTCGGCTGGCTGCTAGGCCGGCAACAGCCCCGCGCTGCTATGTGGCAATTAATTATCGCCAATAGTGTCAACATTATTCTCGATGTAGCATTTGTCATCGGTTTAGACATGGGCGTCAAGGGCGCAGCTTGGGCGTCGGTATTTGCAGATCTAGCCGGTCTTTGCGTGGCCGCCACTATGGTTTATCGTCAGCTGGGCAAAATGGGCGGTTGGCGCTTCAGTGATACGGTAAAACAACTCTCTTTTGCCAGCTATCGACAGCTACTGAGCCTGAACGCCGACATTTTTGTGCGCAGTTTATGTTTACAATCCACTTTTGCATTTATGACCTTTTATGGCGCAGGTTTAGGAGACAATACCGTGGCCGCCAATGCGGTGCTATTAAACCTGTTACTGCTGATCTCTTATGCCCTTGATGGTGTCGCCTATTATGCTGAAGCTGAAGTCGGCAGAGCGTTTGGCGAGCGCAATCGCCGCCGATTACAACAGTCGGTCACTTTGGCATTAATGTGGTCGGCCATTGCGTCGGTCGGATTTTGTCTGTTATTTGCCCTCGCGGGCAGCCAGATTATCGCGCTACTGACCAGCATAGATGCGGTCCGAGAGGTAGCCAATACCTATCTGATTTGGGTGGTATTTTTACCCTTACTGGCGTTTGGATCTTACTTATTTGACGGTGTGTATATTGGTGCGGCCCAAGGCAAGGTAATGCGCAACAGCATGCTGATTTCTACTTTTTGTGTATTTTTCCCCACTTGGTATACCTTACAAGCGAGTAGCAACCATGCATTATGGGCGGCAATGAGTCTGTTTATGCTCAGCCGCAGCGTGCTATTAGCTGTGCATTACTATGGCCGTCTACGCCACAGTCAACTGGTGACGGGCTAACCTTCCGCGCCATTGAGCCACAAAAAAAGCGAGCAGATAAATCAGCTCGCTTTTTCAATGCTAAGGTGGTGATGCCACCGCTAACATTTACTGATAAGAGTGGTCACCGTGTTGATGCTCAGTCACATCTTTCACGCCAGATAGTTCGCCAGGGAACATATCTAATAGTTGCTTTTCAATGCCATCTTTCAAGGTCACATCGACCATTGAACAACCGTTACAACCACCACCAAACTGTAAAATGGCTACACCATCTTCAATATCAACCAGCATGATGTTACCGCCATGGCTAGCAAGCTGCGGATTGATTTCAGATTGAATAACATACTCAATACGCTCTTTCAGTGGTGCATCGCTGCTCACTTTACGCATTTTCGCATTAGGGGCTTTAAGGGTCAGTTGCGAACCAAGTTGGTCGGTAACGAAATCGATAGACGCATCTTCTAAGAAAGGCGCACTCTTTTCATCAACCATGGCATTAAAACCATTAAACTCTAGTTCCATATCATCCGCTTCAGCAGCATCTGGTGGGCAGTAAGAAACGCCACACTCAGCAGATGGGGTGCCAGGGCTGATAACAAAAACGCGAATATGAGTTCCTTCAGGCTGGTCAGCAAGTAGCTTTACAAAATGTGCCTGAGCTGCATCGGAAATGGTGATCATTAAGACATGCTCCGTCAGGTTAAACCCGAGTGTTTTAGTAAGAATTAGCGGTATGATACTCCTACTGTGCAAAGCTTTGTAGTCTTGATTACATTTTGTGAAGCTTTTTTGTGAAAGAAAACGGCATTTTTGTCACGACTAAGCTATAGTAACCCAGCAAATTAAATAATAATTTAACTAGAAAATACAATGATAAAGATTCGTTCTGCCTTGCAAAAGTCGCTGCTTTTTATTTGTTATTGCTGCCTTTCCCTACCAGTACAGGCAGACCCAAAAAAGGTGAACTCTATCGCAAATTCAGCGGTGGTTTCGCCTGCAGAATTCTTGGGTTATGAACTCGGCGAGTGGCATCTACGTCATGACCAATTACAGTTTTACTTACAGACTTTGGCACAGCAGAGTCCGCGTATAAGCCTAGAACAAACCGGTCGCAGTCACGAATATCGACCACAGCTGACAGCGGTGGTGACTTCTGCAGCCAACCAGCGCAATTTAGACAACATATTACAGCAACGACAACAGGCCAAATCCGGCGAGCAACAACAAGGACCATTGGTCATTTGGCTCGCTTACTCGATTCATGGTGATGAAGCCAGTGGCGCCCATGCGGCATTATTGCTGCTACACCAGCTAGCGATTGCCAACGATGCTTGGACGCAAAAGTTACTGGATGAAGCCGTAGTGTTAATTACCCCGAGTCAAAATCCGGATGGTCTTGACCGATTTGCCACTTGGACCAACAACTACACTGGCGTAACGAAAGTCAGCGATCCTGCACACAATGAACACAAGCAAGCTTGGCCAGCAGGTCGGCGCAATCACTACTTTGCCGATCTAAACCGCGATTGGCTGTTCTTACGTCACCCAGAATCCCAAGGCCGAGTAGCACTGTTTCATAAATGGCAGCCCCACTATGTGGGCGACTTTCACGAAATGGGTCACAATCAAAGCTATTTCTTTCAGCCGGGCGTACCGGATCGCACTCACCCGCTCACACCTATAGAAAATCAGCAGCTCACTGAACAACTGGCCGACTTTCATCGCCAAGCATTGGATGAGCGCAAACAAGGGTACTTTAGCAAACAACTATTTGATGATTTTTACTATGGCAAAGGATCAACCTACCCTGATATTAATGGCGCCATAGGCGTACTGTTTGAACAGGCCAGTGCCCGTGGCCAAGTGCAAGACTCGGTCAATGGTAAGGTACACTTTGCAGAAGCCATAGCCAATCAATTGGCCACCTCCCACTCCAGTCTCAAAGGTGCACTTGCATTAAAAGCGCAGTTACTTGAATACCAGCAGTTGTTTTATGGGCGCAAAGACAAACACCCACCAGCAGGGAAAGAAGCAGGCATATTGATATCAGCCTCAGGTGATACTCAGCGCCGTGACGACCTCGCGTCGACCTTAGCACAACATCAAATCGCCTTTTATTACCTGCCTAAGTCGATATCTCAAAGCAATATCGACTTCGCACCCAATGATGCGTTGTTTATTCCAATTAATCAGCCACAAAAGAGCTTGTTATTGGCCATGTTCGATGAACGCACTGAATATGAGAATGCCACTTTTTATGACGTGTCGACCTGGAACTTTGCCTTAGCGTATAACTTAAAAATCAAGCGCAATGTCAACCTGAATATCGACACGTTAAATACTGAGCCCGCCACATTTCAGCAAGCTCAATGGCCAAGCAGTTCTGTTGCCCTGCTCGTTGATTGGCAACAAGGTAATGCCGCGCCTTTGCTGCAGCAATTATTGTCACAAAACATTCTGGTCAAATTTGCCGCCAAGCCTTTCGCGATTAAAGCGCCAACCAAGGCTAAGCAATATGTTGCTGGTAGCTTAATGATCCCGCTCAAGCAAACCGACCACTCCGCTGAAACCATCAAACAGCAGGTGCGCGAGCTGGCCAACGCCTTGCAATTGCAAGTCGATGCCACCACAACCAGCGCCGCCCGTTCAGGCATTGATCTTGGCAGCCCGGATTTCCACAGTATCAAGCCAATAAAACCTATGATTGTGACCGGATACGGAACCGACCCTGAAGAGGTCGGTCAGCTGTGGTACTACCTAGACCAAGTACTTGGCGTGCCGCTGACTCAAGTTAGCAGCCCTCGCCTCGCTAAACTGGACTTGCAGCCCTATAGCCACATTTTTTTGGCCGATGGCAACTACGATAACCTCGATGAAAAATATGCCCGTAAACTCAGTCAGTTTATGAGTCGTGGTGGGGTGATTGTGGCGCAAAAAGGCGCACTAGCTTGGCTATCGAAAGGCAATCTCCTTAAAGCCGATATCCGTAACAAACGCTACTTTCAACAGCTATTTGACCAGGATAATTTAAGTTTTGCCGAAAAGTCACAACTCAAAGCCAAACAATCAATAGGCGGTGCTATTGTCGGGTTACAACTCGATAGTAGCCATCCGATTAATTTCGGTTTGGGACAAACAAACCTACCAGTTTTGAAAAATAAGGCCTTTGGCTTTAGCCCTTCCAGTAAAGCTTTCCAAAACGCGGCACGCTATCAAGCACAGCCGTTAATTGACGGTTTTTTAGCGCCTGAATACCAACATGCTTTAGCCAACACGCCCGCCATTGTCGTCGAGCCGCACGGCAAAGGGGCATTAGTGGCACTTGCTGACAACTTAGTGTTTAGAAATATTTGGCTCGGTTCGCAGCGCACCTATGCCAATGCCTTGTATTTCATTCCCAAACTTCACTAAGCACTCATAGTTACAAATTAGTCCGACAGTTGCGGGGCTTCTGCTCGGGCTAAGCACCAAACCTGCACATGCACCCCTTGTTTGGCCAATAACCCGGCTATGGCATGAACAGTGGTGCCTGTGGTCACCACATCATCTACTAAGGCAATACGCTGATACGCAAATGGCTGCGCAACACTAAATGCATTAGTGAGATTTGCGCGGCGTTGTTTGCCAGACAGTCCCGCTTGAGCTGGAGTATCAAGTATGCGTTTAATACAGGTATGATCGATCGGAAGTTCAAGAGCTTTAGCTAAGCGCTGCGCAATAAGAAAGGCTTGATTAAAGCCACGCTGACGCAGCCTATTTGGATGCAATGGCACTGGGACTATCACTTGTGGCATACGAATCCAGTCCTGCTCATTGGCGTACAAGATTCGTTGACTAAGCTGGGCGGACAAGGCGGGCAGGATCGCTAATTGAGTGTGGTATTTGATTGCCGCAACCCATACGCCTAAACCATCATAGTAGCGACACGCTGCCACCACGCTTAGCGGTTGGATCACCTGACAAGCACCGCAGTACTTCGCCCGTATTTGTAAAACTTTACCACATCCTAAGCAAGTATCAGCTTGGTAAATACTGGCGGTAAAACACTGCTTGCACACACCTTGTGCGCCATGCTCTACCTGCTGATGGCACATTAAACAGCTATTGGGTAAACTAGCCGCCACAATTGACGGTAACTTAGCCAACCATTTCAACCATACTTTTGCTACCATGCGCTAATCCATAAGCCATGTAATATGAGGTTTTCGAAGTGAATTCATCCCTGAACATCCATACTATAGGCCATGGACAACCCATTGTCATGTTGCACGGCTGGGGCATGAACAATGCAGTTTTCACCCCCTTACATTCGCAGCTGCAAGATTACTGTGTGCACTATGTAGATCTGCCTGGCTTTGGCCATAGTCCAGCCATTGACGGCTGTTTTGAGCAATGGGTTGAGCACTTAGTTAACCATACCCCGTCAGGCGCGATTTGGGCTGGTTGGTCATTAGGTGGGTTATTGGCAACTCAAGCGGCGATCAGTCATCCACAACACATTTCAGCCTTGGCGACTATCGCTTCCTCTCCTTGCTTTATGGCACAAGAGAGTGACAATTGGCCGGGAATACCTGCGGCGATACTGGCTCAGTTTGGCGATCAATTAGGCCAAGATTTACCCAAAACTATTGAGCGATTTTTGGCAATTCAAGCGATGGGCTGTGCCACAGCCAAAGAAGACATTAAGCGATTACGTGATTTAGTGTTGGCTAAGCCTTTACCCAATCAATTAGCGTTACAGCAAAGCCTAGCCATGCTACAAGAGATTGATTTGCGATCTCAGTTACCGCAAATTACCCAGCCATGGCTGAGGGTATGGGGACGGTTAGATGGACTGGTTCCTCGCCGAGTGCCACCACGTATGCCTGCGCATCCGCACCCACATCAAGATTTGATGCTGGCCAAGGCTTCCCATGCGCCATTTTTCTCTCATACCGAAGAATTCAGCGACGGTTTTATGAACTGGTTATCAACTTTAGCGTAATCGACTTTAACTCTTTAGTTATTTTGGTTATTATTTAACCATGACTGTAGGAGTTCAATAATGTTAGTGGTAACCAACTATCCCCAAGTACCGATTGCGACGACCAACGCCGCAACCGATGCTGCGCGCGTGGATAGTCAACAGCGACCACCTATTGTCCCACCACAGGAAGCGACGAAAGGCCACGAAGAACGCGCATTTAACCCACAAAATGAACGCGCGGCCGAGCAAGCTAAAGTTAATGAAAAACTGCAAGGCAAACAGCAAGGCTCAGGTCAGCAGCAACAAGAAGGTAAGCAACAGCAAGAGCAAAAACCCGCTGCGTTACCAAGCATATTAAAGGCTGCACTGCGAGGGAAACCGGCATTACAACGCCGAGATATTCGCGCTCAACAACAAACGCCCCAACCGAAGAGCAACAACAATGTCTCCAAACTGTTAGTTAATCAATCGCAGGAGTTTTACCAAGCTGTGGCCCATCATGTGAGTCAATTTTATCAGCAACAAACTCAGCCTAAGCCAGAGCCCGCACTGTCCTCTTCGGTTTAAAATCGCGCCAAGCAAAACCCATAAAAAAACGCCAGATAATCTATCCGGCGTTTTTTATTATTGTTAGCTAGAACTATTTTTTCAACTTGGCAAAGGCATCAGCAAAGGCGTTACCCATTGCGGCATTAGCCGGTTGTTTGGGATTATGCCTTGGCTTATGCTGCTTTTGCTGACTGCTGCCTTTAGCCGAATTTGACTTGGGTTTAGCTGCAGGTTTCGCAGAAGCTTGCTCGTCCAATCGCATCGTTAAGCCAATACGTTTACGCTCAACATCCACTTCCATGACTTTGACCTTCACCACATCACCGGCTTTGACCACCGTATGTGGATCGCTGACAAATTTGTCTGTCAGTGATGAGATATGCACGAGACCATCTTGATGCACACCCACATCGACAAAGGCACCAAAGTTGGTCACATTGGTCACCACGCCTTCAAGCAACATATTGGGCTTTAAATCATTGATCTGGTTTACGCCCTCTTTAAACGTCGCCGTTTTAAATTCACCACGGGGATCTCGACCCGGTTTATCCAGTTCAGCCAAAATATCGGTCACCGTTGGCAGACCGAAACTGTCATTAATAAAGGCTTTGGCATCAATATTCTTAAGCAGTTCACTGTTACCAATTAGCTGTTCAACGGGCAGTTGATGCTGCTCGGCAATGGTTTCTACGAGTGCATAGGCCTCTGGGTGAACCGCTGAACTGTCCAGTGGATTGGTGCCGCCACTAATACGTAAAAAACCAGCTGCTTGTTCATAGGCTTTTGGTCCTAAACGCGCCACTTTTAGCAACTGTTTGCGTTGGCTAAACTCACCATTGCTATCACGATAATCAACAATATTACGGGCTAGAGTTTTGTTTAGACCAGCAACTTGGGCCAGCAAAGGTGCTGAGGCCATATTGAGATCCACACCCACACCGTTCACACAATCTTCCACCACCGCTTCAAGCGACTGGGATAACTGGCTCTGACTCACATCATGCTGATATTGACCCACGCCAATGGATTTAGGCTCGATTTTAACCAGTTCTGCTAGCGGATCTTGCAAACGACGTGCAATAGAGACTGCACCACGAATAGACACATCTAATTGCGGAAATTCTTGTGCCGCTAGTTCAGATGCAGAGTACACCGAAGCACCGGCTTCGCTGACCATAATCTTAGTTAGCTGCGGCATATCAGCTTTCATAGCCGCAATGACTTCCGCCGCCAACTTATCGGTTTCGCGCGATGCCGTGCCATTACCAATGGCGATCAGCTCAACCTTATGCATTTTAATTAAGTTGCTTAGGGTGCGAATCGACTTATCCCATAGGTTTTGTGGTGCATGGGGAAATATCGTTGAATGCGCCACCAGCTTGCCAGTTTGATTAACAATGGCAATTTTCACCCCGGTACGTAGACCTGGATCTAAACCTAAGGTGGTTTTGGCCCCCGCCGGTGCCGCCATTAGCAAGTCACCTAAATTGCGCGCAAAGACATTGATCGCTTCGCCTTCAGCTTGCTCGCGTAGCGATGCAATGAATTCAGTTTCCATCTGCAAGCCAATCTTGACTCGCCATGTGGCAGTAATCACCGTTTTAAGCCAACTGTCCACCGCACTATCAGTCAAATTCAGTTGCAGGTGCTCAGCAATAATCACTTCACAATAACTGGCCGATTTCGCCTCACTTGCGGGATCAGCATTCATTTTTAGAGACAGCGCACCTTCATTGCGACCACGTAACATTGCTAGTGCACGATGCGAAGGCACCTTACTAAATGGCTCACTGTACTCAAAATAGTCTCTAAATTTACTGCCAGCCTTTTCTTGGCCTGCCACTAAGTTGCTTTCCAACACCGCATTTTGCTTTAAATGACGACGAATTTTATTAATTAAGTCAGCGTCTTCTGCAAACCGTTCCATCAGAATAAAGCGCGCACCATCAAGGACTGCTTTAACATCATCAAAGCCTGCTTCACTGTTAATAAATGCTTGAGCTTGACTGTCTAACTCATTACCACGCTCAGCAAACAAGCGATTGGCTAATGGCTCAAGCCCAGCTTCAATAGCTATTTGCCCTTTAGTGCGACGTTTAGGCTTAAACGGCAAGTAAAGATCTTCAAGACGGGTTTTACTATCTGCGCTGCTAATGGCCTGTCGCAGGCTATCGTTAAGTTTACCTTGGGCTTCAATGCTAGAGAGTATCACTGCACGGCGATCATTGAGTTCACGTAAATAGCCTAAGCGGCTATTGAGGGTACGCAACTGAGTATCATCTAAGCCACCTGTCACTTCTTTACGATAACGGGCAACAAAAGGTACTGTGGCACCTTCATCTAATAATGTAACTGTGGCAGTCACTTGCTGCTCACGGACATTCAATTCTTCAGCGATAATACGAGCGATGTTTTGCATAGAGAGCTTAGAGCCTAGATAGGAATTTGTTTAATGCCGCCAAAGATACCACAGCCTTGGGGCAAGGTGTATTGTAAAACAGTATAGCTTGCGCCATATCGATTTAAGCTGCTTTAACGCAGCCAAGCGTGATGAGAACGGCCATTAACTGTCGCCGCTTACACCATCGCGGTTTTGCATTGTGGTTAACAAATGACGACTTAGAATGCTTGATACTGAATTTTGTTCACATACCACTCTTTGGTTCCAGCCGGCGTTTTAACGAGCACTTCATCATCAACTTGCTTACCAATTAACGCCCGTGCCATGGGTGAATCAATGGTAATGTAACCTTGCTTAGTATCTAACTCATCTTTACCAACAATTCGATACTGCACTATCTCACCCGCTTCGTTTTCCAGCTCGACCCAGGCGCCAAAATAAACCTTACCTTCTTGCTGCGGTGAATAGTCAACAATCTTGAGATCTTCAACT
The DNA here is from genome assembly GCF_000518805.1 of Shewanella waksmanii ATCC BAA-643. Classification (GTDB taxonomy): domain Bacteria; phylum Pseudomonadota; class Gammaproteobacteria; order Enterobacterales; family Shewanellaceae; genus Shewanella; species Shewanella waksmanii. The sequence continues at coordinate 95,702 of NZ_JAEH01000005.1, forward strand.
CGCTTGACCAAATAGCGAACACGGCTGTCTATTTGGCGTAACAAACGCTTATTGTAGGTGTAGTCAGCATTCTCTGAACGATCACCCTGCGCTGCGGCTTCTTGCACCTTTTTAGTGATTTCTGGGCGGTACTCTTTCCATAAATACTTCAACTCGCGATCAAGGGCTTGCCAGCCTTCACGGGTTATGAGCATTGCTTTCATGTTGAACTTCCAAATACTGTGCAATAACGGAGAATTAGCTAGATTTTAGCGCTAGCGCAGCAATATTGCTATGCGTGCTAGCTCGCAGCTCATGGGCGTATCTCTTATTGGTTAAACTATTCGATAGTTAAATAGAAACTAACTCAGCGATTGTGCGATGCCATGACAAGATAGCCAAGTCGACGTAAGCGGCATGAAAATCAAAACTTGCCTTACGACTCCCTTAGGGTGCCTTTGTCTAACGCTCTCGGACAATGGCACCCTTTTCTTTTAGCACCTGTAAACCTGTTTCCAACTGTTTTATAAAAAAATAGCTGCGCTTCACAGCCAGTACAACAGGCCTTTGTCGTCTCTCGATGTATTCGATTTAACTATACTTATTAACGTTTAAAATTAACAAAACATCGAGATAATAGCACTTCATCATTATCCTGTAGCTCACCGAATGTGATGCTGTTGCACGCCAAGGACGGCGGCTTTTTTTCTGCAGGATGATGAATCCAGGGTTAGCAGCCTTAACGAATTAACGGCAACAAGTTAGCACCAACAACAATACACAGAGATGAGCCAACAACATGAACAGTATACTTAATGAGAAACACTTTAAGCGTAAATGCCTACTGGCACTGATATTACTTGAGTGTATGCGCTATAGCGGCCTAATGAGTTACACGCTAGTGCTAGGCTAATCTTGAGCCGAAGAATTAGCGCAATAACCTCAACGAGATTCTATTTACTTGCCCTAAAATACTGGTTAACCTAGCAAATAACTCAGTTATTTAGAGGTTAATTTGCAACGCTCACAACAGCGTCTTCCCCCGTGGTTTATTGCGGCACTAAAAATGACCGTGGTGTCGAGTATTTTTTTACTCATGCCCAGCTATTTAAATGCAATTTCACACCAGTTTAATGCATCCGTTTATTCACTCACTTACTTAGCCTCCATCGAACTTAGCGGTTTTGCTGTCGCGTCATTATTTTCTTTTATTATCACCCAAAAAAAGCACATCAATATTAACGAGCGATGGGCTTGTGCTGGCTTATTTTTAGCTCACTTGCTTAGCGCATTTTGCCATGACATCAATCTGTTTATTGCCGTACGGATTCTCGCCGGTGTTTGCGCCGGTTTAGTGCTGGTGAAAAGTTATGAAACCTTAGCGGCGCAGCCCAACCCAGATAATGCTTTTGGCAAAGCCATTGCCATGCAGATGCTGTATAGCGCCGTTTTGTTTGTCATATTGCCGCCAATTCTGGCTCAATTTGGCGTACATGCTTTTTTCTTTGTGCTAGCACTATTGAGTCTGGTTATCGCGCTACTGCCACAATTACAAGTGCAGGTGTCCAGCAATGATAGCCAAGCACCGCAATCAAATCATGCGATGTTCTATGCTTTAAGTGCCATGTTCATGCTAATCCTCACCCACTCAGGCGCTTGGTCACTACTGGGAGTCGTTGCCAGTAAACTTGAGATAACTCCGCAGTCTCAAGGCAATATTTTGGCAACGGGTACCCTGTTTAGCTTAGTGGGCGCAGTGCTAGCCAGCTACTTAGCCTACAGCCAATTTAAAAAGTGGATTATTGTGATAGCGGTGGCCACTCAAGGTGCCTGTATCGCAACCATTTTTTTGGCAACTACCCCATGGAGTTACTTTGCGGCAGTGAGCCTATTTATGCTGCTGTGGAATTTACTGGTGCCACTTTATATGGGCACCATTGCCAGTATTGATAAGGATGGGTCAGTTATTCGCTTAGCGGTCGCTTCGCAAACCTTTGGCGCAGCGATTGGCCCCTATATCTTACTGCAAGGTTGGGCGCTGTCGGAATTATTGGTGTTTCTCAGTTTGACCTTATTACTAGTGTTACCGCTATTGCCTGCTTCGCAGTCGTGGCGCCGATCAAAAAAGCCGCAATAAATGCGGCTTTTATTATCGACAATCGGCTTAGAAGTAGTAGTTTGCTTGTATCCAAGTTACCGTATCTTCAGGCATATTAAAGCCATGTTTGTTTTTGACTTCGCCGGTGTATTCAACCTTGGCGCCCACAGACACATTGTCTAACAACATGAATCCCCCGCCCACTTCCACTTGGTTAGTGAAAGTTTTGTCTTTAAAGTGGTATGTGGTTTTAGGGTTGACGTATAACCAGTGGCCAGCATCAAAACCATACATCGCATAGACACCAGCTTGGGCTAGGCCACTGCGATCGTACTTATCTTTTTCTCCAATGCGTTTGTTCTGGGTGCCACCAGCACTAAGCATAGGGAAAATAGAGATGTTGTCGGTCACCTGAAACTTATAGATAAGTCCACCCAGTACCGTTTGGTTGTTCTCATCGCCAATCACGTCGACAGAGTAGCCTAAGCCGTCCGTCACATGGAAATAACGCCCGCGGCCACTTAAGTCGCCACTTTTGTTATTGCGGCTAATATCCAGTTGGAAAATATTTGAGCCCAGCCCCATCATACCGTTAAGTTGAGTGACATCTTTGCTGGCGCTGACCCCAACGGTGGTGAAACTTGCGGTAGGATCGCCATAGTTAACCTCTTCTTTGGCCGCTTCTTCATTCGCAAACGCACTAGTTGCTGTTAATAACGAGATAAGTGCTACGCTAGTAAGTGATTTTTTCATAATTTGTGCCCTCTAAATAAACTAAATGTCTTGTTGGTGTGGCTAAATTATGCCAATTGATGTTTAATACTTAAAAGTAATAACTATCGACATATCGAATAGGTGAACCATGCTTAACTTAGAACAGCTCAATGCATTTGTGGCCGCGGCGGAAAAAGGCTCCTTCTCTGCAGCCGCTCGGCACATAGGGAAAAGTCAAAGCTCTGTGAGTATTGGCGTTAACAATCTTGAACTCGATTTAGGATTAACACTGTTTGACCGCAGTACTAAATACCCGACGTTGACAGCACAAGGCGAACGCCTTTATCAACAAGCTAAAGTACTTATTCGCCAAGCAGAGCGAATGGAGAGTTATGCTGAAGGTGTGATTGAGGAAGTAGAAGATGAGCTGATTATCGGCCTTGATCCTTTAGTGCCACTTTATAGTATTGATGCAGCGCTGGAAAAATTAGCCAGGCAATACCCCCATACACAAATTAAGCTCGTTAAACAAAACTCCACCGATCTAGCGCAAGCCATTTTGGATAAGCAGGTGCATATTGGTATCACTTTGCCGCTAGAAGCTGTGCCAGAGCATCTCGACTTTATCTCCTTCTATCAGTTGGAGTGGGTATGCGTATGCAGTCCTGACTCACAATTTGCTGATATGGATGTTGTTGATACCGAAACTCTGATCAGCGAACGGCAAATCGTTTGCACCAGTATGATAGAAAATAGTGTCTTAGCAGCCATGAGCAAGATGTCACAGCAAATTTGGCAAGCCTATGACCAAGATGATTTAATCCGCCTTGTTGAGCAAGATCTAGGCTGGGCATTTGTGCCAAAACAGCTGTTAGTGGAGAAAATGGCCCTAGGTACCATTGTCCAGTTTGTGCCTGACTATCAACGCACTCCTATGATTAATGCCGCTGAAATCACTTGGCGCTCCAATGTGCAACATGGGCCCGTGGCCAAATTTTTGATTGCTCAGCTCAGTGAGTAGCCCTTGCTAAGTTTGCTGGTCGCTCAACGCTAACTGGGCGACCATTGAACCTGTCACCTATTCGATTTAACTATAATAAGTAACTGTGGATAACCTCTAGGCAAATATAAGATGGCGCCAATATCTTTATTGCCACTCTTAGGGGTTATTATGCGAACGTCAGCCAAACTCGTCGCCATTGCTACTGTTAGCTTATTAAGCGCCTGCTCAGATGAGCCCGCCACACCACAAGTTAACAGCAGCATCGCTGTGACCACTCACCACCTTACTTTGCAAGACACTCATATTTCCGAGCAGTTCATCGGCAAAACCCAAGCCGTTGATGAAGTGGATATCCTGCCGAAGGTATCGGGATATATTTATAAACAACACGTTAAAGATGGTGCCTTGGTCGCCAAAGGTGATCTGTTGTTTGAAATAGACCCAGAGCCTTTTCAAATAGAAGTGCAAAAAGCCAAAGCCGTTGTGGCGCAAAAACAAGCACAATTGGCATTGCATAAAAAGAAATTAGAAAAAGCCAATAAGCTCAGGCAACAACAAGCACTAAGCGCAATTGAGCTTGACCAAATCATTGCAGCACACCAAGTGGCGAGTGCTGAAGCCCTAGCGGCTCAAGCCAGCCTAAAGAAAACACGCTTAGATTTAAAAGACACGCGTATCGTTGCGCCATTTGATGGCTATATCAGTGATAGCAATGTGAGCCCCGGCGCATTAGTTGGGCCAAATAGCCAAGCGCTGACGCATTTGGTTAGCTACCGCAAAATGTACGTCAACATTCAGTTGGATGAGAAAGAGTATCTCAACGACTTACAAAAAAAGCTCCAAGCTGGCGCGGCTATCAACCCGCCCAATATCAAGTTGCAGCTCGCTAACGGTACCCCTTATAAACACCGAGGTAGCATCGACTTTATCGATAATCAGGTCGATACCGATAATGGTACGGTACGCTTTCGCATCAATTTCCCAAACCCCGATGGCTTATTACTACCAGGCCAATTTGTCACCGTCACATCAGCCCAAAGCGTGCCGACACCTAAACTTGTGCTGCCCCAAAGCGCTGTACAAGAAGACCAAGGCGGCCGTTATGTCTTCGTGGTTAATAGTGACCAAGCAGTTGATAAAAAATACCTTACCCTCGGGCAAAGACTCAAGCAGGACTGGATTGTAGAAGCGGGTTTAACCTCAGGTAGCCAAGTCATTATTGGCGGCATCAGTTCAATAAGACCAGGCATGCAGGTTACCGTTAAAAATGATGCTCAATTAACTATGGTTAAGGAGTAGACTCATGGCCGATTTCTTTATTAACCGCCCCAAATTTGCCATTGTGTTATCGGTGGTGATGACATTAGCGGGTATGCTTACCCTAATGAAAATGCCGGTATCACAATTCCCTAATATTGTGCCGCCATCAATCGAGATCTTTGCCCTTTATCCCGGCGCAGATCACAACACAATCCGTAATACTGTCGCCACAGTAATTGAGCAAGAAGTTAACGGCGTTGAAGACATGATCTACATTGAATCAAAGTCTAACAACGACAATACCTATCTTGCTTATGTCACCTTTGCTATTGGCACCGACCCAGACAAAGCACAAACGTTAGTGCAAAACCGGGTAAACAAAGCCATGGCCAAGCTGCCTGATGAAGTTAAGCGCCAGGGCGTCACCGTCGAAAAGGTTGCCAACTCAATCTTAATGACGGTCAACCCCTACTCACCGAATCACAGTCTAGATAATCTATTTTTGTCTAACTACAGCTCACTTAATATTAAAGATGCGCTGTTACGTGTTAAGGGTGTCGGCAAGGTGCAAGTGATTGGCGAGCAAAACTATTCAATGCGGGTATGGCTTGACCCTGAGAAAATGGCAGCCAAGTCAATTACGGCTAATGATATAGCCACCGCCATTAGCGTGCAAAACACCACTGTCGCAGCGGGAAAACTAGGTGAGCGACCAACGGCAGGTAACCAGGTCTTTCAGTACACAATCCAGACTCAAGGCCGGCTAGTTGAAGCGGCAGAATTTGAGTCTATTATTTTACGGGCTGAAAAAGAGGGACGTTTTGTCAAACTGAAAGATGTTGCGCGGGTTGAACTGGCTGCCGAGCAGTATGCAGCTATTGCCAGCTATGGCGACCATGAAAGCCCAATTTTGGCTGTCTATCAAGCGCCCGGCGCCAATGCACTTGAAGTCGCACAAGGCGTACGCGAAGCAATGCAGCAGCTATCACAACGCTTTCCCGACGACATGGATTATGTGGTCTCTTATGACTCGACCACCTTTATTGAAGTGTCGATGGACGAAGTGTTTGAAACCTTGTATATCGCCCTCGGTCTAGTGGTGTTAGTCACCTATTTATTCTTGCAAAGCTGGCGCGCGACTTTAATTCCAGCCCTAGCCATTCCGGTGTCACTGATCGGCACGTTCGTGGTCATGGCCGCGATGGGAATTGATATCAACACCATTTCAATGTTTGGCTTAATATTGGCAATTGGTGTGGTGGTCGATGCCGCAATTGTGGTGATAGAAAACGTAGAACGCTTGATGGAAGAGCGCCACCTTGATGCCCCAGAAGCAACCTCACTAGCAATGAAAGAGGTAACGGCGCCGCTGATTGCTTCCGCCTTAGTGCTGCTGGCGGTATTTGGCCCCGTGTCTATGGCCCCCGGTATGGTGGGTCAAATGTACCAACAGTTCGGCGTGACAATCTCAGTTTCTACGGTAATTTCAACCTTAGTCGCACTCACGCTGACACCGGCATTATGTGCGCTACTGATGCGTCATGAAGCCAAAAAGAGCCACGGCTTTTTAGCGCAGTTTAACCGTTTCATTGCCTGGGTAACCCGCGGCTATGTTAATTCGGTGAGTTTTCTAGGCCAACGTTTATTACTTAGTGGCGGACTGTTTGCCATCTTACTGCTGTGTATTTATGGCTTTAACCTCTCGTTAGCCAAAGACTTTATACCAGCAGAAGATCAAGGTTCGTTTATGGTTGATGTTAATTTACCCGAAGCCTCAGCCCTCGACCGTACTGATGACATGGTCAGTGACATGGTGAGCCAAATTACCGCAATTGATGGCGTAAAGCATGTTGTGGCAGCCAAAGGTTATAGCTTGCTAAAAGGGGCGGCATCGCCTAATTCTGGCATGATGATTGTCGTACTGGATGACTGGCAACACCGCAATAGCCAACAAAGTGAGTTTGCCATCGTTGCACAAGCGCAAGCAGCCATTGATGCAAATCCAGATGTTAGCGGCATGGCGTTTTCAATGCCCGCCATTCCAGGTTTAGGTACTGCTGGCGGCTTAACTTTGCAACTCGAAGATCTCAATGGTCGACCCGTTGAAACCATGGCTCCGGTTATTGAGCAATTTGTAGCACAGTTAAACCAATCTGATGAAGTGATGATGGCATTTACCACGTACAGTGCTAATGTTCCTCAGCTCTATTTAAATGTGGACCGAGCCAAAGCCATGGCGCTAGGTATTGATTTGGCCGAGGTCAATACCACACTTGCAGCCATGATGGGCAACATGTACGTCAATGACTTCACCAAGTTTGGTAAGAACTATCAGGTTAACCTGCAAGCCGAGCAAGACTACCGCAATAGCGAACAAGATTTGGGGCATATCTACCTTAAATCTGCGACAGGTGACATGATCAAGCTATCGAGCATCGCCGACTATCAGCCATTGGTCGGTGCAGATAGTACCGCTCGCTACAACCTGTACAACACAGCACAAATCATTGCCATACCCGCTGAAGGTTATAGCTCAGGCGATGCGATTGCCGCCATTGAAGCGCAAGCAAATCAATTACCTCAAGGCTACGCCTATGAGTGGACAGGCATGACCTATCAGGAGCTACAAGCCGGTGATGCTGCGCCGCTATTGTTTGCGCTCGCCTTGCTATTTACCTATCTATTTTTAGTCGCTCAATATGAGAGCTGGTTGATTCCATTTGCCATCATACTGTGTGTGCCCACCGCACTGCTTGGTGCCCTGGGCTACACCTTGATTGCAGGCGGTACGATGAACCTCTACACCCAGATAGGTTTAGTCCTGTTAATTGGCATGGCCAGCCGCAACGCAATCCTAATAGTCGAGTTTGCCAAAGTGCTCCGAGAAGAGCAGCAATTGACGATTATAGATGCCGCTAAACAAGCCATCGCACTGCGTTTGCGTGCCGTTTTGATGACAGCCTTCTCCTTTATCTTAGGGGTACTGCCTTTGGTTATTGCCAGTGGTGCGGGCAGTGCCAGCCGTAACGCCCTTGGTCAGGCAAGTTTTGGTGGCATGTTTGCCGCCACATTAATCGGTTGTGTATTAGTGCCAGTATTCTTCATCGCTTTGCAGCAATTAAGAGAATATCGCCCTGGAACTAACGCAATACCATCGACCGCAACTGGGCACTAAATATCAGTTTCGTTCCTCACCAGCTATCAATGTTTTGGCTGACGGCGCAGCTGGCTGGGGAACACCTTTTCAACCACGATAGTCAGCCTGCGCCCAACCTAAGTTGGGCGCACTCCTTCATACCGCGCTAACTCGTTCACTGTCAAAAACCGCCAGCTATTACAAAAACGAATAGATACTAATTTAAATCATTCGTTTTTGTTACGTATCATCAACTCGAATTTAATCCACTCCTAACCAATCGAGGTTGATATGAAAGCAAAACATCTAGCGTGTTGTATGGCATTGAGCTTGGCAACACTAACCAATTTCGCTCACGCAGACTATTGCGATGACACCTTAGGCAGTGTTGTCGGCGGCGCGCTTGAAGGTGGCCTAATGGGCACAGCTGTAGGCGCTATCGCCGATGGCAGAGAAGGCGCCAAACGCGGCGCTGCAATCGGCGGCATGGTCGGTGCCATTGACGGTTTAGTCGAAGGTGAAGTGAGACGTGAGCGCTGTAAACGTGACTTTGAAGACCTTGAAGACGCAGTTGTTGAAGGTGAGCTTGAAGATATGTACATCGAAGACGCCATTATTGACGACGCCATTCTATTTGGTGATTAGCCACCTATTTAATGTTGAGTTAGGTGGTCATCTTCCCGGGGCCACCCACAAACGAGAGCCCAAATTATGTTTAAGTCAGCCAAAAAATTTAATACCACAGCGATGAGCACACTGCTTATCGCCACATCTTTACTGTCAGCAGGTGCCAACGCTAGCTTTATGGATCAATTTAAAGATCCCGTTGATGGTCGCCTAGATGCCAGCCAATGGATCCTTAACAATGCGCACGGCTTCTTGCCGGTACCCATAGTGATCACTGAACCTGCCGTAGGTGTAGGTGGCGGTGCGGCACTGTTGTTTTTCCATGAGAATGACGAACAAAAAGCCATTCGCGAGCAAAATCCTAATGCTGTCTCAGGCATCCCCCCTAGTGTTACGGGCGTTGTCGGTGCCGCAACCAATAACGGCAGTAAAATTGCCGGCGTGTTTCATTCTGGTAATTGGTTTAACGACAATGTCAGGTATTTAGGTGGCCTATTTGGTGCCGATTTAAACTTAAAATATTATGCCGATGCCGATAGCTCCACCGCACAACAATTTGGTATTAAAGGGCTGTATTTCTTCCAAGACATTGACTTTAGACTCGCGGGAAGCAACTTCTTCCTGGGTGCTGAATACGTCAACATGAGTTCAGAAGCCAATTTTAATCTTGATTCCGGTATCCCAGAAATAGACAACTTGGCGCTCAATAGTAGCGATGCGTCGGTCGCCGTAAAACTCACCTATGACAGCACTGATAACCAGTTTGCCCCGCGTTCAGGGATTAAAGCTCGCGTTAAAGCAAACATGCACCACGAAAAAATTGGCGGCGATTTTAACTACCAAGACTACTCAGCGTTCATCAATAGCTACCATAGACTCAATAAAAAATGGGGCCTCAATTGGCGTGTAAATGCTAAATCAACAGTTGGTGAAGCACCATTTTACGCTAAACCCTACCTCGACATGCGCGGTATGGCTGCCATGCGTTATCAAGCCGACAACACCGCTTTGGGTGAAGTTGAAATCACATACGATATTGATGATCGCTGGACCATTCTGGGCTTCGCTGGCACGGGTAAAGCGGTGAACAACAATCAAAGCTTTAGTGATGCCAAATGGCAAAACGCCCAAGGTGCGGGTTTCAGATACTTAATGGCACGCCAACTCGGTTTGCGCACCGGTGTCGATATTGCTAAAGGCCCTGAAGAATGGACTGTTTACCTACAAGTCGGCGGCGCTTGGTAACGCTGCCCTTTAATCCAGTTCATAACGGAGCTCACTCAATGAAGCTATTTACTCTACTTGGCACCATTATCAATAACAGGTATCGCCAGTTATTGATACCAGTGTTGATAGCCACTTTTGTGTCAATGTGCAGCATTCCAAGCAGTGCCAAGCTGCTTGAAGCTACGCCTGACAATATAAATAACACCCAAGCCAGTGAGCTCATCAAGGATGCAGAGCAGCATTTAGATACCTTTCTTACAGATGAGCACTGGGCTGCGGTACGTAACCTCACCGGCATCGCCCGTGCCATATTCATCATTCCGCGCGGTGGACAAGTTGGTTTTGTGTTGGGGGCGCAATGGGGAAAGGGCATTTTAATGGTGCGCCATCACCATCAATGGAGTCAGCCGATCTTTGTCGAAGTAAATAGTCTGCAGCTTGGCCTTCTTGCTGGCGCCCAATCAGTCAATGGGGTTGGAGTGTTACTGAGCGATAACGCACTGCAACAAGTGATCGATGGCAATTACAAAGCCGGTGGCTCAGCCGATCTAACTCTGGGCCCTGGGATTAGCGGCAAAGCCGCTGGCGGTAGCAAAGGGGTGGAAATGTTCATGGTCTCTTCCAACAGCGGCCTCTATTTTGGCGGCAGCTTTGAAGGTATCCAGTTAAAGCTAGATGACCACTTAAATCGCTTAACCTACGGCGACAGTTTCGATGCCAGCGCATTAGCCCAATTTCACTTGCACTGCCCACAGGCACTCGCCCAATCGATGCGCGAGAAGCTCTCAAAGGTCGGTTATCAAGCGGTGTATTCATCACCTCAAGTGATTCGCAGTGAGTCATCCACTTTAGCCCATTGAGCCTACTGACTATCAAATATCAGCTATCGACAATGGGCCCGGTGCAAATGGCTCAACCTATCAAAAAGTCGAATACATACTAACTAATAGCAATCGAGTTGTTTATATATAATCGCTAACCAACAAACTCACACATCTCGCACAGATTAAAAGGTACAAACAATGAAATCTAATCAACTTAACTCAATATCATCACTGCTATTGCCTAAGCTCCCGACACAGGGGAAACGACGCTCTAAAGTAGCGAACTTTATGGTAGTAGCCTTACCAGCGCTCATGCTCAGCATTATCATGATTGGTAAAGCCAACGCTGAATTTTACTGTGCAGCAGATGATCTAGCCTGTCAGGCGCAACGCAGTGCCAATATAGAACAGGAGCTGGATAAGCGACTCGCCGCTTTCGAGGAACAACAAGCCATACTGGCAGCTAAAGCTAAAACGGAAGCTAAGTATTTAAAGCAAGCGCACAACATCTGCATCAAAAGTGCCCATGGTGAACAAACTGACAAATGCGATTAACTCCATGGTGGCGCTGCCAATGCTCCATCATTCACCCATAAAAACGGACCTTAGGTCCGTTTTTTATTGCCCAATTCGCTAGCTATTCTTTGCGTCAACAAACCGCTTTTCTTACTAGTACCTACGCCCAACATCACACTCAAGGTCAAACCTAGCGAAAAAGTCCAATCTCTAGCATTTACTCACACTTTCGCCATAACAGCCATTAGTTGAACTTTAACTGAACCGAGTCACTTGTTACCCATTAATCTATTCGAAAATCAAATAATACCTAACTCAAACAACCCGAAAAACACTGAGAAAATAGCCTCACTTAGTCAGCAGCATCATTGTTGACGAGTTAAACAACAACATAATTATTTGATGAGGACAAACACATGAAAAAGTCAGCCATTGCTATCGCAGCATTACTAGCCCTATCTACAGGAGCAGCCAATGCACAATCTAACACTGAATTGCTAAACGGTTTCACCGGCAAAATTGAAGCCGATTACACCACTCAAGAAAAGAACACTAAAGTTGAAGCGCAACTCGGTTATGACTTTAATTTTGGTGCCGTTTCTGTCATTCCATTTTTGGCAGCAGAAACTAACTACTCAGGTGAAAAAGATATCCTGACAAACAAGTATGAAGGTTTTGACCGCGGCGCATTAGGCGGTGGTTTTACAGTGCGTACTAACTTTGACAACTTCTACGCTTATGCTGAAGGTCGCGTTATGGTCAAAGACCGCATTAACTTAACTGTACCTAATGGCGAACTACCTGAACTGCCTATTCCAGAGCTACCTGAATTACCAGGCGCGGAGCTATATGGTGGCGATACTTTAGTAAAAGGCACCGTTAACCAATACCGTGTAAAGCTCGGTACCGGTTACCAATTCGATAATGGCTTTAGCGCAGGTGTTGAAGCCGCCATGGTGCGAGAGAGCTTTAAAGATCTCAAAGAAGACCAGCGCGAAATTTTCGCTGTGGCTGGCTACAATTTCACCGACAATTTAAAGCTATTTGCTAAAGTAGGTGCAGCAGATACCGGCGACCAAGCAGAGCTGTATAAAAAGAGCAAAGATGACGGTAAATGGGAAACAAAAACGGTTATCGGCGTAAGCTACGCATTCTAATGACCTAGTACACTAAAAAGCGAGCTCATTTTGAGCTCGCTTTTTTTGCAGTAACACCACTGACTCCCATTCATTCCCTCCTGCTATCTAACCCCGTTGCCAGCTCTCGATTCTCAGCTCTCGACTCACAGTTCTCGACTCACAGTTCTCGACTCACAGTTCTCGACTCACAGTTCTCGATTCACAGTTCTCTACTCTCAAACGTCTACTACCCATCTCTTCTACCACAAAGAAAATCCCAATAAAAACACGACTAAATCAACAACTTCCACCTTAACCCGTGCCAATGCACCGGTAACAATCCATTCGATTAACGAATAGTTACTAATTAAATGAATTCAATATTTACTGAGATAATAGCCTCACTTAATAAGCACTAACGCTTATTAACTTACAACCCAATTAAACTCTATGAGGAATACAGTAATGAAAAAGTCAGCCATTGCCATTGCAGCCCTATTAGCACTTTCAACTGGTGCAGCCAATGCAGATGTTATGAACGGTTTTACCGGTAAGATTGAAGCGGAATACACCACTCAAGACAAGCATGCCAATGTTGAAGCGCAGCTTGGATACGATTTTAACTTAGGCGCCGTATCGGTTGTGCCCTTTCTATCAGCAGAAACCGGCTATTCTGGCGAGAAAGATGTCATCACAGATAAAGCAGAAGGCTTTGACCGCGGCGCGATTGGCGGCGGATTAAGAGTAGAAACCAATTTCGACAACTTCTACGCCTATGCCGAAGGCCGCGCAATGGTGAAAGACCACATTAAAGTACAAGGTCCGGTTGCTGTACCAATGAAAAGCAACAGCAACACCTTACTTGAAGGGACTTTGAACGAATATCGCGTTGAGATTGGCAGCGGTTATCAATTTGACAGCGGCTTTAGCGCTGGCGTAGAAGCGGCGTTCACACGCGAAGATACCAAGTTGAAAGGCATTAACAGCATCAAAGATGATAAGCGTGAAGTCTTTGCGGTTGCTGGCTACAACTTCAACGACAACTTCTCACTTTATGCCAAAGTAGGCGCTGCAGATACAGCAGAACTAAATTCGCTTGCTAAGAGCAAGAAAGATGACGGAAAATGGGAGACCAAAACTGTCGTTGGTGTTACTTACAAGTTCTAAGCCCCCCCCCCAAGCCCAATGCGCGCAGCGCATTGGGCTTTTATCACAAAGCATTACGATTCATTGCCTAATAATTCAATTAGTATCAATTTAGTTACAATTTCTCGCCCCATACTTCGGAATATTAAAATTTCCATTTAATAATAGAGGCTTAGCAACCAAAAATACCAATGCGCACTTGAGTTCGCATCTGCAAAGCTAAAATCATCCTAGTCTTTTACGCGGCAAACCAGCTATATTAACAACATTATGAAGATCAGCCAGTTGAGCTGTCATCAGCCGCTGCCGCAAACTGTTTAAAGGACTACAAGCATGGGACAAGAAACCTCGAAAATCCTCGTTGTCGATGATGATATGAGACTGCGTTCTTTACTAGAGCGGTATCTTGTAGAACAAGGCTACCAAGTACGCAGTGCTGCCAATGCAGAGCAAATGGATAGATTGCTAGAACGCGAAAACTTTCATTTGCTGGTACTTGATTTGATGTTGCCAGGTGAAGATGGCTTATCCATATGTCGTCGATTGCGCCAAAACGATAATGCCATCCCCATTGTGATGCTGACCGCAAAAGGCGATGAAGTCGACCGGATTATCGGTTTGGAACTGGGCGCAGATGATTATCTGCCTAAACCTTTTAATCCGCGCGAGTTACTTGCGCGTATTAAAGCAGTGATGCGTCGCCAAGCACCAGAAGTGCCCGGTGCCCCCACCCAGCAAGAAGAACAAATCGAATTTGGCGAGTTTTCACTTAACCTTGCTACTCGAGAGATGTATCACGGGGATGAGTCTATCGCACTGACTAGTGGCGAATTTGCTGTGCTTAAAGTACTCGTTAGCCATCCTCGCGAGCCACTATCACGTGATAAGTTAATGAACTTGGCCCGAGGTCGAGATTATTCCGCCCTTGAACGCTCAATCGATGTACAGGTATCACGTTTACGCCGCCTAATCGAAAAAGATGCCGCCAATCCTAGGTATATTCAAACCGTATGGGGATTGGGCTATGTATTTGTGCCCGATGGTGCGGCGCGCCGATAAATATTCGGCATGAAATGGTTTAAAAAATTCTTACCCGCGAGTGCATTTAGCCAAACAGTTTTACTGATTGGCTCTTTGCTGTTGGTCAATCAGCTGGTGTCTTATCTATCAGTTGCGGTCTACTTTATTCAGCCTACCTATCAACAGATCAATCAGCTCATCGCTCGACAAGTCAACTTGCTGTTTGTTGATGGCGTGGATGTGGGACGTGAACATTTAACCATGGTCGATGCGCTCAATGCCAAAGTGCGCGACGATGCCATGGAGATCTATAACCAAAAGCAGGCCCGCGAAGCGGGAATTGAGCGAGCAACCTATTACAGCTTATTGTCTTCACAGATGTCAGAGCATTTAGGGGGGAAAGCTGAGGTACGTATTGCCCAAGGTGAGAACTTTGAAATTTGGATTAAGCCACCGCAAGCCCCCTCAATTTGGATCAAAGTACCGCTAACGGGTTTTAAAGATTTTGGCTTATCACCACTCACACTCTATTTAATGGTGATTGGTGCACTGAGTGTGGCCGGTGGATGGTGGTTTGCTCGCAAGCAAAATCGACCGTTAAAACGCTTACAAAAAGCCGCATTGTCGGTGTCACATGGTGATTACCCTGCGCCACTACCAACCGATAGTGGCTCAACAGAAATTATCGAAGTAACCCATGCGTTTAATCAGATGTCCCACAGCATGAAGCAACTCGAGCAAGACCGCGCGTTGCTAATGGCCGGGATATCCCACGACCTTCGTACTCCGCTTACTCGCATTCGTTTAGCATCTGAAATGATGGTTGAAGAGGATGAATACCTCAAAGACGGCATCGCCCATGATATTGAGGATATGGATGCGATTATTAATCAGTTTATTGCCTATATTCGCCAAGATCAGGAAAGCAATCGCGAGCCTGCACAACTTAACGATTTGATTAACGATGTTGCCGAAGCGGAAGCCAATCGCGCTGGTACGATTGAGCTTAACCTCAGCACTCTGCCCGACATCCCAATGCAGGCCATAGCAATAAAACGAGTCATTAGTAACTTGGTGGAAAATGCAGCGCGTTATGGTAATGGCTGGACGCTTATCAGCTCCACCTTAAGCGACAATAAAGTAAGCTTTAGTGTCGAAGATAATGGCCCCGGCATTAATGCCAGCGAGATTGACGAGCTGTTCCAACCTTTTACTCAGGGCGATACCGCTCGTGGCAGTGTTGGTTCTGGATTAGGCCTCGCGATTATCAAGCGTATTGTCGATCGTCATCACGGTAGTGTCACCCTGACCAACCGCCCCCAAGGTGGCTTAAAAGCCCAAGTCTGGTTACCTTTAGACTAAAATCATATAACTAGCGGCAACGAAAAACCGCAGTATTCGCGGTTTTCGCCTATACTTCGAGCTAGCCATTTCCCCCTGTAATACCTGTTTACATAAACGACCAACATGACATATTTATCTAGTACACAATGCTAATTAACAGGGCCGTGTCAGGAGCATATTGTTTATGGACGAAGTGAGATCGAAAATATTGCTGGTAGATCAAGATATAAACAGTAGAAACACCATAGGTAAATACCTATCAGAGCAAGGGGTAGAGGTGTGTTTTGCTGAAAATGCCAGCCAAATGGACCAAATGCTAGAAAGGGAAGAGTATCATCTACTGTTACTCGACATTAAATTAAACGGCGAAGATGGACTGTCAGTCTGCAAGAGGTTGCGGCAAAAAGACAACCACATCCCGATCATTATGAAATCTAAATACGGCGACGAGATTGACCGTATACTGGGACTGGAAATCGGCGCTGATGATTTCCTTCCAGACCGATGCAATGAACGAGAGATGCTAGCTCGCTTACATGCTGTGATTCGACGTAGACCTATAGACAATGGGTCTGCACACGCACCCCATGAAATTAAATTTGGCCATTTCACGCTCAATTTAGACAGCCGAAAAATGTACAAAGACGATCAAAATGTGTCGATTACCAGCAGCGAATTTGCCATTTTGCAGGTATTTGCCAACCACCCTAATACACCGCTAACCCGGGAGAAAATTGCCGCTTTCTCTAAAGGCAGTGACCATATGCCTTCAAATCGCGCCATCGATGTACAGATTTCTCGGCTTAGACGCATCATAGAGGCTGATACCTCCCATCCAGATTACATTCAAACAGTGTGGGGGCTAGGCTATGTTTTCATTCCCGATGCGACAGAGGTAATGACAGCAGAAAAAGCATGATTCGAGCGCAAGGCTAATTCAATTCACCTTCAAATCTGCTGAATATTAGTAAAACATACAGTTCTATAAAGTGGTCGAGCGAGCGTCATCATTTTGCAACATAAGTGCAATAATCTGGCGGCAAATTAATCGCTTGGCCCGCTTCAATGAGAATATCAACCCTATCATTAACAGCTTCAGCTAGCCTGCTGTTGCTTGCTGCCACCTTAGCTGCGGTGGTTATATGGAGCAGCCAGCAACGTCAGCAAATTGAGCAAGAAACTGAGCAACTGGCGCAAATTCAACAAACCTTTCTTGTCGAAATTCGTCGTGAACTGGAAAGCTATCTCAACACAGGTGATAGCACTCGCTTAGCCGCTGCAAAACAGCAACTGCAATCGATATCGGCAGAGGTTAATGACATCAATCATGCCACGGCTCAACAAGTACAAAGCCAGCTATCAACATTCATTCAAGCGTTAGATAATGAATACCTTGCCGCAGGAAAGCTCGCGGGTAACCCTCGGCAACTGTTGTCACATGCAGAATCGGAGATGCTCGATAACAATCGACGATTAGCCCAATATGCCTTTGAAGGGTTAGCAGAAAACCCAGCACTTGCCGCAAAATATTTAGTGCTCACCAACGAGCTGGGGCCGTTAGTTTATCGCCTCTCCCAGTTGACCCAAGATTACTTGATTGGCAAAGAACAAAAACTTAAACCGTTTCTAGAGCGTAACATCAACAACTTAGCCGACTGGCATGATCAATTGCGGGTACTGGGGTTAATCGGTATCTATCAAGTTGAAGAAGTTGATGAGTTTGCCTTAGGTGACGATGAAGGTGAACGTTATGAAGTAGGTGAAGCCTACCGAAGTGAATTACTCAGCCTGACTTTACGGTACGGCAAAGAAGTAGAAAATACCCATAATCTGCTGATAGAGAATCAGAACGTCCAATCAGCCATGCGCACGGCAATCGCCAACATTGAGCAATCATTACTTGCCCTTGGCCAGGTACAGAAAACCCAAAACTTGCAGCTCAAGCAAGAGTTACAAATGGCACTATATGCCATGGTTTCAATCTTAGCCGTTTTTGCTTTGGGCTATCTGTTTTTACAGCAACGCCGCGTTGTCAAACCGCTTAAGAATCTTAACCGTGCCTTTATGCAATTGAGTGAAACCAATAGCCGTGAGCGTCTGATCATTCAGCGTCGCTGCGAAACCGGTCAGATTGCTGGCCACTTCAACCAGCTGCTAGACCGTTTTGAAAGCGAAGATGAGCAACAGCGCCAACAAATCACCACGGTATCCCAATCGCTAAGCCAGCTGGTGCAACGAATTAGTATGATCAGCTCTAGCACAGAACAAACTCAACAAATTGTGGCCGTGGCCCTCGAACAAACTGAGCAAGTACGCGAATTGGCCCGCGAAGTGAACTTAAGCTCAGAGCAAGTGGAGCGCAGTGCTGAATCTACCCGTGCTGATATGCAGCGTTCACAAACCGAAGCCGAAGCGGTCTTGTCAGCCACCGAGCAAACCCAACAGGCGGTCAATAACTGCCATCAATCGCTATCGAGCCTCACGACCTCAGTCAGTGATGTCTCAAAAATCATTGATGTGATTGGCAACATTGCCGAGCAAACGAACCTATTAGCACTAAACGCCGCAATTGAAGCTGCGCGAGCCGGTGAGCAAGGCCGAGGCTTTGCGGTTGTTGCTGATGAAGTACGTAATTTGTCGCTACGTACCCAACATTCACTCAAAGAGATCATGACCATTCTCACTCAGCTGACTGAAGCCAATGGTGAGTTAGAGCTAAGTGTCCAAGGCATTGGTGCTGCATCTGAAACGCAAAAACAGCGCGCCCAAGCACTGTGGCAAGTGGCGCAAGATGTCCAAACCCAAGCCCACGAGATGACCCTAACGGCTAAGCAGGGCTCTGCCCACTCGCTGGCACAAGTGAGTCACTTAGACGATTTTGTCAGAGCCATGGCAGAGTTGAAACTGCACGCACAAGGGGCATCTAACCAAAGTGATGAGATCGCCGAAGAAGTACAGCAAAGTGTCAAGCGCATTGAAAGCAGTTTAGGTATCGAAACCGAGGCCGCGCCGGTCACCTTAGAACACGCAGCCTAAGCTCTTTATCTCGGCTGTCACCAGTTACCATAGCCACAAAAAAGGCGCCTGTAATGGCGCCTTTTTCTCTCTGCCCAGCTTACAGAGTAGCGAGCAAGGTTTCAGCTTTACTGGCCTCAAAGGTTTTCGGCGCTTCAATATTCAAAGTTGTCACCACACCATTATCGATAATCATCGCATAGCGCTGCGAACGTAAACCACCGAATCCGCCAGTATCCATTTCAAGCCCAAGTAACTGAGTAAAACTACCATCACCATCTGCGAGCATCATCAGCGCCTCAGCATTGTGTTGCTGACCCCACACTTTCATAACAAAGGCGTCGTTGACCGATACGCATGCGATAATGTCCACACCTTGCTGTTTAAATACATCGGCGCTGACCACATAACCGGGCAAATGGGCTTCTGAGCAAGTTGGCGTAAATGCGCCAGGTACAGCAAAAAGTACCACTTTTTTATTGGCAAATAGCTCATCGGTTTTGTGATTAAGCATACCTTCATCGGTAAGTTCACTGAGTACGCCGCTGGGTAATGTTTGACCTTGTTCTATCATGTTACTGAGAGCCCCCATTGATTATTCATGGTTATTATTTTGTTAAACAACCACTATCCTTGCACACAATAACTGGCTTTCGCAAATCAGCGCTAAGCGAAGCGTTATGCCATTACTCACTACCTTCACCCGCTTGTTGCAGTACAAATGGAGTTAATGGCTCGGTCTTATCAATTAACTTGGCCACTTGGGTAATGGCTGAAAGTGCCACTGCATCTTTACGATAGGATAAATACACTGGGCGATACCAAGGCTGCTGGCCATCGACTTCATATAACTGGCCAGACTCAATAAACGGCGCCGCGACTACCCTAGGCAAGTAGGCTGCGCCACCCTTTTCTAAAATGAAGTTCAAGGCAATTTGACCATTGGATGTGCGTAAGTAGGGCGGTGGCATCTTAGCGTGCCGCTCTGCATGCTCCGATGCGAATCGCGTGCCCCAATCAACATAAACATAGCCTTCACTTAAAGCACTAGATTGATCTTTCTTCGCAGAGCACACCATGACCAGCTCTAACATCGCCACCTGCTGGCTGGCAATTTCATCGGACTTCATCGGGTCAAAGCTGACACCAATATCCAAGGTACGTTCAATCTGCGCCCGCGTCATCTGATCTAAACTCAATACATCGGCGCGAAACGAATAACCCTGCAACTCTTCTGTGACCACACTCAGCCAATGCTGCAAGAAGGCATCCCAAATATTCGGCGTACCGGCAATGGTTAATTGAATGGCGTAATCTTTGGTCAACAGTAATTCAGTTTTGGCTTGCTCAAGGGTGCGTACCATATTTTGCGCATAGGGCACTAAGCGCTCGCCGGCACTGGTTAACTTAATCGCATTACGATCGCGCACAAACAAGGTGGTATCAAAAAACGATTCAAGCTGCTTTATGCGCGCACTCACCGCCGCTTGCGTGATATAGAGGTTATCTGCAGCTCGGCCAAAGTGTTTTTCTCGCACCACTTCTAGAAAGGTTCTAAAGACTTTTATATCCATAATTATTCCTTGCTAAACCTTGAACCCATCACCGTTAAAATTGACATATTGACCAAGACTATTCGGGGTCGACACGTCGCCCAAATAGCCCCTTATTTACTTCCCATAGCCACTCGGCAAACGATCGCCTTTGCAGCGGTTGCCGCCTAGCAGACTAACAAACAAGTTTTGTTGTGACGATAGAAATTTTTCGTTTTCTTTTTAAGCAGTTTAACACTAACTTTCGCCCCACGAACTACCCCATAAACGGTTTAGGATTTATCACAAAAATTTGTGACTAATATCTTTTTAATCAAAAGGATGAATAACGTGAGCAACCTTAAGTTTAGACTCAGTGCCAGCCATTTTTATGACGATGCGAATTTTCCAAGAGGATTCAATCGTTGCGGGGAGTTCACTCGAGTGCAAGCAGAGCTACTGACACTGTACGGTTTAAATATGCGCGCACTGGCTGCCGGCATGTTACTGGCAGAGAACGAAGAAGAGCAACACTTTATCAATGTAGTTAACGGCATTGAAGCCGCCAATACCTTGATTGAATTTACTTGGTTGAAATACATGAGTTTAGTCACCACACCAAAGCGATTCTTCTCTTTGTCCGGTGAGCGGAACTTAAGCAAGCAGCCCGCACTCATGCCAAGCAGTGAATATTAGCAACATTAAATTAATTGAAATTTTTGACAACACAAGGCCAACTACAATGCGTATAGCAATCCTATCAAGAGACGCAAACCTCTACTCTACTCGCCGCCTACAAGAAGCGGGCGAAGCCCGTGGGCACCAAGTAGATATTATTGATACCTTGCATTGTTATATGGACATCACTAGCAGCAACCCAACAGTGCGTTACATGGGTGAAGTATTGCCACAATATGATGCGGTGATTCCACGTATTGGATCATCTATCACCTTTTACGGCACCGCTGTCGTGCGCCAGTTTGAGATGATGGGGACCTTTTGTGTCAACGAATCTGTCGCAATCAGCCGCTCACGCGACAAGCTGCGCTCTTTGCAGCTACTGTCTCGTAAAGGTATTGGCTTGCCTAGAACAGGGTTTGCCAGCCGGCCAGATAAGATTCAAGATTTGATTAAAAACGTCGGCGGCGCGCCGTTAGTCATCAAGTTACTTGAAGGTACCCAAGGTATTGGCGTGGTACTGGCTGAAACCAATAAAGCGGCAGAAAGCGTGATTGAAGCGTTTATGGGACTAAAAGCCAATATTTTGGTGCAAGAGTTTATTGAAGAAGCCGGCGGCGCTGATATTCGCTGCTTGGTGGTAGGCGATAAAGTCGTCGCGGCGATGAAACGCCAAGCCGCTGAAGGCGAGTTCCGTTCTAACCTTCACCGTGGTGGCAGTGCTCAGTTAGTGCGCTTAACCAAAGAGGAGCGCGCAACGGCAGTCAATGCTGCAAAAGCGATGGGGCTAAATTTATGTGGCGTGGACATTTTGCAGTCTAACAATGGTCCTGTGGTGATGGAGGTGAACTCCTCACCGGGTCTTGAAGGCATTGAAATGGCCACCAATAAAGATGTGGCTGACTTGGTGTTTCAGTTCATTGAAAAACATGCCAAGCCCAATGCCAATAAAACGCGAGGCAAAGGCTAATGCCAAACATTTTGACCATCGGCGGGGTGAATATTGCCCCCGGGCAACAGTTGCAACTGCAATTGCCGGTTTCAAGACTGTATACCGACACCCAAATGTCGCTGCCGGTGCATGTGATCCGGGCTAAAAAGCCCGGTCCAACGGTGTTTGTTAGCGCGGCTGTACACGGAGATGAGCTCAATGGTATTGAGATCACTCGCCGCTTAATTGCGCAAAATCTCAAGCTCAGCCGTGGCAGCTTGATTATTGTGCCTATGGTGAATGTGTATGGTGTGCTCAACCAAAGCCGATATATGCCCGATAGACGCGATTTGAACCGCTGCTTTCCAGGCAGCGCCAAAGGCACACCGGCTGGACGTTTAGCGCATATTTTCTTAAATGAAATCGTTAAACACTGTGACTATGGCATTGATTTACATACCGGTGCGATTCATCGCTCAAACTTGCCGCAAATTCGCGCTAATTTGAAAGATGAGCAAACCTTAGCACTTGCCGAAGCTTTTGGCGTGCCGGTGCTGTTGAACGCTAACTTGCGCGATGGCTCACTGCGCGAATCTGCGGTCAATAATGGCGCACGAATCTTGCTTTATGAAGCCGGAGAAGCGCTACGCTTTGATGAACTGTCGATTCAAACCGGCATTAAAGGCGTATTGAATGTGTTATCGACTTTGACCATGATTCGAAAGCGCAGCAGTAAACGGAAAATTGCGCCGTTTGTGGCTTATCGCAGTGACTGGACCCGCGCCGGTGCCAGCGGTTTTGTGCACGACTTTGTCGAGCTGGGCCAACAAGTGGAAAAAGGGGCGGTATTATCCCAGATAAACAGTCCGTTAGGCCGAGTGATTGCCGAGGTGGTTTCCCATCGCGCTGGCATTATTATTGGCAAACAGAACATACCATTAGTGCAAGAAGGCGATGCCATGTTCCATATCGCCTACTTTGGTGATGCCGACGATGAAGTCGCCGAGCATATTGAAACTATGCAAGAGCAAGTACAACCCGTGAGTGCAGCCATGCCGATGCTTTAAGTGGCATATGGCATGATTTACCGCATACACAGTGAGATAGAGAAATGACCAGCAACAGAATGATCATTGGTAACTTAGAAACCTGTCACCTACCTGACTTAGGGATTCACGACCTTCATGTCAGAGTAGATACCGGCGCAAAAACTTCGGCACTGCATGTCGACAACTTACGCCAGCTAAAGGTCAATGGTAAGCCGTATGTCGAGTTTGATTTGCACCCAGATGTGTACAACCTTGAACAAACGGTGCGTTGCCAAGCGCAGTTGCATGACTCTAGACGTATTAAGTCATCTAACGGTGAGGTTGAGCAACGCTGCGTGATTCAAACCACGATTCAGCTGGGCGAACAAAAATGGCTAATTGAAGTGACGCTGAGCAATCGCAAAGATATGAGCTATTTAATGCTACTTGGCAGACAAGCCATGGGTGAACGAGTATATGTTGACCCAGCAGCAACATATTTAGTCAGTGGCGATAGCGAATAACCCCACGCGCGCTATCTAGATATTACCCCCGATAGCGCATTGCTTACCAACAGCTAGCTTTTCATTGCCGCTTTGACATAAACATCAAAGCGGTTTTTCTTGGTTGCGATAATGGTGCTCGGCTTTACACCGTCGAGATCGTCTGCATAATCTGGGCGTTTCACGACCACTCGTTTACTGGCTAGTGCCATTGCCGGGGTCAATAGCCCATCGGCATCAAGATCGGCGCCAACCAGTGACTGAAATACCCGCATCTCTTTTTTCACTTGCGCTGATTTTTCTCTATGCGGATACATAGGATCGAGGTAAACCACATCCACATCGCCACCGGTTTGCGCACCTGCATCGGTTAAGGCTTCTAAACTTGAACCATGAAAAAGCTGCATACGCTCACGCATCCAATCACCAATTTCGGCATCTTCGTAAGCACGGCGTAATCCATCTTCAAGCAATGCTGCCACCACAGGATTGCGCTCAACCATAGTGACATAACAGCCCAGTGAAGCTAGTACAAATGCGTCTCGGCCTAGCCCTGCGGTGCCGTCAACGACCGTTGGCGTCACACCTTGTTTTAGCCCAACCGCTTTTGCAATAGCTTGGCCACGACCGCCACCAAACTTACGGCGATGGGCCACCGCACCACTGACAAAATCGACGCTAATGCCTTTTAGTTTTGGCTCGTCTCGTTTGTTTAAAATCAATTGGTCCTGTTCAAAAACCAGCTCAAAGGCCGCATCGGCATCAAAGACCAAGTTCCAGCGGGCACAAATCGCCTCCAATGAAGGATAGTGACGATTGAAGAAAATCCCAGTAGTAACAGCAGAAATAGCTTGGCTCACGATTAGTTATCTTTGGTTGGCAAGTGAGGCCCTATTATGCCAAAAGCCTCAGCCCTTGAATATAAAATGGCTACCACCAGCATGTTTAATTTACCTCAGTGCTGATTGGCCCTATAATTTGCCTGATTAAGCACCCCAGCCCCCTACTACTTTGGAAATCCCATGTTAAGTTATCGCCATGGCTACCACGCAGGCAATTACGCCGACGTACTCAAGCACACTATGTTGTTGCAAGTTCTACAGTTATTGCACAAGAAAAATAAGCCGTTGGTTTATGTCGATACCCATGCGGGCGCGGGGGGTTATTCGCTCAACGACGAATTTGCCCAAAAAACCGGTGAGTATATTGAAGGTGTTGGCAAAATCTGGACTAACAATAATTTACCCCCAGCACTGCAGCAGTATGTTGATGATATAAAGCACTTCAATGACGGCAAGGCTGAGCTTGATTTATACCCAGGTTCACCCGCTTTTGTGGATATGAACCTGCGTGAAAAAGATCGCATGGTACTGCACGAGTTACACAGCAGTGATCATCTTACTTTAGCTGAACAGTTCGCGGGTGATAGGCAAATTAAAGTCATTAAAGGGGATGGTCTAAAAGGACTCATGGCTGCCGTACCGCCTATCGAGCGCCGAGGGGTGGTATTGATCGATCCAAGCTACGAGATTAAGACCGATTACATCGATGTGGCCAAAGCGGTAATGAAAGCCCACAAGCGCTTTGCGACTGGGGTCTATATGATTTGGTATCCCGTGGTCGATCGTGCACAAACCGAAGCCATGTTCGAGCTATTAAAAAACAGTGGTATAAAAAAACAATTGCGTATTGAGCAAGCGATTCGCGCCGACAGTAATGAGTTTGGCATGACTGCCGCGGGCTTATGGGTGATTAACCCACCTTGGCAGCTTGATGATATTGCCACACAAACCTTGAATTACCTCGACCCTATCTTAAATAAAGGTGACGGCCATATTCGCGTTGATTGGGAAGTGGGCGAGTAACCTTTTTGACTTTGATTAAGGTGCCCATTGCAGAGGCATCTTAATCAAATGCTTCACACACCGTACCTTGGTGGAAAGCCATTTGCCATTGGCCGGCATTGAGTTTCCAGATTGAGCTACGCAGTGAATAGCGCGGTGCAAATTCATTGGGCTTGTGCATCTTTGCCCGGTACAGCAGTTGCGCTACCCCTTCAGCAAGCATGCGCACTTCAAAATCACTGGTATGAAATTTGGGGCAGCTTTCTTGAGGCAGGCGACTTAATACCACTTGTTTACCGAAGCGCTGCCCTGATGCGCCAAACTCAATAAACTCATCATGAATCAATTGTCCCAGCTCAGCCACCGACGCTCTTACTTCGGCTTTAAGTAAATAGAGTTCTAATTCAATTAATTGCCGCTTTAATCCCGCTTCCACTGTGATGTCCCCCTACGCTACTTGCTTCAGTTAACTTAGCACGCTTTTACAC
This sequence comes from Shewanella waksmanii ATCC BAA-643, assembly GCF_000518805.1. GTDB lineage: Bacteria > Pseudomonadota > Gammaproteobacteria > Enterobacterales > Shewanellaceae > Shewanella > Shewanella waksmanii. The sequence continues at coordinate 121,733 of NZ_JAEH01000005.1, forward strand.
TTATGCCTGCAATTGTTGTCGCTTAGCGATTTGTTCGATCTCAGCGTAGAGCCACTCCATGACTGGCCCAAATGCTTGGTCACGTCGATTTACCACCCCAATTTCCACTAACAAAGGATCCGGAATGAATTCTGTGGCGAGTGATACCACCCCGGCATACCAGTGCGAAGTCGCCACATGGTCGGGCACCAAAGCCCAGCCAACGCCGTGGCTGACTAAAGCGGTAATGTAATAGTAGCTGTCGACATACCAATGGTTTGCCGCCAGGGCTTTGGGTTGTGTATCACCAACGCGATCACGAATAACCAACTGCCGATACTGGCTTAAATCCTTGATGGTCGGTACCGCAATCGCAGCTAATGGATGGTCCTTGGCCACAATCAAGTGATGGCGGAATTGACCGATTGACATAAATTCCAGACTATCTTGCAGCGGCTTAACATGAAACAAAATGCCTAAATCAGCCCGCCCTTCATCGACCCACTGGGCAATGTCATCTTGAGTACCATTAAAAATCGATAAACGCAGCAACGGAAATCGGCTGGCTAAACGGGCAAATACCTGCTCAAACGCATTTAGCGGCACAGCTTCATCAATCACCACATTCAAGGCAACCTCTTCTCCGCTAGTGACCGTCAGTGCCCGCGATTGCAAACGCTGACACTGAGCTAAAACCGCTTGCGCTTCGGCAAACATTTCTCGGCCATTGGCAGTCAACTCAGGACTTTGCCACTGCGATCAAACAGCGTCACCCCAAGGTCAATCTCCAGATTGGCAACAGCAGTACTGACCCTCGACTGCGCTTTACCCAGTTTGCGTGCAGCAGCAGAGAATGACCCCTCGGTCACAGTGGTTACAAAAGCATCTAACTGTGCGATTGACCAATTCATATCGACTCCTAATATCCGCTTTTCGGATAGTAACTAACTTTATCTCCTACTAACAAAGAGAGTAACCTATCCGCTCAAACATTGGCTAGAGCAAACCATGAGCACAACCACAGTAGTATCAGACCCGACTTCTCCACTAGAACAGCACAATATTAGCCGTGTTTTTTGGCGTTATGCCATCCCGTCTATTGCTGCGATGTTGGTCAATGGTGTGTATCAAATTGCCGATGGCATTTTTATCGGCCATTACATAGGGTCTGTTGGTTTAGCTGCTATCGGAATGGCTTGGCCAGTGATTTATGTCATTGCCGGGTTGGGTTTAATGATTGGCATGGGCTCGGGTAGCTTAATTTCTATTGCACGGGGCGCTCGCTCCTCCGGTCAGCAAGCTAGCCAGATTTTATGGCATGCTTTAGCGCTAATGCTCACCATGGGCGTACTAGGCGCCGGTTTTCTGTTGCTGTTTGCCAATGATTTAGTACTGCTACAAGGTGCGGATAGCGCTACATTGGCCATGGCCCAAGCGTACATTTTTCCGTTCATCTGGGGGGCGCCGATAACCATTTTGGCTGCCGCAATGCCAATACTTATTCGGAACGATGAGCAACCAAAACTTGCCACAATACTTATGATTGTGGGCGCCAGCTTAAACATTGTGCTCGACTACGTGTTAATTGGCGTCTACGGATTAGGGCTGCAAGGGGCTGCAGTTGCGACCATTATTGCCCAATCATGTGTCTGCCTGCTTGGACTTGGCTACTTTACTCTGCGATCTACTGCGCTATTGCCACTGCAACAAGCCCAATTTAGCTATAAACTGCTGGGACAAATCAGTTTACTAGGCTCCTCTAGTTTGGTGATGTATTTGTATACCAGCTTTGTATTTGCTCTGCACAACCGATTATTTATGGAGTATGGCGGCACCATAACGGTCGGCGCATTTGCCATCGTAGGTTACTTAATGGCCTTGTACTATTTGATTGCCGAGGGCATAGGAGAAGGGGTACAACCGCCGGCGAGCTATTTTTATGGCGCTAATATGCAGGCCAAAATTAGACAGCTGATGACGCTGGCCACTAAAGTGGTGATTGGTGTGGGCATTGGCTGGATGCTCCTGCTCAATGGTATGCCGGAAATCATGATAGGCCTATTCAACAGCGACGATGCCACATTGGTTGCCGAGGCGAAAACCGGCATACGCCTGCATTTATTTGCGATGTTTTTAGATGGCTTTATTGTGCTAGCTACCATGTACTTTATGGCCGTAAACCAAGGCAGCAAAGCATTAGCAATATCAGTCGCCAACATGCTAATTCAATTGCCATTTTTATTTTTATTGCCACAATACCTGGGCCTAACAGGCGTGTGGTTGGCACTCCCCATTTCAACGGTGCTACTTAGCTGTGTAGTTATGCCATTGGTGTGGCGTGACTTGCACCGCAATCAATCCGTGATCAATAAGGTGCAAGCTTGCACTCAGGCACACTAACCTTGGTCACGATAACGGCTCAGTAAAATTTGCACGCGCTTTACATAAGCTTGAGTTTCTGGATAGGGCGGAATGCCTTGATACTGGCTCACTGTAGTTGGGCCAGCATTGTATGCCGCGCAAGCCAGCTCGATGTCACCGTCAAAGCGTTGCAGCATTTTGGCTAAATAACGGCTGCCACTATCAATATTTTGTTGCGGGTGAAAAGCATTGGTTACCCCTAATGACTTGGCCGTATCAGGCATTAACTGCATCAGTCCCATCGCCCCTGCGCGGGACAATGCATAAACATTAAACGCTGATTCGGCGTGGATCACGGCGCGAATGAGCGCCGGCTCTAAGTCATACTCTTTCGCTGCAGCCTGGATCAGCTCGCTGTAATCATGATCTTTTAGCGGCATATTCTGCCAGTCGATATCAGAGTCCAGATCGCAAGCGAAACAGTCGTAAAGCAGTACCCGATAAGTTGACTGACTCGGCGCATGGTCGGCAAACATCACTACGCCATTGTCTTGGGTATACTGGTAAACCTTAACCTGATTGTCGTCGAGGCTAGCATCGACACTGGCATTGTTAAGTATGCCTTGCTGAGAGTATTTGGCTTTGTAATGCGGTTTATCATTGGCACACACCCACCAAGGCGCTGCGATGCAGATAAAAGCTATCACACAATAATGCGGCCAATATTTCACTATAATCCCGTGTATTGATCGAGTTTCAGTACTTCAATCATAGCAAACAGCTGCTTCATCTCGCGGTTTATTTGACTAAATTCATATTCAAAGGTGGCGCCTTGAAATATCGAGCCCAGCTCAAAGCGGTTTTTGTTACACGCTAACATGATCAATAACTTGTCTTCATAAAACGCACATTGGATCTTGCCACTAAAACAGTCAGCCAGTTGCAATAAGCGCTCCATAAAAACTACGGTGAGAAGATAGCGTGCCTCTATTTGGTCAGAAGAGAACACATCAAATTGCTGTTCAAACCGAGGGTCTTCGAGCTTAACCCGTGACAAACGCTTGAAAGAAGCTGATAAGAAATTAATTAAGCCCCCACGACTCTTTACCACCACAGTATGACCACTGAATGCTTTGTTACTGCTAAGTTGCACCATCACACCATTAAACACGGTTTGTTTTTCAGTGCGCTTATCGCGTTTGACATCAATAGTCAGATGCAGTTCGTTGATGGCGATTTCGACGCCTTTGTGAGTGCCCTGTACATAGTCATCAAAATCGGCGTCATCGTAATTAGGAAGCAACTTTGATCGCTTTAGGGCACTTAAGCTCATGGAGTGACTTTGGCTATAAATAAAATCGTGACCAAAGTATCGAAAAATTTTGGGGAAAATAGTGGTTTTAACCGCAAGCCGGAACTGGCTAACAGGCCGAGAACACCACCATATAAAGGGTAGCAATATCGCGATATAGACCAAGAACATCATGTCACTCCACTGCCGTGTGGCAAATAAAGTGATGGCGACGGCCAACATCGCGTACATGCCAATACTGGCATAGATTCTTTGTCGAAGTGATTTGAGGCAAGCAACTCGACGGTTTTCAAATTGGCGCGTATGGGGAGCTATTTCTTGTTGATAGTATTGGGTTAACGCCGCAATTTCATCGCTTTCACCACTGAGTTTGCCCGTTTCTCGTTGTGCCTTAATTGGCGCACCAAACAAAAAGCTAAACAGGTTCATACCGCGACAATCCTTGTTTCAATATCTTAACTTACGACTGACTTTAGCTGTTGGTGGTTACTTTAAATAATCACTGGCATCAACACTTTGTTTTGCTGCGTCATCAGCCTGATAAAACGGCATCACCTTCACACTAGCCATTGCGGCAATAATCGAACCTGGAAATATCTCCACGGCATTGTTGAGTTCAGTAACCGCTGCATTATAAAAACGTCTTGCAGCGGAGATATGCGCTTCAACCTCATTGTAGGTTTGCATGGCTTGCAACATGGTATTGTCTGACTTTAACTCAGGGTAATTCTCAACATTAACCATCAGTTGTGCCATTTTCTGATTAAGTTGCTCAGCAGCGGCTAAGTGTTGACTAATCGCTTGCGGATCTTGTTGGTCGTACCCCCCTGCCACTTGCGTGCGCAGCGCAGTAATTTCGGTGAGTAGGCTCTGTTCATGGTCCATGAACTTTTGGGCGATTTTAAGAATATTAGGCACTAGGTTGGCGCGCTTTTTTAGCTGCACATCAATGCCTGACAAGGCTTCCCTGGTGGTATTGCGCTTCTTGATCAGACTCACATACCAAAGGTAAGCCACAATTGCGACCAGCGCCAAAGCTAACAGTAACCCTTCCATCATACGTCCTTATTATTGTTTTAACGGCACATTACACTCGCTATAACCCCCTAACATTACCTATTTTGTCTAACAATTCCAGCTATTTATACAATATTAGTCAAAATTATTGTTGGTTACTAAATACGCCTTTTTCACTCTCAATGGCCATAAAAAGCCTTTAAGGTAAAGATTGACACATCAATTCTAAGGCTACAGGGGTAATCGTTACTCAACTGGCTATAACAACAAATATTCTTAATCCCTTGTACGCCAATGTTTCAGCAAAACCTTGTTTTATATCGATTATTTATTACTTTATGCAGTGACGATTTTTAATCACCATGACAGATACCTCGGCTTGATTGAGTGGCTATGCCGCCAAAGCTTCATTAAAAGCCCGCAATAATGAGATCTTGATCGCACTAATCGGCAATTTAGCCTTTTTCAAGTTTAGTTTCAGTTAGCCTTAAGTAAGCACAGCCTATAATTACGCCATCCTTTTAAAGGAAGCTTGTGAATATTCCCGTTTAGCCTCTTATTGCATAAGAGGCTTTTTTTTGTCCCAATTTCAGCAGCCAAACCTGCCTTGTTACCGCTCGATATTTGTTCAGCTTAGGTACAGACATAAACACGTATTATTAACTCAACCAAGCGAGACCACCATGGTTAACCCCAACATGGCGTGCGGTGAAATGTTCAACCCCAAACATCCCTTCGGAACCCATTGCGGTTCCTTTTTTTTGCCCAAATTTCATTAATCTCATCTACGGCAATACAAGTTTTCACTGCACAAATTTGATTCAGCTTAGGTACAGATATTATGGCGTAATATTAACTCAACCAAGCGAGGCTACCATGCTCAATCCCAACATGGCGCAAGGTTAAAAGTTCAATCCAAATATCCCTTCGGAACCCATTGCGGTTCCTTTTTTTTGCTTAAATTTCATGAGCTTTACCTGGATAAAGGAAAAATTAATAACTGCAAACTTGGTTCAGCTTAGGTACAGACATTAAAGCGTAATATCAACTTAACCAAGCGAGACCACCATGATCAATCCCAACATGGCGCAAGGTTAAAAGTTCAATCCCAAATACCCTTTCGGAACCCTTAGCGGTTCCTTTTTTTTGGCTCAAATTCGACATTACCTGGGCCGGAATATTCAATTGCAGCGCCGACTTGCCGATCTCACTGTGGATCCTTTTTTTTTGTCCTTTATAATGCTCCCTCTGCTGTTAATAACAGCAATATCGACCAGTTTTTAAGTTTCAATTAAAACTTCTACGCCACTATGGCCGGTCTACTCGAAATTACCGAGTATTTTCGCCGAAAAAAACGATATTTAGGGTACAGAAGATACCCACAAAATTTGAAGGATATGGTATGAGTGCAAACAAGTGTGACAGCGGCTCCCCGCCAAACACCAAACCTGAACAGATCGCCCAGAGTGGTGCATTTGTACGTTTTCTTAATGTTGTAGAACGATTGGGTAACCTGTTACCACATCCCATTACGCTATTTGCCATGTTCTGTCTTGCGGTTATCGCAATCAGTGGCATCGCCGGTTATTTTGAACTCACCGTTATCGATCCCCGACCCGAAGGTGCCTCTGGCCGCAGTGCCGACGGTATGATTCATGTCGTCAGCCTGATGAATGCCGAAGGTTTGCGGATGATCGTATCAAACCTGGTCACTAACTTTACCGGGTTCACACCACTAGGTACGGTATTGGTCGCTTTACTAGGTGTCGGTATTGCTGAACGTTCTGGTTTACTTTCAGCGGCTATGCGTACACTGGTTATGGGCGCTTCAAAACGCTTAGTAACCTTAACTATTGTGTTTGCTGGTATCGTGTCTAACACCGCTTCAGAGCTTGGCTATGTAGTACTCATCCCGATGGCTGCGATGATCTTCCACTCATTAGGCCGACACCCGCTAGCGGGTCTAGCAGCGGCATTTGCCGGGGTATCGGGGGGCTATAGTGCTAACCTATTATTAGGCACAGTAGACCCATTGTTATCGGGGATTACTGAAGCTGCCGCACAAATGATTGACCCTGATTATCTCGTCGGTCCTGAGGTAAACTGGTATTTCATGTTTGTCTCTACGTTCTTAATCACCACATTAGGCGCCATCGTTACTGAGAAGATTGTTGAACCTAAACTAGGTAAATACGACGCCTCTGAAGCATCAATTAATCTTGATGAGCAAAAAATGGATGGTGTGACCGCACAAGAAAAACGTGGCCTGAAAGCCGCTGGTCTATCAATTCTATTGTTAGGTGGTGTGCTGGCTCTAACCATTATTCCAGAAGGTGCTCCGCTACGTAACCCAGACACGGGCTTAGTTGCAGGCTCGCCATTCCTTAAAGGGATTGTGGCCTTCATCTTTATCTGTTTTGCCATTCCAGGCCTAGTCTACGGTAAAGTCGTCGGTACCATGAAAAAGGATAAAGATGTCATCGATGCCATGTCTCACAGCATGAGTACCATGGGCATGTACATCGTACTGGTATTCTTTGCCTCACAATTTGTCGCGTTCTTCAAATGGACTAACCTAGGTGCCGTATTGGCGGTAACCGGTGCAGACGCACTCAATGCCATCGGCCTAACCGGTCCATTGGTGTTTGTACTGTTCATTATGATGTGTGGCTTTATCAACTTAATGCTAGGTAGTGCCTCGGCGCAGTGGGCGGTGACAGCCCCCATCTTTGTACCTATGTTGATGCTAGTGGGTTATGCGCCTGAGACCATTCAAGCAGCCTATCGTATTGGTGATTCAGTAACTAACCTTATTACCCCCATGATGAGTTACTTTGGTTTGATTCTCGCGGTTGCATCGCAATATAAGAAGAATTTGGGCATAGGAACGTTAGTGGCAACCATGTTGCCGTATTCTATTGTGTTCTTTATTGGCTGGACCTGCTTCTTCTTCCTGTGGGTATTTGTATTTGGCTTGCCAGTTGGACCCGGCGCGGCAACTTACTACACGCCGTAGATATCCTCTTTAGAATTCACCCTAAAAGGCATCATATTTGATGCCTTTTTTATTATCTAGCACGCTTGCGTAGCTGCACTAAAGCGACTGCACTGATTGAGCTAATCCCGATAAACAGTGGGTCAATCAACCAGCCTGTGCCTTCAGAGAAGTCCCCTATAGGAATGCCCAGCGAGAGCGGTGCTCCCAACATCATTGCACTACTGCCTCCAATCGCGCGCACACTGAGCAATGCAGCCCAAAGTAAGCTTAAACCGAGGCCGAAACGTGGACGGCGCCACAACAACCAAACAGTCACCATGGGCAGCAAGGTATAGACCAATAGATAAACCGTTAGGCCGCTAGTTACCGTCGCCTTGCCAAGATAAAGCACTGTTACCGCAACGGCCAACAAAGCCATGGCAGATAACAGCATACTCAGCAGGAAAATTATGCGCGTGGGCTTGGTTAATTGCACAGTGACATCTGTCCTTGTAACTAAAACAGCTTTTGAGGCGATAGCATGAGTATGCAAGCAGTAAGGTGACAATTGCAATAATACCAATCAGTATAAGAAATTGATCTACTCAGCGCGCTTTGGGCAAACTAATTCAAGGAGAATGATTGAAACAATGGTTGTTCCCTTGTGAAATTATTCAACGCAGAAGTAGGCAGCCTAAAACGCGCCAGAATGGCGAGTTTTAGCGGTTCTGATGCTGTGTTAACGAGTTTAACCGTAGAACAACTATGCTCTTCACTCGTTGCCTTACCTCAGAACCGCTAAATTCTCGCTGAGTGACTAAATGTTTATACTGATTGGTATAAGCTAGTCACGTCAGGCACAAAAAAGCCCAGCTTAGCTGGGCTTTTTCTATCGAGTTAACACGGCTTAGTCAGTGCTAGTCGAGCGAGCTTGTTTTGCCGCTTTGGCTGCTTGACGTTCGCGCTTACTAAATATCCGCTCTACCACAACAAAGAAGATTGGGATAAAGAAAATACCTAAGAAGGTCGAGCTCATCATACCGCCAAGTACACCCGTACCAATTGCGTTTTGGCTACCAGAACCTACACCCGAGCTAATGGCTAACGGTACAACACCGAGACCGAAAGCTAGTGAGGTCATGATAATAGGACGTAAACGTACTCGAACCGCGTGCAAGGTTGCATCAACCAAAGTCGCGCCTTTTTCATAGTATTCTTTAGCAAATTCTACAATCAAAATCGCGTTCTTAGTTGCCAGACCCACGGTAGCTAGCAAGCTCACTTGGAAGAATACGTCGTTAGGTAACCCGCGGGCATTCATCGCTATCAATGAACCAATAATCCCTAATGGCACTACCAGTACGACCGCAAAAGGCACAGACCAGCTTTCATAAAGAGCCGCAAGTACTAAGAACACCACTATAATCGACAGTGCATATAGCAATGGTGCTTGGTTACCTGATAAACGTTCTTCATAAGATAGCCCGTTCCACTCAACACCAAATCCTGGTGGTAGCTGTTGCACCATAGCTTCAATGTCAGCCATGGCTGCACCGGTACTATAACCTTGGACTGTACCGCCTTGAATGTTCACCGCCGGTAAGCCGTTAAAACGTTCTAGACGAGGTGAACCAAACTCCCACGACCCTGTAGCAAAGGCTGAGAATGCCACCATTTCGCCTTGTGCATTACGCACATACCAAGTGTCTAAGTCTTCTGGCTGCATACGATATTGCGCTTCACCTTGAACGTAAACCTTCTTAACACGGCCACGGTCGATGAAATCGTTAACATAGCTGCCACCCCAAGCGGTACCAATGACGCTGTTTACTGCATCAATGTCCACACTGAGGGCACGCAATTTGGCGTGATCGACATGAATTTGATACATAGGTGCATCTTCTTGGCCATTAGGTCGCACGCCAACTAAGTTGGGGTTTTGCGACGCCATACCAAGCAACATGTTACGGGCTTCAATCAGCTTTTCATGGCCTTGACCACTACGGTCCTGCAGATACAAATCGAAACCGTTAGCGGTACCAAGTTCAATCACTGCTGGCGGAACGAAAGCAAATACAAAGGCTTCTTTCATCTGCATGAACATGCCCATGGCACGCCCAGCAACAGACTGAACATCTTGGCCTTCGCCTTTACGCTCCGACCAATCCTTTAAGCCAACGAATGCGATACCCATGTTTTGACCGCTACCCGCGAAACTAAAGCCTGAAACACTGAAGACCGACTTAACATTGTCGCCTTCTTGGTTCAGATAAAAGTCAGTGACTTTTTCCATCACTTCTTTGGTGCTTTCTTGGGTTGAGTTCACTGGCAAAATCGCCTGAGTAAACAAGATACCTTGGTCTTCGTCTGGCAAGAATGCCGTAGGCATACGCATAAACACCCAGGCAACGGCAACTGAAATTGCCAAGTACACCAACATCACTCGACCCGTACGCTTGATCATCTTAGCGACATTCGCTTCATAGCGAGCAGTTAAGTTGTCAAAACTACGGTTAAACCAGCCAAAGAAGCCGGTTTTAGCATGACTGGCACCCTTTTTAATCGGCTTAAGCATGGTGGCACACAGCGCAGGTGTCAGAATAATCGCAACCATCACTGACAATGCCATTGCGGTCACAATCGTCACCGAGAACTGACGATAAATCACCCCGGTTGACCCTGACATAAATGCCATAGGAACAAACACGGCAGACAAGGTTAAACCAATACCCACCAATGCCCCAGTGATCTGATCCATGGATTGCTTGGTCGCCTCGATAGGGCTCAATCCCTCTTCTTGCATGACCCGCTCAACGTTCTCCACCACTACGATGGCATCATCAACTAACAGACCGATGGCCAGAACCATAGCGAACATGGTCAAAGTGTTGATTGAGAAACCTAGCGCTGACAGCACGGCAAATGTACCGAGCAATACCACAGGAATCGCAATAGTTGGAATCAAGGTGGCGCGGAAGTTCTGCAAGAATAAGAACATGATCAAGAAAACCAATACCACGGCTTCTAGTAAGGTATGGACAACACCTTCAATCGAGTTCTCAACAAATGGCGTAGTATCGTAGGGATAAACCACTTCCATCCCTTCAGGGAAGAAAGGCTTTAACTCTTCAATCTTTTCTCGTACTAAACCTGCGGTTGCCAAAGCGTTGGCGCCAGTAGCAAGCTGAATACCAATACCCGCCGCTGGCAGACCGTTGTAGTATGACTCAACATCATAACTTTCAGCACCTAGCTCAACACGAGCCACATCTTCTAAGAATACCTTAGCGCCTGATGGATCAGACTTAATGATAATCTTTTGGAACTCTTCGGCTGTCGTGAGACGACTTTGGGCAGATACAGTCGCATTAAGCTCTTGGCCTGCAACCGATGGCGCACCACCTAATTGACCAGCAGAAACCTGCGCATTCTGTTCTTGAATTGAGCCGATGATATCTTGTGTAGTGAGGTTGTATTGAGTCAATTTCATTGGGTCAACCCATATACGCATCGCGTATTGAGCACCAAACAATTGAATCGAGCCCACACCAGCCACACGGCTTAGCGGTTCTTGAACGTTTGAACCTACATAGTCAGAAATATCATTCTTTTCTAACGAGCCATCTTGCGATACAAAACCCAGTACCATCAAGAAACCCGCACCCGACTTAGAAACGTTTACCCCTTGGGCTTGCACTTCTCGCGGTAGCAAAGGCATGGCTAATTGCAGTTTATTCTGCACTTGAACCTGGGCAATATCAGGATCGGCTTCAGCGTTAAACGTTAGGGTAATTTGCGCATTACCAAAACTATCACTGGTGGAAGAGATATAACGTAGATGGTCTAAACCTGTCATACGTTGCTCGATCACCTGAGTAACCGTATCTTCCATGGTTTTAGCCGATGCACCAGGGTACACCGCCTGAATAACCACCGAAGGTGGTGCAATACTAGGGTATTGCGAAACCGGTAATTTGGAAATCGATAGCACACCCGCTAACATCACCAAAATGGCGATCACCCAAGCAAAAATAGGGCGATCGATGAAAAAACGTGCCATAACTTAACCCTATTTCTGTTGCGAAGTTTCTGACTTATTCATATCAACTTCTTTAGCCGATACTGGCGCGCCAGGACGAATTTTTTGTAAGCCTTCCACGATCAGTTTATCGCCAGTTGCAAGACCATCAACCACTCGCCACTGGTTATCAATCACTTCAGCCGTGGTGATAATGCGTGATTCCACTTTATTGTCAGCGTTAACCAACATGGCGACTGCCTGACCTTTGGTGTTACGGGTAATCGCACGCTGAGGCACCATAATCGCTTGAGGATCGGTACCGGCATTTAATACCGCACGCACATACATACCAGGCAATAACACGCCTTCTGGATTAGGGAATTCTGCGCGCAATGTCACTGAACCGGTGTTTTCATCCACACTCACTTCAGAGAACTGCAAAGAACCGATGTGATCGTAATGCGTACCATCTTCCAAAATCAGCGATACATCAGCATTCTCAGCCGCCAGCAACGAACCTTGCTTCAATTTTGCCTTTAGGCGTAACAACTGAGCACTCGACTGAGCGATATCAATGTTAATTGGGTCAAGTTGTTGAATTTTAGCTAGCGTGTCAGCTTGATTGGCTGTCACCAATGCACCTGCTGTCACTGATGATTTACCAATACGACCGGAAATTGGTGCGTTTACATCGGTGTATACCAAGTTGATTTTGGCAGTATGAATCGCAGCTTTAGCCACAACGACATTCGCCTGGGCTTCTTTATACAGCGCGTCAGCTTCATCAAAATCTTGCTGACTAATGGCGTCGGTTTTAATCAATTCTTTAAAGCGTAAAGCTTTTGCTTTAGCTGATACTAACGAGGCTTCAGCACGAGCAAGGTCTGCTTCAGCACTTTTCAGCGCAGCTTCATAAGTGGCTGAGTCAATCTTGTACAAAGACTGGCCTTCTTCAACCACGCCACCTTCTACAAAGGTACGCGCAGTGATGATGCCGGTCGCTTGTGGTCGAACTTCAGCTTCTAAAAACGCTTTACTACGACCAGGAAGCTCTATTTCAATGGCTTGCGATTGTGCGCTGATGGTTAATACTCCCACCTCGACACTATTCGGCCCTTGCTGTGCTTGACCTTGCCCTTGTTCATCCTTCTGCCCACAAGCAGTCATCCATAACGCCACACTGATTATCGAGGCAATTTTAACTATTTGCCGCATGAGCACTCCTGATCTTTACTTATCATTAACCAACCCACCTGAAACGTAGATAATTTATCCAGTTCAAGTGGATTAAAAACATAATATATATGGGTAATATTTGAACGTGCTGTTATCTCACAAGTTACCGAAACCAACAAGCAAAACAGGCGAGTTAAATTGTAAGTTTGTGCAAATAAATGGGATAAATCATGATGTTATGTTAACCGTCGGTTAACTAATGATCAGTGCTACAGTGAAAGTTACACGCTTGTAAACAACTGCTAATCTTGCCACTCGCAACCCTTTACTGAATGTCACACTTTCCGCTGCAAACTTAATTTTAACATCAGGTCATCAACACGCTGCGCTCACTGCCCATGCTGTACCCGTATTCGGGTCACCTATCACTAGACTGCACTTTGCAATCCAATCAACATATTACGCTACATTAGCATTAATATAGTTGATTAGGATGAATTTATTGTCACAACTATGATAAAAGTTGGCAATTTGTTGCGATAAAAGTGTAATTATCTTTTACGGCTAGCAATCGACTCTTCAGAGATAAGATATGGCCACTATAAACGGTTGTCACCCACGCTGAGCGCCAAAATTCGACTGATGTCATTGAAGCTTCGATTTGACTGTTGCTGCCAATGGTTAAACGTTTGCTGGACTTGCTGCAGTCCTCGTTTAGAAGTAAACCCAGCATCAACCAACTTATGAGCCTTGAAATAGGCTTGGATATCTTGGGTAAGTAAGAAGGTATCTTTACCCACTGCTCGCAGAAAATAAGGGCCAGTATTGCCGCCAAGTCGCTGGCCTTTGCGCTTTAAGGTTTGCCAAAGCCCAACCATATCCTCCTGCGGCCATTGCGATAAAAAGTTGCCGAAGCTGCCATGCTCGATAGCAAGTTCATGCACCATCAACGCATTGTCATAGATGGCTTGCGTCTTTTTAAAGTGGCGGATTAATTTTACATCTTCTGCACGCTGTTGAATCTGATCTGGCGACAACATCAACACTTTGTGGGGTTCAAAATTGAAAAAAGCTTGCTGATACGCTGACCACTTATTGTCGACAACCCGCCATACAAATCCACTTTGAAATACCTTTTTGCTCATCTGCGACAACAGCTCAGCATCAGATAACTCAGCCAAAGCCAAAGGCGTTTGCCATTGTGCTAATAGTAACTGTAATTGCTCCTCGCCCCCTTTACGCTCACAAGCACGCTGGTAGATAGTTGCAAAAGATTCGGCGGTCATATTAGATGGCCCTCAATTAAAAATTAGTCAGCCCATTATAAAAGTGTTACCCGGTTTAACTAGCGGTTTTTGCTTCGCCAACCATTAAATTTGAGTAATTAATAAACAAGTAATATAGTTAATCTGTTAGTTCTGATAACCAATTGAGGTATCACATGGACGCGGGGCAACTGTATCGCATGCTGGTTTTTGCCAGTGTGGTAAAACATGGTTCTTTAACTGCGGCAGCGGATAGTCTGGCAATTAGCCGCTCAATGGTCAGCCAACACCTAAAACGCTTAGAGCAGCGATGTGGGACGAGTCTGTTACACCGCACCACTCGCAAGATTAGCCTAACAACCGAAGGCCAAGCTTTCTATTTCTATTGCGCCGAGCTACTGCACTTAGCAAACCAAGCTGATAGCGCCCTTATTCCCGCAGATGACCAGCTAAGGGGCAGTATTAAACTCACCGCTCCGGTGGCCTTTGGCGAGCGCTGCTTAATTCCAATTCTCACTGATTTTCATCGACAGTACCCGCATCTACACCTCAACTTGCAACTTGACGACAATCAACGAGACCTGATTGAACATAAGATTGATTTGGCTATTTCGGCACAACCACTTACCGATACTCGCCTCACCAGTGTCAAAATTGCCCAGTATGACGAGTACATTGTTGCCAGTCCCAAATACACCGCGGAGCAAGGCACTCCTTTGCACCCCGATAGTTTAGGCGAACACCGCTGGGTACTGCATAGCGGCAATCAATTACCCATCAAGTTGCAGCTAGATAATAGCGACAAAGAGCGCTTCGGCGTGGCCATCACTCCCTTTGCCTGCTGCAATACGCTAAACGGGACGATGGAACTGGTTATTAGTGGTGTCGGCATAGGCATGCTAGAAGAGCACCTCGTCAGTGATTCATTAGCTAGCGGTGAGCTAGTGCGACTATTGCCAGATTATCATCTTGGTAATAAAGGCTTTTTTGCATCACATCCATATCAAGATCAGCTGCCGCCAAGAGTCGCTGCATTACTCAATTTGCTGCAGCAACAGTTTGCCAATCCACAAGAATAAAATTGACTACTTTTCTCTGCAATAGGCCGACTTTGGGGCTAAAATTAAGACTCTAGTTAAACAAAGGAGGCAGTTAAGATGGAGCTATTTTACCATCCCTTGTCTCGCTACAGCCAAAAGGTATTGCTGGCTTTATATGAAAAGCAGGCCAATTTTTATGCCCGCATTGTACATTTAGACGACCCTTTATCTCGGCAACAATTTCTAACCTTAAGCCCTTTAGGTAAATTGCCTCTGCTACAAACTGCTGAAGGCACGCATATACACGAAGCCAGCATTATTATTGAATACTTAGATCAGCAACTAAACCAAGGCACACAACTTATCAGTTTACAGCCACAGCAAGCGTTAGAGATCAGACGCTTCGATCGCCTGGTTGATCATGATTTTAATGACATACTCTATCAAATAGAATGTGCAAAGCAGGCTACATTGGATGAAATTAAGCTACTCAGTCTGAATAAACGTTTGGCCCTGTTGCTTGATCAGCTTGATAGTCAATTGAGCCAACAACATTGGCTTTGTGGTGACCGGTTTAGTTTGGCAGATTGCGGGCTGATTCCTTGCTTAGTAGAAGCAAAGCACCATGTAAAACTCTACCAATACCAAGAAATTAACCGCTACTTACATCAAGCTATGGCCCGCGGCGCTTTTACCCAGGTATTTGACGAAGTCAGTGTGGCTAAAGACAAAGCCTCAGCGGGATATCGACCGATCCGCTAATGGCTTTGTGTAGTGCTAAACTAGATATTGCGCTCTTTTTTCAATTGCAAAAATGCAATCCACTTTTGCACTTCAGGCGGCAGTTCTGGCTCGGGGCCAGTAAAACCGGCCTCTTTAACAATATGACTAATAGGCACTTGCTTACCTTTACACACAAATACCCCACGAACATGGACAATGCAATGCAGGCCTTTTGCACTGACAAAACGCTGCTCAATGTAAAAGTACTTCTCGTCCCAACCCACCAGCTTAGATTCAATTTCAAACTTAACAAAGGGCTTAATATCGCGAATGTAAGTAAACTCTGCCGCATTAACGATCGGAAACCACTTCAAAGCTAAAAAGCGCTTGAGCAGTCCCATTTCAGCTAACATATAGGTCCGCGCTAAATCCATCAGCGCCGGATAACGCGAATTAGTCATGTGCAAGTTGATATCACAATCGAGCGGTAGCGCGCGAAAATCGATATGACTCGTCCCCAAGAAATCGATTTTTTTACAATGACGTACCCGCCAAACCATTAACCATATCAACCTAAAATAGAGATTCATTTACCACTTTCCCTTGTTTGTAAGGCCGAAAAGGCTATCAGAGGTCTTACCAGATCACAAGTCACAAAAAATCATTACAGTAGGTGACCCGTCGCGCAATAAAAAAGGGAAAGCTTTCGCTTTCCCTTTTAAATAGTACCGCCATAATTACTGCTCTATTCCGCTGTGTCGCAGTAGCGCATCAATTTTTGGCTCGCAGCCACGGAAACGTTTAAACAGCACCATAGGTGACTCACTGCCGCCCATCTCAAGAATGTTTTCTAGGAAACTGCGGCCCGTTTCACGGTTGAAAATACCCTCTTCTTCAAACCGTGAGAACGCATCGGCAGATAATACTTCAGCCCACTTATAGCTGTAGTATCCCGCGGCATAACCACCAGCAAAAATATGGGCAAAGCTGTGTTGAAAGCGATTAAAGTCTGCAGCTTTTACCACTGCCACTTGCTGTCTAACTTCATCAAGCTTTTGCTGCACATTGGCGCCCTTATCGGCATCAAACTCGTGATGCAGGCGAAAATCGAATAGTGAAAACTCCAATTGACGTAACATCATCATGCCTGACTGGAAGTTCTTTGCCGCCAGCATCTTATCTAACAGGGCTTTAGGAAGTGGTTCACCGGTTTCAAAATGGCCAGATATCTCTGCCAACGCTTGCTCTTCGTAACACCAATTCTCAAGGAACTGACTAGGTAACTCGACTGCATCCCAAGGCACACCATTAATGCCAGAGACACCACCCACATCAATCTTGGTCAACATATGGTGGATACCATGACCAAATTCATGGAACAACGTCGTGACTTCATCATGGGTAAATAGCGCTGGCTTACCATCAACCGGCGCATTGAAATTACAGGTGAGATAAGCCACAGGCTTTTGCAAACCATTGGCAGTCAAACGTCGTGCGCGGCAATCATCCATCCATGCGCCACCGCGCTTACCTTCTCTGGCGTATAGATCGAGGAAAAAGCTGCCACGATGGCAATCTTCTGCATCGAAAATGTCGAAAAAGCGCACATCTTTATGCCACGTATCAACACCTTGTCGCTCTTCTATCCGCAAACCAAATAGCTGCGATACGGTATAAAACAATCCAGACAACACCCTATCTTCAGGGAAATACGGGCGTAAGGTTTCCTGTGAAATCTCATATTTATGCTGCTTGAGCTTTTCGGCATAGTAACTCAAATCCCAAGGGGCTAGCTCAGTTACGCTAAAATGCTCAAGCGCAAATGCAGTTAACGTGGTTAACTCGTTTTGCGCTTGAGTTTTAGACTGCGACGCCAGTCCATTGAGGAACTCAATCACTTGTTCTGGGCTTTCAGCCATCTTGGTTGCCAATGATTTGTCGGCAAAGCTGTCGAAACCAAGTAGCTGAGCCAGCTGATGGCGTAACGCGACGATTTCATCCATAAGTGGACTGTTATCAAATTCACCGGCATTTGGGCCTTGATCAGAAGCTCTGGTCACAAACGCGCGATAACATTCTTCACGCAGCTCGCGGTTATCACTGTAGGTCATCACCGGTAGGTATGAAGGAATGTCTAAGGTAAACAGCCAGCCTTGTTGCTCTTTAGCGCTTGCCATGGCTTTAGCGGCTGCAATCGCAGACTCTGGTAATCCTGCTAACTGCGCTTCATCGGTCACTAATTTTTGCCATGCATGGGTGGCATCAAGCAATTGATTTGAAAAACCACTGGTTAGCTCAGATAAACGTTTAACCAGTTTTCCATATTCTTGTTTACCCTCATCATCCAATCCAATACCTGTAAGCTCAAAATCGCGTAAACTTTGGCTAATCACCTGCTGCTGAGCTTGGCTCAATGCGGCAAACTGCTCAGATTGATGGATCTGCTTATAAGCTTGATATAAACCTTGGTGTTGGCCGACATAGGTGCCGTATTCAGATAATAGCGGTAAGCAGGCATCATGTGCTGCGCGCCACTCATCGGTACTGAGCACCGAATTCATGTGGGAAATAGGCGACCAAATCTGGCTCAACTGGTCATCAACTTGTTCTAGCGGCGCAATGAGGTTATCCCAGGTGAATCCACTATCATTACTTAATAGTTGATCAATTTTTTGCCGACAATCAGCTATCCCCTGTTCTACTGCGGCTTGGATATGCTCAGGTTTAATTTCAGAAAAAAGTGGCAACTCGGTACCGCGTAGCAAAGGGTTACTCATGTCTTGGCCTCAAAATCATTGTGTTAATTGATGAGATATGGGCGCACGCGGCTAGATTCAAGTTAAATCTGCCACTAACAACAATCTAGCGCACGTCTAACAGCCTATTGCATAAAAAACCTTGATCATGCTCAAGAAAATAATTTACACATAATTTACATTTGAGGTATTGATAAGTTGTTCGCAAATACAACCCATTATCATTTACAGTCGCGAATAGCGCTTTAAGATGACAGTGAATCTTTCGCCAATCACCTAAATTAGAGTCTTTCTATGTCTAGACTATTTAATGCCACCTTAGCCACTGCGCTCATGCTCACCGGTACTCAGGCTTACGCCCAAACCACTAGTGCCAATGTGGACGATGCCCACAGCAAAAATCTCATTGCCCACAACGACAGCCAAGATGTGCAAATACTGCTCGATCTTGGTTGGGACTCAAAATATATTTCAGAAGGGCGTAACAACCTTGAAAATGGGGGCATCTACTGGGGAACGGCCGCTATTCAGTATGACAATATCAATCTGTACGCTACGGTGGGGCGCGGTGATACAGACAACTACACTGAGTGGAACTTTGGTATTGAATATGGTTTTGATATTGGTGACAGCATTGAAGCCACTGTGGGCTATCAGCGGATTGAGATTTATGCAGATGAACGTGAATTCGACAATGAGATATTTGCAGACCTCGCTTATACCGGCATCAGCTGGCTTACCCCCTCCGTTGCATACACCTATTCTACCGAAGCCGGTGGCTACTTTGTTGAAGCCAGCTTACACAGTAGCTGGGAGCTAACACAGCGCCTAACCGTGACACCCTATGTCACTCAAGCATTCGATTTTCAATACGCCACAGAAGATCATAACGGCCCCAATCACTTTCAACTGGGAGTAGAAGCTGAATTTGCCCTTAGTGAACAAATCATGCTTTCAGGTCACATCAGCCACACCATCGCGCAAGACGACATCAAGCGTGAAATGGGCCAAGAAGTGAATAACCTTGATGAAACTTATGCTGGTATTCACCTGAGCTTTACCTTCTAAGCCTGTGAGTCAACTCAACTAAGCCTAAGCGTTTGAGTTAAACTCAGGCAACACTTTGCCAATGGGACAATCGTTGACTACATTTACTAGCTATTAAAGCGAAGGAACGCTTTCAATTGTGCACAAGGAATGGCCTATGTCAGTCAACCTACGTCCCTATTGGTGTTGGGGCAGTTTCTGTCTGTTAGTTTGGATAACGCTCAGTCAAGTAAGCGCCAATGAAACGCAATCACATCTGCCGTTGGGCAGTGTGCTCGATAGTCACGGCAACCCCATTGCCATGCCAGAAAAAGCCGACGTGGCATTACAATACACGCCTACGGTAAGCAGCCAATCTCAACAAGTTCAATCCCGCCCCTCGACTAAACATTCAAAAGCCGATCGCCGCTTGAACAAACGCCGCCCAAACGTAGCCGATAACCCCAGTTGTCGCTGGCTCGATAAACGTATGCAAGGATTAGAAAAACAACTAAACAGTCAAAGACGCCAGCAATTTAGTCATCATGCTGAGGAGCTCGCCGTGCGTCAGCAAGAGTGGCAATGTTTGCAGTGTGGCGGCATGGGACCAAAACCGAGTGACCATAGCCGCTGCCAATATCGACGCTAACTTGCAATACAAAAGTCAATAAACGGGTCTTAGCTATATCGAAAGCTGGTTTGCAAATTTAAATGCCCCTACAATGACCAGCATCTGCATCAATGCAAAACTTTGGAGAAAGATATGGCTCAGCATTTTGACTACATCTGTTTAGGCGCCGGCAGCGGTGGCATCGCATCAGGTAATCGCGCGGCAATGCGTGGCGCTAAGGTGCTAGTGATTGAAGCAAAACACGTAGGTGGAACCTGTGTCAATGTGGGCTGTGTTCCGAAAAAAGTCATGTGGTATGGTGCCCATGTCGCTGAAGCAATGCACCTTTACGCTAAAGATTACGGTTTTGATGTTTCAGTCAATAAGTTTGATTGGAACGCGTTGGTCGATAATCGTGAAGCCTATATCGGTCGTATTCATGAAGCCTATGGCCGTGGTTTTGCCAGCAACAATGTTACCGTCATCAATGGCTACGGCCGCTTTGTTGATGGCAACACCATTGAAGTCAATGGTGAACATTACCAAGCCGACCACATTCTCATCGCCACAGGCGGCGCACCGACTATTCCTGATATTCCTGGCGCTGAATACGGTATCGATTCTGACGGTTTCTTCGCTCTGCGTGAACAACCCAAACGCGTTGCTGTTGTAGGCGCGGGCTATATCGCTGTCGAACTTGCAGGTGTGTTACACGCATTAGGCAGTGAAACCCATTTGTTAGTGCGTAAGCATGCACCTCTGCGTAACTTTGACCCTATGCTCACCGAAGCATTAACGGATGCAATGGCGACTGACGGCCCGACTTTACATACCCACAGTATTCCAAAATCAGTCAGCAAGAATGCCGATGACAGCTTGACGCTGACATTAGAAAATGGCGAGAGCATCACCGTTGATACCCTTATTTGGGCCATTGGTCGCTCACCCGCAACCGGAAACATTGGCTTAGAAAATACCGATGTTCAGCTCAATACTAAAGGTTATGTGGTCACTGACGAGCAACAAAATACGACCGCTAAAGGTATTTATTGTGTGGGTGACATTATGGAAGGTGGCGTAGAGTTGACGCCCGTTGCGGTTAAAGCCGGCCGTTTACTCTCGGAGCGCCTGTTTGGCAACATGCCAGATGCGAAGATGGATTACAGCGTGATCCCAACAGTAGTATTTAGCCATCCAGCAATTGGTACTATGGGCTTAACCGAGCCAGAAGCCATCGCCCAATATGGTGAAGATAATATCAAGGTATATACCTCTGGTTTCACCTCAATGTACACCGCCATTACTGCCCACCGCCAAGCATGCAAAATGAAGCTAATTTGCGCCGGTGACAATGAAGTGGTTGTCGGTATCCACGGTATCGGCTTTGGCATGGATGAGATCCTGCAAGGATTTGGTGTCGCAATGAAAATGGGCGCCACCAAAGCCGATTTTGATGCAGTTGTTGCTATTCACCCCACTGGCGCAGAAGAGTTTGTTACTATGTAGATCTTTTTCTGGAAAACTAAACTGTAGTTTTTGATACTCTGGAAAAACTGTATTACCCTCATTAAATATCTCACGTTTAATGAGGGTAAATTTTATGGCGTACGTTGTTGTTTCATCTTCAATTAGTGTTCCACGTATACACCCCAAGTCCTCATTAAATAAACCCATTGAACTCGATGGCTTCCCTACCTTCTACAATGCAAACCATCAATATCTGCTTCCAGTAAACCTATGGTTCAACTACCTAGTTAATATCCGAAGATCTAAGAACCTGAACTCAGCAGTCAGAGCAATAAAGCGATATTGGTCATTTCTAGAGGAACATGATTTAGAGTGGGATGCCTTTCCTCCAAGTAAGTTTCTTAGGCCGACTTACCGCTTTAGGAATGATGACTTGTTAGCTAAAGCTAGAAGTGGCGATATACAATTCTCAACTGCATCTCTATACATGCTGCATGTTATTAAGTTCTATGAATGGTGCATATCAAACAGAATGTTGCTCATTGACGAAAGATCTAAACCTTTTGAGTATGAGCTAATCCATGTTCGTAACAGAGGAATGATGAACCACTTAAACCCCCATTATGTGGTTACTAGTACAGACTTGCGCATAAAAGTTCCTAAGAAAAGTGAAATTCAATCCCTTAACCCATTAACTAAAGTTGAAGTTGAATTGTATGCCCAGGAGCTTTCCACATTTGGCATTGAGTTTATCATCCAGCAACTTCTACAAATCCATTCAGGCCTACGGATAGAGGAAGCATGCACTGTTCCTCTTTCATTGGCTTTAGAAGCATACAGCCAGAATACAAATATCGAAGTAACTATTGGCCCAAGCAATGGTGTAAAAACCAAGTATGAAAAAGAACGCAAAGTTGAACTATCAAGTAGGCTAGCAGCAATGATGAACTCATATGCCAACTCGATACGTAGGCAAAAAAGGCTTAAGGGAAAACAAAGTCCATACCTCCTTGTAACCAAAAATGGAACGCCATTTTCATCTAACAATGTCCATCAGTCTTTTCGTAGGTTACAACTAAAAATTCAAAACCAAAACAATATTTTGTTCAAGCATAAGCCCCAT
Source organism: Shewanella waksmanii ATCC BAA-643 (assembly GCF_000518805.1). GTDB lineage: Bacteria > Pseudomonadota > Gammaproteobacteria > Enterobacterales > Shewanellaceae > Shewanella > Shewanella waksmanii. The sequence goes on from NZ_JAEH01000005.1 coordinate 144,586, forward strand.
GATCTCAGAGCAACATATTGCACATACAGACTAGCATCATTGCTAGAGCATGGACTTCAAAAAGATGCTGTCACTCAAATGATGGCATGGATGGGACATAACAATGAAGCCACCATGTGGAAGTATGTAGATTTCCTCGAACGAGATAAAAACATCCAAAAAGCTGTCAGTTTGCTAGATCAAATATTGGAAGAGGCTGTATATGAGTGAGCGAGCGCCAATAGAGGGAATAGTGATGAAGTTAAAGGTTGGTATAGCCAAATATCAATATTTTGACTTCAACCGCTATCGATACTTTAACGTTCCAATTAAGTCGGCCCTAGCTAAAGCTCACTTTGCCAATAGAGATGAAATCGTTATACGTTGGTTTAGGGTACTAAACAATAGCCATGATCAGTCCGACAATACAAAACATGGTTACGTTAACGACGTGGCTAAGTATGTTCGTTTTGCTGATCTACATAAACTTCAGCTCGAATCTAAAGAGACCGCATCACGATGGGAACAAAATCTCATTGAGAAAGTTAGATTAGGGGCCATGCATGTAAATACTGCCCGAAAGCTCAATAGCTCAATTAAGTGCTTATTCAAACTACTGGATCTACCGGTAAAAAAATGGTTTTCATCACGCGGCCTATTTCGAAGTGAAGTAAACCCAACGGAAGGATATTCAGATAAGGAACTTAAAACGCTTCTCAGGTTACTCCACCCATTATTTCGCCAACTTCATCGCCAAATAATGGAAGCCCCAGAAGTACACATAAATGCGCAGCCAAGAGAGCATACCGCTATAGTCAATCTCCAAGGAAAAAAGATTGAAGTTGCTGGCGCCCTAACGAAGTGCTTTGGACTTGGATATTTTCTCATGTCTTACTATACATGGGGAAATATGACGACTTTACTTAAAATGAAAAAATTTAATGAAGAGAACCTAAGTAAAGGGCTTGTTTATTCTCAAAGTGTTTTTAAATCAAGAGCAAACAAATATGTCACTATATCCATTGGTGATAATAACACGCAGCATATACCTAAGCACGCCCTATTATTTATAGAGAAATTGTTGCAGTTAAGCAGAGTAGTCAATTCAAACGACGATCATCTATTTTTCCAAGTGAGCAGAGGTAAAACTGCTCCGGTAGAACCATCTCATTTGCGTTCTGTTACCAATTGGCTGTTAGAGTGTTTTAACCCTCTAGATGAAAGAAACCAGCCATTACGCCCATTAGCTAAAAGGTTTAGAGCATCTGGCAGCGCACGTTATCTTGATATCACTGGCGATACTGTTGGAACAGCCTTCTTGATGGGGAATACCCCCCCAAACCTTAAGTCGTCACTATACCAAAGGCAGTCAGATTGATAACAAGAAGCAATTACAAGCTGCCGCTCACACTATGGAAGCAATGGTAAAATGCTCAGATTTGTCTGAGTCCAAAGAGTATGCAAAAAAGCAGCTTGATGTCGAAGTACTCCCTCATGAAGCATTTTTACAGAAATACTCTCGAGTTCACAACAAGCCTCAAAAAACGGTAATTGGTTCCGGTTGTAAAAAGCCACTTGGCGCAGAAGCTGATATCTATCGTAAAAAAATGAATTTCAGCCCTAAAACACTAAATGTAGATCATCTAGCTTGCTCTGATATTCTCAAATGTTTTAGTTGTTCAAACCAAGTCATCATAGAAGAAGTAGAGGATATTTGGTGCTTACTTAGCTTTAAAGAAGCAATCAATGAATCAATCCGCGACCATATCAATAGCACTCAATTCGTCAGGAACTTCAAAGATCTAATAGATAAAATAGACTTCGCTATATTTTCAGTAGCTCCTGCAGTAAGACGCAAAGCGACAAGAAAACTAAAACAAGAAGGCCGCCATCCCATCTGGCCAGAGAATATCAATTACTTGTTCTAAGGAGATAAATGAGAGTTTTATTAAACCTACCAGGTGAAGTGTTAAAAGAAAATTTAGATGGCTTTAATAATATTATCGCTCTCTATAAGAATGACGATGCTCGCGGTCTTGCATCCATACCTGTAACGAAAGATCACACTGGCGCCAACAAGAGTTATTTTGCCGATGATGAATGGGATATGGTTGCATATGTAGATAAAAAAATAACAAATAAAAATAAATTATTCTTTTCAGAAATCAATTCGGAAAAACTTGTAAATGAGTTCAAGCTTATTTGCTTCACATGGATGTATACACCCGCAGCACAACGCAGAACAACACCGTTAAAGCCAACATCATTAATTGCACTTCATAGCAAGTTAACTCAGGTCTATAAATTTCTAGACAAAATGAAGTGGGATAGCATAGCGGTTTTATCACACCCAGTCTCATTTTATGAGTTTTGTAATTATATTGAAGAGCAAAAATATAGTCTTGGCAATGCTGAACATATTTTTTCAATATTAAATCGAGTGGAGTTATCCCACGAATATTTACCCATTCAATTGATCATACCAACAGAGCAAAGTGGTGTTGAGCTAGCAAAAGAGTACTGTTGTCCTCAAAAAAATAAAGCTGATCAGTTCTATGCTATCCCAGCAGGACTAATGGAAAAAATATACGGTAAGACAATCGAATATGTTGAAGAGTTTCACCCTCACAAGGAGCTTCTTTGTGAATTGGCTACAGAGCTTCGGAAAAACTATGAATTAGGCAAGCAGTATGTCAACAAGAAGATTGACTCAGGTACTTGGAATTGGATAGACAGAAGCTCGCCGAATTACAGAATTGAAGTGAGCAAACATCAGCCTCAACGATATCAAGCAATTATAGAGTCTTTCCTCACTGGAACAGCATTAGAGAAGTACATCATGACAGGTATTGGTAGCTTCACAGCTTGGCTAGTGAGAATACAAACAGCTTGTTATATTGTTTGTGCAGCCTTCACTGGCATGCGTAAGAGTGAACTTTATGGACTTCATAGTGACAGCTTCATTAAACGCGAGTTTAATAATAAAACAATTTATAGCGTACAGTCATACCAACATAAAATGACGCAAAGTAGAGGTCAAAAAACCGAATGGGTAACCTCACCTATTACTAAAAAGGCAATCGAATTAGCGGAAGCACTCACTCGAGACATGAGAAACCAGTTACTTTGCAGTGACAGCCCTATGAAAAACCAAGAAGCCAGCTGCCTTTGGTTAACTCAATCACGCAAGAAAAAATTACCAAATATCAGATTTGAGGGTCATCTCCGCTCTCATTTTAATGCTTTAGCCCTAGAAGCAGGAGCTATCATTGATGAGCATTCTCTTGAAGAATTTAAACTCATCAACCCCAACCGTAATCCTTTGAACGCGGATAGAAGAATTCGTCTCGGGAAAATATGGCCCTTAACAACCCATCAATTTCGTCGAACTTTTGCAGTATTTGTTAGACGTCATAATCTGTGTTCCGTAGTCGCAGTAAAAGACCAATTCAAGCACTTAGATATACCAACTACAGACTGGTACGGAGAAGGTAGTTCTGCAGCACACCTTCAAGGGATTGAATCAGACCATGATCTTAAAAGCCTAATACTAAATGTGGCCAATGAGATAACCACCGATAATTTTTATAAATGGTATAACTCTAGCGAAGTACTTTATGGGAAAAGAGGCCTAGAAATTTTAAAGGAGCGAGCGAGTATCCCAAAAGATTTAAAATCTTGGGAGCAAATTAACGAACATGTAAAAGCTGGTAGGTTAAATTTAGTGGGAACGCTTCACTCATATTGCCTTGCTGGCTATGATTGCAGAATGGATAAGGTCACTTCCCCTGCAAACTGCTTTAAGTGTGAAAACCAGTTAATTGACAAAGATAAAGCTCAAAGCTGGATCGAAAGACACAAATGGGCCACTGATCAAGTACTCTATTTGGACAGTGTTGGCAGCTTAACATCTTCAATGTTTAGCCATTACATCACTCAAATTAGGGCCGCTGAAAAGGTAATGCACTTCTTTAAAATCCCTCATGATAAATTTGACCCAAAAGGTACGAACTATGAGTAAATCACAAGTCACTCTTATAAACCTTGAAGAAGCCTTAGACCGTATCTTAACTAGGCAAACTCGAATAATTCCCTCAACTCAAAAACTATCGGTAAAGGCTGTCGAAGAAGAAGCAGGGCTTGGTAATGGTTCAGCTTACTACTACAAAGATTTCGTTAAAAAAGTTAAGGATTGCGCGGTAAAAAACTCGCCTAAAGCTAATGCTCAAAATGCGTACGAAGAAAAAATAGCCAATTTGCGTGAACGATTAAACAATGAAACTCGGCTCAAAGAAAAGTACCGAAACCAGGTGGGTGAATTGAAAACACAGCTAGCAAATATGGCAAGTCAACATAATGAGCTAGCTCTCACCATTCAGCAATACCAGTATCAAGTTGCAGAGTTAGAGACAAGCAACACCCTATCAATGAAACGTTCATAGGTACCTTCCCAGGAATACTACCGCAGACGATAAAGATTTAGCTTTGTGCAAGAACAAGTTTGGTGAAATAATCATTTCCCCCTCAAACAAGTATTTTTTAACTTTAAATATGAAATCAAGCAGTAAAAAACAACAAGTTATCAATATCAAATTATTCATAGCTATAGCTATCTTGGCTGTTGTAATGCCAATCGGCTTATATATTGATAACTTTGGTGTTGGGTATTGGTCGAACCATACACATTGGGCTGAGTTAGGGTCATTTTTTGGCGGTATATTAACCCCTATTCTTACTTTTATTTCAATAATTTTGATTTTACTTCAACTAAGAACAATGAATAAAGGTCTTCAAGTTGAGAGGGATTATCGAAGAAATGCTGATGGAAATAGTGAAATTGATTACTTTCTTGCACTCACAAAAAGTAAACTGGTAACTGACAAGGGCTTAATCAAACTTTCTTGTATCAATTGTGATGATGAAAATGCTCGTCTTACTCCATCACAAAGCGATTTAGCTCAACTTTGGAACTGTATTTATATAGCGCTAATGTCACTTGACAAAGATGGAGATTACGGCCCACAACACCAAAAAGCTACTATAAAGATCTCTGCAGTCTTAGGTCGAGAGACATGTGCTGCTTTAGATTCCTATTTGAGAATTGCTAGTGGAAACCGTAGAGGTGGAAACTTCCACTTTTAAGATATTATCAGAGGGGGCGGTATAAATGTTACGAGCAATGGCTCTAGGAAGCAAAGAGGCTGAATCACGTTAGAACATAGAGTCTAACTAATCTAAAATGAATCGGCTAACTACTTAAGGCTTGCCTCATTCACATCAACCAATTAATGTAGCTTTCTGGCTCATATGTTTGGATTATTAATAGGTGTTTATGGACGAACCAAATATTAACACGATACGAAAAAACTTGGGGGTGGAAGAACATATCCCATTCTTTGGTTACTTGATTTATCGAGCAGATTCAGATGAATTTTTAGCAAAATTCGACATTTCACCCGAACGTGTTCTTAAGGGATGGCATAAACTCCCTGACCAAGCCAAACCATTTAAAAAAGTACTCGAAGCCAATCGGGTGTGCCAACAACTTGAGCTAGACCCAAATATCTGCGAAATAGTAATTGGGTTCGATTTGGGCAAACAAATCGCAGTGGGACCATTGGATAACGATATAGTAAGTGAGAATTAAAAATGTACTTCTTGATTACTATGCACACAAAACCTAGATTCTACGATCATACATGCCAGCAAATTCTTCCAGAATTAGACTACATTGAGTCGCTTACTAAGACGTTTATTCATAACGGTGAAATTCGTACAGTAAAATTATCATCCACAAACTTCATGAGTAGTGAGAATGATTGGATGGTTGCTTGCCCAAGGAAAGCAATTGAACAGTTACGAGAGCTAGGTATACATCCTTTCAAAACAAAAAATGAGGCTCGAGAGTTTGCAAAGCTCAAGCAGCTAGACTCATTTCGATATTTAAAAATTTAAGGTAGCAACTCCCTTACGTCACAACCTAAAACTTCAGCCAACTGATAAGCCTTTTCGAGCGTGATATTGACCTCCCCGCGCTCTATTCGACCTGCATAGCTGCGATCAATCTCAGCTAAAAGTGCCAATTTATCTTGAGATATTCCCAACTCCTTGCGTTTGTTCCGTAAATTTAGGCCAAATTGGATTGCTAAGTCTTTCATTTTTCATCTCGTTAAAGATAAAGACTATCCAAAGTTGCGGCTTACAAAGCCACGGATTATAATCCGCATTTAGTTTGTATTGTTTTCCTACTCCTTAGAGCTAGTGATTAACACCTTGTGAGAAAGTCATGCCGAAAGTTTCAATCAAAATATGCACTACGTTGCATACTATTCTCCAGGACGAGAACTTTAATAATTTCCAAGTAGTGCAGTTACGCGATAGATTTTTGGCTGCCTCGACTAACAAGCAGAGTGTTAGCGAAGCATATAAATTTATCTATAGGCAGGTCAGTAGACTCGTTAAAAAAGGAGTCTTAAAAAAGAATAAGAGTGAGGACTCAAAAAAAGCAACATATCAAAAGGCGCAGCAATTCTATCAAACCAACTTCGTCATAAATGAGCGTACTGACGATGACCGGCACCCAGAAAAATTGCTAGATAATACTGAACAAGCTGCTGTCCAGCAGTTAAAAGAACGCCTTAAGCAATCAGAAGTCGATCTGCTTACAAGCATTGGCGAGTCGGAAGAATACATGCGGCTATACAAATACTTCCCAGAGATGAAGGAACACCTTGAGTCGCAGTACATGCTAGCTCGAGAAAATAGCTCAAAACTACTTGGGCAAATCAAAGCTATCAAATCAGTACTCTCGCACCAACAGAAGTAACTCTAATGCAATTAAGACAATGGCAATCAGAGTGCGTCAATCGCGCTCTAGAGCACTTTCATGCCAATCAAAGACACTTCCTATGTTTAGCTACTCCAGGGGCAGGTAAGACGATTATGGCGGCAGAGGTAGCAGCGGAATTATTCGAGCAAGATCTTATTGATTTTGTATTGTGCTTTTCTCCTTCAGTAAACATCTCGCAAGGTATTCAAAAAACATTTTCACACCGGCTGGAATGCCGCTTTGATGGTGTAATTGGTTCAGTAGGCTGTTCATATACCTATCAAGGTATGCTCTCTTTCAAAGAAGACTTCTGGCAGCTACTAAAAAGAAATCGAGTATTGGTAATCTTTGATGAGATCCATCATTGCTCTGGTAGTACTCTTGAAGATGCCAACGCTTGGGGAGAGGAGATCTTACTCAACATACAAGATCAAGCGCAATATACCTTAGCGTTAACAGGTACACCTTGGCGCTCAGATCAAGCTCCGATTGTTTTATCTCACTATCTAGACCCAGATAACAAAATTCAATGTGACTATATTTACGGTTTAAAAGAAGCCGTGAGGGATGGTGTTTGCCGGAACCCAAAAATAGTATTAATTGATAACGAAGAACTATCAGTTACAAACCAAGATCATGAGATCCAAACTTTTAGTAGTTTTGATGACTTATTTAAAGGGTCATCAATTTCATACCAATCGGTCATCAAAAATGATATAGCAATCCATCATATTTTAAACCTAGCAATAGATAAGCTAACAAGTATCAGACTGCTAAATCCTGATGCTGCTGGGCTAGTCGTCGCATCTTCAATTGAACATGCTGTCTATATTTTAAAAATACTCAATGATACGTTCCAACAAACAGCTACAATTGTCACTTATCAGGAAGTTACCCCATCGGACAAAATCAACAAATTTAGGCATGACAATACACAGTGGATAGTTAGTGTGGGAATGATCAGTGAAGGTACTGATATTCCAAGGTTACAGGTTTGCTGCCATCTCAGTAGAGTGAAAACTGAATTGTACTTTAGGCAAATCTTGGGGCGTATTTTGCGAACCACTAGAGCTTTAGATCAACAAGCTTGGCTCTTCACTTTTGCAGAACCCAAACTTGCCAAATTTGCACATAGAATTGAGCTTGAACTTCCTGATAGCGGTGTTGTGATTAGGAAGTCTAAACCTAGCAATCACCCCGTTCTTAAAGCTTCTATCTATGATAAAAGAGCAAACCTGCTTCCAAATAAATCATATAGTTTTGCGCTAAGTCTTAGAGACATGTTCGATAAAAAACAGGCAAATTCACTCCCAACTCAAACCATTGAAGATGTTCATTTTCCCAGTTCAACCAACCAATCAATGGAGATCTTAGGAAGGTTCAGAGAGAAGGTTGTTTCTACTTTTGATTCACCATTTTAAAGCTATACAACTAGAATATGGTGTCACCATAAAACTAAAAAGAAGCTCTTTGAGAATGCTCAATGTTTTACCTTCTAAGAAGAGTAAGCTCGACTCACTAACAAGCTTTCAGCCAAAACTGGTTAGAGCCTAAGTTTTAACTAAGACACATGTTTGTTATAAAGTTATAGACCAAATTAAGATGCTAGAGCTCGCTTCTCACTTATACGCCTGATTTACCAGCCTTTTTAAGGCTTTCTTCGTTATATTTATTTGCCAAAGATACTAAATCAAATGTCGAATATCTTTCTTTCGTTTTGACAGGATAAGTTGAGTAAACATAATCAACAAAGTCATTAAAATACATAGATTTAGTCTTGTTAACTACTGCATTCAAAATCTCTTTCTCACGCTTTTTTAAATCAATATCTTCAACATCACCTTTGTAAGAAATCACATATTTTGATGTCCCATACATAGTATTTTGATGCTCAATTTTAAATCCATGTGCACTATGTGCTGCATCAACAACATCATCAACATATGGCCCGTAATGGTTAAAAACCCACTTAATACTTGTTAATTGCTTTCCATCTAGTAATGCAGAAAACCAATCCGCCAAATACACCATTTTAGTCAATCTGGCTTTGGTTATTTCTGACTTATGAGGGTACTCCAAACATAGAAAAGCAATAATTCGTTGCAGCTTTTTCATTCTTCAGCCTCCATCATTTGAAAAAATTCATCTTCAACAGAGATGGTTTTACCTTCTCTCTTAATATTAACTTCCTTGTCAAATAATAAACTGTCTCGAACAAATTTAGATAATTGCCCTTGATGGTCTTTGCAATAAGAATCTATGTTCTTACTAAGTTCATTATCAAGAAAATCAGTTTCTGTTCCTTCAAAAACAATAACGCCAATATGAATATCAGCATCAATAATGGCTTTAGCGTAATACCTACAACTTTTCATAGTTAAAGAGTGAATTTTTTCTTGTTCATAACCATATGCGTCTGAAAGGTAGCTGACATAATCATCCTTAGTTGAATGTGGACAATTACTCTCGACATGATGCTCATGCTCCCACGCTCTACTTATAACCCCCTGATTAAGAGGGAATTTCTGCCTATGAACTTTGGAGTAGGTAGGATTCTTAGAGTATCTTTCTAAAAGATAAAACTCTTCAGCATGTTCATAATAAATGGTTACCCTAGAGTTACTATCAAGTCCTAAAAATTTTGACATCCCTTTCAGCCACGTTTGTACAAGTTCACCATGAAGCCCAATTATTCTTGACTGGCGCTCCTGTAACTCCTCTTGATTTGAATTCAAAGCACTTTTAGTATCATTTAACTCTTCATTTTCAGTCTGCAACTCAACCATCTGTTGCTTTTGACGATCTTGGTCTTTGTATGTTCCCGTCGCCCCCAATAAAAATAGAGCCCCACCAGATATCAAGGCTGTGTTGGGGTTATATATAATTAGCCAAGCACACGAGAAAAAACCCGAAGCGGCCCCCCAATCGGTGGAAAAAGTGTAACTACCAGCAAATGCGCTACCGACCGTTAACAACACAGTTCCTATAGCCGCACACAAAATGAATAAACCTTTCCCAACTCCATCGCCAAGCTCTTTGAAAAAGTCAGAGCTTCCACTAAAACCAAATTTTTTGAACAAAGATAGGCTCCTTTTACATGTTCAAATATACAGTACCAGAGCTCGAGTATTGAAACCATACTCACGAACTAAAACGTTTGTATGGCACAAACCGTATTCAGCTACAGCCTCAATAACACTCTTAAATACTTGAAAATTAGTCATATGTCATTGATCAAAACGCGAATGCATAGTTTCTGCGGCTATTATCTAAATATAGTAAAACATAATCAATTGATTTTACTTATCTCAATGGAAAAGCAAGTAAAAAATTGAGATTAAAACTTTCGAGATAATACTAGGGGTCGATACCCAGTTTCTAGATGGACAACTGATATTAGAGAATCCATGAGCCAACGCAACCTCGTCATTTGAGGACCCTATGCACAGTGTTCAACGGTATATGAACACACTAAATATTGAATAGAAACGTCATAAATCACTATGCACGGCGCTTCCTTTTAACTAACGTTAAATTATTGAATAATTCATTTTGCAACAAGTGTTTAGCAGTGATACATTAATGAACTTAGTATCCGAAATCGTTATTACATTGCAGTTAGATAACCTGATAACGGCGTGCTTAGCTTACAAGTGAAGGAACGACTGTGGATGATCTAAAAGAAAAGATAATAAAAGCTACTAAGGACGGTACTTTTTTCGAGCTCATCGGCGAAGAATACTACCAAGACCATAAAAACGATAAACTGCTTCCTAGTATTTTATCCAAATTACATAACGAAGGAATCTTCGATTTAGTTCAGATTTTTAGAAGTTTAGAAAACTCTCAAGAAAGGCATGACTTTTTCTCTGTTCGGCAGATATTCGGAGATATATTACCAAAAATTAATGCGCCAGTTAAAAGTGTAGCGGACAGTGTGAAACACTTAACTCTTGAAGCGGGGATAGACGGAGCAGCCTATTGGATTTTAGGACCATTTCAAGAATTTTGTAAAAAAGACTCTAAACGTCCTAAACAACTATTAGATATTTCATTAACTGATATTGACGAGAATTTTGACCACTTATCTGTAGCCCTTATATCTGGAGCTCAGTTAAATGAATCACTTTATGCAAAAAAAGCTATCGATTTGGTAACTCACAGCAATGAATTAGTGAGGCAGCGTGCAACTTTCGCTTTGGGACGCATTCAGTATATTGACCAAATTTTAGCAAAGGATGCAGTGCTAACAATAAAACAAGCATCAAAGAACAATAGCTCAGACTTGCTCTTAGCAACATCAATGAATGCTCTGTTTTCCTTAGTACTTCAAGAACCATCGCTAGAGTGCCATTTTGTCGAAGTTCTGGAAGATCAAAAAGATTTTTTTGGTGAACGATATGTGCATACTTCAGCAGAAATTTTGTTTCGGGAAGGAGGTAAAATCACCGAGGGGGTTGAGTCTTATTTACTTGATATTTGTTGTCATACCAAGCCTGAGAACAAAGACACAATTGATAAAATTGATTATGCATTAGCGCGACTAGTTAAAAGTGGGAAGTTTGATACTTGCGTAAGCTTTTTAGAAAAGTTTTTTTCGAAAAGCAGTTATGAAGCACCAGTGAAACATTTTGACAGCTTTATTAGAGAGATCCATCAACATAAAGAAACCTACCTTTCATCACTGGTAACTAGGTGGCTGCTATCTAAAAACGTTAAATTAGGGAAGTATTGCACCCACTTACTTAAAGGCTCAGATGAAGGAATTTGTTTAAGCTTTGACAAAACGTACTTAACTAACCAAGAAAAAGGTGTTTATTTATTTCTCGCAAGAAAAGCGTGTGGTTGGTTTTTTGTGCAACCAAAAACGGCAATAAGTTTGATCGAATCACTATTAGATGATGCCCCGGATGAAGAATTAAAAGACATTCAGCATCTAGTATTCAACCCTTTGCTCATCAGTTATCCAGGTAGTATCTATAAACACCTAGAAGGACTAAGGATCTCAAAAAATGCAAAAGCCTTAAGATTAGCAGAAGATGTATTAGTCCAGTTTGGTTCTTATCAAAAAGCTTTAAAAGCTGCATCAGGTATTCATGAATTAAGGCCGAGTGAACAAGATAGACATACTTATTGGAAACACCATCAAAGGATTATGGATGCATCGATGAAGCAAGCAAGGAGCAAGTCAATTTTCTCTTCATTATTTTTCGGAAATGAGTCAGTTCTGTTGTATGGCAATAAATTCATACATTACATTCATCATGGTGATGAAAAAAACCGACAAGAAATTCCGCTTCAAGAACTAAGTCATTCTGTCGAAATAGCCTCAATGCATAACTTAGACCCACATAGCCTTGAAAACATGATACGCCAATTCAGAGTAGAGGGGTGTCATTCATGAAATTAGTTATTAGACAATATCTAGCGTCACTTAAGGAACGCGGTGAACTAGATGCGTTATTGCCAGACTTGCTATCTCAAATAGGGTGCGAAGTGTTTCTCAAACCTGGTATTGGAAGCAGGCAATACGGTGTTGACGTCGGCGCTTACGGGAAGCTCTCAGAAGACTCAGAAAATAAAGTTTACCTGTTTTCAGTCAAGTCCGGGGACTTAAATAGAAAAGATTGGAGCAGCGGTAATCCACAGGACCTAAGGCCATCGATAGAAGAAATAATCGACGTGTTTATACCAACAAGAATACCCGTTGAGTACAAATCTGAACCCATTGAAATATGTTTGTGTTTTGGTGGTGAAGTAAAAGAAGAAGTTAGAGCTAATGTTAGTGGTTTTTTGGAAAAACATAAATCTAATGAATTAAGCTTTTCTGAGTGGAATGGTGATCGCTTAGCTGCGCTTATAGAGAAGCACTTATTAAAAGAAGAATTATTACCTGAAAACTGTCGAGGCTTACTAAGAAAGTCATTAGCGATGATTGATGAACCAGACATTTCATTTAAACATTTTAGTCAACTCGCTTATCGCCTTACGAACACTGAGGGGAAAAAACCTAAACAAACTTTAACTGCTATTCGCCAACTCTACCTATGTCTTTGGATTTTGTATTCGTGGTGTCGAGACGAAGACAACCTAGAAAGTATATTTTTATCTACAGAGCTTTCGCTGCTGAATGCTTGGGAAGCTGCAAAATTTGCATTTGATAAAAAGAACAAACTTGCAATAGCGACGCTGGAAACATTGAATTCAATTCAGATATTAAATATGAAAGTTTCAAAGAGTTACTTAGAGGAAAAAATCATTCCTCATGCTGGTAATTTATATGCATTATCACATGCAGTGAAGCCTTCCTGTGCCGTTGATGTAAATCTGAAACTTTTTGATGTTCTTGGCCGATTAGCTTTAGGAGGTTGCTGGGCCTATTGGTATTTGGCCCAAACAAACGAAGAGGATACACACACTCTCGAATATTTCTCAAATATCGTCTCTAAATACCAAGAATCAATAAAAAAGCTAATTGTTAATAATCCCGCTTTGTTTACCCCATACAAAGACGAACAAGCAATAGATCTTGTTATAGCGATGTGGTTTTTATCTTTAAATGTGAAGCATTGGAGCGATATTCATGCATGGTTAGTGAACATAACCCAGAATATCTATCAGATGCTTGAGCTACATGACAACTACCCCACAACAATTCAAACTTATGCAGAATTGATTGAGCATCCAGTTGAAAAAAATGAAGAATACAGAAAAAGCGTAACAAAAGGCTCAATATTATACCCTTATATCTCAGCTTTTTCTGCCGTTATGGGGTTTCAGGAACCATATGAAACAGTAAAAAAAATAAAAGAAAAGTTCTTGCCTCACTGTAATTTTCAAGTTTTCTTTTTCGATGAAGAGTCAGAAAAGCATTTTTACCGATTCGATAAAATGCACGGAGCAACATTGTCTGATGTGTGTGTCACTGAGCCACCGAAAGAATTAATTAAACAACTTAATGATGAATGCCAGCAATCCGACAAAGTATATGAGCTTAGTGCGTTTAAATATTCACTTTGGCCAATAATCTTAATGGGGTGTCGGCACTACCGATTACCAGTGCCAATGCACTTTATTCTTGACCTCTATAAGCATACTCAAAATTCTGAGGAAGTTAGCACAGTGGACTCAACAGTGAGCGTGGCTGAATAAACGGATGGTTCTAAGTATATACGGCCAATACAATCGACTGATTCAAGGTGTTTTTTTCTATTTAAGGGTAAGGTTCATGGACTATTCAAACGTACCGCTGGCCCCCATAGCTACGGTGGTTGCAGCATTAATTACAGCACTTATTGCCTTTGTAAATCTTACTCTCAGTAAGGAACAAAAAACTTCAGAGTTCAGGCAAGCGTGGATAGATGGAATGCGAGCTGATTTAGCTATCTTTTTTTCATCTGCACGCGCTCTTTGTCGGGTTATGCAAGAAGCAAGAAGTCCGAATAGCTCAGATGATGACGTTCAGTGCTTTAGGTTCAGTAAAGACCAAGTTAGTAAAATGCGATTTGATGGTGCTGAAGCGCTGTATCGTATTAAGCTAAGACTAAACACTAGTGAAACTGAACATGTTGAATTGAACCGTTTACTTAATACAGCAACAGCAATACAGAATGAAATAAACATAAATAAAGGTCAAGATTACTCCAAAGCCCTTGAAGCAATCGAGTTAGCTTCCACTCATTCTCAAAGAATTTTGAAAAGCGAATGGGAAAGAGTTAAACGTGGTGAAAAATCATTTCAAGTAGCTAAAAACTGGGTAATGCCATTAATAATGGCATTATCTCTAGTTTTCATTACAGCCTTATTGTTTAGTTCACCTGGACCTGTAAAGCCACCTCAGTCTATGGCTACAAAGTTTGCTGATTAGCAAGTCTATCAAAAGTAACTTTAATACTAAATCGAAGTGTTTTTATTGCAATACACTTTTAACCAAAAAACCCGACTTTCCAAAAGCTTAAAATGCGACATGCCGTTTATACATGTGACCCTCATATTACGTTTTTAAAAAGTAAATGAGATAAACCCTAAAGTAACTTTTATAAATTGAAGGATAACAACGTGAAAGTTTCATCACTACATTTGAAGGGCTTTAGAAATTTCAAAGATGCTCATATTAACTTCAAAGCTAGCAGCCTTGTTGTTGGCTCAAACGATATTGGCAAAAGTAATATGCTTCATGCATTACGGATAGTTCTTGATAAAAGCTTATCTGAAGCAGATATAGAGCCATCTGAACTAGACTTTCACATCAATGCTAATGAAATTTGTGATACCGTAGAAATCACTATCAAATTTGACCAGATCATTGAAGATGCAGTCATATCGGTCTTGAAAGGCAATGTTAGTGATGATGGTGAAACATACATAAGATATAGTGCTCAAAAATCAGACTTAAGCTACAAGTTATTTGTGGGACATTCGTTAGAAGATCTACAAGAGGTATCAAGTAGATTTTATCTTAAATATGTAAATTTGAAGTATATCCAGTCCCAACGAGATCTTGAACGCTTTATTCGTAAGGAAAAAAAGCAGCTCTTACGTATTGCACAACAGTTATTGAGCGAAGAAGATATTGAAGCCGATGAGGAACTTTTTTCAGAAATAAGTCAAGACCTCTCGACACTTAATGGGAAAGTTTCCCAACTTAGATATGTAACATCTGCTACCAGCGACGTGAACGAAGAGTTAAAGAAGTTAGCTCATCACTACGCTGACTATGAAGTTCAACTAGATACAGGAGCTATCGAAGTAAATGATTTTATTGACAAACTTCAGTTGGGTGCAAAATCAAATGGCTCAAATGTTATGCTTGGTGGGGATGGGAGAAACAATCAAATACTTTTAGCTTTATGGAAAGCTAAAAGTGCCATTGAACATGATCTAGATAATGAGGTCGTTTTCTATGTGATTGAAGAGCCTGGAGCCCACTTACACCCGCATCAGCAAAGAAAGCTTGCTAGCTATCTCACCAAAGAGCTTCCTGGTCAAACGATTATTTCATCTCACTCACCTCAAATAACAGTCAATTTTAAGCCCGACTCTATTGTACGACTCCGCACTAAAAATGGGGCAACTGTTGCAGCTAGTGAAGGGTGCTCTGATTGCATAGCTGAAGGCTGGGAGGATATGAGTTATCGTATGAGTATTTTGCCAGCAGAAGCCTTCTTCTCAAGTGGTATATTTTTAGTTGAAGGGCCATCAGAAGTACTTTTTTACCATGAGCTAGCTGAACAGTTAGACATTGACCTAGACTTTGAAAACCTTTCGATTCTGTCAGTGGATGGTATTTCATTTAAAGTTTATATCGAAATTTTGAATGCCTTAGAAATACCTTGGGTAATGAGGACAGATAACGATATCTCAAAAATCCCCAACAAAGATCAGTGGCAATATGCGGGAATTAATCGTTGCTTAAGGCTGGCTAACATTGAACCATTCCTGCATAGTGAAATAATGGTTAAACCACAAAAGACCATTGAAAGCGGTGAGTGGGAATCTGTATCAGACAATGTAAATGATAAAGGAATATTTTTATCTAAGATTGATTTAGAAACCGATCTCATAAATGAGCTCTCTGAGCCAATCCTTTTAGCACTGGGAAAAACAACTATACCTAGTGCAATTGACTACCTTCAAAAGAAAAAGGCACTTCGTATGCGCACTCTATTGAAGCATATTAGGCCCGACTTGAATCAACTAAGTGAAGGGGAATTAGCCAAACCACTAAGCAAGCTTGTGGAAGTCAGCAAAGAGGTAAGTATATGAGCGCTTTCACACCTACCGACCAACAAAAAGATGCCATTAACTACAAAGGAAATATGGTTATTACTGCTTGCCCAGGAAGTGGTAAAACAACTGTGATTAAGGAGAAAATCCGACAAATAACTCCTGAGCTACTAAACCATAAAGGCATCATCGCTATTACTTTTACTAGAAAAGCGAGTCTCGAATTAAAAAATAGATGTAAGCTTAATGCACATGACACAAAACAAAGCTTTTTTGGCACCATTGATAGTTTTTGCTACAAAGAGCTCATTCTTCCTTTTTTATCAAGAGTTTGGGATGGTTCACCGAATAATTGCCAAGTAGTTAAACGCTTACAAACACCTTATAAAAAATACTTAGCTGATGTCTATGAAAAGTCACCTAGTCTGGAGGATTTGAATAGTGATAAAGGATTTAAGCGTCTATTTGACGATGAAATTTTGTGGATGAGCTCCTTTGCGGCGATTGCACTACATATTTTAAATGAGTCCTCAGCTGCACAGCGTTACATAAAGGCAAAATACTCACATATATTCATTGATGAATATCAGGATACCTCCAAAGCTCAACATCAATTATTTTTGAAGCTTTTTGAGCTAGGACTGATTGCTACAGCTGTTGGTGATATACAGCAGTCTATTTTTGAATTTCGCGGAGGCTCACCGGAGCTATTGAAGCAACTTTCTGATAACGAAGATAATTTTAAACATTTTGAAATCACTATTAATCATCGTAGTCATCCTTCAATAATTAACTACGCCTCCAGGCTACTAAACCCAGATTTTCAACTATTGGAATATGAAGGAGATGCCCGAGTACATCAACTTGAGCTTGATGGAAACCTCAAAAATGTTGGAGAACAAATATCAGTGTGGGTTACCGAACTACTAAAGAGTGGCGATATAGATACTCCTTCAGAAGTTGCGATCTTAACGAGAAAGATAGACTCTATAAAACTACTGTCTACGGGGCTTGAAGTGAATCACCGAGTTTACGTTGACTCCCCACTTGATGAGCTAGGAACTGCCTGTGCAGACCTATATTCAGATCTACTTGCATTTAGTTTAGGAACCATCCCAACAGCTCAAGATTTAATTGATAAACAATTTCAATTTATCAATTCAAAAAAGCAACACATAGCTAATTTTAGAACACATTTACTGAACTTAAAAAACGAGCAGAATATCGATGAATTTATCAACAAATGTCGTAATCTTGCTTTGAACCTACAAATAGATGACACTCACGATTCTGATAATGTATTAAAGCAAATCTTAGAACACGAAGAGCAACTTAAACTATTCAAACCAATAGATAAAAATGAAGTACAAGTCATGACTCTACATAAATGCAAAGGACTAGAGTTTAAAGTAGTTTTCCACCTCGATCTTGAAGACTGGGTTTTCCCTTTTAAGAGGGTTATTGATAGTGATTGGGACAACCCAATTTACCCAAACTTAATTCAAGAAAAAAACTTGCATTATGTTGGAATAACAAGAGCTGAAAATGACTGCGTGCTCATTCAAGCAGGGTTAAGAAGAAATAGTTTTGGTGAATTCAAAGTCTCCAAACCATCATGCTTTCTAACACTTCCTCAGCTTGAGGGGCTTTACCAACAGTAATATATGAGACCCGTTTTTTTAGAAAATAATTTCAGTTAAACTGAAAAGGTTTTAGCTAACCTATATACAGAACTGAATTGATTACAGTCACCGGCGTCAGTTGAACTTAACAAACCACAATTCAGGTGCATCGGAAAATAAGGTGAACGTCTAATAAATGTATCAAGTTTTTTCTGTAGAATGCTAAGTTCTGCTAAAAAGGCTTACCAAAATTTAGAGAATAGAGTCTGGAAAATATATTTTCCAGACTCTATTTTTCTCAAAATTCTTTTAATTTTTTTACTTTTTTGGAAAAACGCTACAAAGATAGAGTGGGCATGGGTTTCCAGATTTTTTCCAGACTATGATATAAATAGTAAGAGCATTACCATGCGCTAACGACGATGTTTGGCTAACCTATTAGCCAACGCCTACGCTAAAAGCTAGCCAACTCAGGCTAGCTTTTTTATTGCCAGTTACCACCCCTTAAGTAAGAAAAATTGATGCTATGAATAAAATGATTTGAATTTTATTAATCATTGGCAATTTGTATAGTGACCCCATCAAGTACTCAGGCTTTCTATCTCGCTAAACAAGCTGCTGCCGCATCAAACCCAACTGAAAACCTAGACGACACTACTTATTCTTTGCCAATGAGGTCACTATGATCAACACCGCTAAACGAAAGTTACTCAGTGCGCCCACGCCTATGGCAGGTTTGGCCTTAGCTATTGCCAGTTTAGGTTGGTGTTGGGAGAGTTTTATTGACTTACACGGTTACGGTCAGTGGAGTAGCGCTGCCATTGCCAGCGTACTGCTGTTGATTCTAACCAGCCGATTTATTGCTCACCCACGCAGTCTTTTGCAAGATCTTGCCCATCCTGTAGTGGGTAGTGTTGTGCCGACCTTTGCTATGGCAACCATGGTGGTATCTAACTCAGTGGGACAATTCTCTGCTTACACGGGAGACATTCTGTGGTTGCTAGGGCTTGCGTTACACATTATTTTTCTGGCCAGTTTCTTATTCCATCGGGTAAGCGAGTTTGAGTTGCACCATATGGTGCCAAGCTGGTTTGTTCCGCCGGTTGGCATTGTGGTCGCTGATGTGTCGTTTTCAGGTAACCCCAATTTATACCTGCTTGCCATCGCGGCACTGGTATTTGGGATGGCAACTTATGCCATCATGTTACCTATTATGATCTACCGATTGATGTTCACCCATGAGATCCCCGATGCCGCTAAGCCAACGGTGGCGATTCTTGCTGCACCCGCCAGCCTCTCATTAGCTGGCTACCTAACAGTGTCTGCCAATCCATCGCCATTAATTATCGCGCTATTATTCGGCATTGCCGTTTTGATGACCTTAATTATCTATTTCGCATTTTTCAAACTACTGCAATTGCCTTTCAGCCCAGGCTATGCGGCCTTTACTTTCCCCATGGTCATCGGCGCTACGGCCCTATTTAAAACCGCTCAGTGGATGGACAGTGTCAATATTGCGGCCCAATATGTACAACAAGTAAACCTATTGGCGGTTATCGAACTAACCATTGCTACCTTGGTTGTGGGATACGTCGCGCTGCGGTATATCTGCTACTATGGCGCTCAAGCTACGCCCCCCGCCAGCGCGTAAATGAGCCAGCAGTATCATCAATTAAAGCGTTTGATCGCCCAACCAGCCTAAAGAGTCAATTTAATTTAATCTATAAATAAAATGAATTGAATTTATTAAAGATCAAACAGTTTGTATAGTTGAAGCTGACAACGACTTTGAGTACTGGCTGAATGACCGCGCACGCCCGCCCTTTTTATAAACAAGCACGCTACTGGCCATTTTGCCTCATCGCGGTGGTGTGCTTACTGCCAATCATCTCATCTCCTGTTGCACTCACTCTTGGATTAACTTTAGCCAGTTTAGGCCTAGTACCAAAGCAACTGGATTTAGGCGCCATCACCAAAAAACTGTTAGCCTATTCGATTGTCGGCCTCGGATTTGGCATTCAGCTAGAATCAGCCATCAATGCCAGCTTGGCCAACTTACCTTTGATTGTCGGCTCTATCATTGCCACTTTACTGCTAGGCTTTTTACTGACAAGGCTGCTTAATTTTGACAGTAAAACTGGCCACCTCATTGCGGCGGCAGTGCCATTGCAGCGGTCGCCCCTGCGATACACGCTAAACCCGATCAAACCGCCATCGCGTTAGCCACCGTATTTATACTAAACTCTGTGGCTCTGTTTGTATTTCCAACTATTGGTCATTTGCTGGACTTAAGCCAATATCATTTTGGAGTTTGGAGCGCGATTGCTATCCATGATACCTCATCGGTTGTGGGCGCAGCCGCAGCTTATGGTGATGAAGCACTGGTCACAGCCACCACAGTGAAGCTGGCCAGGGCGTTATGGATAGTGCCATTGGCTTTATTAAGCGCCATGTTATTCGGCGGTGATAAAAAGCGCTTGGCCGTACCTTATTTTATTGGATTCTACTGTGTGGCGATTGCCATTGGACATTGGTTGCCACAAGGAGAGGCGCTCTACCAAATACTCTTTAGCTTGGCTAAACGTTTATTGATTGTCTGCCTGTTCTTTATTGGTGCAGGTATTACAGTGAATAAGATGCGTCAGGCCGGACATAAACCATTGTTGCTGGGTGTGTTGTTATGGCTAGCAATCGGTGGTGGGTCACTTATCTACATCATCAGCTTTACTTGAGGCTTTCATCCCCACCAACAAATAGAGCAGCAGTAAAAAAGCACTTAAGTCGATGACTGAACGTAATAAACCTTCAGTACTAAGCGAGGCGCTAACAAAAACAACGCAACATAATATGATTAATAGTTTTCGCACGATTACCCCCACGGCCGACAATTAGATAGGCTAATTATTTCGCATCTGTGCCGTTGGGGATAATATTGTAATCCACTAATAAATAGCTAAAACTAATAAGTGGTATTTTGACTATACTGAAATAGCATAAGGATCTTGGCGACTATCGCTGTTCCATTGATATTCCGTGAGTTGCTCTATTCGCCGAGCTTCAGCCTCACCTTGGGTTTGTTTAATGTAATGTAAGGCGGCATCGATACCCGCTGAAACCCCAGAAGAAGTTAGGTACTTGCCATCATCAACCCAGCGGGCTGTCGGCTGCCACACCACTTGGCTATTCAAACTTGTTACCCAGTTATAGGCCATTTTATTGGTCGTCGCACTCACTTGATTCAGCAAAGCGGTTTTGGCTAACAGTGCACTGCCAGTACACACTGAAAACACCTTTTTGGATACTGCACATTGGCGTACTAGCCAATCAACCAGCTCACTGTCATCAACCAAAGTGCGAGTCCCTAAGCCACCGGGTATCAAAAATAGATCGCACGGAATCACATCTGGCAACTGTCTGTCGGTCACCACACGAGGGCCTTGATAACTGCGCACAACACTTTGGTTTCCCACCAGCAATATCTGGCTGTTGCGCATGTGTCCGAGCATTTCAATCGGACCATGCAGATCTAACGTTTCGTAGTCATCGAAGACCAACGCAACCGTTTTGTGGCGAGCGCCGGTATCACTTAATGCTGTGGGCGATAGCATCGCCGCGACTATGGCTGCACTGCCACCAATTAGCACATCTCTTCTATTCATATTCATCTCGTTGCGTATTGATCTTTCATCCCCTGCGGGCTACGGGGCCTGCGGGTACTTGGATAACATCACCTTAGTAGAGTTCCTTGGCTTTTTTACAGATAACTCAGTTTGAGGGACTCACCACAGTAGTGCTGCAAATTGCGAGCTAACCAGTCTATATAATCCTATGAAATAACGTCTAATTTTGACAACCAACATGCAAAACCACATGGCTGTTCTACACTTGATACATACTAATTAAAACTAAGGTTTGCTCAATGGCGCAGCGCTCGTTTTCCAACTGGCTTTCACTCAACTCTATCGGCACCAAAGTAATTCTCGCCATGCTCTCCATTAGCCTGTTAGTCATCATCTTGTCTACTTCCAATTACCTGATGAACCAGCGGGTTTCAACCGATACCAGCAGAGTGAGTCAATTTGAAATTCCCAAGGCAATTGCCACCATCAATATGCTTGATGAAATAGGTGACATGAATGCCAACATTTTAGAGTATTCCTTAGGCGAAGTAGATGAAAAACAAGAGTTCGATAACAACCAAGCCGAGTTCTACCTCTATTTAGCCCAACTTAAAAATGCCCTCAAAAACAATGATAAACGGGTGGCAGAAATCGAGCAGCTGTTTCAAGATTACCAAACTATCGCACGGGCAGAGGTGTTTAATCGCTATAACCCAGAAAATGAAGAGTGGGCCAAACAACGCGTAAAGGGACTCACAGAGGTAACAGGGCGCAAATTGGAGGTGTTACTTGATTCGCTAAAGCAGAGCGAAATTAACGATGTTGGCTCTCAAGCGGATCTGCGCGAGGTGATTAATGATGATCTACCGGGAGTACGCTACTATTTAGAGCTGGTTGATGAAGCTGGCGATATGGTCGCAAACCTGACCGAGTACATTACCGGAGTCTATCAAGCAAAGAATGACTTTGTCGAAAACGCACAAAACTTTGAAGAGTTCTTAACTAAGCTCAAGCCACTTGAGCAACGTACAAAAGAAGTTGAACAACTTAATGATGTTGAGGCGCTCTACAAAGTGCTTCGAGACGGGGGGTTTGAAGTATTTCAGCGTTATGACTCGGCTAACAAAATCACGGCTATTCAAGCCATTGATGAGCTAGAGCATAAGACCTTCGCGCGACTAGAGCAGTTGCTTGATGACATGTCAAAAGAGGCTGAATCCAGCGCCTCAATCTCACTTAACGGCCTCAATGATGTCACTCAGTCTAACCAATATGTCCTGATCACCTCGCTGGCATCGGTATTGATTCTTTGCGCCGGTATTATCCTATTTACTTACCGAGTCATCACCCGCCCCATTACTAAATTGAGCGGCACCATGAAGCAGCTTGCCGATGGTGATACTGACGTAGATATCGTCTATAGCGGCCGCAATGATGAAGTCGGCTATATGGCCAAAGCCATGGAGGTATTTAAGAAAAATATCATCGCCCGCAACCTTGCAGAGCGCGAGCTCGTTGAGGCTAAAGAAAATGCTGAAGCGGCTTCTAAAGCCAAAGCCTCGTTTTTGGCTACCATGTCCCATGAAATTCGCACCCCGATGAATGGGGTCATCGGCATGATAGATCTGATGTTAACAACGCAGATGAACCATGAACAACGGCAGATGACCTCAACCATACGTAGCTCAGCTTTTTCACTGCTCAACATCATTAATGACATTCTCGATTTTAGTAAAATTGAAGCCGGTAAATTAACCCTTGAACACATTAGTTTCTCTATAGATGAATTACTCGAAGGGGTGGTTGATACCATCACCCCCAACGCAGACAAGCAACAAGTTAGTTTGCAACTGTATATCGACCCCAGTTTGCCCACACATTTAATTGGTGATCCTATCCGTATTCGCCAAGTCCTATTCAATCTAATTGGTAATGCGGTGAAGTTTTCCGCCAACGACAACCAACAAGGGGTCGTTAAAATACTGCTTAGGATGACCGACGTCGGCAGCAAAAAAGTCACCTTTAACATTGAGATTGTCGATAACGGCATCGGCATTTCTGCCGACGTTATCAGTATGCTGTTTAAGCCCTTTACCCAGGCTGAGTCATCAACAACTCGGCGCTATGGCGGCACAGGCTTAGGCTTAGCAATTTGTTATAACTTGATAGATTTAATGGGTGGCACAATTGCGGTAGACAGCAAAGTAGGTGAAGGCTCCAACTTTAGCATCGACCTCTCATTGCCTTATGTCGCGCAGGAGAAAATTAACCTCAGCGAATATCAACACACGATTAATTTTATCGACATTCAATCGAACTGGCACCGTCAAGTGGTTGAAGAGTACCTGAGTGACAGCCAAATCCCCTTATCTGAATTGTCGGCCGCCAATCTTCATAGTGTTGCCGCCACAAACCAAGCCATCATTACCGTCATCACCGACAACCTAACGTCAACCTTGGCGCAATATACCGAATTTATGCAACCTCCGCTGTCATTGCCACTGCGATTTCTTGTGCTGGATTATGCATCTCGTGGGGCGGGTATTATGGATGAACGCACGTTCGCCATTGCAGCATCACCACTAAAACGCTCAACCTTACTCTACGGATACCGTGTGACACTGGGTAAAGACAGCCCGTTAGAGATGTCTGAGTTTGATAATCAAGAGATCTTTACCCCAGATGCCAGCATTGAAGAGGCTGAAGCCGCAGGCAGACTGATCTTGGTCGCCGAAGACAACCAAACCAATCAAGAGGTGATTAAGCGCCAACTGCTAAAACTAGGCTACAGCAGTTTGATAGCTAATGATGGCATTGAAGCTGAGCAACTTTATCCGCAACACCAGTTTGCTGCCGTCCTGACCGACTGTCATATGCCCAATAAAGATGGTTATGAGCTTGCCGCTACGCTCAAGGCTATGCAGCAAGATCAAGGTAAGCACATTCCCATTATTGCTATTACCGCCAACGCACTACTCGGAGAAGCAGAAAAATGCCTTGCTGCCGGTATGGACGACTACCTTGCCAAGCCCATTGAAATGGCCAAGCTCAAGAAAGTGCTGCAGCAATGGTTACAACCTCAAACGCAACCCACTGCCAAAGTGCTGCCCGCGATGGAGCCGATGACATTTAGTCCGCCTGCCTCAATTGTGCCACCGACTCCCTCTGCCCCCCATAGTGCGAACGCGCCTATGCAGGACAATGATGTCAGTGATATTTTTGATGACAGTGTGATAACCGATGTGTTTGCTGATGATATGCCTGACTATATCGCTTCGCTGGCAGACTTTATCGAGCTCACCATGCCGCAATTACGCGCTATGGTGCGCGATAGCCAATTTGATATATCCACCATAGGTCAGATAGCCCACAAGCTGAAATCATCTGCAAAAACCATGGGCATAAAGCAGATTGCCGAACACTGTGAACTGATCGAGCAAGCCGCGGCTCAACAAGATGCGCCAACAATTGGCCACTCTCTGGCGGTTATTGCCGCACAACTTGATGATGTAGAGGCGGCAATCAATGACAGGATCAAGCAAAATGGCAGCCAGCTAAGCTAAGCTGGCTAATGGTGACTAATAAAAAGGCGAAGGGTCGACGTCTAAGCTACTTGGCGATACGCCGCGTTCGATATGTAAATCTGACTTGAGCAGATCGACCATAGCGACATCAACATAACGCTTGTGCTTATTAGAATAGAAGCATTTCAAGATTGGATGCAGTGCATCACGGTTTTTCGCATCCCAGACAATGCCCACTCGGCCGTCAGAAAGTTCAACGAGCGAACCAACCGGGTATACCCCAACACACCGAATAAACTCATAAACCAGTTTTTCATCTAAATGAAATGGTGTCAGGCTCAACAATACTTTAAACGCAGCAGCAGGACTCATGGCTTCTTTATAGCAGCGGGTAGCCGTCAGTGCATCGAAGATATCCACGATACAACTCATGCGCCCGTGCAAGGGGATTTCATCACCTTTGAGTCCATGGGGATAGCCTTTACCGTCGAGCTTCTCATGGTGCATTAAGCATACGTCTTTGCTGATCTGCGATAACCCTGTGGTTTCAGCCATGATCTCTGCTGCATAGACTTGATGCAACTTCATATGCTCAAACTCTTCAGGCGTTAATCTAGCAGGCTTATTTAAGATCTCATCGTCGACCTTAATTTTGCCAATATCATGCAAAATTCCACCAATTGCCATCTGCCTAAGAATGTTTTTCTCTAGCTTGAGGTATTTACCAAAAGTGATCAGCAAAAAGGCAACATTGATTGAATGTTCGAGCAAGTAAGCATCTTTGGTTCGCAATGCCGATACGCACTTCAACGCATCGCTATCGTCTAACACTGATGCAATCATATTGTCCGCTAACGCTTCAAATGGCTCGACTTCTACCGCTTTGCCCTCGAAGGTTTCAGACAACACCTTTTTGACCAAGCCTTTCGCTTCAATCAGCAGTTTTTTAGCTTTAATTTGCGACTGTTCGCGATTAACCGTTTTCTTGACTATCGGTTTAGCCGGCAAAGGTGACGCTTTTTTCAAGCCACAACTTTCATCCGAGCGCTCGGCGTCGACCCAAACATATTGGATACCGCTTTTACTCAGCTTATCAATTGACTCTTGGCTGCGGATTTGACCCGCATTAGCCACAGCCACATGACCGCGTTTATCCACAGCAGTGACAAACATTCCGACCTGCAAACGAGGTACAGGAATACGCATCATGTCGGCGCCAGGCTTGGTGGTTTCACCCATCTGAACTACATCCCCCCGGATGAAAGCAAATACGTTACTTTACGTTAAATTCTAGACCTTTTATCAACACTATAGTGACAAGCACAACAAAATAATACTGAAAAAGGGCGACATTTTATGCTGAGTTCAGGGAAATGGCTATATAAATCAGTAGCCCATTGGATAAAAAATCACACAAATTCCTACCATACGACAAAAAGCATAAGCAAAAGCGAAACTAATCAAATAGTTTATGCCGCAACGGCTCAACTAGGCGGTAGCTTCATACATTCGACTCCCTGTGCTAACCAACGACGAAACGCACAGTTAACACAGGAAATAGCCACATCATCAACCTGCTCATCTTCATCATCGGCATCAAAATAGTGACAGCAAGCAGCAATGTCTCTCGAGGCTGACAGATCATTGCCAAAATCCGCACACCATCGGCTATCGATTTTAATAAACTGGCTCATAGCCCACCTTAATAAGTTTTAAGCAATTGTTTATCGGCATTAACCCATTGGCCGGCAAGTGGCATCACCAAAATGCTATTTTGATGTTGTCGGTAAACGGCTTTTAATTTGCCGGTCACCATCACCAACTCCGTCAACGCGAGGGCATTGTCTTTGGCATCAATCACGCGATCCACGCCCGTTGTCTCAATCAACTGGGCAACGCTGTAGATCTGGCCAACTTGTTGCGTCAACAACTGGCCCTTAACCCGACCATCATTGCCAAATAGCCGTAAACCTAAACCAGCTAACGCACCAATGACCCCATCACCCGTGCCACCATGCTCACTAAGATCAACCCCGGCATCAGCTGCAACTTGATAGGCGTTTGCTTTGGTCGTGACCTGCTGCTTGGCTGCTAAGCCAAATTCAATCAATGCCGTTTCATCAAAAGCTTGGTGCAGATCAATGATTGCCAAGCCCGGATCGGCTGCCGCCGCCATCTGCTGCTTTATGTGGGCGATCGCTAACATTTTAGCCTGAGCTAGCGATAACCGCGTCCTGACTTGGAAGCACATCGCGCTGTTATGCGATGTATAGGCAATATCAGGGTGAACCAAAAGTTGATGACGGGTGACAAACGCGCAGCGACTCAACTGGCCTTCGCTGACTATCATGGCAATCTCTTGGGCAATCTCACCCGTGCCCTTAGTGCCTATGTCATCGGTATCGTCAATACAAATCAGTAATGAGTGGGTTGTTAATGTCATTGCATCACACCTCATCTTTATGGAGAAGATCATGACTTTTCAGTCGCTGTAATACGCTCGGAACCAGCAGTGCGGCTGCAATCGCGAATAAACTGCCAAAAAATAAACTCTTAGCACCTTTTAGTAGAGATACTTCGACACTTAAGCCCAACAGCAGATCGCCCACAAACCCCTTTAGCGCCCACGCCAACGTCGCCGCCAATGCTAACGCAATAAAGCGCCATAGCAGCGGCATAACACTGGGTAGTAGCATTAAGGTGATATCCATGGCCACCGCGGGTAAGGCGAATTTGGCCAGAATTAACGGCCCGCCTTTGCCAACACCTAAAATCATGGCGACTACGCCTGCGAGTACGCCGCATAAGGTAATGGCGCCGCAACGCCCCACCCCGCCATAGCAAACCAAATAAAAGAAGCACATCAAAAACATCGAGTGCCCAGTTAGCCCTAGTTTTAAGCGCAGCATACTTTTCAGTGCCACCAGCAAAGTGGCACAAAAACCGATAAATAGTGCATCTTGCAATTGGAGTTTTTTATCAAACATGTGTTTTTCTCAATCAAAAAAGTTAATAACGCCAGAAAGTGGTTTTTTGCCGCTGGTCGAACTGACGCAATTTGGCAGCATTGGCCATCTGCTTGGCTAGCTTTAACAGCTGAATCAACAACGGCACCAAAATGCAGTGCACCAACTCTGGCCAATGGCGTGGATTGCGCAGTGCTTTAGCGGAAATGTTAGCGCCGCGCATACGCTGAATAGCGTATATTTCCTGTATTTCACGGGAGAAAAATGGCAATAACGAGATAGATGCTGCAACAACAAATGCCCATTTCACCGGCATCACCCAATTAAGCACCTCTGCAATACGCTCTGGCGAGCAGCTCATTGCCAACCACCAGCCCGGAATGGCGGCCAACAATAAACGACACACCGCCAGCACACCTTCAAGCATGCGATCAGACTGCTGCATTAATAGATACAGGCAGCAAGTCACTAGCAACTGCACCACAAACAACTTAATCAAACTCATCAGTTTGCCGCGCAGATAGCAGCCATGTAATAACAACATGCCATCCACTACGCAAAGATAAACCAGTTGAGTTTGGTCAATAAAGAATGCGCTGCTGGACAAGGTCAGCACCAGCAGTAAAGCTGCCGCACACCAACTGGGATCGTCGATGACAAAATAGCGCTTTGAGGAGCCACGCTGCGCACGTGAAGTGAATCTGAGCGCTTTATTAGCCAACTTGGTCGACCTCTAATTGCCCACCACTAAGATATTGCGCCTGGATCTGCCATTGCCTATCCACTTGCAACTGCGGCAACGCTCTATGGCTAGCAAGCACAATCCCACAGCCCCGTTGCTGCTCTTCGTTCAGTAATGCAACGACCTGCTGACAATAATCGTCATCCAATCCGGCAAAAGGGTCATCAAGTAGTAATATTTTTGGCTGAAGACACAATAGCGACGCTATCGCGATAAGGTGCTGCTGACCGTACGATAAAGTGTGGGGCGAATGCTCACTCAAGTGAGAAAGTCCAAGACGCTGTAGCATGCTAGTTGCGCGCTCCAGTGGCAGATTGAAGCGCTTAAGGCTAAAGCACAGCTCCTGCAGAACCGTGGTTTCAAACAATTGCCTTGAGGGGCGCTGAAATAGCATCATCAATTGCTGGCCAAACCCACCTAGCTTAGGCCGTTTACCCAACACCTTTATGGGGACTTGCACAATGTCGGCCTGAGCGCCGAGTAACGTTTTCAGCAGGGTGCTTTTTCCGGCACCATTACTGCCTACCAAAGTGACTAATTCGCCACTGAACAACTGTAAACCTGCACATTTAAACAAACAGTTGCCATCGGTAAACTGTAACGAAAATGCCGGTGCTTCTATCAGTAACTGGCGCTGTTTGGCGCACTGAACTGGCCGATAACGCTTTGGCTGTGAGACGGCAAACAAGCTCGCTTGCTTACTTAGCTGCCCTTGATGTAGGTGCCAACAGTGGCTGTAAAAATCAGCAAAAGCTTGAGGTTGATGTTCGACAATGACTATCGCGATTCCACGTGCTAGCAATGATTTGAGTACCGCACTAAGCTCAACAACCCCCAGGTCATCCAACTGTGCCCAAGGCTCGTCAAGTAGCAGCACATCCGGTTCGCATACCAGCTGAGCTGCCAACATCAGGCGATACTTTTGCCCCAGTGACAGGCTATCTACGGGTGTTTCCAAGCTAACCCATAAACCGACTGCCCGCAGGGCATGTTGCACTCGCACCAGCATTTTACTTGGCTCAACGGCCATGTTTTCCAGCACAAAAGCGATTTCAGCACCTACGGTTTGCCGTAGAATTTGTACCTGTGGATCTTGCATGACCATACCCACCACAGCCTGAGTGTACAGTTCACCTGTAATGGGTCTGGATACCACGCCAGCAATAATCCCTAGCAAGGTCGATTTACCGCTACCTGTTGCACCGGTGATCAAATGACACTCACCAGCCCGCAGGGCTAAGTCGACGCCATCGAGTACCGCATCTTGCCGACTAGAATAGGCTAAACCAACTTGCTTAAGTTCAACTAATGCTGACGTGCCCATGTGCTATATCCGCCACTTGATACCGGCAAATACCTCTCGACCTGCTTGTGGCAAGGCCTGGCTTTGATAGTAGTTTTCGTCAAGCAAGTTGCTCACCCGCAGATAAACGTCGAGCGTGTCATCAATGATCGGCTGGCTAAGATTGATATCAACTAGGGTATAGTCCTGCAACGATTGTTCGACCCACACTTGTTGACCCGACACTTTTTGCTGCTCATAGAACTGCTGATCCATGATGTGCTCTGCATTCACATTCACCCGTAGGCCAAAATCAAATTGATAATCAGCTTGCAAGCGCAGTTGATGCCGCGGGCGATATTCTAGAGACTGCATACCCACTTCGGCATCTTTGTCTTCAGTATCTAAGAAGCTATAGGCAAAGTTCAGTTGCAACTGATCAATGCTGATGTTGGTTATCGCAACATCGACCCCTTTAAACTTGTAGCGGCCCATATTTTGGTAAATGCCGTCGATATCTTTAGCAATGTAATCTTCTGAGTCCGTGTAATAACCTGCAACGGACAATGATGTTTGCGCGCCAAGTCCCTGCTCTATACCCAGTTCAGCATGCTTAGAACGTTCCGCCACTAATTCATCGTTGCCAGAAGACTGCGAGTAAAGGTTACGCATAGAAGGAAAACGCACTTTACGCGCAATGCCTGCATGTAATTGGGTACTATGACCTACTTGCCAATAGCCCGCGGCTTGCAAACTATGGTCGGTCTCATCATCGACAACCCGCTGCTGCTGATGTAATGCGCCACCAAACGTGAGTCCGTAGTCTTGTTGCTGGTATTGGTATTCCGCTGCCACACTGTATAACCATGCCGCATCATCAAAGTTATCACTGCTGCCACTGCCATTACCGCCACCACTACCGTTTCCTCCGCCGCTACCACCTCCTCCGCCGCTGCCACTTCCTCCGCCGCTGCCACTTCCTCCGCCGCTGCCACTTCCTCCGCCGCTGCCACTTCCACCGCCGCTGCCACTTCCGTCGCCGCTGCCGCTGTTGTCATCACTGGACAGATCCGTAGAAACCGATTGCCAATGCTGATGCTCAGCAATCACAGCGGTAGTCAATAGGTGTTCAGGGCTAAAACTGCTGATCAGTTGGATATTGCCACCTTGAACTATAGAGCTACCGTCTTGGGTGCGCTCAAGGACTTGGTAGTCGCTATCAACGTAACGGTTTTCAATCACATCGCTGCGGTTGTAATAGCCATAACCTCGCAGTGTAAACAACGAATTGAATTGATGGCCTATGCCGATTTGAAATGTTTGCGAGTCATAATCATCGACACGCTCGTATTTAGGGTTACCATCACTACTGCCATCCAGTGCGGGTTTACCCCATTCACCGCTACGAACACTAAAATTAGCTGACAGTTGAGTGCTATCAGATAGTGCATAACTGCCTTGGCCATATAGGCTACTTAGCTTGCGGTCACTGTTGTCGCGAACATCACCCGCTTCATCAGCGGTAGGCTGATAGTCACTGGATAATGGGAAACCGTCGGTTTGTTGATGTGAAGCTGATAGCAACCCCTGCCAGCGCTCACCAGAACCGGCAATACTTAAATCACCGTTAACAGTATCGTTGTCTGCAAACTCCACCGAGCCCGACACAGCAGGGGCATTGTCTCCTTGCTTGGTAATAATATTGATGACACCGCCAGCACCGCCTGGTCCATAGAGTACCGAGGTCGGCCCCACCGAAACGTTAATAGCGGCAATTTGGCTAGTCGGAATCACGCTAGGGTCAAATTGACCATCTTCGGCACCATTGGCTGGCACACCATTGATGAAAAACAGCACATGTCGTGCTTTAAAACCGCGCACGTCGACTCGAGGGGTGCCTTGGCCGCCAACACGCACATATATACCGGGGACATTTTTAAGCACTTGGTCTAGCCTAGTTACCCCCAATGCTTCAATCTCATCGCTAGTGACTGTCCAGCTTGTCGTGGCCGTTTCTATACTGGTCGGGCGTTCACCTTTCACCACAATCACTTCAGAAATATCTAAAATAGGACTACCAAGGTCGTCTGCCATACTCATTAATGGCGTGGCTGCTAGTGCAATAGATAATGTACTCAGACTCAATATATTATGTTTGTTTTTCATTGTTGTTATGACATCTAACCGATTAAAAAATGTTATTTTTCAGAGTCGACGCGATAACAACAAGATAATAAAACCGAAAAACCAACTTAGATCGACAAATATCGACACAGGGAAAAGAATTAGATCAGTATTAAAGACAAAATGTCTAACATGGACAATTTGGCAGACAAAAGTTCACAGCGTTAAGCTCACATAAATAGCGATAACGACTGTGCAATTGCCGAGCAAGTTCACAGGTTAAAAGTCTACGACTTGACAGTTTTTACCTAGGCCATTAGTTTGTGGTAAAGATTCTTATTACCAATTGTTTATCCCACTTAAGTGGGAGTGAACTGAGTAGATGGGCTCGGCACGCAACAATTTATTCAGGTAACTTTTGGAGTATTGATTGAGCGCCACCTCATTAGCACAGGCTGTCAAATCCCTAACCGCTAAACTTGAAAAGCTGCAGTTTCAACCCTACGGCGAACCGATAGTGCAACTCTCAACCGAAATGAGTGCACTGCCGACGATTGCGTGGTTGGCAGCACAGACGTGCTTTCCGAAAATTTATTGGAAAGGCCGCGATACCCAAGAAGAAGTGGCGGCAATAGGCAGCTGTAAAGACTTCATCTTTGATGACAGCACTGATGACAATCAGATGTCGCTGGAATACCAAAAGCAACGTTCCCTGTCGAGCAATCAAGATATTCGCTATTACGGTGGCGTCGCTTTTGATCGACAAACCACGAGCTGGCCCGAGTATGGTCGAGCCCACTTCGTGCTACCGCGCATAGAGATGCGCCGCAGTGGCAATCAATATCGATTGGTGATCAACCTTAATATTGAGTCTTGTGACGCCGAAACTGAGCGTCAGCAAGCGCTCAAGGCATTGCAGTTGCTTACCCCTCCAGCTCCTTTGCCACCGCCAAATAAGATTAATTTGTTGGCACGCAGTGATCGCCCAGACCGCAACCGCTGGACTGAGCTCGTTAAACAGATCACCCATGACAAATTCATTAAAGAAACACCCAAGGTGGTTCTGTCACGGTTAACCCAACTGGAAGTCGACGAAAAAGTTGATCCTTGGATGTTGCTTGCATGCTGGCAGGGCCGCAACAGCAACAGTTTTCAATTTGGATTCCAGTTCAACCCCGACAGTGCCTTTATCTCTTGCACACCAGAGCGACTTTATCGTCGACGTCAACGCGAGTTGTTTACCGAAGCACTAGCCGGCACCACGACCCGTGGTTTAAATGAAGAAGAAGACAGATTGCTTGCTAACCAGCTGCTTGAAGATGGCAAGAACAGCCATGAAAACCAATTGGTACGTGAGCATATTGTTGAAGCCCTCACCCCCTTAAGTCATTACGTCGGTGCCGATGAGCTCGCCAAAGTGTTTAAGTTGAGTCATATTCAGCACTTACATCGCGCAATACGTGCCGAACTCAAAGCGGGTGTGGATGATTTTCAGATTTTACAGGCATTACACCCAACACCCGCTGTCGGCGGCTTACCTAAAGAGTCCGCGCTGAGCTTTATTCGTCAGCAAGAAGGTTATGCTAGAGGCTGGTATGCGGGAGCTTGTGGTTATTTTAATAAGCATGAGAGTGAATTTGCGGTGGCGATTCGTAGCGCCCTTATTGAGCCCAACCGCATCAATCTATTCGCCGGTGCCGGCATTGTAAAAGGCTCTGAAGCAACCGCAGAGTGGAGCGAACTAGAAAATAAGCTTGCTACCGTGCTGTCAATTTTGACCGAACTATAACGCCGTTAAGGAAGCTTAAGGTTTCCTTGGCGGTCGTTCTCCTTCACATATAAATCAAACATCTTGTCTAGCTCGCCGCTACTGATCAGCACAGCTAAGTGTTTATCGAAATGGGTTTTTATCACCTCGCCATCGCTGTTATTAGCAAATACAAAATAAACCGGCGCTTTTATCACCGCTTCGATGATCGTGTATTGACGTGGCTGTGATAACTGCTGCGATAAACGCAGCATCGATGGCTTATAATCCAATACCGCATCAACTTTGCCGCCATTGACACGATTGAGCATACTCAACAGATCGCTAGATTCTTCATAGTGCATTGGCACCTCAATGAAGTCGTTAAATCGGTAGGCGAGCAACGCCAACACCTTTTTGTTCTCAAGACTGCTTATCCCTTGCCATGTTTTGGCCATTTGCGGACTTAATGCGGCATCAACGCTGTCTATTTCAACCGGTTTAGCACTGTAGAGAATGTCCGCCATATCGCCACGATAGAATCCCAGCGCCATATGCACTCGTTCATGCTTAAGCATGTACCTCACTCGAGAAAACGGCAGTACCTGAACACTGACCTGCCACATTGGCTGCGGAAAAATACGATTTAGCACGTCATAATAGAACCCAGAACCATCATGATTGGTATAGCCCTGTAAGTATTCGGTAGCAACATTAATACTAATAGGCGCACTTATGCTGCCCAGCGAAACCAACATTGCCATGCCAGATAACATCAACTGCCAGTTCTTCACTTCACACCCCCAAAAGGCGAATCAACAGTTCCATTTAGCCAGCTCACAACCAGCTACTCTGCCATCAAGTTTAGGTGCTTTTCGCTAGGTTTGACCTAGAATTTAGTGTGAACTGCCACTTAAATTGAGTGTTTGGGCTTGCACCATAATAAAAGCTCACTATAATGTGCCGCCCGAATTATCGGCAATTTGCTTACTGATGACTTAACGGTCGTCAGTGATTTATTCAACCTTAGCGGGTTCCCTCACCCCGCGCTAACCCATCAAAAAGGCCACAAGATGTTAATGTTATCTAACGAGCAACTTAAACGTGCTCTTTTCTGCCTTGTCAGTTTTCATATTCTGATCATTTGTGCCAGCAATTACTTAGTCCAATTGCCATTCCAAATTTTTGGTTTGCACACCACTTGGGGGGCGTTTAGTTTTCCCTTTGTCTATCTGGCCACCGATCTTACGGTGCGCATATTTGGTCAAGCTGCGGCACGCAAAATCATTCTCAAAGCGATGCTGCCTGCGTTGGTGATCTCTTACTTAGTTGGAGTGATGTTTCACAATGGCCTATACCAAGGCGCTGCTTTGGCTGAATTTAATAGCTTTGTGTTTCGAATTGCCTTTGCCAGCTTTGCTGCTTATCTTGTCGGTCAGCTTATGGATATCACCGTATTTGCCAAATTAAGAAAGCAGCAAACTTGGTGGATAGCACCTGCCGCCTCCACTGTGATTGGTAACTTAGTCGATACCTTAGTGTTCTTCAGTTTGGCATTTTACGCTTCTACCGATAGCTTTATGGCAGTACATTGGCCTGAAATCGCTATGGTCGATTATGGGTTCAAGCTAGCTGTCAGCTTATGTCTATTCTTGCCGGCTTACGGTGTGCTGTTGCGCATACTGCAAGATAAAATCTTGCGTTCGTCATCACAAACAGCAATAAGTTAGCGCAACAACTGGCCTGACCAGTCGTTTTGTAATAGAATCTCGCGGTCGAAATTTAACCTATATTGAGGCCGCCATCTTTGTTGCGGCCCTATGAGAGAGCCGCGATGTACTCAATTACGATTGAACAACACACCCAAATTGATGCTGACGCTATCAATTTAGTCATTGAACTGTGCAGCCAAATACCTGAATTTGAACGTCAATACAATACAGAAACACTCAAGCAGCGACTAACTGAAAGACGCTGCTTACTGCAATTGATTCGTGTTGAAGGGGAAATTGCGGGCTTTAAACTGGGCTACGCCATTGATGAGCAAAAATTTTATAGCTGGCTTGGGGCAATTTTACCTGACTATCGACAGTTAGGCTTGGCACAACAACTGCTGGCAGACCAAGAGCAATAGGCATTGGCTCAGGGCTTTAGCATCATGGAAGTCAATACTTACAACCAATTCACGTCGATGCTGAAAATGCTGATAAACCACCAGTATCAAATCGCTTCTGTCACCAATGACGAAAAAAATATTTCGCAGAATAAGATTAGATTACAAAAGCTTATCGCAGCTTAATAACAAAATAGTCAAATTTGCAACAAAAAGACTTGCGGACACGAATGATAATGATTACTATTTACATGCGTTCCAAAACTCAATCTTAATTAAGCACTTCATCTCTGTTTAATTTAATCTGAGTTCGCAAGCACGACATTGCTCACACACTCTTTGTGGCCAGGATAATTATCCTGGCTTTTTTTTGCCTGTAATTTACAGGCCAGCAATCTTTACACTAAGAATCACAAAAAACCATTGCCAACTTAAATGATAATGATTACTATTTGCATGCGTTCCAAGGACCGGCTCTTAAATACATCACGCTGTATATAGGGCGTGTTGACCTTTCGAGCTGATTTTTACAGCAGTTTGTGAGTTCTTTATACAAGGCAGAGGCTTTGATATGTAGTGCGCTACTTGATAAGCCAATAACGCAGTAGAAAGGGCCCACAAACGCTGCCCGAAGGGTTCGGATACAAGCGTTTTACTCCTTGTTGAGAGGTATTTTGCTTAGCATGCTAGGCGGCAAACCTCTCGCCGCGATAAAAACGCTTTTATCTCGAACAAAATTTAACCGCGAAAGGTCAACACGCCCTAGAGGGTTTAGGTTTTCAAGCACGACATTGCTCACACACTCTTAGGCCAGGATACTTGTTATCCTGGCATTTTTTTGTCTACACCGCCTGAAAAATGCAATCCTTCATAGGGCAAATTAATCTGATCTTCTTTGGCTTTATGGTACAGGCCAATAGTGAAAATTGTCCCTTTACCTAAAGTTGAAATCACATCAATGGTGCCGCCAATGCGCTTAATAATACCGTAGCTCAACGATAGCCCTAATCCGGTACCATCTTTACGAGTGGTGTAAAATGGGTCGAAAATACGTCCGAGCTGTTCCTCGGGTATCCCCTTACCTTCATCTTCTACTTCAATTTTGACCCCAATAGGCTCACCCGCCACCACCCAATCATAAGTGCGAATCCAAATACGTCCTTGGCCGTCCATCGCGTGAGCGGCATTCACCACAAGGTTAATCAATACCTGCAGCAATTGCGGACGATTGACTTGGATCGGGTAACTGGCATTGAGCTCTTGGTTAAGCACCACTTGCTGTTTCTCAATAGAGTGACGTACCAGCACCAACATCTCTTCAATGATCGGTGTAAGCTGGTGCATCTCTAGCGGGGCATTAAACTCGCCTGGTCGACTGTATTGCAGCAAGCTGCGGATAATGGTGCTAATACGGCCAACCTGCTGGATAACAATATCGATCTCTTCTTCCACATCTTGCGCTTGATCGCCAAGCTCATATTTAAGCAGCTCCATATTGCCTAAAATCACCGCGGTCGGGTTGTTAATCTCGTGGGCAATACCAGCAGTTAACTCACCCAGGGCGGTGAGCTTTTCATTAGTCACCAACTGCTGACGGGTTTCGTTTAGCAAGGCGACGTTGCGCTGTAATTCGTCGGTTTTCTCTTGCAAGCTGCGGGTCCG
Source organism: Shewanella waksmanii ATCC BAA-643 (assembly GCF_000518805.1). Classification (GTDB taxonomy): domain Bacteria; phylum Pseudomonadota; class Gammaproteobacteria; order Enterobacterales; family Shewanellaceae; genus Shewanella; species Shewanella waksmanii. The sequence continues at coordinate 182,522 of NZ_JAEH01000005.1, forward strand.
CTCTTCAACTTTGACTTCTAACTGCTCGGCGGCCGATTGAATCTGTGCATTGCGTCTTTGTAGCAAATCCAACATGCGATCAAACTGCTCCGCTAGGTTAGACAGCTCATTTTCACGCTCTAAGCCCAAAGATCCAATCCGCAAATTCCGTCCTGACTGCACCGCTTTAACAACGTGATGAATACGCTCAATAGGTTGCAGTAAGCTGTACGCACCGCGATATACCAGCAAACCAGACACGAGTAGCACCAACATCAATATGGTGCCCAGCTCAATAATGTTCAGTAAGTAGTTGTGAATGAATGGCGATTCGGAAAAGCCGGTATAGATCATACCGATACGCTGACCGCGAATATCTTCTAACGGCGCATAGGCTGAAATAAACCAATCATTAAACACAAAAGCGCGGTCGACCCATAGCTGTCCCTGAACGAGCACTTTTTGCTTCACTTCTTCAGAAACCAAGCTGCCTAAAGCCCGACCTCGGCTCTGATTATCTTGTGGGAAAAAGTGCAGCGGTACATTGGTGCTAATGCGTGTGTTATCTAAGAAGATAGTCACGGTACCGATAGAACGCTCAGGTAAGGTACCTTTGTCGTACACCAGATCGCGAATATGGTCGACAATACGCATATCACGGTTGAGTAAAATACCGCCATCAAGATACCAAGAAACTTCACCGTCGGCATCGACGATAGGCAGCAAGCTGCGGCTTAACATCCCGCGTGTTTCTACTGTTTTATCCGGTTTTTGCGAGCGCGGTGTTTCGACTAAATCGATGGCAGCGGTATCAACTAACGCAGGATTAATGCGTGCTAAACGCGTGGGGGCTAACACCATCAATCCAGACGTGGCGGCATTGTCACTAATTTGGGGCAACATCAAACGTAAATCGGGATCAGCAGCCGCTTCCGCCACTGTCACTAAGCGCAAAAAGTCTAAATTAAGTGTTTGACGTTTTTCAGCTAAAAATTGCTCAATCTGCTTACGGGTCGCCTTGCTATTGCGATCAATATTGCGAAAATCATTTTGAAATTCCCAAGATGCCTGCACTAATTCGAGCTGTTTCTCTTGGGTATTTTGTACTGCCACCAAAGTGTTATTTGCAACAGTCAAATCTGCTTTGACCTTCATAAATAACTGCTTGCCCGTGTAGCTGATATTCCAGTAGATGGTAATAAACACTAGGCTCACTAAGGTCAGCAAGATCGGCAATAATGTCAGAATAAGAATGCGATAACGCACCTTAGCTTGCACTTGTTGCCAATTAACGCCAAACAAGCGGGAGAACCAAGAAGTGCTAGTCTTCATCTTCTTTATTACCGTCAAACCATTCTTTATATTTACGATCGAGTGTTTTACGTGATACGCCCAAATCCCGCGCCGCAGCAGATTTATTACCACCATGTAAGTCCACTACTTGGGTCACGTGGTGTTTCTCGACCTCTTTTAGGGTCCAATCTAATGGATAACCAGAGTCACCATTAGCTTCATTCTTCGGTTGTTGCTTCCAGTATTCAGCAGGTGGCTTACCCAATAGAATACAGCGCTCAATCATATTGCGCAGTTCGCGAATATTACCTGGCCATTCATGCTGTTGTAGTTTGAGCAGATCTTCATGGCTCCACACCACTTCTTTCACACCCAGCTCTGACGCTAACTGGCGAGTAAAGTGGTGAGTTAATTCCACCACATCTTCCGGTCTGTCTCTGAGTGGCGGAATAACAATATCGAGCACATTAAGGCGATAAAACAGATCGCGTCTGAAATTGCCTTCTTCGACCTCTTCTGCCAGTTTGCGGTTGGTTGCCGCCAAGACCCGTACATCAATATTGATCTCTTTCTCGCTACCCACAGGCCTGATGGTGCGTTGCTCTAGTACTCGCAATAATGCCGTCTGCATTTTCAGTGGCATTTCACCAATCTCGTCGAGGAAGATGGTGCCACCGGAGGCAAAACTAAATAAGCCTTCACGGTTGCTCTTAGCCCCCGTGAACGATCCCGCAGCATGACCAAACAGCTCGCTCTCTAATAGCTCTGGTGCAATGGCACCACAGTTAACCGGCACAAATGGACCTTGGCGCCCAGAAAGCACGTGCAGTTGTCTTGCCACCAGCTCTTTACCGGTGCCAGACTCACCTTCGATTAAGATCACCGCATTGGTAGGGGCAACGCGCTCGATAACGTGCTTCACCTCCATCATCGCATCACTGCTGCCAATAATCGTTGATGATTGGTTTATCGACACTTCACGACGCAACATCAGGTTTTCGCGTTTGAGCAAACGGCGTTCAATACAGCGGTCAACCGCCTTCATCATCTGTTCGAGATGAAACGGTTTCATAATGAAATCGGATGCGCCAGCTCGCAGCGCTTTAATCGCTACGTCCATATCGGCATAGCCAGTCATAAAGATAATGTCAGAGCGGCGCTCTTGATCATTGAGCGCCTCATGCCACTCAATACCACTGCGGCCTGGTAGGCGGATATCAACAATTAATAGGTCGAAATGGCAACGACTGCGTAATTGCTCCGCATCTTCGATGCTCGAAGCGGTTTCGACCAAAGCGAATTTTTTCGCCATCGCCTTTTTCAAAAAGCTGCGCATGCCGGGCTCGTCATCGACAATCAGTACCGAAACGGCTGACGGCAGTGGCTTCATCTCTTTCTTAGTTTGGCTCATATTGTCTTCTTTAGGACATTTTGACTCATATTAGCCTAATTCTATCATCATAGTTAAGAAAATTGGTCAGCCTGAACCACTAATACTGGGCTTTGGGACATTATGTCTGGATGTTAATTTATGAGCTTGCGACGTGGCTCACACTTTAACCACTGTTTGTGACTCGGCAATTCAGCCCGAAAACTTGGCATTCAACTTGCTATCTAATGACTGATATTTATTGTTTAGCGATGGGATTGGCTTTCATCGCTCGTTTTATTGCCAGGGAGCATCAATGTTTAACGTAAAAAAAGCGTTTGGTTTCGCCATTGCAGCCACACTCATTATTGTATCGCCAGTTAAAGCTGACGAAATTATTAAGCTTGCCACGACTACCAGCACTGAAAACTCAGGACTACTGAAAAATTTATTGCCGACTTTTGAAGCTGAAACTGGCTACAAAGTACAAGTCATTGCTACCGGTACCGGTAAAGCATTGAAATTGGCGCGCCAAGGTGATGTGGATGTGATCATGACCCACGCGCCTGCCGCTGAAGCTAAATTTGTTGAAGAAGGTTACGGTTTGAACCCTCGTGGCATTATGGCTAACGATTTTGTGATCTTAGGCCCGAAAAATGACCCTGCTAAAATCCGTGGCAGTAAGACAGCTGAGGAAGCATTTGCTAAAATAGCCAATTCTGGTGCCACGTTTATCTCTCGTGGTGATAACTCTGGCACCAACATGAAAGAGATTATCATCTGGAACAAAGCTAACATCGACAACAACTTCCCAAGCTATAAGGCCGTTGGCCAAGGCATGGGTAAAACATTGTTGATGGCAAATGAATTACAAGGCTACACACTTTCAGACCGTGGTACTTTTGTTGCTTATAAAGCAAAGTTAGATTTAGCAATTGATTTTGATGGTGGCGCTGCATTAGCTAACCCCTATCAAATCATGCAAATCAACCCAAGCAAGTATCCTGATTTAAACCACGCCGGGGCAAAAGCTCTAAGTGACTGGCTAATCAGTGCCGAAGCTCAAGGCATGATCAATAGCTATAAAGTACAAGGTGAGCAACTATTCAAGGCAACATATAGCGAATGAACGACGGCTGGTTAGCCCTTATACAGCAGGCATTGAGCCTGCTGTTTTCTTTAGACCCTGAAGTTTGGTCTATTGTATCTGTCTCTTTTTCTGTCTCTTTTGCAGCACTAGCCATCACACTAATACCCTCATTAATATTAGGGTTTATATTGGCGTTTGGCCGTTTTCCTGGTCGCTGGCTGGTCACCAACTTAATTCAAACTCTGCAATCCATTCCTACCGTCGTCATCGGCCTGCTGGTCTATTTGATGCTAACTCGCATGGGCCCTTTGGGCGATCTTAAGTGGCTTTTCACCCAAAAAGGGATGATTTTAGGCCAAATGCTCATTTGTGCGCCGGTGCTCGTCGCCATGAGTCAGGCCGCTTTTACCAGCGTAGATAGACGGGCTTGGGAAACCTCACGCACCTTAGGTGCATCGTGGGCCCGAGCAGTTTGGACCGTTTGTCGTGAGCTAAAAGTACCGCTGTTAATGGCCATTGTTGCGGCGTTTAGCCGGATTTTAACCGAGGTTGGTTGTTCAATGATGGTGGGTGGCAACATCGCCGATGTGACTCGAAATATTCCCACAGCCATTGCTTTAGAAACCAGTAAAGGTGACTTTGCACAAGCCATTGCGTTAGGCCTAGTACTGCTAATTCTGTCACTTGTGCTTAACTTTACTTTAGGCACATTGCGCGGCAAAGCCGAACCAAGGAGTCATTAATTGATGGTTAAACTGACTGCTGACAATATTGAAATGCGCTTTGGTGAACGCTTGCTGTATCGTTTTCAACATTTGAGCTTAGCGCAAAACCAAACCATACATTTACAAGGTGACAATGGCTCAGGCAAAACCACATTAATGAAAATGTTTGCCGGACTCATTGCCCCCTCAAGCGGTGAAATCAATATTCAAGGTGCTGACTCTTTACCGTGGTGGCGACGTAACCCACTATTGGGCAAAGCCGTCTATCTGCACCAGCATCCATACTTGTTTGAGGGCAGTGTCGCGGCAAATTTAAGTTATGTGCATTCGCTTTGCGAAGGTGATAAAGCCACCATCATGGCGCGCACCGAGCAAGCGGCTAAATTAGCGCAACTCGACCACCTAATGCAGCAAAACGCGGCCAACTTATCTGGTGGCGAGCGTCAACGACTGGCAATAGCCAGGGCCTGGATCATGCAACCAAAGCTACTGATGCTGGACGAGCCGACGTCCAACATGGACAAGCTATCTCAAGAATTGGTACTAACACTGATTAAAGATTTGCAGAAACAGGGAACCGGCATGTTAATCAGCAGCCATCAGGCCTGTGTGTTAACTCAGCTATGCAATCAAATGTGGAAGATTGAGCAACAAGGCTTGACGAGTACGCAACATACGCCGACCATGGCAAAATACAGCAACACAGGTCAATCTCAGGAATTTAGTTATGTCACAGCAAGTTGATGCCGTGATCCTCGCCGGCGGTAAAGCACGTCGTATGGGCGGAGATGATAAAGGGTTGGTACTGCTAAACGACCAACCAATGATAAAACATGCCATTGATAGGGTACTTCCGCAAGTTAAGGAGATCCTGATCAACGCAAACCGTAACCAAAGTGAGTATGCTAAGTTCGATTTCCCAGTGATTAGCGATGAAGACTCGGGTTACCTTGGTCCGCTGGCAGGCATGATTACCGCCATGGCCCATACTCAAGCCAAGTATTTGATGGTAGTGCCCTGTGACTGCCCATTACTGCCCACCGATTTGGTTGAGCGAATGGTCAGTGCTTTGGAGAAACAAGGGGCAGACTTAGCGGTTGCCAGTGATGGCAAACGAGAACAACCAGTAGTGATGCTACTGAAACCTGAATTGCGAGACTCCATGAAGGCGTTTCTTGATGCAGGTGAGCGAAAAATCGATTTTTGGTACGCGAAACATCAGTATGTCGTCTGCGAATTTGCAGACCAACCTAATGCGTTCGTCAATGTAAATACGCCAGAACAAAAACAACAACTTGCTGAGGCAATTGCCCACTAAAATTGAGGTGTGAATGAGCATTCCGTTTAATAATCCGCTGTCTATTCCCGTACTCGGATTCTGTGCTTATAGCGGCACAGGAAAAACCACTTTGCTTAAAAAGCTCATTCCAGAGCTTAATCGTCGCGGCATTCGCTTAGCAGTGATTAAACATGCTCACCACAATTTCGATGTCGATATTCCTGGCAAAGATAGCTTTGAGATGCGTAAGGCCGGTGCAAGGCAAATGCTGGTTGCCTCGCACATTCGTTGGGCGTTAATGACCGAAGATGAAGTCGAAGATGCCCCTAAGCTGCCGCACCTGCTGCAACAGATTGAACAAGACCAAATTGATATCGTGTTAGTCGAAGGATTTAAAAAACTAGCACTACCAAAAATTGAGTTACACCGTGCAGCTCACGGTAAACCTTTTATCCACACCCATGATGACAACATCCAGGCCATCGCTTGCTGTGATGATACCCAGCTACCCAGTGACCTACGCCGTCTCGATATTAACAATGTTGCCCAAATAGCCGACTTTGTTATTGAATACAAAGATAACTACCAAGTTAAATCAAAATTGCCATTGCAAGCGGCGCCAGAGTGCGGTTGTGAGCTCGACAGCAGCAAAACGCTCTCAGTACGTGCCGGCATCGACAACATCTTATCTTATGTCACTCCGGTCACTGAACAACAAACCGTTGCGTTGGATGAACTGAGTAACCGTGTATTAGCCCAAGACGCCATCTCGCCAGTAAACGTGCCGCAGCAAACTAATTCAGCGATGGATGGTTATGCCTTTAAACATAGCGATCCTATGCTTGAACGCTACACCATCGTGGCTGACGTGATGGCAGGCCACAGCTACGATAAAACTCTGCAAGCAGGCGAAGCGGTACGCATCATGACGGGTGCCCCCGTCCCTGCGGGCGCCGATACCATCCAAATGAAAGAGATGGCCAGCGAATCAGCTGAGCACGTCAGTTTTTCTGGCGATATCAACCATGGCCAACATGTGCGTCTTGCCGGTGAAGATATCGCCCAAGGTAAAACGGCACTGGCGGCACATAACCGCCTGCAAGCAGCCCATCAAGGCATGCTGGCATCACTTGGATTTGGCGAACTACCGGTATTTAGAAAGCCCGTTGTAGCGGTCTTCTCCACCGGTGATGAAGTGTGTCAGCCGGGTGAACCACTGCAACCCAACTGCATCTACGATTCTAATCGCTACACCATTAAGTCGATGGCCAAACAACTGGGTTGTGATGTGATTGATTTAGGCATCATCCACGATTCAGAAGCGGCACTGATTGAGGCACTAAAATCTGCCGCGATCAAAGCCGATGTGGTGATCAGCTCAGGTGGTGTGTCAGTGGGTGATGCTGACTTCATCAAGCTGGCCCTTGAAAAAGTCGGTCAGATTAACTTCTGGCGTATCAATATGCGCCCGGGTCGTCCTTTGGCCTTTGGTCAAATTGGTGACAGCTTATTCTTTGGTCTACCCGGTAATCCGGTTGCAGTAATGGTGTCATTCATGCAATTTGTGCAGCCAGCATTACGCAAATTGGCTGGCGAACAAGATTGGCAAGCTCCGTTAATTCCAGCGATTGCCGATGTGAAGATGCGCAGCCGAAAAGGACGCACCGAGTTTACTCGCGGTGTATACCACCTTGGCCAAGACGGCCAACTGCACGTAACCACAACAGGTGCACAAGGTTCAGGAATGTTGAGTTCGATGGTAAAAGGAAATTGCCTGATTGTTATCGGTGAAGATGACGATCAAATGCTGCCTGGCGACACCGTCTATATTCAACCATTTTCCGACCTCTTGTAGGTATTGTTGTAGGTAAAAGTTATGAGTTTGATTGTCGATACCTTTGGGCGAACGGTGGAATATTTGCGTCTGTCGGTGACCGATAGATGCGACTTCCGCTGTGTGTACTGCATGAGCGAAGATCCCTGTTTTTTAGACAGAGAGCATGTATTGAGCTTAGAAGAGCTAGCCTGGATCGGCCAAGCCTTTACCGAACTCGGGGTAAAAAAGATTCGCCTGACCGGTGGCGAACCCTTAGTGAGAACCGACTGCGATCAGTTGGTGAAATTACTGGGTGATTTACCTGGGCTAAAAGAATTATCCATGACCACCAACGGTTCTCGATTGACCCGTTTTGCCGAAGAAATGAAGCAATCAGGCCTTAGTCGACTCAACATCAGTCTCGACACACTCAAACCAGAGCTGTTTACTCAACTGACGCGTAACGGCAAGCTTGAGCGGGTCATTGCAGGTATTGATGCCGCTAAAGCTGCAGGCTTTACACGTATTAAGATCAATGCGGTGATTTTACGTGGTCAAAATGATGATGAGGTTCTCGACTTAATTGAGTTTTGTCGAGAACGTGAACTCGATATTGCCTTTATTGAAGAGATGCCATTAGGCATTATTGATGAACGCAAAAAAAGTCGTCATTGCAGCAGTGACGAAGTCAAAGCCATCATTAATCAACGCTATGCCCTACACTTATCTGACAAACGTACTGGTGGCCCGGCACGCTACTACACTATGCCGGGCAGCAATATTCATGTTGGCTTCATCTCTCCCCATAGCAATAACTTTTGCCATGAATGTAATCGTGTCCGCGTTACGGTTGAAGGTCGGCTGTTACTCTGCCTCGGCAATGAAAACTCTGTCGATCTAAAAGCAATAGTACGCCAATACCCCGGTGATATTGAGCGCTTAAAAACGGCCATTCTTGATGCCATTAAGCTCAAACCAAAAGAACATCACTTTGGACCAGAAGGCGATACCCAAATACTGCGCTTTATGAATGCCACAGGCGGATAAGCAGCTACGCTATTGAGACAGCGCCATTGCATGATAAACTCACCCTATCTTATCAAGGATAATGACGAGTTTATTTAGCCATGGCGCGCTCACAAAAGTCGAAGAAGAAATGGAACAATATCATTATTATCGCCTCGATATTAATGGTATCTGTATTAACCCTTCTAGATGATAAAACCGCTAAACTTCCAGACGATGCAGTGGCGATGTTTGACCAATCTGCGCCGCTGTCGCAGCTCCAATTCGATGACTATTGGCTTGATGGTGCTGGCTTTCGCTGGCAATGTGATGAGCGTGTTCTTAATTGCCAGCAATGGGCCGAAGCCTGGAAAAATATTATGATTTCACCTCAGGGCTATTCACCTGCGGTGGACAGCGTACCCCATCAATTACAGATCCAAGTGGGTGATATCAACGAACCTCAAAGTTGGTGGTTTTATGCCCAAGAAGGGTTACTTAAATCCCCTGCCGGGAATTGGTATCTTATCCCACCGAGTTTACGCCAAGCCTTAACTCCCATTATTAAAGCTGGACAGGAATAATCATCACCATGCCAGAGCTCCCAGAAGTTGAAGTCACCCGCCAAGGTGTTGCCCCGTATCTGATTGACCAAACCGTTACTGAACTTACAGTGCGAAATCCGTCACTACGTTGGCCAGTGCCTGAATTGGCACAGCAAATCGTCGGCCAAACCATCACTCAGGTTCGCAGGCGCGCCAAATACTTACTGATTGATACAGCTGCAGGCACCACGATTGTCCATCTTGGTATGTCCGGTAGCTTACGTATTGTGCCGTGGCATACTCCAGCTGAGAAGCATGATCATATCGATCTACACTTAGCAAACGGTAGAATGCTCAGGCTCAATGACCCTCGCCGTTTTGGCGCGTGGTTGTGGTGTGAGTTGCCAGAGCAAGCCCATCCACTGTTGCAAAAACTGGGGCCGGAACCCTTAACTGATGACTTTAATGCAGCGCAACTTGCAGCAGCGATTGCCAATAAAAAGAAAGCCATTAAATTGTGCTTGATGGATAACCACATCGTCGTGGGGGTCGGCAATATCTACGCCAATGAAGCACTGTTTGCCGCTGGCATTCACCCACAAATGGAAGCGGGCAAAGTCGACTTAGCAAGATTGACGCAGTTAGTCGCCGAGGTGAAAAAGATTTTAGCTAAAGCCATTGAGCAAGGTGGCACCACCTTGAAAGACTTTACCAATGCCGAAGGCAAACCGGGCTACTTTGCCCAAAAACTGCATGTTTATGGCCGTGGAGGAGAAACCTGCAGCCAATGTGGGCATTTGCTCAGTGAGATAAAACTGGGGCAGCGGGCAACAGTATTTTGTAGCTTATGTCAGACTAAATAAGCGAGCTGAATAAAAAAGGGCTAACAATAAGTGTTAGCCCTTTTTTTGTGCCTAAACAAATGGTTTAGAAACGATATTCATAGGTACCAAATAACGTTGCATCAGTATCTTTATCGGCCGATTCAAATTCTGATTGTGATACCGTGCCGCCAATACTCATCATACCTTGCCAAATTGGCATGCGATAACTGAGCTCCAGCATCAATAAATCTTCTTTGCGTGGTTGCGGCGCCCACCCATGTGCAGGGCTGCTGCCATCTTTATTCAATTGAGCATAGCGTAGTATAGAAGTGATGCCTCTGCTGTTACTAAATTGACCCACCATACCCAATGCATAGACCACAGCATCACTATCATAGGTGCTGCCCAGTGAGCGGTCATAATAACGTGAGCCACTTTTGTAGGTAGAGTGTTCGTAGAAGCAATTAAAGACATTCTGGTTGGTGCCACAGGCGACCATCGTATCGCTGTACTCAAAAAATAGCTTATATTGTTGATTGTCAAAGTCGATACGAGTATCCACACCAAACATTTTGGCACAATCAGCCAAATCCCAAGGCATAGGACCACTAGAATCTTCACAGGTGCGTTCTAAATAGATCCCTACCGGAATGTCAAACCAAGTATCAGCGTAACGAGCATCAAAGCCAGCCATTTGGTTACCGATTTTGGTTTCCATAGCCGGATCGCATGAGCTGGCACCATTAGCACATTCGGTATTGCCTGCAATGGCATCCCACAGTGTACCTATGTCACAAGGCTCGCCTTCACCACAAAACATCGTTGTCCAAGAGAAGCCTAACTCAAGCTGACGCAGGGGCCTGATGGTACCGCGAAAGCTCCATAAAAGTGGGTTTTCTACCGCCCGCTCCTCTTCTAAGCGGCTTATGCCTGTTGTTAATGTCCAAGGGCCGATCCAAGATAACCAAGGTGTTTCAAATGCCGATGCATTATTACGAGTTAGCATCAATGAGGGCATCGGACGAGCATTACTCGAGCGATGTAAGGCAGAGTCAAACCCTGGACCCCACCATTGATCTATGGTCCCAGCAGTGACCATCCAATTACCGAGCGCCATCGCAAAATACGAATCATCTAAACGCACTTCTTTGTCATCAGCCGGATCATAGTGAGCAGAGGCAGAGACTTTAACCGCAAACCGATCCCCTAAGTACTCGTGGGATACTTTCACATCACCTTGCTCACGATAGTCGGAGCCAAAATGTTGAAAGCGAGCGGGGTCTGTAGCAGCTGCGGCCTTGATGCTTGTGTTGCCAAAATTACCTACCGCACGGCGATAATAAAAATTAACTCGCGCAAATGCGTCAACTAAACCAGCGGACATCAACGACGGTTCCGCTTTGGCCAAGTCTTGTCCGATACCAGACCACATTAATGGATACGTATTGATTGGAACAGTAATCACACCCGCATCCGCTAATGCTTGAATATCAGCCCGCAAATAGATATCTGATGTATCTACCCAAGGCGCAGCAACTAACTGGGCACAGCCAAAAAATGCGAAAAGAGCGATACAACTTGCTATCAACTTTTGTTTGATAAACATCATGGTTGATTTGCTATCCCTGTTTAAGAAGTGCCTTAGACACTTCTGGGTGGACAAACTGACTGACATCACCACCGTGTAATGCCACTTCTTTCACCAAGGTAGAAGAGATAAAAGAATTCTCTTCCGCAGGCGTTAAAAATACACTTTCTAACTCTGGGCTTAAGCGACGATTCATATTCGCCAATTGAAACTCATATTCAAAATCAGATACAGCCCGCAGACCACGAACTAACACGCTGGCTTGCTGCTCTTTAGCAAAATCCACCAACAGTCCTGAAAAACCCACCACCTCGACATTATCTAGATGAGCGGTCACATGTTTCAATAACTCAACTCGCTCGGCTAAGCTAAACCTTGGTTGTTTAGACGGATTAGCCGCAATGCCAATCACCACATGTTTAAACAGTTTGGCTGCTCGCTCAATCAAGTCGGCATGGCCGTTGGTTACCGGGTCAAAGGTGCCGGGATAGATAGCTCTGGTATGCATAGTGTCACTAGCCTCTATTCAATTACTGATTAGCCATAATATTTTCGATAATTTTGGTCGTTGATATTCCATCTTCAAAGCAGAGCACTTTGACAACACCACCTGCCGCAATCACTTCTTTACCACCAGCAATCTCTTCAATCTTATAGTCACCGCCTTTAACCAAAAGATCTGGTAATAAACGGGCAATCACTCGCTGCGGCGTATCTTCACTAAATGGAATCACCCAATCAACAGAAGCAAGTCCTGCCAACACCGCCATACGACGATCAACCGGATTAACCGGACGGCCATCGCCTTTAAGGCGGCGAACAGAGTCATCGTCATTCACTGCAACAATTAACCTATCGCCTTGGGCCTGTGCTTCTTGTAAATAACTCACATGCCCAGCATGCAAGATATCAAAGCAACCATTGGTCATCACCACTCGCTCGCCACGCAATTTTGCTTGCTCGAGGGCATAAACCAACTGATCTTCGGTCACCACCCCAAACCCCATTTCACCTTGGGTGTGTGATAGCGCCTCTACCAGCTCAATGCGGCTTACCGTTGAAGTCCCCAGCTTAGCAACAACAATGCCTGCTGCGGTGTTGGCAATAGCACACGCTTCTGGCATATCGCTGCCTGCAGCTAGTGATGTAGCGAGCGCAGATATCACGGTATCACCCGCACCAGTCACATCGTGAACTTCACGTGCCACAGTAGGAATATGCAACTCAGTGTTTTCAGCAGTAATCAGAGTCATGCCTTTTTCTGAGCGCGTAACCAACAGCGCTTCAAGATCAAACTGTTTCAGCAGCTTATGGGCTTTCTCGACTAAATCGGCTTCACTGGTCACCGTACCAGCGACGAGTTCAAACTCATGCAGGTTGGGAGTTAATAATGTAGCACCACGATACTTAGAAAAATCGCTACCTTTAGGGTCAACCAGTACTTTAACCCCTTGGGCTTTGGCTTGCTGGATAAATTCGCGCGGGTCTATCAATGCGCCTTTGGCATAATCAGACAAAATAACCACATCAACATCAGGCAGCGAGGCCACTGCACTATCTAGCAAAGCTTGGCTATCTGTTGCTGAATAAGGTTCTTCAAAATCCAATCGAATTAGCTGCTGATTACGTGACATAACCCGTAATTTGGTAATGGTGGGTTTCTCGACCACCGTATGCCACTTAGGCGTTACCCCTAAAGCCTGAATACCTGTAGTAAGCGCGTCTGCATTCTCATCTTGACCAACGATTCCAGCCAAAGAGACATGCCCGCCTAAAGTCGCGATATTCAATGCTACGTTTGCCGCTCCGCCAGGGCGATCTTCATTTTGATTAATCCGCACGACCGGTACTGGTGCTTCAGGCGAAATACGCCCTGTGGGTCCGGTCCAATAACGGTCTAGCATGACATCGCCGACCACTAAAACTTTAGCTTTTTCAAATGCTGGCAGAGAAACCTTCATAACGCTCATTCTTTTGCAAAAAATTAGCTGGTAATTGTACCTAATTTTATTGTCATCTGTTACTTTTCATCGATTTTTATCTAGCTAACTTAGGTATTAGCGCTAATTTTTGGCCACCACCCACCAGTTAAAGCTGTTATAATGTGCCACTTATGTCGAATACCCTATTGAATCACAGCGATGAACTCAGACATCTGTAGATGATTCGATTTAACTATACGAATTAACGATGAAAAGAATCCTGGTTTTTAGGCACGATAAAATTGGCGATTTTGTGCTGTTGTGGCCGGCGTTAAGCTTGCTCAAAAATGCACTGCCTGACGCCAGTATTGAAGTCTTTGTCGCGCCAGTTTTGAAGTCTTTCGCGCTTGCGTGTCCATACATCGATAATGTGATTGTTGACACTGGTGATGATGCTGCCATTCGCAAAGAGATTGCCCAGAGAAAATATGATGCTGCGCTGGTCTCCTTATCCCAGTTTCGAATCTACAAAATCATTCGCAACTTACCCATTCCTTATGTTTTAGCCCCTAAGCACAACTGGTATCAGTATTTTTATAAGCACCGCACTGATGCGCAGTACAAAGTAGGCGAAGGTTGTTGGCGTGGTGGCTGCATGTTGGTGGAGCATTTCTTAACCGAACACAAGCTCGACATCCCTGCATTGCCAGAGCAATATTGGGATGTCAGTGCTGAGCGCGACCACTGGCAACTGTATTACGGTAAACAAGCCGATGAAAAACTCATTTTTGTTCATCCGGGTACGGGTGGGTCCTCTGGCAGTTTAACCCCTGATGATTTTGTAAACCTATTGACCCAAGTTAACCATGCCAGTATCCACAAATGCCGCTTTGTTCTGACTTATAGCGGTGATGAAATTGTATTGGCACAGGCGATTTTTGATAAGCTTACACAAGCTAATATCAATGTAGAAATGGCCACCCCACTGAAAGATTTAACCGATTTTGCGAAATCGATCGTGGCGGCAGATATGTTTATGGCCGGTTCAACAGGGCCATTGCACATTGCAGGACTGCACAATGTACCCACGGTTGGATTTTATGCCGGACGTAGCTCGCAACCCAAAGTGCGCTGGCAAACACTCAGTCAAAGTCATAAGCGACTCGCTTTTACCCCACCTGAAGGGAAGAAAACTGGCCGTAATATGAGCCTGATTGATTTTGATGCTACCGCAAAATCTATTGCAGAATTTTTGAACACTTACTACAAAGTATAGAGACTAAGGCACAGCGACATGGCCGTTTAATGTCGCCCTAAATGTGGAATTGAATATGATAGTCGTAACAGGCGCAGCCGGATTTATTGGCAGTAACTTAGTAAAAGCCCTCAATGATATGGGTCGCAATGACATCATCGCCGTCGATGACTTGACTGATGGCACCAAGATGTTCAATTTGGCCGACTGTGAAGTGGCTGACTACTTAGATAAAGATCAATTTCTCCAACAGATTGAAGCGGGTCAATTTGATGGCCAGCTAGAAGTTATTTTTCATCAAGGCGCATGCTCTTCCACTACCGAGTGGGATGGTAAGTTTATGATGAGCAATAACTATGAATACTCAAAAACTCTGCTGCATTTTTGTGACCGTAACCAGTGTCAATACATCTATGCCTCCTCTGCTTCAGTTTATGGTGGCAGTGAGAAGTTTGTCGAGCAACGTGAGTTTGAAAAACCACTCAACGTTTATGCTTACTCGAAGTTTCTATTCGACCAATACGTACGTCAGCAACAGTTAAATTGCCAAGTGGCAGGATTGCGATATTTCAATGTTTATGGTCCAAGAGAACAACATAAAGGTGGCATGGCCAGTGTGGCATTCCATTTCAACAACCAAATCAAAGCCAACGATATTTGTCGATTATTCGAAGGCGTTGATGGCTTTGAACACGGTCAACAATTACGTGACTTTGTGTATGTTGAAGATGTGGTTAAGGTCAATATTTGGTTGTGGCAAAACCCAGAGGTCTCTGGAATTTATAACTGCGGCACCGGTCAAGCTCAGAGCTTTAATGACGTAGCCAATGCAGTGATTGGTTATCATGGCAAAGGTAAAATAGAGTACATTCCTTTCCCAGATAAGCTAAAAGGCGCTTATCAGAGCTATACCCAGGCCGACTTAACCCAGTTACGACAGGCCGGTTATAGAGCAGAGTTCAAATCAGTAGAACAAGCAGTGCCTGAATACCTAGCCTGGCTAGCAGAGCAGCACTTTATTGGCGAGTAAATATTAAAATTAACGAAAGCTTAGCTCGTTAACAGCAAGCTTAACGCCTTCGTATGTAAAACTATCGCTAGCTCATCTTGTTGAGCTAGCAGCTTAAACTTCAAATGGTGCAATATGTCCAAAAAGGTATTAGTTGTTGGTGTTTTTGATCTATTTCATCGAGGTCATGTCGAATTTCTAAAAAAAGCAGCAACTTTTGGTGACGAACTGATCATACTGATCAATGGTGACGAGATGACAGAGAAGTATAAACGTCGCCCGATATACTCAGAGCAAGATAGGGCTGCCATTTTAGAATCAATGGCATGTGTATCCCTTGTTGAAGTGACTAATAGCTTTGATATTAAGCCAATAATTGAAAAACATGATATCGACGTTATTGTCCATGGAGACGACTGGGAACATCAATCTTATTTAGCACAAATTCGCTGTACAGAAGAGTACTTGCAACAGCAAGGTGTTACTGTCGCCTATACCCAATATCATTCAACAGTTAGCACCAGCGCATTGTTGCAGCGCATTAAGGAATCTTAATTGCAAAATACTATTGGTAAGTTAAATACTAGACAACTTGAATTCCCAGCCCAACTGATTGTTCGCCAGAATGCTGTTGCGGCATCAAGTGAATTACTAGAACAACTATCGACCAATAAAGTAGTCATTGCGTTAGACGAAGGAGTCAGGCAACTCGCGCAGCAGTCATTGGCCTTTCTCGACCAGCGTAATTTAATCACTCATGCCATCAGTGCAGCTGATTTTGAAAATATTAGCCAAATTGATATGTTGTGTGCGCAACAGCAAGTCGACACCGTTATTGCATTTGGTGGCGGTAAAGTTTTGGATGCGTGTAAACGGCTTGCGAGCTTAAGAAACGTAAAATTAGTAGTCATACCAACCGCACTTTCAAGCGACTGTATCTCTTCACCTGTTGCCGTTATTTTTGATAAAGAGGGCAAGAAACTCAGTTTACCTGCAGCTATTCCGAATTTTATTATTGTTGATACTGATATCTGCGCCCGAGCACCAACGAGATTAACTCAGGCCGGTGTGGGCGATTTATTATCAAATTACAGTGCGCTTCTTGATATGGAATATGCAGAAAAGCAAGCTGAGATTGATGGGTTTTCATTTTTGCTAGCCAAATCTGCAGCCAACGAAATTCTGTATATGGGCAGCAAATCGTTAGATGATCCAGAAATAATCAATCAGTTAGCTGAAGGCCTTATTCTGTCTGGTTTGGCAATGGGATTCTCTGGGGATTCTCGCCCTTGTTCAGGCGCTGAGCACTTAATCAGTCACGCCTTAGACTTCTTGCAATTAGGCCATGGTTTACATGGTGAGCAAGTCGCCTTGGGCACTAAGTATTGCCATTATTTACGTAAACTTTTGGGATTACCCAGCCTCAACCCACAAGTTATCACCACTTTGGATGGACTAAATATCCAAAGTTCACCGGCAGCATTAGGCATTAGCCGAGAAGATTTCTTTAAAGCGTTAGAGATAGCCCCAAGTATGCGTAAAGGGCGGATTACATTTTTGGAGCAACTTGCTCATATTCCTCAAGCAACACTCCAGCAAGCCTATGCTGATGCTTTCGAACCATTAACCCAGTAAAAAGTCGACAATGCGCTTACTGCATTGCCCATCAACCGTACCGGCCAACTCATCAGTATACTTAGCCCGCTCAGCTGCGAAAGACTCAGGCTGGGCAATTTGCTGATCTACCACCTGTTTCAACTCTTTATAAGACTTGGCATGGGCGGCAACACCGGCATATCGATACAGGTCTTCATCCATTCGTTGATTAAAACGAAACTTGAAAATACCTCGATAGCTCCAGCGTAAATGGTAAAAATCACACCACACAACCGGTTTATCTAGCGCGGCAAATTCAAATAATGCTGAAGAAGCATCACTAATCAATAGGTCGGCACTGGCCATAAACGGCAATAAATTGGTTTGTTCTGCCGTTGCAAGATAAGCATTGTCAAAGCTCGCCCAGTGCTCCAATAGTTGCTTCTGCTTTTTATAAGCCGGCTTACTCAAAGAAAAATAATGCGGCTTCAGTAAAATATTGTAATCACTAAAGGCTGTAGGCCAATGCTTAGCCATTTTCTCAATACTGCTGGGATAGAATGTGGGTGCGTACAATAAGGTGGGTTTAGCCGGGTCTAAACCAATTGCTGCCAAATCAAGCCCAGACTCGGTTCCCTGAATAATAGGGTCAAGTTTAGCGTAGCCGGTATCAATAAACGTTTTGTCAGGAAACATACCTTGCAAACGCTTTAAGCGATACTGACCTTCAACAAAACGTACGTCAAAATCAGAATCTGACACTGTGTAATACACAGCTTTTGGGCCGATACCATGCTGCATCAATGCCGTTTTACAGATGCCTTTAAGTTTCGAGTCACCTTCAAAGGTATTGCCAAAAATCACCCACTTAGGCTGTTGATCAATATAATAAGCCAATGCTTGCTGCTGATTGTCTACCCAAGTGACCGATAGCTGATACTCTTCAACTAAGTGCTCTAAGGCAGCCTGCTGATCCTTACTACGGTAGATAACAAAGTGTACCGACTCGCCTCGCTTCAGCAATTCATGCATAACGGGAAGATATTGCGGTAGATAGTAGGGGTGTAATGCATCGAAGCAAATCAAATCAAAATCGGCCTTTTAAATTGTTAGCAAACACGACTTAAGCTGGGTTCTATACCAAGGTGACGATAATAGCATAATCACATAATGAAACTATATCGCGATAGGCAATTGTCTACCTTGGTTAAAAAAATCACCTTATTCCCCATTGAGACTGGCCGCTAACTTTCATATTCCAGCCAATTCAGGGTATGCTTAGCCAGTCAAAAATAGGAACGATTACCCATGCCAATTATCTCTGCTGCGCGACTAGCTCAATGCCAAAAAATGTTATTTATGTCCCCTGTGGCTTTAGGCGATTTTCTCTATTTGAAAACATTTTTGGTTGCATTTAAACAGCAGTTTCCGCATATCACAATTGATATTTGGTTAGATGACAATCGCTGTAATAGCGACGCATGGCGCTTATCTCGCAGCAAAATTTTACAACAGTGGATGGACACTGAAGGCGCTTTTAATATGACTTTTGGCTGCACAGACTCTAATGAAGCTATGCAACGCCACGCTGACCTAGCGAAAAAGCAGCAATATGACATTATTTTCTGCCACACGGTGAGTAAAAGCCGACAATACTCGCATTTGGCTCGAGAGATATCAGCCAAGGCTTTCATCGTTTCTAGCATCCCTAAAAAAGCATCATTTGGCTTACTAAACAGCTGGTTCTTCCGCCACTCAGATGCCACTTTTGTTTTACAAGACAATATGTTGCCAGCGGCGCATCATATCACTGATCGCTATCAACTTATCTTTGAAAAAATCACTGGAATGCACCTTTCAAAGCCAGATATGTTGCCAAACTTAGTGGTACCTACAACTATCTTGCCAGTGACAAAAACTTGGCTAGAGCAGCAATTCCCCAACCCGAATAAACAGGGGAAATTGCTATTTATGAATCACTTATCAACCAATGTAAAAAAAGATTGGCCGATAGAATATCTATTTTCACTGATCAAACAGATAGCACAAGCTAGCGATGAGCAGCGCTTCATCATCAACACCACGCCGGAAAGTTACCATGAGGTGAGTCTAGCGACTAAAGCCTTTACTGAAGAGTCAGGTTTACAAGTGGCAGTATTTACCGTCAATGAGCACTTTTTTGAGCTACCCTCACTCATCGCCGCTGCAGATTTTGTCATAACAGTAGATACTGCAATTTTGCATTTTGCCTTTGCAGCAAAACGACCTTTATTGGCGATGATGCGCCAGAAGAAACCGTACTGGGCACCACCAGAGTCACCCACGTCACACGTTATGTATGCGACCGAAGGTAAAGGCCATATTGCAGATATTTCCGTAGAGCGCGTGTTGACCAAATACACTCAAATGATCCATAACGACTAATCCCTAAGGCAACGAGCATGAAGAAAGCCATTTTTACCCTCGCTATCGGCGATAACCCCATGTACCGCGCAGCGGTAGATAGTTTTAAAGCCTACGGGAAACGTATTGGTGCCGATGTTATCGTTTCTGATCAATTGCACTATAAAATAGACATTAATAAGCCCAAATTTGATGCGAGTCCTGCGTGGTCAGAGAAACTTTATATTACTGAAATACTAAAAGAATATGATCGCGTTCTTTATCTCGATGCCGATATGATCGTCACACCTTGGGCCCGAGACATTTTTGCTGAATGTCCTGATTTAGATACGGTATACATGTTTAACGAAGGTCGCCACAGAGATCGCAGCGCGCAAGCCGAGCAGATCAATGCCGTTTTAGGCGAAGTCAATTGGCCCAAAGAAGACGACATGACAGTGTACTATAACTCTGGGATGTTCTTAGTTTCTAAAGAAACGGGCCTGTTTGATAACGCCGGCATTGAAGAGATGCAAGCCATTTGTAATCAAGTGAAGTTTTACGATCAAACCTACATCAACTACCTGATTCGTCGTGATGGCATTAAAAGTGTTGGGGTCGATGCGGGATTCAATCGTATGATGCTATTGGGCTACGATGACTATCAAAAGGCCGATTTTATTCACTATTCGGGCCGTGGCTATCGTCAAAAAGTACCTATGCGCGATATGAAGTACATTATTGATTACTGTGATATTTTCAAAGATACGCTATCGGATGCAGAAATTTTGCAGTATAAGCAACAAGCTTGGCATGTGTATATGTTGAAGCAACAACGTAAAACTAAACTCCCTATTGGCCTGCTCAGCTTTGTATTTGGCCTCATCCATCCAAGCCACAAATACTAACGCCAGATTGCCCAGCCCTGCCCAATAAGGAGAGCACTTTGCTCTCCTTATTTCATTAACAAACCAGACACCATTGCCCCACCTAACATCTCACCACAGCGCAACAATATCGCTGCACCTTTAACCTCATAAAAACAAAAAAGTTAATAAATTCGAAGACTTATGAAAAATGAAGTATATAGAGGTCGAACAGTTCTGTATTGAGGTTGCGATGAAAATCAGTTTAATTATTACCACCTATAATTGGCCTGAAGCACTAAAGGCTGTGCTTGACAGTGTTTTGCAACAAACCCGCATGCCAGATGAAGTTATCATTGCTGATGATGGCTCAACTGCAGCAACTGAACAGCTCGTCACTCACTACCAATCTCTGTTTCCCGTGCCACTGCTGCACAGCTGGCAACAAGACAAGGGCTTCCGCTTAGCACGCAGCCGTAACAAGGCTATCGAGATGGCTTCAAATGACTACATCGTAATGATTGATGGCGATATGGTATTAGAAAAACGTTTCATCCACGATCATAAATATCATGCCGAACCAGGCCACTTTATTACCGGTAAACGAGTAAAAATGAATGCTAAGTTGAGCCAGTTAGTTCAACAAAAAAAGTCCCAGCCTCACCTCCTATCGACCGGTATTAGCAGAGGCAGAGAGCTGGCCATACGTTGTCAACCTCTTGCTAAGCTTCTCAGCAAAAAAACCACCCATTCAACTGAGGGGATTCATGGCTGTAACCTCGCTTTCTGGCGTCAAGATGTCCTCAATATTAATGGCTTTAATGAAGAGTTCGAAGGTTGGGGGCCAGAAGACAAAGAGTTTGCACAACGTATGATAAATGCAGGAACGCTGCGTAAGCTCACCAAATTTACCACTGTAGCCTATCATTTAGACCATCAAGAAAGTTGCCGTAAATTACTGCAAAAGAATGATGATATATTTCAGCGTAGCATACGCCAAAAAGCCACTTGGTGTCGTGTGGGTATTAACGAGTTTTAGTGCCCAATGCGAGTAGCGCAGAAAGATCGATACTAGCTGCTGGCAGTGGCAATAATCTTAGGAAGCCCACCACCGCCCCAAAGAATACAGGCTTTCGCTTTAATTGAAGACTAACTGACACACCACACAGAGTGGCCAGATCTGATAGCTGAGAACGTTGCCGCATTGCCTGAGTTAGGAAAAATAACATGCTTGTGCTGTAGGCGCTGAAGATATTCAGCCAATGACTTATTTCGCATCTGTCTCTTCCATCAATGTCGCTGCCGCGAGCATGTACTGCTCGCTCACATGCGCATGGGTTTTGTTCGCTATCAGCGCCGACATCGGAATCTCTGGGTAGCTGACTAAAGCTTCATCCATCTTGTTCGCCAATTGTTTTACGTCGCGACAAGGCACCAGAAACTTGCTGAGTTCACCAATCAAAATCTCATTAGGTCCATAGGGGCAGTCAGTACTGACTACTGGCGTACCGCAGATTAACGACTCAACCAGTACATTACCTAACCCTTCATAATCGGAGCTCAGTACCATCAACTTAGCCCGTTTAATCCAAGCATATGGGTTAGCTTGAAATCCTGGCAGAATGACTCTATCAGCCACCCCATAACGCCTGGCAAGCTTACGGGCCTTGTTGACGTTACCGCACAACAGAACCAAGGGAAGTTGGTGCTTAGCTTGAGCCAATGCTTGAAACAATATGTCATGGCGCTTTTGTTTAGCCACTCTACCAACATGAATAATAAAACCCCCCTCTATGGGGATGTCAATCGGCTGCGACGCGGCCGCCACAATATCGTCAATATCAAACGGGTTGTATATGGTCGTCATCGATGCCGGAGTGATACGCTTACCGCGGCTGATCTCATCAGCAATACCTTGCGATACCGTAATCAAATGTTGTTGGTCTAATACTCGCTTTGCACGCCACATATTCCAAAAAGCTAGCGGGCCAAGTTTCATTTCCCGTGCTAACTCTGCTTCTATGGCGTTGTGTACCACACAAAATAGTGGCTTTACCTGTGCCTGAGTTGTCAGCAAGTTAGACTTATCCAGGTTGGAGATAAACAGATCAAACTGACCAAATTGTGCTGTTAATGATGATAGCCAACACTTAAAGCGGCGCACCGACGCATTGATTTTAAACACACTGTCAATCTGCTTATCATGCTCTGTAAAACAAAAATGCACTGGTAGCGACGCCGGAAGTTGGTAATCACAAGGTGGTTGTAACACCAACAGATGCGGTTGATTGCCTTGGGCTAACCAAGCTTGAGCAAGGGTCAAGACAACACGCTCAGCTCCACCACCGGCTAAGCTGTCGATAACTATGCCTATCCGTTTGGGCTGATCAATCACAATTTAGCAACCGTTCCACTTCAGCTAAACATATCGTTAAGCCATTGGTTAACGAAGCATCATCTAGATGCTGCGTTAACTCGGCCAATCGTTGTGGCTGCAACAACTCGCTAAGTGCAAGGCTCATGGCAGGGTGATTATTGTCTGCGGTAACAATAACCCCCGCTTGCTGGCACTTTTTCATGCGAGCTGGTTGATCTTTCGATACCGCAGCGGCCAATGTGGGCGTTTTTAACGCAATCGCCTGCAGTAAGGTATCGCCACCGCTTAATAACGCTGCTTTTGCACCACCCAGTAAATGAATGAATGCTTGGCTATCTAACTCCGCTATCGCTATCACACCGGGAATAGTAGGTAATGGCTTAGGATAATTGGGGCCAAACACCACCACACAAGCTATACCCAGTTGTTGGTAAGTTGTCTGCGCGGTTTTTGCCCAAAGATCAGCCGCTAAGCTGCCGTTAATTTTGTGGCCGCCTGAACCGGCACTAAACAACACGTAGTCGTTAGCCTGTAATTGGTAATGTTTTAACAGTGCTTGCTGCTGTTGCAGCTCAGGCTCGGTAAAAACCGAACCAGTATAAATTGGCTGAGGACGGTCAATCATTCGCAGTTTAAATTTTTCAAAAGCGGTCAGATCGCCAATCACAAACTCAGGTTGTACCACCCAATGGCTGTCGGTGACCAAGGCTCGCTCAACTTTCATGCCTCGCGCCCGCTTGCGACGGTGCTGACTGATAAATATCACTTTTGCACCTTGACGCTTAGCATGTTTAAGCTGCGCTTTACGACCTGCGGCATCAAAAATGACGATATCAGGCTGTAACTCAGTAACGAGTTGATTAACTTCTTTGACTTTCTTGGTCGGCGTGTCATCCACCAAATGAGTCCGATAAGGACATTGCTGACTGTATGGCGCGTAACGGTTTAACACAAAATCAATTTGTGCTGCCGGCCAGCGCCGCATAATTTCATCGGCAATAATTTTGGAGCGCATATATTCGCCGATACCTTCATCTGAAGACACCGGAACAAATAGGAACTTAGGCGCAATTGACATTGAATACTTCCATAATGCTCAGCTAATTAATGTTTACATCCTAGTAAAGCTGCTTTTAAGCATAACTTAGCCAAGTAGATCGTCTGGATAAGCGAGTTTATCACAACAGCGCTTGTTGGTGCGATATGCGGTCAATTTGCGCTTTCACCATATCAATACTAATCATTTTCATTAAGTCTGCGCCTTTAGCACGGGTCCCCCAAGGAACAGAGGCATTAAACTGCTGGGCTATTGCCTGCGGATAAACATTGACCACGTAATCTAGGCTAGTATATGGGCCGGTTCGACCCGGATTTGAATGTGCATAAAGACCAATAACCGCGGTGTTCTGGGTCACAGCCATATGCGCGGGCCCAGTATCTGGCGCAACAACGAGCTTAGCTTGCCCGAGCAATGCCAACAATTGGGTAAGTGATGTTTTACCGACCCAATTTTCAATGGCGGATTGGCTGTTGCCGGCAATTTGAGTCGCTAAGTTGAGCTCTAGCTCAGATGGACCGCCGCACAACAAAACCCGAAAACCCAATGTTGCAGCATGATCTGCGATTGCCGCATATCGTTCGGGCAACCAATTGCGCTCGGCTTTGCTCGCCGCGGCACAAATAATCATCACTTTGTCATTGCCAACCACGTTCGCTGCAAATTCGCTGTCGCTGGCGGGCACCGGAATATCCCAAGTAGGTGTTAAATCTTGCACGCCAATGGCTTTGGCAAAACCCATAAACCCCTCAAGCACGTGCGGGGTCGCTAAGGGCTCAACATGATGATTGGTCACCAACCACTGGCCTTCTTTAGCTCGAGCACGGTCAAACCCAACCCGGGTCTTGGCACTGATCATCATAGATGCAATCGTTGCTCGTAGCGCAACCTGCATATGCAATAGCACATCAAAACGCTGACCCGATAGTGCTTGTTTTAGCTGCCAATAACTGCGCCAACCCAAAGATTTGTCAAACACCACAAAATCAATGCCTTCAAGGTGACGTAATAGCTGATATTCAACTTTCCCTATCACCCAAGTAATTCGCAGCTGCGGATATTGTCGCTGTATCGCCTGCACCATCGCCACAGCATGGCAAACATCACCAATGGCAGACAGCCGTAATAAACATAACGAACGAGCAGAATCTAAATTCAGTGTCATGGCTCTAAAAGCTAGCAAAAGGATATAGCGAGTGTAATCTACAACCGCAACCACACCAAGTGATGTCCACAAAAACTGTTAATCCATAACTCAAGCTTACCCCCTGCGGTCAGTTGGAGTAGAATAGCGCGATAGTTTGTTATTAATTAAGCCAATCCATGCAGATAAAAACCATAGAAAAGAGCGTCATTGCATACTGCCAAGACACACCAAGCTGTATCAGTCCGCTTTGGTTTACTGCAGCCTTTTGGCACCAGCATAGCGCGGTTACCGGCTCGTCAACGGGTCGTTATACCACTTGGTTTGTTGACCCGACAGTGATTGACGTTCAATCCAATGCCAATTGGGTATTGCGTCACTATTACCGTGGGGGCTTGATGGAGAAGTTAAGCCGTGATGCCTACTTGTACACGGGGTTAACGCGTACCCGAGCCGTTGCCGAATTGGCATTGTTAGAGCAGCTATATCAAGAAGGGTTTAACGTCCCTAAACCAATCGCGGCACAAATTACTCGCCAGGGGCTGCATTATCGCGGCGATATTATTATCGAGCGGGTAAGCGGTGCAAAAGATCTCGTCGCCTATCTCACTGAAACCGCCATGACCACGCCACAGTGGCGCGCATTAGGTGAACTGATTGCCACTTTTCATCAGCGTGGGGTGTACCATGCTGACCTTAATGCCAAAAATATCCTTATCAGTGGCGATGAGTTTTATCTGATTGATTTCGATCGTGGCTGCATCAAATCGCCGCATTCCAGCTGGCAGCAAGCCAACATTAAGCGCTTGCTACGCTCATTCAACAAAGAGAAGCTAAAACAGTCAACGTTGGATTTCGATATGGCGCAGTGGCAAGCACTCCTTGATGGCTACAACCACGTATCAAGTCAAAAGTAACCGCTATAATTGCGCAGCAATCAAATCAAACTGCTGGGTTAACGCGCCTTTATTATTGGCCAACACATCAAGGCCTGCTTGGCTCGCTTGCTGGTGCAACTGTGGCTGCTTAAACTTGCTGATTAGCTGCTGAGCTAACATCTCGCCATCATCAATCACGCTCAGGCTGCCGGCCTGCTGCAGCAACTGCGTGATCTCGGCAAAATCCCAATGTTGTGGTCCAACATAGACAGGTAAGCCCAGCGCAGCCGGCTCCAGTGGGTTATGGCCACCGTTATCAATTAAGGTACCGCCGACAAAAGCTTGATCTGCTGCGCCATAGAACATCAACAGCTCGCCCATCGTGTCCCCTAAAACCACTTGGGTAGCAGCTGTTACAGCTTGCTGACTGCTACGGCGACTGACACTTAAATTTACCGCACTCACCGCCTCTGCCGCGGCGTCAAACTGCTCAGGATGACGAGGTACCATTACCATCAACGCATTGGGGAACTCAGTCAGTAAATGCTGATGAGCCGCAAGCATGGCGGCAAACTCTCCCGGATGAACACTGCCAGCAATCCATATCGGACGCTGCTGTGCTTGCCAAGTTTGGCGTAATGTCTGGGCTTGTAAGCTCAAATCTGCTGAAATGTTTAAATCGAATTTTAAGCTGCCTGTCACCTTAACCTTGTCAGGCGCAACTCCCAGTGCCACAAAACGCTCAGCGGTCTTGTTATCCTGCGCCAAGATACCATCAAGCAAACCTAGCATAGGCAACGACAACTTGGGTCGTCGTTGGTATTGCTGAGCCGATTTATCAGATAAGCGTGCATTGGCAAGCATGAGTTTCACGCCATTTTTGTGCGAGTAATGCAGTAAATTTGGCCACAACTCGGTCTCCATAATCACACAAACACGCGGTGAGACCTGGGCAAGAAAGCGACGTGTACAAACCGGAATATCAAACGGTAGATAACAATGCTGAACTTGATCACCTAACGCTTTAACCACTTCGGTTGACCCGGTTGGACTCGTGGTTGTCACCGTAATGGTCAATTGGGGGTGCAGTTGCATAATCCGTTTTATCAGCGGCAATGCGGCTAATGTCTCCCCCATAGAAACACAATGGAATAGCAAGTCAGTCTGTTGCAAGGAGCTGCACCCAAAACGCTCGCCCCAACGTTGACGGTAACTCGGACTTTTAAACCCGCGTACCAGTAAATACAGCACCAACAAAGGTGAAATAACATATAGGATCACTGAATAGACAAAACGATTCATAAATTGTGTACTTACAGTCAAATTGGGGCGCTAATGGCGCAATTCTAACATAAGCCAGCATAATATCTGCGATTGCGCTGTTAAGGCTTGCGTTCAGAGTAAAGATTGTTAATGATAACGACAAATGAAAAAGGATTGCTAACTCGATGAAAACCAGCGAAAAGATTGTGCATGGAAGCTTAAAGTTATTTAACGAGCACGGTGAGCGCAGCATCACTACCAATCATATCGCCGCAGACCTTGGCATCAGTCCAGGTAATTTGTACTATCATTTCAAGAACAAAGAAGACATTATCCAGTCTATTTTTTCTTTGTACGAAGCCAAATTACAAGTCGGTTTTCAACCCTATGTGGACCAACAGGTGGACGTGGAATTGTTGGTTGGGTATTTCGATACCATGTTCGATATTCTTTGGCATTTTCGCTTCATGTACACCAATATCACCGACATCCTCAATCGTGACCAAACCCTTCTCGCACGTTATCTGGTGGTTCAAGAGCAAGCCCTGGCACGCTCAAGTGCCATTCTCGCCAATCTTAAAAAAGATGGCTTATTAGAAATTGAAGACGCTGATATTAGCCCACTAGCAGACACCATGCGCATGATTGCCTGTTTTTGGATTGGGTATAAACAAACCCACTTAAGTACCGTCACCATCGACAAAGCCGTCATCTATCAAGGACTGCTGCGGGTCATCATGTTACTTAAAGCGCATTCGACTGCCAGCTCTTTGCCGACATTTCAACGCCTAGAGCAACATTATCGCCAGTTAGCCAATGCTTGAGTGGTCTGAGTAGCCTTAGTCAATACTTTACTGATAAATTGGTGCAATCAGCATAGTGTTGATTGCCCAGCTCCACGAGGTAAAGCAATTTGACACTAAGGTCACTAGCGACATAAGAGTGAACAGGAACACCATGAAAACCCGCGATAAAATAGTTCATGCCAGCCTAGCGTTGTTCAACGAACACGGTGAGCGCAGTATCACCACCAACCACATTGCCGCCCATTTAGGCATCAGTCCTGGTAATTTGTACTATCACTTTCGCAACAAAGAAGACATCATCCGCTCGATATTTAACTTATATCAAGAGCATTTGACTGCGGGATTTCAGCCCTACGAAGATGAAGAGGTCAGCATTGATTTGTTGATGGGCTATTTCGATGCGCTGTTTTATACCCTATGGGAATTCCGCTTCATGTACGCCAACTTAGTGATCATTCTTGGCCGTGATGCAGAGTTGAATCAGCTCTACGCGCAAACCCATCAAACCTTTCTGCAACGAGCCTCACAAATCCTGGTCAAGCTAAAACAAGATGGTGTACTCGATATTGCCGATGAAGAGATCACCCCCTTAACTGACACAATTCGTATGGTGGCGTGTTTTTGGATCAGCAATCGCCTCACCCATCACGCTGATCACAGTCAGATTACCAAAACATCACTTTACGAAGGGCTCTTACGGGTCATTATGATTTTTAAGGCCTATGCCACACCGTCAGCCAAAGCGACATTTTTGAAGGTCGAGCAACACTATCAACAACTCGCTAAGCAACAAGCACAGCAAGTCGCATAAACCACACTTGGGCTATTCCCTTCAGCTGCCGCAACCACACTTGTTGGCAGCTGAATGTTATTTTTCGCATTAGTTTTTGTTATCTAAAAGTGATGAATGCACGATCTTAGGTAATCCCACAAAAAAAGAGTGTCTGCTTACCTTAGTTTAAGGTTAGAATTCGGCCACTTTAACGTTGTTTTTAACTAAAGAAGCCATCGCAATTTTGCCGGAAATCTGGGGCGATAATGAATACCCTCAAGGTGTTATCAGCAATATTTAGGTGATATGGCTAATGTAAACACAACGGGCAACAACCAATACCCATGCACTCACTACACCAATTGAGCGAATCTTCGCTATGATTAGTCGAATACTTAGTGAGCAAAACTAGAACAATTAAGTGAAGGAGACAGCAGGTGTCTACGACCTCATTCTACAATCAAATCAATCAGCAGCTTGCCGATACCAAGGCTGAAGGCCTATACAAAAGTGAGCGTGTCATTGTATCTGCGCAGCAAACTGAAATTGAAGTTAATGGCCATGAAGTAATGAACTTTTGCGCCAACAACTACTTAGGTTTAGCCAATCACCCTGAACTAGTTAAAGCGGCACAGTCTGGCTTAGATAAGCACGGTTTCGGGATGGCATCTGTACGCTTTATTTGTGGTACTCAAGATATCCATAAGCAACTTGAAGCCAGTTTAAGTGAGTTTTTGGGTATGGAAGATACCATTTTGTATTCTTCTTGCTTTGACGCTAATGCAGGCTTGTTCGAGACTTTGCTTAGTGCTGAAGACGCCATTATTTCTGACGCATTGAACCACGCTTCAATTATTGATGGTGTGCGTTTATGTAAAGCTAAACGTTTTCGTTATGCCAACAATGATATGGCAGACTTAGAAACTCAACTTAAAGCGGCAAAAGAGGCCGGTGCACGTCATATCCTTATTGCGACCGATGGCGTGTTCTCTATGGACGGTGTGATTGCCAACCTAAAAGGGGTTTGTGACTTAGCAGACAAATATGGCGCACTGGTCATGGTTGATGATTCTCATGCTGTAGGCTTTGTCGGCAATGAAGGTCGCGGCACCCATGAATATTGCGAAGTGATGGATCGCGTCGATATCATCACCGGTACGTTAGGTAAAGCATTAGGCGGAGCATCTGGCGGTTTCACTTCAGGTAAGAAAGAGGTGATTGACTGGTTGCGTCAACGTTCACGTCCATACCTTTTCTCTAACTCGCTTGCACCTTCTATTGTCACCGCGTCAATCCATGTTCTTGAAATGCTCAAGTCTGGCCAAGCATTGCGCGAAGCTGTATGGGAAAATAGTCGCTACTTCCGCGAGCAAATGACTGCGGCAGGTTTCACACTTGGTGGCGCCGACCATGCCATCATTCCAGTGATGATTGGCGATGCTAAATTGGCCAGCGATTTCGCTAACCGCCTGCTAGAAGAACACATTTATGTTATTGGCTTCTCTTTCCCTGTTGTACCTAAAGGCCAAGCACGTATTCGTACACAAATGTCAGCAGCGCACACTAAAGCACAGCTAGATAGAGCAATCGAAGCCTTTACCCGTATCGCCAAAGAGATGGACATTATTTAGGAGTTCGTCATGAAAGCATTAAGTAAACTTAAGCCTGAAGAAGGCATCTGGATGGTCGATGCACCAGAGCCAGAGCTAGGGCATAACGACTTACTGATTAAGATCAGCAAAACCGCTATCTGTGGCACCGATGTACATATCTATAACTGGGACGAGTGGTCACAAAATACCATTCCTGTTCCTATGGTTGTCGGCCACGAATATGTGGGCGAAGTGGTTGGTATTGGTCAAGAAGTCCGTGGATTCAGCCTAGGTGACCGCGTATCGGGTGAAGGTCATATTACCTGTGGTCACTGCCGTAACTGCCGTGCGGGCCGCACACATTTGTGCCGTAATACCTCAGGTGTCGGCGTCAACCGTGATGGTGCGTTCGCCGAGTACTTGGTGATCCCAGCCTTTAACGCTTTTAAGATCCCTGACGATATTTCTGATGACTTAGCGGCCATCTTTGACCCCTTCGGCAATGCCGTACATACCGCACTATCATTTGATTTAGTCGGTGAAGATGTAATGATCACCGGTGCAGGCCCTATTGGTATTATGGCTGCCGCGGTCTGTAAACACGTGGGCGCACGCCATGTTGTGATCACCGATGTGAATGAATACCGCCTAGATTTGGCCAAGAAAATGGGCGCAACCCGCACCGTTAACGTGGCAACGGAAAAACTAGAAGATGTGATGAGCGAATTGGGGATGACAGAAGGCTTTGATGTCGGGCTGGAAATGTCCGGCGTACCCGCAGCTTTTCACTCTATGCTCGATACCATGAACCATGGCGGTAAAATTGCCATGCTCGGTATTCCTGGTGGCGAAATGGCCATTGACTGGAGTAAGGTGATCTTTAAAGGCCTAGTGATCAAAGGCATTTATGGGCGTGAAATGTTTGAAACATGGTACAAAATGGCCAGTTTGATTCAATCTGGCTTAGATATCTCTCCTATTATCACCCATCACTACAACATCGATGACTTCCAGCAAGGTTTCGATGCCATGCGTTCGGGGCAGTCAGGCAAAGTCATTCTCGATTGGCGTTAATTTGCCAGTGCATAAGGAGCTGTACACCTGCAGCTCCTTATTGCACACTATGCTGCATTAGCAAAGATTCATTCAGGAAGTACCATGTCTGCTTTTCAGCACCTCAGCGTTAACCAACTCATTCAAATGAGCGAACAGAGCCAACCACAAATTGTTGATATCCGTGATGCCGCTAGCTTTGAAGCCGGCAATATCCCGCAATCAATCAACCTCACTAATGAAAATTTAGCGCAATTTATTGGCGATGCCGATATGGACCAGCCATTAGTCGTGGTTTGCTATCACGGCATCAGCAGCCAAAGTGCGGCAACCTACCTCAATGAGCAAGGTTTCGATGATGTATATAGCCTCGATGGTGGTTTTCAGGCTTGGCGAGAACAGTTATAGTTCAAGCTATTACTCCTAAAACGCGTTAAGGATTACCTATGTGGGAAATCGGTCACCTGCCTAACCCAAGGGCAGCGCAAGCCTTAGTCGATTACCTCAAAGGTCAAGGCGTTGATTGCCAAATACATCCTGTTGCCGAAGGGGTCATGCTTACCGTTAGCGATGAAACCCATCTGCACCGAGCGCAAACAGAGTATCAAGCCTTTTTAGCTAACCCCTATGATGAGAAGTATTTACAGGCTTCGTGGGACAACGGCTCAACCCAAACCAAATTTGATTATGGTGCGCCCTCATTGCAGCTCTTTAGTCAGTTTATTACTGGTGCAGGGCCGCTGACACTCGCTGTGATAGCCATTTGCAGCCTAATTTTTATTGGCTTCAATATTGGTTTTGCAAACCAAATTTTCGAGCAGCTAGCGTTTTTTGGCGCTGTACCTCAGGCCGAATTTAGCCAATTCTGGCGGGTGTTTACTCCAAGCTTGATGCATTTCTCTGCGCTACATATCATCTTCAACTTATTGTGGTGGTGGTATTTGGGCGGCAAGATAGAAAACCGCATTGGCCTAGCGCCGCTAGCCATCATACTGGTGGTTGCCGGTACTTTACCCAATATAGTGCAATATTATATGACCGGTCCCAACTTTGGCGGCCTCTCCGGGGTTGTCTATGCCGTGTTTGGGTACACCTGGATAATGGGCACCCGCGCACCACAGTGCGGCATCAGTTTACCGCGCGCCTATGTAGGTTTCATGTTGGTATGGTTGGTACTTGGCTTTACCGATATGTTTGGCTTATCCATCGCCAATGGCGCCCACTTAGGTGGCTTGCTAGTGGGCATGCTACAAGGGTTTATCGACAGTCAACGTCGCCGGGCTAACTCCGCGCCCTAGCGGGTTTGTAGATTTGTTCATTAAAACCAATTGCTATAGATCTATTTGTTTTAACCAAACTGTAACAAACTGCTTGATCTGTCTATTTTTCATGCTAAGTTAGTGCATCGACTTTGTTGTGGGGAAATATGCGTCGCAGTCAAGTCGATTTACACGACAAAAAAATAATAAGTCCACAAATTAGAATTATTTGTCAAGAAGTCTTATCTAGTTCACACTTTTATTTTTTTCAACTATAAATCAGCAAGTTAAGATCCACACTCCGTAGCCTTATCTAAGTCTATGGATCTTATCCTATTTTTAGCTCACAGACTTATCCACAGGCAGTGGATGATTTTTGCGTGGCCGAAATCCTCTGTCTGTGGCATGCTAGCGCCATCATAGAATTGCCAAATCGAAACAACTATATGCCTACTATTGCCGATAACCCGCTGATCCTTGTGGATGGTTCTTCCTATCTATACCGTGCTTACTATGCACCACCACATTTAACGAACTCTAAAGGTGAAGCAACGGGGGCTGTTTACGGCGTGATTAATATGCTTCGCAGCTTATTGAATCAATATAAGCCAAGCCAAATGGCGGTTGTATTTGATGCAAAAGGCCCAACATTCCGCAATGAGATGTATGCGGAATATAAGGCTCAACGTCCACCCATGCCCGATGATTTGCGTAGCCAAATCGCCCCTCTTCATCAAATTATTAAAGCGCTTGGTCTGCCGCTAGTGAGTATTCCTGGCGTCGAAGCAGATGATGTTATCGGCACCATCGCCACCCAGGCGAGTAAAGAGGGTCGCGCGGTACTTATCAGCACTGGTGATAAAGATATGGCGCAATTGGTTGATGACAACGTCACCTTAATCAATACCATGACCAATACTATCCTTGGCCCTGCTGAAGTCACTGAAAAGTTTGGTGTTGGCCCTGAACTCATTATCGACCTGTTGGCGCTACAAGGAGACAAGGCCGATAACATTCCGGGTTTACCTGGTGTGGGCGAAAAAACCGCGCTAGCAATGCTCAACGGTGTTGGTGGCGTGGATGCGATATTAGCCAATCCAGAAAAAATGCCAGCACTCGGTTTCCGCGGCTCCAAAACTATGCCTGCAAAAATTGCTGAACATGGTGACATGCTAAAGTTATCTTACGAGCTCGCCACGATTAAATTGGATGTAGAGCTTGAACAAGATTGGCACCAACTGAACATCAATGAGCCCAACAAAGATGAGTTGATAAAGTGCTACGGGGAAATGGAGTTTAAACGCTGGCTAGCAGAAGTACTTTCTAACAAGCCTGCTGCAACCGCAGACGATGGCGGTGAACAGGTTGCAGCATCGCCCGCTATTGAAGCAAATTACACCACCATTTTAACCCTTGATGAACTTGATCAATGGATCGACAAGCTGTCCAACAGCGAGTTATTTGCCTTTGACACCGAAACCACTAGCTTAGATTACATGCAAGCGAAGTTAGTCGGGGTCTCTTTTGCTGTCAAAGCCGGTGAAGCGGCCTACCTGCCCCTTAACCACGACTACGTCGATGCGCCAGAACAGGTAGACGCAGACATTGCACTGGCCAAGCTAAAGCCATTGCTAGAAGATCCACAGCTGAAGAAAGTTGGCCAAAATTTAAAATATGATATGAGCATATTGGCCAATGTAGGTATCACCCTCAAAGGGGTAGCATTTGACACTATGCTGGAGTCTTATGTATTTAATTCGGTTGCCTCGAAGCACAACATGGATGACCTGGCATTAAAGTACTTAGGTCATAAGAATATCAGCTTTGAAGAGATTGCTGGTAAAGGTGCTAAACAGCTAACCTTTAACCAAATCCCACTAGAGACCGCCGGTCCTTATGCGGCCGAAGATGCCGATATCACTCTACGTTTGCATCAGCATTTATGGCCTAGACTGGAAAAAGCCAGCGACCTAGCCAGTGTATTTACCGATATTGAACTGCCCTTACTGACAATTCTTTCGCAAATAGAACGTGGTGGAGTGCTGATTGATAGCATGCTGCTTGGGCAACAAAGCGACGAATTGGCTCGCAAGATCGATGAACTTGAACAACAAGCCTACGACATTGCCGGTGAAGAATTTAATCTTAGCTCTACCAAGCAGTTGCAAGCCTTGTTCTTCGAAAAATTAGGATACCCGGTAATCAAAAAAACCCCTAAAGGGGCACCATCAACCGCAGAAGAGGTGCTGGTTGAACTGGCTCTTGATTACCCTCTGCCTAAGATCATTTTGCAGCACCGCAGCCTGATTAAGCTGAAAAGTACCTACACTGATAAGCTCCCTTTGATGGTAAACGCCCAAACAGGACGAGTGCATACGAGTTACCATCAAGCAAATGCTGCGACCGGGCGCTTGTCTTCTAGCGAGCCCAACCTGCAAAATATCCCCATTCGTACAGAAGAGGGTCGCCGTATACGCCATGCCTTTATTGCAGCGCAGGGCCGTAAAGTACTTGCCGCGGATTACTCACAAATTGAACTGCGTATTATGGCGCACTTGTCACAAGATAAAGGCTTATTGAGCGCGTTTGCTGCCGGTAAAGATATTCACCGCGCAACTGCGGCAGAAGTGTTCGACGTCGATTTTACAGAAGTCACCACTGAACAACGCCGCCGTGCGAAAGCGGTTAACTTTGGTTTGATTTATGGCATGTCTGCATTTGGATTAGCCAAGCAGCTCGATATTCCGCGTGCAGAAGCCCAAAAGTACATTGATACCTACTTTAAGCGTTACCCAGGGGTATTGAAGTACATGGAAGATACTCGCGCAGAAGCTGCAGATCTTGGCTATGTTTCCACGTTATTTGGACGCAGACTGTATCTTCCTGCCATTAAGGATCGCAATGCGATGCGCCGTCAAGCTGCCGAGCGCGCCGCCATTAACGCGCCAATGCAAGGTACGGCTGCCGATATCATTAAGAAAGCTATGATTGATGTCGCTAAGTGGATTGCAGAAGAGACTCACGGTGAAATCACTATGATGATGCAGGTACACGATGAATTAGTGTTTGAAGTCGATAGCGAGCATGCTGAGGCACTGAAAAGCAAAGTCTGTGACATTATGGCCAAAGCTGCCAGTTTAGATGTCGAACTGCTTGCTGAAGCCGGTATCGGTGACAACTGGGAACAAGCGCACTAAACCTCACTGCGCGAATCCAAACTCGAGTAAAAACGTAAAACGTCTCTAAAAGATCATTTTAGGGACGTTTTTTGTTTTATTGTGCGTAAGTTGCTCAAATATCGCTATAAAATTGAAAATTTACTACCAAAATCCGCTCAAAAATCAGCCTACTCGTTAGATCTTGATCACATTATTGTCGTTTTTTACAAAAAACAGTTTTTCATATGCCGTCTAATGCGCTAATATTCTCTGCGTAGGGTACAGAGGTTAAGATGTTCTATCTTTCAGACCTTTTATTTCACTTTATAGTGACAGCCAAATTATGGCGCCCCAGCAGAGACTCTCTGCTGGGGCTTTTTTTCGTCTGTAATTTATTTTAGAGCAAATACTTCAAACTGTAACATAAATGCGCTATGCTGTGGTTATTGAGCGCCATCGACCTAACTTGATGGAACTTGAGTCTTGTTGAATTTAGCTTCTCCCCAAAAGAGCTAATTTATATTTTTGCCGATGGTTTATCCGTCGGCATTTTTTTGTCCGCACGTTCCCCAAGCCCTATCTACGGGCATAAAAAACGCCCCCATATGGGAGCGCTATTCGTGCAATCAATTAGCTTACTTTTCTTGCTGTTGAGCCTGTTCTTCCAACGCCTCAACTAACCACTGCGGGTGGCACCACTCATTAAGAATGCCCAGTACCTTATTTTTACCTAAGCCTTTAAGCGACGAGAAAGGTTCAACTTTCACGGCATCGCCATAATCAGCCAGCTGCTTGCGTACGCTATTGACGGTCTTCATTCGTGCACTTTGTGCCAATTTGTCTGCTTTAGTCAGCAAGGCCAATACCGGAATGTCGCTTTGCACGCCCCACTCTATCATCTGTAAATCCAAGTCTTTAAGTGGATGACGGATATCCATCAATACCACCACACCACTTAAGCATTCACGTTCTTGTAGGTATTGCCCTAGCGCCTGTTGCCATTTACGTTTCATCGCCAACGGCACTTGCGCAAAACCATAACCCGGTAAATCCACTAAGCGGCGGTGCTCGTCTAAGGCAAACACGTTAATTAGCTGGGTGCGACCGGGAGTTTTACTGGTTCTTGCTAAGTTCTTTTGCTCTGTTAACAGGTTCAAAGCACTCGACTTACCCGCATTAGATCGACCCGCAAAAGCGATCTCTACCCCAACGTCGCCAGGCAAGTGCTCATCAAGGTGCGCAATGTCTGGCGCACTGATTAAAAATTTAGCCTTACGGAAGTCCATACGAGATTCAGACACTTGCCACTCCAAAATTTGTTAATTCTGTACGTTAAATATCGAAGAGTTGCTTACATTTGCACAATTTCGTGTAAAATATTACTCCGATCACATAAATTACATTTTATCACGCTTGCAGGTATCCCTAGTAAGCTCAGGACAAAAAAATTAACTAAAAGTTGGAACGCCATGAAAAAGCTAGCAATTGCGCTATCAGTTTTAGCCTCAATCTCTTCACCAGTAATGGCTGAAGGCAATGCTGAAGCAGGGAAAACTAAATCAATCGTTTGTTCTGCCTGTCACGGTGTTGATGGTAACAGCATGATAGACATGTACCCAAAAATCGCCGGTCAGCAAGAAGGCTACCTGAAAAAGCAGCTTGTTGATCTACGTAAAGCTGCTCACACAGGTGGTAAAGAAGGTCGTAACGACCCAATGATGAGCCCGATGGCTGCCGCGCTAAGTGATCAAGATATTGAAGATTTAGCGGCTTACTATGCCTCACAGACTCAAACTGCAGCAGACGTTAAAGACGTACCCGCTTTAGGTGAGCAGCTGTATAAAGGCGGTGACATGACTCGCGGCATTACCGCATGTATTGCCTGTCATGGTCCTTCTGGTAAAGGTATGGAAGCAGCCGGCTACCCAATGATTGGTGGTCAGCATGCTAACTACATCAAGATTCAGTTGAATAAGTTTCATGATACAAATCGTAACAACGATTTAAATGGCATGATGCGCGACGTAGCTAAAAAACTTAATAGCGACGATATCGAAGCATTATCTAAATATATTTCAAGCCTTAAGTAACCATTAGTGCTTGTGAATGAAAGGTGGCTAAGCCACCTTTTTTATTACCCCCAAGCTTACGTTTACGTAAACTTCATCAAATTGATGCTTGACAGTGATCACAGATTTAGGTTTAATTGTGCCCGTATCGAGATGAACCCAACTGTTTGTAACAAAAATTTTTAATAACAACGAACAGATTTCGATATGTAATCATTTAAGATATAAGAATAAATATATTCAATAACAATAATATACTTAAGACCACTCTCTAAAAATAATAAGAGTAGTGATTTCAACTTGAAGTCCAGGTCCAGAATATTTGTAAGGAAATTGGTTAGGAAGGCCAATCGCTGATTAAGCACTCCTCCTTACTCGTTCAGAGATGATAGCAACGCAGTGCGGCTGTTGATGCATTATTTCCCTGAGCAACTAAGCTAAAAAAAATCAACATGGATGGTTGGCTTAACGTCATAGAAGACGGCATGGATAAACGATGAGTCATTGAAGACCATCTACGGAAGCTGTGGTCAGGAAGGCAACAGGACGAAGATAAAGTGTCTGGAAGACCGAAAACGAAAAGAAATGCATGGAAAGCAGACTAAAAAAAGATGGATACTGACCGGGAAAGTCGCATAGCAAGTAAGGAAACTTGGAATCAGGATTAAGTACCTTGAGTACTTTTTTGGAAGGCGACAGTCATACTGTCGCCTTTTTTTATGGCAAAATACCACTACGCTGTCGTTAACAAGAGTCAATCCACATTCATGCGAAGATGTCCCCTGTGTACGCGTAATCGTGTTGTTAATTTCTACCAAGATAGGAAACGCCATTATTTCCGCTGCGAAGAATGCCAACTCTTGTTTGCCGACGCCAGCTCTCACCTGCCTCCGAGCGCCGAACAAAGTAAATATCGCCAAGCCAACAGCAAACAACGGCCACTACAACAGTTTATTACTAGCTTAGTTGACCAATGCCAGCAACAACAAAGCGCACCGTTAGTCGGACTTAATTTCGGACGCATCGCCGATGCCTCAACCCTCGCCAATGTTGAGGCTCAAGGCCATCAATTGCTGCAATACGATCCATTTTTCGCTGCTGACCACACTTTATTACAACGCCAGTATGACTTTATTTGCTGTTACCGCGTATTTGAGCACTTCCGCTTTCCCCATCGAGAGTGGCAACTATTGTGCTCACTATTAAAGCCTGGCGGCTGGATGGCCATTAGCACTCAGTTGCTAACCCAACTTAGCGGGTTTGAGAAATGGCACCACAAAGATAATTTAACTCACGTGAGCTTTTATCAGCGCGCCACTTTTGAGTTTCTAGCCAATCAAGCCAACTTTAGGCTATTATTCGCTGCAAATGATCTCATTTTGGTGCAAAAACCATCAGAATCTGATATAACACGCGACCCAAGTTCATCTGCTTGAATCACACCTCAAGCCGATACACTATTTATTTGTTATTGAGATAAAGCTATGTCCCGCAAAAAAACGCGCAAAGCCAATGAAAATGCGCCTAAACTCGCACCAAGAACCAAGAAGAAAGACCGCGTGTTGGCGGGAAAAAAGCAAGAAAGCGGCAACCGTGCGGGTAGCCGTCACGACGCCAAGGTCATCAATCAAAAAGCACCTGGTGGTAGTAAGCAGTCTGCCGATCCACGTCACGGCAGTAAAAAGCCGGTAGCGC
This sequence comes from Shewanella waksmanii ATCC BAA-643, assembly GCF_000518805.1. GTDB lineage: Bacteria > Pseudomonadota > Gammaproteobacteria > Enterobacterales > Shewanellaceae > Shewanella > Shewanella waksmanii. The sequence goes on from NZ_JAEH01000005.1 coordinate 222,188, forward strand.
TCAACTTGCCAGAGACACCTAAAGCGGCAGTGAGCAAGCCAAAGCAGCCTAAGCTGACCGACGAGCAGAAGCTACTCAAGCTTGAAGATGATCCTAGACTAAATCAGCTGCTCGACATGCTTGAAGAAGGCCGTGATCTTAACGATGCCGATCAGAAGTGGCTTGATGTACAGTTAAATGAAATAGAGCGCCTGATGGAGCGTCTTGGCATTTCTGAAGCTGACGATCTAGAACATGTCATGAAAACCACTACCGGTAGCGATGACGACTTGTTAGAGAAATTTGAGTCAGGTGCAGACCTACTTAAAGATTACCAAGACAAGTAACTTCGTCCCCAATGAACTATAAATGGCATCGATATCGATGCCATTTATCTATCAGTAACCAATAAAGCAAACGCCAATGACTAACTCTTTACTCTTAATCGGCTCACTCGTCATTATTGCCTTGGCAACCTATGCTGGGTTCTTGTTAATGAAGCTGCGGCAGCAAACGCAAGCCCAGCAAGCTAAACTTGCAGAGCAGCAACAAGCCGCTTTACAACGTGAACAAGCCATTACCACCGACATCCATTACATAGCCACCGCCATGCTAGAAGAGCGCTGTGAACTGTCTGAGGGGGTGATGCGTATAGGGAAATTATTTGCCATAGCTAACCTAGCAGAGCAAGCAACGGCGAACTACCCTGCACTGTTTGAACATTTTGCACTCATTGAATCGCACCCAATCATGGAAGCGCGTAAGGCCTTGCCTAAAAAACAGCGTATGCAGCTAGATTTGACCCGCATGAAATCGGAAAGCGCATTAGAGGCTCGTATTTTACAAGAAGCTAAACAGATTGCCGAAACCTATCAGGTGACAGCAAACGAGAATCATTAACACGCCTTCAACAATGATAGGCTTCATAGTTTTCAGTTTTTTAATATCCGAAGTGTGTACAGATTCAAATTTTTCAACATGGATCAAGGTTATTTAATCGATTACATTGCATACTTCGGAAGTTGCTAAATTACCAGCTCGGAGGACACGCCTTGAAGCAGCCCACCCAAATTAATTGGGATCAGTCAATGATCGAAAAATATAATTATAGCGGTCCCCGTTACACGTCTTACCCGACCGCGCTTGAATTCGACGATTCTTTTGTAGAAGAAGATTTACTGACTTCAATCAAAAATAGCAAAAGTGACAAGCTATCGCTGTACATCCATATTCCTTTCTGCGCCAAGCTTTGTTACTACTGTGGCTGCAATAAGGTGATTACTCGTCACCAACATAAAGCTGACCAATACATCGAGTATCTTGCAGCCGAAATCGTTAAGCGTGCACCACTGTTTAAAGACTACCTAGTGACACAAATTCACTGGGGTGGCGGTACTCCTACATTCTTAAACCCAGAGCAAATCCTGCGTCTATCTGCATTGATTAAAGAACACTTCAATGTGGCAGATAAAGGCGAGTACTCGATTGAAGTAGATCCACGTGAAATCGAACTCACTATGCTAGACACCCTAAAAGAGGCGGGTTTCAACCGCATCTCTATTGGTGTGCAAGATTTCAACAAGAAAGTCCAAGTGGCGGTTAACCGTGAGCAAGATGAGCAGTTCATCTTCGACCTCATGGCAAAAGCCAAAGAGATGGGCTTTGTATCGACCAACATCGATTTAATTTATGGTCTGCCACATCAGACGCCAGAGACCTTTGCAGAAACCATGCAACGTGTACTGGATCTATCACCAGACCGTTTATCCGTGTTTAACTACGCGCACTTACCGGCACGCTTTGCGGCGCAACGTAAGATCAAAGATGAAGATTTAGCTTCGCCACAACAGAAGCTAGATATGCTGCATCAAACCATCGAGACCTTAACCGGTGCCGGCTACCAGTACATTGGTATGGATCACTTCGCTAAGCCAGATGACGAGCTATCCATTCTGCAGAACGAAGGTCGTCTACACCGTAACTTCCAAGGGTATACCACCCAAGAAGAGTGTGACTTATTAGGTTTAGGTGTATCTTCAATCAGCCAAATTGGCGATTGCTACGCACAAAACCAGAAAGATATTCGTCCATACTACGAGTCTGTTGACGCATCAGGTCATGCACTGTGGAAAGGCTGCAAACTTAACCGTGACGATGAAATCCGTCGCGTAGTAATTAAGCAGCTAATTTGCCACTTCGACCTTGATATGAACAAGATTGACGAGCAGCTAGGGATCACTTTTGAAGACTACTTCAGTGAAGACCTAAAATTACTGCAAACTTTCGTCGATGATAAGCTTGTTGATATTACCGACCGTCAGATCTCGATTAGTCCAACAGGTCGCTTGTTGATCCGTAATATCTGTATCTGTTTTGACGTCTACTACCGTGAGAAAGCCCGCCAACAGCAGTTCTCTCGCGTTATCTAAGCAAAATATGTCTAGTCCTAAAATAGGTTGACGGTTTTTATTAAGCCAGTTGGTATTCCCAACTGGCTTTTTCATGCACCTCATTTGGGGTTTTCATTCCTAAACTAAGGTGCGGCCGTAATTGATTATAAATCTCTATCGATTCCTTGATTAAAACGCCAAGCTCTTTCATCGTTCTGCAGCGATTAAGCAAAAACTCTTGCTTCAAAATACCATTCACACGCTCTGCTTGTGCATTTTGGTAGCAGTCATATCCATCTGTCATTGATGGGGTCATTC
>NZ_JAEH01000006.1 GCF_000518805.1 Shewanella waksmanii ATCC BAA-643
GAGAGTTTTTTCTCACTCCTAAAGAAGGATAGAGTTAAGCGAAAAGTCTATAAAACCAGAGATGAAGCACGCTCAGAAATATTTAACTATATCGAATATTTCTATAATCCAGTGCGCCATCATGGTAGTAATAACGGACTGTCACCAATGAAGTTCGAAAAGCAGTATTTTGAGAAACTAGAAAGTGTCTAGATAACTAGGGGCTTACCAAGGAGTTCATCACAAGCCATTACAATAGCTTGCAAATAATCATCACTTATTAGCCCTTCGTCATAATTAACTTGTGCACATGCTCGCTTGATATTAATGAGCGTATCAATAAATTCTGTCGAGAAACTATGCTTACCAATATTAAAGTACTTTAACGACAACCGAGTTTGCTCTCCCCAGAGTTGTTTAAGTGTATCCCTTTTAGCTGGGGTTTTATCTGTTGTTTGTTTGTTCATAAATATTGGTTTGCCACGTAAGGCAAAACCCCTCCAGCAATAAAATAATCTAACTCCAGTGAACTATTAATACGTAAAACTACAGGTAAAGTTACTGCTCCTTTTGTTTCATCATTTGCGGTAGAGTGTATCGTCACTAGTAACGTCTGGTTTGGCGCTAAACGGTGACTGCTATTATTATTGTCGAATATAACATCAACTAATTCATTGCCTTGTAAATGTAAACTTTCAACAGATGTACCTTTTGGTAATTGCAATGGCATGATCCCCATGCCAACTAAATTACTTCGATGAATACGTTCAAATGATTCTGCAATAACGGCCTGAACGCCAAGCAATTGACAACCTTTAGCTGCCCAATCTCGGCTTGAACCAGTGCCATATTCTTTACCCGCAAAAATCACCAAGGGGATGTTACTCTTTGCGTAATACTCACTTGCTTCAAAAATTGAGACATGTGCTTTATTTTGTAAATATTTGTCATCAAAAATCCTCGTTATTCCCCCTTGTTTCGGCGCAATAATCTCATTCTGTAGTCTGTTATTTGCAAACGTACCTCGCACCATCACCTCATGATTACCACGCCGAGCGCCATAACTATTGAGTTGCTCTGGTGTCACACCTTTAGCGATAAGATATTTGCCAGCGGGGCTATACGGGCTAATTTGTCCCGCTGGGGAGATATGGTCTGTCGTAATGGAATCACCAAAAATTGCTAAAATGTTAGCTGATTTAATTTTGATTGGACCATGAACTTGATTACAACTATTCAGCCCTTCATGGCCTGTTTGCGCTAATAACTCGAGAAAAGGAGGTTGAATAATATAAGTTGAACGGCTATTCCACGGATAACAGTCGGTATTACTTATTGGTAAATCTTCCCACGCATGATCGCCAACTAACATATCTTGATATGACAATGCATAACTCTCTTTGGTTATCGCACGCATTGTCTCGTTGACTAAGTAATCATTTGGCCAAATATCTCGTAAAAATGTCGGTTGACCATTCTTATCGATACCCAGAGGCTCATTATCAAAATTGATACGAGTATGTCCAACTAAAGCAAATGCAATAACAAGCGGAGGAGACATTAGCCAGTTTAATCGAACGGAGGGATGAATACGGCCTTCAAAATTACGGTTTCCAGATAAAACAGCACCTACATTTAAATTACCTTCGCTAATTTGCTGTTCTATATCAGGATCTAGTGGCCCAGAATTACCGATACAAGTTGTACAACCAAAACCAATACAGTTAAAGCCTAATTTATCAAGGTATTGCTGTAATCCCGTGCTATTAAGATAACGTGCAACAACTTGAGAGCCCGGCGCTAATGATGTTTTTACATTAGGGTTAATCTTCAGCCCTCGTTCAACGGCTGCTTTTGCCAATAATCCTGCCTGTAACATGACTTTCGGGTTAGAGGTATTAGTGCAGGAAGTAATAGCCGCAATAACAATATCTCCGCAGCTTAATGGCCTTAGTCTATAAGGTAAACTCTCTCTAGTAGGACAATGCCAGTCAAGTTCACTTACTTCTCTAGTTACTCGTTTTATGGTATTGAGTGGAAAACAATCTTGTGGTCGCTTTGGCCCTGCAATTGATGGCTCTATTGTGTTAAGGTCTATGACAATATTTTTAGGGTATGTTGCATGAGCCTTAGAATCTTCATTCCATAATTTTTGCGCTAATGTATATGTGTGAACACGTTCAACTAAAGCCGATGAACGATTAGTAAGCTTTAAGTATTCAATAACTTCATTATCAATGTGAAATAGACCACAGGTCGCCCCGTATTCAGGAGCCATATTGGCAACCGTTGCCCTGTCGGCGATACTTAATTCTGAAACACCGGAACCATAAAACTCAACGAATTTGCCAACGACACCATAGTTTCTCAATATTTGAGTGATTGTTAAGACTAAATCTGTTGCTGTGGTACCAACCTGCATTTTTCCTAGCAATTTAACGCCTACTATTTGAGGAGCACTTATACTCAACGGTTGGCCTAACATTACGGCTTCGGCCTCAATACCTCCGACTCCCCAACCAAGTACCCCCAAGCCATTAATCATCGTTGTATGACTATCAGTACCGATCAATGTGTCTGGAATTAACACATTAACTTCATCTCTAACCACTTGTGCTAAATATTCGAGGTTAACCTGATGGCAAATACCACGCCCTGGCGGGATAATCGTTAAATTACTGAATGAAGCTTGTGCCCATTTTAAGAATTGGTAACGCTCATGATTTCTTTCCATCTCACGTTGTTGATTATGCGCCAATGCATTGGGGCTTCCAGCCTGATCTGCAATAAGTGAATGATCTATTACTAAATCAACGGGGCACACGGGATTTATAATAGTAGCATCACAGTCTTTATCTGCGATTGCATCCCGCATTGCTGCCAAGTCAACTAATGCAGGTACACCTGTATAGTCTTGCATTAATACACGACTGGGGAAAAATGGAAATTCAAAGTTAGTTGGAGATGTTGAATCCACTATATTTTTGATTGTTTTGACAACATTTTGATAATTAAAAGTGTCATTAGTTGAGCAGTTTCTAAGGACGTTTTCTAAAAATATCTTGGTAATGAATGGTAGGTCATCCAAATTGAACTGAAAATCTTCAGCAAGCTTGTTTAGCGACCAATAGTAATAAATTTTGCCTTTATTGCCTTTGTTATTATCAATTAATCGCGTTAAGTACCTTTCTTGCCATGCGGCTTTATTTATTGGGATCATTGGATTGCTCCTTAGGAACACCTTTATCTAACGCTGCCGTATTTAATGCATCTTGAAAATTATTAAAATGTGAATTTTTATAACAATAAATTGTCATTTGTTTGTATAAAATACCGTATTTTTTCATCAATACGTTTTGAGCCGTCACTGTCATCATTATGCTCACTCCATTTACGTTTAAAAAGAAGCGGCGCGTAAATACAAGCGAACCGCATAACAATTAGACCTAGTAATTTTTGCCCGAATGGCTAATGCCATTAATAAATTTTAATAAATCACTGTCTGTTGACATAACCAGCGTTGTATTATCAGCAATAATGTCAGGATAGGCTCGCATGGTGCGCGTAAATTGATAAAGCTGCATAGCCTCTGGGCTTTGGCTGTAGGATTTTGCGTAAATATTCGCGGCCTGTGCATCAGCTAATCCTCTAATGGTTTCAACCGCTTTATAAGCCTCAGATTGAATTTTATTTAAGTCTCTAACACGGTTACCACGTATTCTTGCTGCTTCACCGTTACCTTCCGATAAAAATCGTTCAGCAATTTGGCGACGCTCACTGATCATACGATCGTAAATTTTAGGGCGTACACTTTCATTGTAATTAATGCGCTTAAAGCGAATATCAAGCAATTCAATACCAAATACTTTGACTTTCTCTGCAGCAGCAGTAAATATTTCTTCTTCAACCCATTTTCGACCTTTGTTAATGGGCACTAAATTACCCATTTTTAAATCTCTTTCTGCTTTGGTCAGCATGGCATCGCGGAGCGGCTTGCGGTCATTCGTGGTACGAATTATTTCGATGAGTTCATGTTTTGCCACAGCATTGCGCGTTTCACTGCCTAATATATCGTCGAGCCTCGACTGAGCACTACGCTCATCTCGTAACCTTAAGAAATATTGCAGAGGGTCAGTTATTCGCCAGCGGGCAAAAAGGTCTACTGAAATATATAACTTATCTTTAGTTGGCATATCGGAGGGCGCACCATCCCATTCTAATATGCGTTTATCAATGGCGTTCACAGATTGAATGAAAGGCATTTTCGCGTTTAAGCCAGCCGTCATTACTGGTTCGCCAATTGGTTTACCAAACTGGGTAATGATCACTTGCTCTACTTCATCTACGGTATAAAGTGATTGCTGCACTGTAATAACTAAACACACCAATACGACCAAGAAAATAGTAACTTTTTTAGAGATCATCGTTTTTCTCCTATTTTTAACATTTTATTTGATTGTTCAAGGTTAAGCAGTGGCAATATACTGCTTGTTGATTTATCTATAATGATTTTAGAGTGCACTTGAGGTAGCACTTGCTGCATGGTTTCAATATAGATACGGCGAAGTGTGACTTCAGGTGCTTTAACATATTGAACCAGTAGAGCATCAAATCTCGCTATATCCCCCTCCGCTTCATTGATACGTTTTAATCGATAGCCATCCGCCTCACGAATTCGCTGATCTTTCTCACCCAGTGCTAAAGGAATAATTTTGTTGTAGTCTCGCCTCGCTTCATTGATCAGTTTTTTCTTTTCTTGCTGTGCTTGATTCACCTCATTAAAAGATTCTTGTACAGGTTTAGGTGGGTTAATATTCTTTAACTGCACTTGATCAATACTAATACCCATAGTGTATTTGGTTGAAAGGGTTTGCATTTTTACTAATGCTTGTGACTCTATTTCTTGACGACCAATCGTAATCACTTCATCAACAGTTCGATCTCCAACTACTTCACGCATGACTGACTCAGAGACATACCTAAGTGTTTCACTGGGCTCTCTAACTTCAAATAGAAATTTAACGGGATCCAAAATTCGATATTGTACGACCCACTCAACTAAGGCGGCATTAAGGTCGCCTGTCACCATTTGAGTTTCACGTTGTTCGTCATGATTTAAGCTATTTTGAAAAGGATCTTGTGCACCAGACGTTTTAAAGCCAAATTCCTGCTTTAATTGTCGCTTAACGGGAACAGTGGTTGCTGATTCAATACCAAAGGGAAGTTTAAAATGCAGCCCCGGAGGCACTTCTCTAGCATACTTGCCAAATCGTTTAACAATAGCGACAGAATCACTTGGAATCGTATAAACGGATGTCCAGGCAGTGAAACCCAGAAGAATTAAAAGCAGTAGCCAGAAGAAATTAAGGAAACTCCCACCAGGCAAAAAACCTTGATACTTAGGCAAAGCATTTTTAAAAAGTTGATCTAAATCGGGTGGAGCAGGCGATTTATCGCCCCATGGACCTCGAGGAGGAGGTGTGACGTTAGTTGGCATAATAATGCCCTCTGAATAAATGGCCTTAATTAGTCACTTATTTTTTATATATGGGGTCAAAAAATGAACAATCAAGGGGGGGGGATCAATTTATGGATTAAAAAGGAGAATAAAGTTATTTTATTTAATAATCTGCATAGAAAATAGCTATTTGGAAAGCGTTATTTTCAAGGCAGCGAGCTTGTCGGTCAGGGGATATTTTTCAGTATGAATGACCAACCAATTGGTCAAAAGGGAAAATAGTCGTTACGTAATCGATAGAAATGAATATGATTGCCTATCTCGTTTTGGGGCGAAAGAGAGATAGAAACCTGTTATTTTTCAAATATGTAAATTGATCAAGTCTAGAAAAATCAACGTGTTAAGAACTTCGTTTGAGCTGACTTATCGGTGAACTCAACTATTTTAGAAGCCGCTTGCATTTGTAAGCGGATTTCTAAAATTCATTTTTCAATTTTTATTGAATCGATAAATTCAAAGTTATTTAATAACAATGACTTACCTCTATTGTGAAAGTTAACTTATGTGTCGGGTTTGATTTAACGTGGTTGGAGATTAAATGCAGCCACGTTTTTTGTACTCGGCTTCCCAGCTTTTAAATCGGTTTTCGATAGTTGCTAAGGTACTTGCTGACATAGGTTTCTCTTTCTTAGCCTGTTTTTTAAACTTAACACCCGACAGCTCTTCTTCAAACATGGATGGAACAACGTGACTGTAATGTTGCTCGATCATTGCGACACTGGTACCACACTGTTTGGCTAAAATATCTAAACGCAAATCACGGCGTAGTAACTGCCACGTAATGTAAGAATGGCGCAGTGAGTAAAGAGTGCGCGGACCATCAGGAGAATCTTTTAAATCACATTCCTCTAATGCTTTACGGAAGGCTACACCTAATTCATTGGTAGTTTCGCCATCTTCAAGTCTAAACAGTTTGTCGTAAGGTTTTCGGTTAGGAAAACGTTCACGTAATTCCTCCAAACAATCCCATATCTGATCGCGGGCTATTACTGTTCTAGTACCTGTATGTTTTGTTGTTTTGCCTTTACGAACTTTAACCTTAAAGCGTACATTATGATCTTGGCGAGTCATTTCAATATCGCCCCAAGTTATACCCTCCATTTCTGTACCGGGACGAATGCCAGTATTAACACAAAACTCCATATAGCTAAGAAGCAACTCACGGATCTGTTTTGTTTTTTCTTTTCGGCTGGTGCCAACCATATCGAGAATAGTGTCGTAAACTTTATCGTATTCTTCTTGGCTGAAGGCCGCACGCCTTTTACCGCTTTCACCTTTGGTATGTAATACTGGTACTTGAGCTGCAATCATCCATTTATGTTCTATGGCTTCTTTAAATACTAAGTTCATTGCAGAGTTGTGCGTCAATGAAGTGGATTTAGCTGGTAGTCTGCCAAATTCTTCTTTGCGCCACTTGTTGAATGCATTGATACTTTCTTGGTCGATGCTGGTTACGTAAGTGCGTTTGAAATAGGGGATGTGGTATTTATTTAATGCTTGAATATAGTCGCGGTAAGTCACTTTACCACCACCATTATCTAATTCGGCTTGAAGATTTTTAATGACTCGGTCAGCGACATCTTTAAAGCGTTTACTATTAACCAGTAAATTATTTTCAGCCTTAACTTTATATTCCATTAAGGTAATGTGGGCACGAGCAATAGCTTTATCGAGTTCTTTTTCTTTGGTCGCTTTGCTGTACCATTTACCGTAAAGTACAAAGCGAGCGTACCAACGTTTACTGTTGGCTTGTTGATAGACGTACAGTCCGTCTTGGATATCGTGGCGTGCAGTTTGAGTAGACATGAACGCTAGTATTCAATAAAAAGTAATTTTTTGCAAAGAATTTGTAAAGTGTTTTCTTTTGCTTTTATTTCTTTGAAATATAAAGATAAATTTAGACGTGTACTTTTCAAAATCCGTTGCTTTCGAGCGTGACGGTTCAAGTCCGTCCACCGGTACCAATCAAAATACTCTTTTGGAAGAGACTTTCATTAGAAAGTAAGAAACCTGCTAATAAGCAGGTTTTTTTATGCCTAAATTTTATCGGCAAGATCTTGCCTGCGCTTTTCCTGACAACCCATCAAGCTAATTAGGCTCTAATTTAGTCAATGTTTCACAATGTGCTTTATATTATTTTGGCGTTTGATTTGTAGACCATCAAAGGCTTTGTGAATATAGCGAGAAGAGATGGCTGATAATATCGCGCTGTAGTCTAAGTTGAATTGAATTTTCTGGCCGACAAAAAGTGCTGAGTCTGTAGCTTCAATAAGTAAATGGTCACTGGTCGATGACATGATTTTCATACCATCAGGCGGATGCAGTCCGGTTACACACACATCTTGACGACCCAATGCGAGAATAGCTTGCGTAACATAGCCCTTGTCTAGGATAGTTTCTTTTTCTCCGAAGGCATTTAACCCCCTTGTTCCCCAAGGTAAAGACGGTTTAGTCTTAGCCTCAATGACCTCGGCAGTCAACGTTATTGCATTGAATTGCAGTCCGGCTATTTTTGCTTGCTCTGCAGGAACACTGCCGAGAAAAATGGCTTCACCGATTCGAAGATGATTGATTCTAGTTTGACCATCGTGATTTAAAACCCAATTGATTGAAGCAGAATTTCCAGCCGAAACGATATCAATTTTTAGTCCGAATGTTATGTCAACTTCATCTGCTAGTTCTGAAAGTAGTGTCATATTTCTATCGTCGGGGGCAATACCGTATCGGCAGGCAAGATTGGTACCAATGCCTTTTATTGTGATATTGGGTAAGGTAATAATTTTACGAATGAAGCCAATAACGCGATCAGGCATCACGCCTTCGCGAAGATCCCCCAGTTCTACCATAATTATAATTCCGTGGGTGGTATTCATTTGCTTGGCGGCGATAGAGAGTTGCTGTATGACTTCGATTTCCGTATTCAGGCTAATTTCACAGTATTTTACAATGCGTGATAACTGACTCAGCATGGGGGTTCTAATTAGCATTGCTGGTAGAGAAAAACCCGCTTGTTTAATTCTTTGAATATTCTCTATACGAGAATCAGCAAACATCTTTGCCCCCGCATCGATAAGCAATTGATTAATAATAGGGTGACCTTGAAATATTTTAGTCACAGGTGTCACTGTTACATTTTTTAGTGCGAGCTGGGTGATCAGCTGCGAGGCATTTTGATATATTTTTGCACAGTCAATGTTTAACTTAGGATAGTTCATTCTTGTGTCACCTGTGTAGCCGATAGCTGAGGATATATAGACAGGACTATATGCAGTAGCTTTTCTTTTGGCTGAGATAGCGGGTCGGTCACCGGGATATCAAATTGCTCAGCATAATGCGCCATTGCACTAAGGAGATCATCGTTAGACATGTTTTCGTGATTTAGGGTTATAGCCATCACTTTAGTTTTGGAGAATGTTTCGATTAAATTAATTTCGGATGCGATAGAAGGCATCAACATATTTGGGAAATCACTGCGATATACGCGTTTGGGTGCATGTTGTAAAATAACTGCTGTAGGGCAACTGCCGCGTAGGATGAAAGCGCTGGTCGAAAATGCAGGGTGGCTCAGTGCACCTTGGCCTTCAATAATGATAATATCCGGCTTTTCATGTTGATACGCTTTAACAATGACAGACTCCAATTCCCCTGCACAATATTGAGAAGGCACAGCGTCGAGAGCAACGCTATATGGTGCGCCTTGGATGATCCCAGTTTGTCCTGTGGCTATCATGACAACATTAACGCCTATTTTACGTAATTCATCGGTTAAGATTGTCGCTGTTGTGCGTTTCCCTATGGCACAGTCGGTCCCCATTACAGCGATTCTAGGGCAATGGACATCGTGTATTTTCCCTGTAAATGTTGTTAGGCTTTTTTTATCTTTGGGTTTTCGAACATCCAATATTGTTACCTTGGATTTTTGGCTAGCAGCGACAAATCTGGGGCTATCGGTTAGAAACTCATGCAGTCCATTAACGATATGCATTTTCTTGGTCATAGCGTCAAGAATAATACACTTCTCAATTTCGGACAGTAATCCACTGGATGGTGCGATACCAAAAATGAAATAGTCCGGGGTTGTCTTCGCATTAATCATGGCCTCATTGATATTGGCCACAACAGGAATACCATTTTTTTGGTCATCTAATACTTCGCCTGAATCTAAACCTGCACACTGACTATCAATGACGGATAGAATACGATAGTAGTGTGAATGTCTTACTAATCCATTAGCTGTCTTACCATCATTTTTTCCAAAATGGCCTTCACAATAAATAATTGCTGATGGTACTGCTCCGTTGCTGATTTTGCTAGAGGCGACTGACTGAGCTGCTTGTTCTTGGTTTATTCCATCTTCTAAAATAAGTGGGAGTTGTTTTTTTGATGACATTGTTAAGCCTTAATCTTAAGGCTTAGAAGGGCAACTAAGGAGTGCCGAAGTGATAATTCGGAAAAGAAAAGAAGTCCCTACTAAGCGGTAGGGAGAAGTTACACACTAACACATTACAACAATATAGCGAGCACTTTTGCGGTTGTTTTTTAGCCAATAATAAGTATGTTTAATCGTAACTTTTCACATTGTTATTATTAGTATCAACCTTGCCAATACAGCGAGGCTATTCTGGCAATGCTTGTATTTGCTCATAAATCGTGAGGGCTAGCTCAAAATCATATTGGCTGACTGCCTCATTTAATTGTCTGCACAAGACTGCTAGTCGCGCCGGCAGCTCGGACTGCAAAATTTCTTCTATGAGTATTTGCACTTCAGTGTTACCTGATTCAATCATTTGTAGCAATAGCGCCAACTTTTCATTGCGGACTTCGAGGCTAAGCGCGGGTTTTAGGTCTTTCTGTGGTTGTTGCTCAGCATCGAGCAACTGTGTTAACCCTTGCAATACCGCCGTTAGCTGCTCGGTGAGTGACTGAGTTAATGCCAATACCTGTTCTTTGGTTTGTGGCTGGTTGAGAGATTGCTCTAATTCAGCGGCGCTTTGCTGCAGTGCCACGGCACCGATGTTACCCGCCACACCTTTCATCGTATGGGCCATTAATTTAATTGACGATTGCGCTTGGTTCCAATCAGGAGAGTCCAGTGCTTGTTGCAATTGACTGACAAAAGATTGGTTGCCTTCATAAAACTTCAGTAGCACACGTTTATAAAGTTGCTGATTTCCTTGAATGGTTGCTAGGCCTTTGTCGATATCAATACCGGCAAGAGTCATGTCGGAAAGATCTGACTCTAGGCTCGACTCTGGCTTTTTGTCAACTGGTTGTGACGTGAGATGTGCAGCATCTTGTGGCTTGCGACTGGGGGTGATCCAGCGTGCCATTGTGGCAAACATGTTAGGCACATTTATGGGTTTAGAGATGTGATCATTCATACCGGCAGCAAGTACCTTTTCGCGATCGCCAGCCATGGCATTTGCGGTCATCGCGAGAATGGGCAGCTTGTCCATATTTGGTAGCTGACGAATGATTTTTGTTGCTTGGTAGCCATCAAGTACCGGCATTTGGCAATCCATTAATATGCCGTCATAGTGCTGCTGTTGAACCATATCAACGGCTTCTTGGCCGTTGTTTGCCACTTCGACAGTTAAACCATTTGAAGTGAGGATTTCACAAGCAAGCTCTTGGTTTATGTCATTATCTTCGGTTAGCAAGATATGGCTACCTGCAAGTTTTTCAAGCAAGCTACTGTCGACATCATAGCGGTCATGTTGGCGTCGAATGTCCTGCTGGTGACCATAAGCGGACATAATGGAATCCAGTAAACTCGATGCGGTGACGGGCTTATTTAAAATGGCGCTAAAACTCACTTCGTTAGCAGCACTAAAGGCATCTTCTTTACCGTAAGCAGTGGCCATAATGATTTTGGGCTGCGCGGTTAGTGATAGCTCGCTTTGGATGATTTTGGTGGTTTCAATGCCATTTAGACCCGGCATTTTCCAGTCCATAAAGATAAGTTCTACCGGGCTTTCATCATTGACTTGTTTAAGCAACTCAATCGCTTTCGCGCCTCTATTGACCTCTATGACATCAAGACCAAAGCTTTCAAGCATGGCGACCAAAATCTCTCTGGCGGAGTTATTGTCATCGACGACTAAGGTTTTAATGCCGGTTAGCTCGGTCAATTGTTCACGGCGTGGCGCGGGTTGATGCTGCTGAATGCCAAATACGCCGCTAAAGTGAAAGGTGCTGCCTTGTCCAGGTTCTGACTCGACACTGATCTCGCCATGGAGCATTTCGGTGAGTTTTTTACTAATGGCCAGCCCTAATCCCGTGCCGCCAAACTTTCGGGTTGTAGAGCTGTCTGCTTGGGAGAAAGATTGGAACAGCTTTTTAGATTGCTCTGGGCTGATACCGACACCAGTATCCCTAATTGAGAAAGCGATTTTGACCTGCTCAGCGGATTGTTCAATGGCGCGAGCCTTGATAACAATCTCACCCTCTTCTGTGAACTTAACGGCGTTGTTGCCGATGTTAGTTAAAATCTGCCCCAGTCTTAGGGGGTCGCCGATGAGCGCTGTAGGCAGATCTTTAGGGATATCAAAAATCAGCTCAAGGCCACTTTCTTCAGCGTTTAAACCGACAAGGTTAGCTAAGTTATCAAATACGTCTTCTAAGCGGAAATCGATGGTTTCCATATCAAGCTTGCCGGCTTCGATTTTTGAGAAGTCTAAAATATCATTGATAATGCCAAGCAGTGATTCTGATGAGCGATGAACTTTCTCAATATAGTTACGTTGCTGTTTAGTCAGCTGGGTTTTTAGCGCCAAGTGCGACATGCCTATGATGGCATTCATCGGTGTGCGAATTTCATGGGACATGTTAGCAAGGAAGTCACTCTTAGAAGAGTTAGCACTTTCAGCGGCATGCATAGCGGCTTCAAGCTCATTCTTGGTTGATTCAATGACCCGTTTTTGCTCAGTGAGATTATCGGCTTGCTGTTGAGTTTGACTGAGCAACGCCTCGGTTTTAGCTCTATTTCTGGCCGTTAATATTGTCACAGAGATTGTTTCATTGACCTTACGCAACAGCTCCTGCTCTTGTGCTGTAAATGGAGTTAGCGACAGTAGTTCAATCAATGCCAACAGTTCGCCGTCATAAACAATCGGATTTAACAGTGCATGTTTAGCGGGGGTGTTGCCTGTTAACGAGCTGATTTCAAAATAGTCTTCGGGTAGGGCGGAGATGCAGCTCATTTTAGGGTTGATAAGTTGCTGACCCGCTAAGCCTTCACCTGCGCGATATTCTCTATCGCTGAGCATATTGGCTCCGTAGCTCTCAAGATAAACTAGGCTGTCTTGGTCGGTTTTTTGATAGTAAACGCCGGCTTGTTTATCGAGATATTGGCACAGAAGCTCAAGGGTTTTCTTCGCAATGTCTTGCTTGGATAAGTGACCGATGATGGCACTGTTCATCGCCACTAAACCGCCTTCTAACCAACTTGCTTGCTGAGCGGCGAGGGCATTTTCCTGCAGGGTATTGGTCATGCGCGATAGCGACAGCATCAAAATGTCTTGTTTTGAACGCGGTAAAATCTCAACGGAGTAATCACCGCTGGCAATAATGTCAGCTTTGTTGGCGATTTCCTGCATATTGGAGATCAGTTTATTGATGGCTACCGCTAGTTCATCAGAGGGGGACGGTGCAACAATTTCGGTATCTAAAACCCCTATGGAGGCAGATTTTAATGCCTGCTCTTTGGTTCGGAAACTGTCGAGCATAGTGCGTAACGACTCACCTAACGAGTCGTTATTTGACAGCAGTTCGACTCGGGTTGCCAAATCGCCTTTGGCAACGTTGCTCGCCACGGTTGATTTAAGTTGAATGCTATCTAAAAAGTGATTAAAGGCTGTAGATATCGTACCGAGCTCATCTTTCGACTGGTGGTTTGAACGTAATGAAAGGTCGCCAGTTTGCTTAACTTGCTCCACCGTATCGGCCAGTTGATTGAGTGGACGAGAGATGGCGCGAACCAGTAGCCAGCCTAAAATTATCGCGACTAAGGTGGCGAGAATGGAACTGGTTATACCGGTAGTTATACTCTGGGCATTGCTGTTTTCTACTCGGGGTCCAAGGGCATCTTGAGCATCTTTTATCGACAGCTTAATTTGTTCAGATATTGCAGCGATGTGTTTATCTAGCGGTACCATTTCCTGTTCAATAATCTGGTTGCGATCATTGATGGTGTTGACCATATCTTCAAAGGCGGCCAAATACAGGCCACGAGCGTAAGAAAACTCCTGCAGCAACTTTTTACGCTGCGGATTTTGAATATTAACCACCATTTCTTGGAAGGTCGGCTCAAACCCCACACCAAGCGCCGAGTTGACTCTGTCGACGTATGTATCTCTATTTTGGTCTAAAAATTTCAGCACATAGAGACGGCCTAGTAACACGCTCCCCAGTGCTTTTCCGGCATGGAATGACGCTGCAGCATCATTGTCTTCAAATGCCGACACCATGATAGCTTCTAGGCTTTGGCGCATTAATAGCCCTTGAGGGTCGAGACGTTCGCTGAGAGTTAAATCCCGCTGGCGCATGTAGTTAAACACTTGCTTTGATGCATCTTGGTACTGCTTAATGTTGTCGACTAGTTCAACACTTAAGGTTTTTCTGATGGGGTCGTCCATCGCTTCAACTTGCTGACTAGAAAACTGCTTTGCCAGCTTAATACGGTGGTCAAACTCTTTGGCATAATCTTCATTGCGGGTTTTTAGAAAGCGGCCGGCCGCCCGTGATGCCATTAACATATTGGCTTGTACTCGGCCTGAGAGTACACTTTCACGGGCGAATTCACGGTATTGTTTGAAGTCTTCACTGCTAGATTGCAGGTTATAGATGATAAAGCCGATAGTCAGTAGCAGGACTGAAAGAATAGTGGCAAATACTAAGGTGATTTTTGCCTTAATTTTGAGTTGTGAGAACATGCGTTTTATCCCTTAGTTAACGGTGCTACATCCTCCTTGTTAAGTTGGACTGCTTTGATATTAAAGTCAAATACAGCCCATTGCTTCGGCTTATTATACTGATTGGTATTATTACTATTAGCTTTGCAATATCTTCAAAGGCAGACCAAGCATGTCATCACCACTGCCGGCGAAGTACCAAATAATGCCAACAAGCGCTCCTACAGTTAACAAATACCACACCGCCGAAAATAACTGACCGTACCTATCTAAGGGGAGCAAGTGACTTTGATGGCGACTTTTCCATTCAAATACAATTTCGGCACTACCAATGAGTAGCAAGAAGCCTAGCAATGCCAGTCCTAAACTATAGCTGATAAATACACCGATCGCCGCACCTGCAATACAAGCTACCAATCCGAGTACACTGTTCATTGAAAAACTAATGCTCTTTAATATATGGCCACCGTCTAATGGCAAAATGGGCAATAGATTAAACAGGTTGAGCAGGGCATTAAAGGTGGCTAAGCCAGCAAAAAAGATATTGCCGGTAAACCAATAGGCAAACAGGGCGGCGATGGACATGAACAAGCCAAAAGTGGGCCCCATGATGGAGATCACCACATCTTGCCAGCGAGTATTAATTTTCTCATCGCTGAGTGCCAAGCCGCCCATAAACGGAATCAGATAAATGCCTTTGGTTTTCATGCCAAAGTATTTCATCGCTCTAATATGGCCATATTCATGAAATACCAAACAGGCAATGAGTGCGAGGGCAAACTGAAATGAAAACAACCACGAGTATGCTGCGACGCTGGCACCGGCGAGCACCACTTTAATCACTTTGGCACTTTTAAATAGTTTCAGCCCTAAAGACGCTAGTCCAATGAGGCTAAACTGGCGTTTAGCTTCTATCGGTTTTACCGGCACTTGGCGTTCAATATCTTTGGTGTCGCGCTGGCCCTGTTCTATCACTTGACCATTTTGTAGCAGCTCAAACTTGAGTAGGAAGGGCTGCCATTGCAGGTCAATGTCTAAGCGTATACTGATGGTTTCTGCGACTGGCGCCACGTTGACCTCGCCCTCTGGTGTGGTGCTGGCTTGTTGGCGCTGCATGCTGAGGTTGAACTCGTGGCTTCGTTGTCCTTGGTAATCCGCCGATGCAGGAATCACCGACACCAGATCATCGCCCCAGAAGAGTTGTTGCCAGCCTGCCATAGAACCTTCTAAACGCAGCGGCTTACCTAAACAATTGATATGTAATAATTCCACTAAAAACTCTCAAATTGACCACAGGGATATAGGGGCAGATTATGCCTGTTATGCGCAGATAAAGAAAAGGGCTACGTGTTGTACGTAGCCCTGATGTGATACTGACCTTTGCCTATTTGCGATTATTGTAATCGAACTTGATCTCTTGGCCTTCGTTAAATGCCATGCAGGGTCCATGTTCGCGCTGGGTTTTGACAAAGGCTTGGCCGATATGTAGTTCAACATTAGCAAAGATGTGTTTCTTGGCTTCTATGCAGTACATTTGGTAATAGGCCTTTACTTCTTTTTCAAGCTCGTTAAATTCCGCTTCTTCGCGAGCGCGCTCTTCGGTGATACGTCGCTTTTCTTCTAGCATGGCTTTGACTTGCTCGACCATCATCTCATCATTTTGCCATTCAGCTTTAGGCGGTAACTTTTTTAACTGCGCTTCAATGTTGAGTTTGGCAACCACCATAGCTTTAACACTTTCATCCAGCTGTTTGAGCTGCTGTTTTAAGCTACTTTGTTTCATTGCGCAGAACAGTTCGGTCTTGGTGCCTGCGGTGGCACCAATAATGACAGCACTGACGCCTTTATCGGTGTTAGCGATACCACCCACAAGGTCACCACGGCGACCATTGGCATCGCTGACAATGAGCTTTTCTTGGGTCGTGGTGTGGCTATGGAGCAGTTGTTTAGTGACCACAATATCGCGAGTTGCATTCAGGTTGGAATACTGCACGAATTGTGCAGTTATCTGGCCTTTAGCATCGAGAGTTGTCGACAATTTATCATCTTTTAACTGACGACCAATGACACCTTTACTTACTGTAATATCGCCTGTGGCATAGAGGCTTGCTGAGTCAACAAAGCCCATTACGGTTATATCGCCACTGCTTTTTACTACCATGCCTTCGTGGACATCACCGGTGATCATAATACTGCCTTTAAAGTCGACATTGCCGTAGCCCACATCAACATCTTTTATTTGCAGTACATCATCAACTTGCATTCCTGACTTACTTTCAACAGGCTGGCCGGGGACCGTGGCGATAAGCACATTTTCATCTGATTGCAACAGAGCGCAGCCATTGCCGACCGTCATTTTTACATCTTTACCCGGTTGCGGAGCTAATTTGGTTCCGTGGACATCGTAGCCTGGGCTGCCAGGTGTGGCGGGTGTCTTAACCATCAGTACATCATTAGGTTTTACCATGATGATGTCGCCCAAATTACGCATATCTACCGTACCATCTTCACGCTGCTGTGGCTGCAGTAGGCGCTCACGAGCAAGGGAGACTTTACGGGTTAATTCTGCATTGGTGCCGTTTACTGCTGCTTTACCGTTTGCGATGGTTTCTGTGCAGCTTTGGCCAGGATCTAGTTGCGGTATTTGGCTGAGTAAGGCCTGAATTTTTAGTTTACTGAGCCCCATTGAAATATTGGCGGCTTTCAAGGCTTTGAGTACCGCAGGTAAGGTGGCTTCTTCACCGCCCCAGGCGGCTGAAACTGTCATCTGCGCATGCATTTTGTCGTCATCAACAGTGAGGGTGATTTCGCCATCTCGGCGCTCAGCTATTTCAAAGAACAGCTCATATTGACCATCGTCCTGGCCTACGAGCTGATTCACTTTAATCACAGCTTGGTCGATCACATTCTTACGCGGGAAATATTGATAAAAACCAGGCAACTGCAATATCTCTTCAACTGCGGTAGCGGTTAAGGGGCCATGGGTGTTCGGGGTCACTTTAAACTCGACTAGGTTGCCGTCAGCACTTAGTTCGATTAACTCTGGATCCAGCATAGTCGCTTCCGAAAAGGGTGATATATCATTAATAGTTATTATTTTGTCACTTTGAGTATAACAGCATAAACTTTGACCTATGAAGTGATATTTGACGCCAATTTGTAAGTAACTTCAAGCTTTCGTGATGGATGCCACGCAAAAATAAAGCGAACATTGAGTTCGCTTTATTTTTATCCACCTTTTGTATTAGTGATTGTTTTTATTAGCATAGACTTTGTACTTATTATTTTCGGCTATCACGTTAACTTGGCCAAAAGTATTGGCGAGCGCATCGCTATAGGGCAAATGTCGGTTAGCGACAATATGTAACTCGCCATCGCGTTTTAAATGTCGCTGGCTATCGCCGACAAATTGCGTAGCGATATTAGTGGTACTGACTAAGCCGTCATGAAACGGTGGATTAGAAATGATAGCGTCAAATTGGCCTTGGCATTGTGTCAGTCCATCGGATGCAAATACCTCAGCGGCCAAACCATTTTCAGCTAACGTTAGCTGGCACGATGCTAATGCCATTGCGTTGATATCGATACACTGTAACTTAAGTTCGGGCTGAGCTTTAAGTAAGGCGGCCGCCAATACGCCAGCGCCGCAACCAAAATCCAATACTTGACCAGATAGTGTTGGCAGGTTTTCTAGCAATAAGGCGGTACCCGCGTCTAACCGCTTTTCACTAAACACGCCCACTAGGTTACAGATAGTTAGCGGCCCCTGAGGGGTGTCGAGTTGGTAGCGAGTTAACCAGTCTTGCAGATCGATTTTTGGTGCTGCTGCGTTTAGCTCAGATGAAAACAAAATGCAGTGACGGGCATTATCTTGCTTAAAAGCCTTATCAAAATAGTCGGGTAACTGTTTGGGAATCGAACGGATACCGCCTTTGTTCTCCCCAACAATGAGCAGTTGTCCCCCTAACTTTAGGTGCAGAGCGGCTAAGTTAAGTAAGTAGGCAGTTAATGGTTTCGCTTTAGGATAATAAATAATGACTGTATCAAATTGCCTGTCACTATTAAGGCAATGACCAAAGTGTAGGGCTAACTTGTCACTGGCATGGCTTTGCATCATCAGGTGATGATTGAAATCGAGTGCTAATGCGGTGACATGGTTAGCCACTTGCAGCAATGACTTAGCAAGGGTATCGGATTCATAGTTGAGCAACAGTACATCTTGCCCTTCGAGCAAGTGGCTGTTTTTTTCAATGAGTAATGATGGGTTTGATAACACAGCGGATCACAATCAATAAATATTTGCGCTGATTATATCGTAAAACAGCAGACTGAGTAATTTTTAAGGCTGTGATGACCGTAATTGGCATGACTGCCACCGCAGCCGGGTGGCAGTGTTAAGGTGTGGCTAGTGAGTAGCAGGCTGTGTCGCTGACTGGTTGAGCTCAGGAGAACTTGGTGAAGCCGCTTGGGTTGCTTGCACTGTATCGGCACTTTGTTGCGCTTTTGCTGGGTTGTCAGTATCAACGTTTGGCTGAGTGCCTGGGTTTTCATCACTAGTTGGCTGCGGCGTTTGCGCTTTGGACTCAGCTTCAGTTTCTATCGCTTTGTCGCTCGAAGGCTCTTCCGTCGTTAGGCTTGAAGGCTGACTTTCCGTTTGGCTCGAAGGCTTTTCCGTAGTCAGGCTCGAAGGCTCTTCTGTCGTTTGACTAGTCGTTTCAGGCTCTATTTCTGCCGCGTCGCTAGCCGGTGATTGGGTTTTGGCTTCGACCGTGTCAGTTGCACTTTCAGTCGTTAAACTTTCATCTTGATGAAACGCGCGCATGATTTTATCGGTTGCAGAGACTTCAGCGGCAGGCTGCTTAGGTTTAGTGGCCGCTTTACCAGGTCTTGGCAGCAAACTGAAAATCTTGTTGGCGATGTCGGTGTTATCTTGCTGCCCTGAAAACAACTTGGCCGCGGGACCGTTAGCAAACACGGGCACATCAATGCCTGTGTGACCACCTGTTGTCCAGCCTGTATTGGTGCGCTTGTCGATGAGCTGCTTAATTGCGGTTGCTAGCACCGCTTCGCCTTGCATACGTGCTTGGTCCAATAGCCGTAACTCGTCAGTGTCAATGTCAAAACCTAGCTGCTGCACCAGCGATGTTTGCCACTGCGGATCGGCCAGGCTGGCATTAGCAAGTTTGCGTGGAGTGGCGCTAATATTCTTTAGATACTTTGGGTGCCATTCATAGGTGCCATTAGCCGCGATAGTCAGCCCGCCAGTGCTATGATCTGCAGTCACCACCATTAACGTATCTGAGTGTTGGCGAACATATTGCTCTACAACTTCAATGGCATTAGCAAATTCATGCATCTCCATCATTGCTGTGGCGATATCATTGTTGTGTCCCGCCCAGTCGATAAGGCTACCTTCAACTAGCAGTACAAACCCTTGTGGGTGCTGGGATAGCTGATCAAGTGCCACTTGCGTTAAGCGGCTAAGATGATTGCTGTTAGGTTCGTCAATCGCCCAGGGTAATTGCACGTCTGCAAAGAGCCCCAATACCTTACCGGGTTGAATTTGATCCAATTGCTGCATATCACTCAAATACTGATAGCCGCGCTGTTCAAATTGTTCGATTAATGCTTGAGAAAAATAACGCTGACCGCCTCCAAGAATGACGTCGGCGTCAGTGTCGAGATAGTCTTTTGCGATGGCTTCATAGTTGCGACGACTCTCGTTGTGCACTAAAAACGCCGCGGGTGTAGCATGATTGACCTGCGAGCTCACCGCGACACCGATCGCCATCCCCGCTTTTTTCGCTTGCTGCATTAAGGTGGGGATGGGTTGCTTTTCGCTGTCGACCGAAATAGCACCATTGTAGGTTTTGACCCCGGTGGCTAAGGCTGTTGCTGCGGCGGCTGAATCTGTCACATAGCCGCTTTCTCTTGCTGGGTAGGTACTGGCACTGCCAACCAATAACCGATCAAATACGGTTTGTTCAATCTCTTCAGTATCATGATTGTCACGATAATAGCGATAGGCGCTGGTGTAAGCTGGCCCCATACCGTCACCAATCATGATGACGATATTTTTAGGGACTGCCGGCGCTTCGTTTTCGAGTATTTGGGCAAAGCTGCCACTACTGAAACTGGCTAAAACAATGGCTATTAGGGTGGTTGGCAGCTTGGCAAACATCAATCGTTCCTATTTTTTAGCGTTAATACGAGTTTCAATAGCATCCATCAACATGCCGGTAATATCGACATCGAAAGCCGCTTCAATCTCTTTGATGCACGTTGGGCTAGTGACGTTGATTTCAGTGAGTTTGTCGCCAATGACATCTAGGCCGACAAAGATTAATCCGCGTTTTTTTAGCTCTGGACCAATTGCACGCGCAATAGCCCAATCTGATTCAGATAACGGCTGTGCGACACCACGGCCGCCAGCGGCTAAGTTACCACGGGTCTCGCCTTTTTGCGGAATACGGGCGAGTGAGTATGGTACGGGTTCGCCATCGACGACCAAAATACGCTTATCGCCTGAGGTGATATCGGGAATGAAAGCTTGTGCCATTGCGTATTGCTGACCATGGCTGGTCAGTGTCTCAATAATCACGCCTAGATTAGGATCTTTGGGCTTAACACGAAATATTGAACTGCCGCCCATGCCATCGAGAGGTTTGAGAATAATGTCGCCTTTGGCTTGGTAAAAATCACGAATGCGCTGCTCATCGCGAGTGACGATAGTTTCTGGGGTAAATTCGGCAAACCATGCGGTGAACAGTTTTTCGTTGGCATCACGTAGGCTTTGCGGCTTATTAACGATTAATGTGCCAGCCTCTTCAGCGCGCTCCAGCATATAAGTTGCGTAGACAAATTCGGTATCGAATGGCGGGTCTTTACGCATTAAAATGACATCTAGCTCACTCATTGGCGTGTCGACGACTTCGCCAAGTTGATACCAGCTGGCGGCGTCATCGACTACCTTGAGCTCTCTCATGGTTGCCATCGCTTGACCATTAACCATGGCTAAATCGGCCATTTCCATATAGTACAGTTGGTAACCACGGGATTGGGCCGCGAGCAACATAGCAAAGCTTGAGTCTTTTTTAATGTTGATGTCACTGATGGGGTCCATCACAATGCCGAGCTTAATCATAGTATCATCCTTTGTTGTGCGAGCTTGGACTTAACCAAGGTCGCCAAATTTGAGTTGCAATGCACTGATAGTCGTCAGTGCTGCTGTTTCAGTCCTCAACACGCGGGGACCGAGTTGAATTTCGGTAAATTGATGTTGTTCAGTCATCAAGATTTCTTCAGCTGATAAACCACCTTCTGGGCCAATCAATAGTCGCGCTTTGCCCGTAGGCAAACTAAGGCCATTGACACCGTGGCTCGCACGCGGATGTAGATTAAGCTTAACGGCGTCGGTACTTTGTGCACACCAATCATTGAGTTGCATTGCCGGACGAATTTGCGGTACCACACTGCGGCCCGATTGTTCGCAGGCGCTGACGACAATTTTTTGCCATTGTTGGATTTTTTTCTCTAAACGCTCGCCCGATAGTTTTACGCCACAACGTTCTGAAAACAGCGGTGTAATGGTGTTGACTCCCAGCTCAACCGACTTCTGAATAGTGAAATCCATACGGTCGCCGCGAGAGATCACTTGGCCCAAGTGTAATTTAAGCGGTGATTCGCTGTCGTTGCTGCTTGATGATAGGACCTGAACTTCGACATTTTTCTTACTGGCACTGACAATATCGCAAAGGTAGTCGTGACCATCACCATTGAATAATTGCAGTTGCTCGCCACTGGTCATGCGCAGCACACGGCCAACATGGCCTGCGGCTTCAGCGTCTAACATTAACGCTGCACCGACATTGATATCGCTGTCTTGATAGATCCTTGGCACTCTCATGGTCTTATTCCGCTACTTGGTTATTCAACTTAAAAAGGTGACACTGCTGCTGCACGAAAGGATTATGGTTACCTTGCTTTGCAGCGATTTGCTGGTCTCTTCGGCATTCAATACTATCAACTGGATAGCTTTTATCCCATGCTTTAAATAATTTTAATTGGCTATTTGATATGGCCAAATTGTACTTTTTTTGCATGTATAGGTAGGTGCGTGCTATTTGACCACGGCTCGCTGCTGGTGGCTGGACTTTGCGATCTTTAAAATCGACAGTCATGTCACACGCGCCATACTGCTCAGGTTTAGCGTTCCACAGACTAAAACGATAGTTACTGCGGTCGCCGTTCACTTCGCCGATGGCTGGCACTAAATTATGTAAATCTGCTTCCATTTTTTTGAATTGGCTATCGGTTTTAGCACAGTGCTTTCTGCCCCCTTGTTGCCAGCATTGGCGTTGATGACCGATTTCCCATGCTGGCACCACATGCTCCCACTCAATCCGATTGGCTCGGCGCTGCTGTTTGCGGACTTGGTAGCCACAGCTGGTTAAATCGGGTTGCCACTTTTTACCTTCAATAATAATGTTACAGCCGCAATAAAAACTCTGGTGCGGCAAATAGTCAGCATAAATCGATTTAGCGATACGCTTAGCCTGATTGAAGCTGGTGGGGTGTTGCGCCTCGCTGGCGTTTATTTGTGGAACAAACAGCAGCAATAAGCCACTTAATGCAATTACAACGGCATTATTCAATGGGATTACCTACAGACAAAAATGGGCTTAATGCGCTGATCGTTTGTCAGCGTCGACGGGAATTCTACGTGATTGCTTCCATGACTGGCAATAGCCGATAGCGCGAGTTATTGCGATTGATATAATTGGGTTTTACAACGCCGGCACTGGTATTGGGTTTCACCTCTGACGACTTTGTTGTGGCG
Organism: Shewanella waksmanii ATCC BAA-643; assembly: GCF_000518805.1. Classification (GTDB taxonomy): domain Bacteria; phylum Pseudomonadota; class Gammaproteobacteria; order Enterobacterales; family Shewanellaceae; genus Shewanella; species Shewanella waksmanii. The sequence continues at coordinate 23,249 of NZ_JAEH01000006.1, forward strand.
CCTGACACTGAGCTTTACCGGTCCGCATAGGCATTGATAGTCAAACTGTTTACCTATTACTGAGCCAACATCAAGTTGATGAGTGGTGCTGGGAGATAACCCAAACAGGTTTATCATTAGTGATTGCCACTCTTTGCCATGGGGACGCACGCGACCATACAGCTGGTGGGCAAGTAGGTGACATATTTCGTGGGGGACCACAGTGTTTACAAACTCTTGCTGATTTTCTACCAACAGCACAGGGTTAAACCGTAACTTGTTTTCGTGCAAATGGGCGGTGCCTGCACTTTTTCCACGTAAAGTGAAATATACGCTAGGGCGGGGAAATCTGCGGCACAGCTTAGTTTCTGCTAGCTGATAGCATTGCTCCACACGCAGTGATATTTGCTGTTGCTCGTCGGTCAAAGGCGGCAGCTTTTTATTCAAAACTGCCGTGCTTGGCGCGAGAGTTTGGCGATGCTCAGCAGTTAACCGCTGGCGGATACGATTAAACAAATTCAAAGGTCACTCGGTAACAACGACCTATCATTATAAAGTAGTCGCTGCTGCTTTTACCATGGCTTTTACTTGTTTAACGATGTTCATTTCGGCGTCAGCGTCATAGGCACTGATCCTTGGCGTATGAATATGGCCAACAGGTATGGCGCTATTAAATTGCTGTTGTAGCAAGACTGCTCGATAAGATATCTCATTAGATAGGTAACCACCGCCAGAACCTTCTACTGACGTTTCACTACTTAACTCTAATAACGATTTTGCTTGAAACTCCCCGCGGCTCACGCTCGAAACAGTATGGTTGTCTATGACTTTCCACGGTCCATCAGCCGATTGCATGGCACTAACTGGCAGGGAAAATTCAACAAACTCTGGTCCGTTGAGCGTGCCACCGTTAAATAAAGGTGCTTGCGGGTTTTGTTTAGTGGCGCCGGTATAAACGTTGAGATTATCTGGAGCGTCTGCGCTACGATTGCGCCCAGGAAAACGTTCAAGATCAAAATCATCGCGGCCCATACTGACAGTGACTATCATATCGACGCTATTGTCGCGGTAAATGGGGGTCAGTAAAGATTCAATCATGCCTTGATCAAAGTCTGCAAAACGCACTGGAATCATTACCGTTTCAATCTGTGCTTGGCGGCCATTGACGCTAAAAGCATAGCCATCTAGCGCTAGGGCTGTTAAGCCTGACGGGTTGCTTTGATCTATGTTGCGATCTAAAAAGAATGGGTCAAAACCGGTTAGCAATATTTTGATGTCTGCTTGGTCATCAAATTGGATATTGCTGAAGCCTCGAGATGCCTTTTCAACCGCATTGATAGCGACTTTCTGCTGCCAGTCAACCATATTAAATTGCGGGGATTGTTGCTTGAGCTGCTGGCGCATCATCAAACGGCCCCAATATAATGGTCTATCATCTTCACCACCGGACTGCACATCTCGCACCGCTTGTTGCCATAGTCGCTCGCCTTGTCGAGCCACCATTTTGGTGAGCTGTAGCTCATCCGTTTGTTGTTGGTATTGGGCGGTTAATGATTCAACCAAGGCTTGGTAACGGTTTGCAACCTGCGGCATTTGGCTTACCGCCTTGTCGATACGTGCTTCTTCGACATCAAGTGCAGTTGTGGCAGCATGGGCCGCTGCATTGGCACTTAGAGCTAAAATTGTGGTGATAGTTAGCGGCAAAATACCCAGCTTAGCCATAACAATATCCTTTGTGTTGAGCAGGTAATCAATGAGTTAAACCAACAAGGTTTAACGTTTCAATGCGAGTAGTCCGTTAGTGATATTGCCTTTTTTTTGTCTTATTTGCACCCCATTTTATCGCTATCTCACCTTAGGTTTTTGCTAGAATTAACCTCCCAGTGCGTAATCAGGCTATAGGAGTGAAGAACTGTGAGAATATCTGTGTTACATGGATTGCTGTTAATGAGCGCAATGTTGTGTTTAAGTGCGCAAGCCCAAGATTTACAGCACAGTGCTGATGTAGACCAAGTGATGGCGCAGCGCCAAGTTTCCGGGGTCATCGTGCTGTTTGATGAGCAGCATGACAAGTGGGTGACTAATGATACTCAGCGCGCGAATACAGGCTATATTCCTGCCTCAACCTTTAAAGTGCCCCACAGTTTATTACTGCTTGAAGCGGGCGTGGTAAAAGATCAGCATAGCCCGTTTCCATGGACAGGTGAAAAACACAGCTACGCTAGCTGGAATCAAGACCACAGCTTTGCGACCGCACTGCGTTATTCTGTGGTACCAATATATCAAGCATTAGCCAAAGAGCTTGGTTCACAGCGGATGGCTGACGGGGTTAAGTTGTTGGAATATGGCAATATGGATATCAGCGGCGCCATAGATAGTTTTTGGCTTGAGGGCCAATTAGCGATTTCAGCCGTACAACAAGTTGAATTCATGCATAGTTTGTATCACCAAAATCTCCCGGTGAGCCAACGCAGCCAGAAAATTGTCAAACAAATGATGCTATTACCGGCAAATAATCCTGGCCAGTGGTTTGGCAAGACCGGCTATGGGGTAAGCTCATCGCCCGGTATTGGCTGGTTTGTGGGCTGGTATCAACAAAACCAGCGGGTGATATTTTTTGCATTAAATATGGATATTAGCGATCCGCATCTGTTACCGCTAAGGCAAAAGTTAGTCAAACAGGCGATAAAAGCGCATCTCTCTCAGTAGCGGAGGTTCTTGCTACATCATCAGTGATTGCAGAGACTCTTGACTGCTAAATCGTTTAGTAAAAAAGTCGAGAAAAACACTGATGTTGGTCGCCAATTGGCGGCGGCTTGAGTACACACCATAAACCTTAAAAGCTTCGATAGGCCACTCTTGTAGCAACGGCACTAATGCGCCGCTTGCCAGTTCGTTTTTGCACACTGAGTGCGACAGCATGGCAATACCAAAGTCATCGAGGACTAATTGTTTAACCATGACGGCACTGTTGACGCGAACTTTGCGCTTAAAGCTTGCCATGGTTTTATGAGACCCTTTGCCCACCGGCCAAATAGGCGCAGAGCGAGAAGTCCCTAACAAGATGCCACTGTGTTGAGTCAGGTCTTGCGGTGTGGCTGGGGTGCCATTGCTTTTTAAATAGTTTGGGCTGGCGACTAAAATGGGCTGTCTTTCAAATAGTAATCGCGCGACAAGATCAGATGACTGCAGTGGGCCGTATTTAATGGCGATATCATAGCCTTCACCCACTAAGCCCACATCGCTGTCGGTAAACTGCACGTCCAGTTCTACTTTGGGGTAGAGGCGCATAAAACTGCTGCATAAGTTGGCAATGAGCTCTTGGCTAAAAGATACCGGGATAGCAATGCGTAATGAACCTGAGACATCATTGTGGGTATTTTCGATGGTGGCTTTGGCGGCTTCGATTTCATCACTAATACTATTGCAATGCTGATAAAACAACACCCCTACTTGAGTCAGGCTTAAATTGCGGGTATCACGCTGCAAAAGCCGTACACCTAGCTGCTCTTCTAGCTGCGCAACTTTACGACTAATCGTGGATTTTGGCATGCCAGTTTCACGTGCCGCTTGCGAGAATCCCTTGGCTCTCACTACCGCCGCAAATAGCATCATACCGTTTAAATCAGGCATCTTTACTGTACTGTCTCAAATATGGAACAAAGCGTCTACTGCAGTTTAATAGCATTTGACCGCAATACAAAGTTATATTTATTGGCTAAAAATTTTAGAGGCTAAGCAGAGGATCAATTTAATGACCAGCACAAATCAGCCCGCTGACACGACTCAGGCTCAAACTGCCGACCCGCTTTTTCTACAAGCTGAACATCTGGCACAAGATTTCTCTTTGTTTCCTGAACACAGTAAACAGAGTCTTTCAGAAGAAATTAAAGGTCTTCTGAGTGATGACGCTATTCAAGCCAACCTTAAAGAGCTTGAACAATTAGACGTTGACGGATACGTTGCTAAAGTTATCCAACCTACCCAAGATAAGAATCGCGCAGGCGCCAAACGCGTTATTGCCGATTTAAAAGGCAAGGTCATTGCCGAAAACCACATGGGGTCTTTTTATAGTGCCGAGATTGAACTGAATTTTGGATCTCGTACTCGCCGCCTAGGTTTTATTGCACAAGAGCGTTCAACCAATAATGGCGCGTGGATGCCAGAACACCATTTAGCGGCTTGTACTGCTATTCGCCACTTTGCCGAATTGTCTATGCCTATCGTATACCTTATTGACACCCCAGGTGCCGATGCTGGTGAGATAGCCAACAGCCAAAACCAAGCGCATTCAATCTCAAAAGCGATTGCAGAAAGTGCCAATGTTGACGTACCGACTGTCGGTATCGTGATTGGTGCGGGTTACTCAGGTGGTGCAATTCCGCTAGCTGCAGCTAATATCTTGCTGTCGTTGCGTGATGGTATTTTCAATACCATTCAACCACAGGGCCTGCAGAGTATTGCTCGTAAATATAACTTGTCTTGGCAAGAGTGTGCTAAGTCAGTCGGTGTGTCTCCAGAAGAGTTGTACACCTCAGGTTGTATTGATGGCATTGTTGATTTTTCTCCATCAGATAAAGATGAGCGTCAGCACAATCTTCGCCGTGCGATCATCAGTAGTATTGAAGCCGTAGAGCAAGCTGCAGTGCAATTTGTTCGTGAATCTAAAGATTTACGCGAGCATTACGACCGCAGTTTGACGCGCTTCTTAGAGCCTTCTAAGAACCTTGCTGCCCTAGAGCACCATGCAGAGTTGTCGGTTGCTAATAACCCAACGATGCACCTAAACTTATTCGGTAGCTCTTACCGTTATTTACGTTACCTGACTTTGCGTAGCCGTATCCATTCGATTTCTCAAGATCAATATGGTCGCCTATCGAAGGTGAGCGTACCTGAAGGTGATTTACTGGCACGTATTCAGCAAGAGCAAGATAAAGTATTCCAATCGTGGTTATCGACCCCAGATAAACTGGTTTACGACGAAGAGCTGAATAAGCTTTGGGGTAACTTTACCTCTAAGCGCGATGATATCTCGACCGAACGTAATATGCTGACTCGTTTGATTTTGGGTGAACCAAAAGAGAACTATAAGAAAGCACGTAAGGCGTTATTATTTAATATTGGTTGGTCGCTGTACCATCGCTGGAAAGGCAACGCCGAAAATAATTTCAAAGGTTTGATTCAGTACTTAGAAACCTTACCAGCTGAAGTGACTCAAGCGGATTGGCCTGAGCTTAACAAGCTGACAGTGTTAGATGTGATTGTTCACGATGAACTGCGTGAAGACTTTATCTGGCAGTGCTATAACATTCTTATTTTTAACGCCTTATATGACAATGTAGTCGGTAACTTAGCCTCGATTGCTAAAGAAGCTATGATGGCGAAAAGCTTATCTCGTGCTTCTGTTGATAATCTCCTACATGACTCTATCGACCGTGCGATTTCTAAGCAAGATACCGCAAATGATAAGAGCAAGTTCTATAAGTGGCTTAAGTACTTCATGGACCAGTCCAACCGCGCTGAACTGTTAACTAAAACAGAGCAGTGGAAGAGTGTTGGTTTCCCACAGTTAAATGACAGTTTATTTGTTATTTTGACTTACTTCTTTGAGCGTCTACTTCCTGAGTATTTCGCCAGTGAAGAAGAGAAGGGCGAATATACTGGTGCAATCAACCCTGTGCGTATCGGTCGTCGTAAAGACTTCTGGAACCGCTTGACCATGGGTTATCAAGATCTCCTCATTCAAAAAGTGCTGCGTGACGAGAAACGTACCGGCAAGATGGGTTGGGAAAACGTTATCGGCAAATTCTTCACTGAGTTTGATGAAACCAATGGCGATAAAATGTCGGCTAACTTGCTTAACTTCCCAGGTTTCCGCTTATCGATTGAGGATGCGTTAGACAAAGGCATTCGTCCTTGCGGTCTGATCACCGGTACTGCAGATTTTGAACACAATGGTCAAAAGATTAAAGTCGGTGTAGCAGTATCAAATACCGCGTTCCAAGCTGGTGCATTTGATATGGCGAGTGCCGAGAAATTTAGTGCGCTATTGATTGAGTGTGCTAAACGTAAATTGCCGGTTATCTGTTTCATTAGCTCTGGCGGTATGCAAACTAAAGAAGGTGCCGCTGCGCTATTCTCTATGGCGGTTGTGAACGATCGTATTACTCGCTTTATTCGTGATAACGAATTGCCGGTACTTATGTTTGGTTACGGTGATTGTACTGGTGGCGCCCAAGCAAGTTTTGTGACTCACCCGCTTGTGCAAACTTACTACCTGTCGGGTACTAACATGCCATTTGCTGGCCAAATGGTGGTACCGGCTTATCTGCCTTCTACATCAACATTATCTAACTATTTGTCGAAAGTACCTGGTGCGATGAATGCACTAGTGACTAACCCATTTAGTACGACCATTGATGATCAGCTAAGCAGCATTGATCCACTTATGCCTAAGCCAACTGCGCAGATTGAAGATGTGATTGGCAATGCACTATCAACTTTAGTGCCAGAGATGATGGTAGCGGAAGAGGAGATTGTTCAAGACGATCCTCGTGCGCTAATGAAACCGATTAATAAGGTACTTGTGCATGCACGTGGTTGTACGGCAGTTAAACTGATCCGCAAAGCCCATGACAACAACATCAATGTGGTATTGGTGGCATCAGATCCTGATATGACCTCAGTGCCTGCTGACATGCTAAAAGGTGATGACAAGCTCGTTTGTATCGGCGGTAACACTTCTGATGAAAGTTACCTCAATGCATATTCAGTGCTAAAAGTTGCCGAATATGAGCAAGTTGATGCATTGCATCCTGGTATCGGTTTCTTGTCAGAAAGCCCACAGTTTGCGGCTTTGTGTGTAAACAACGGCGTTAACTTTGTCGGACCAAGTGTCCACAGTATGACGACGATGGGTAACAAGTCGAACGCCATTAAGACTTCACAAGCGCAAAACGTGCCCGTAGTGCCTGGTAGCCATGGTATTTTGACCAACGCTGAGCAAGCAGTGAATGTGGCAAATGAAATTGGTTACCCAGTGCTGCTTAAAGCGGTACAAGGTGGTGGCGGTAAAGGTATTCAAGTTGTTGAACGCCCTGAAGATATGATTTCTTTATTCCAGAAAACATCTACAGAAGCCGCGGCGGCATTTGGTAACGGTGACTTGTATCTAGAGAAGTACGTGACGTCTCTGCGCCACATTGAAGTGCAATTGCTGCGTGATAAGTTTGGCAATACCAAAGTACTGGGTTTACGTGACTGTTCAGTGCAGCGTAACAACCAAAAAGTGGTTGAAGAGTCTGGCTCAACCATGTTGCCTGACGAGCTTAAGCAACAAGTTATGGAATATACCCGAGCATTGGGTGATGCCACTGATTACATGGGTGCTGGTACGGTTGAGTTCATCTACAACCTAGATGCCAATGAAGTCTACTTTATGGAGATGAACACACGTCTGCAGGTAGAGCACCCAGTGACAGAAGCAACCTCAGGTATCGATATTGTTAGCGCTGGTTTTGATATTGCCGCTGGCCGCTCAATTGAAGATCTTGAGCCACAAGATATCGGTTATGCGATTGAGGTGCGTGTTACAGCAGAGAAAGCTGCGCTTGATAGCAACGGTATTCTGCAGTTGCTACCTCATCCAGGTAAGATCACTGAATGCGTGATGCCTGAGCGTGACGATGTAGAGATCATCTCGATTGCCGGTCAGGACAAAGAGGTTTCACCTTATTACGATAGCTTGATTGCACAAATCATCTGTCGAGGTGAAAGCCGTGAAGATGTAATTAACAAGCTACATGACTACTTAGCCAATAGCGTAGTTATCAAAGGCATTGCGACTAACATTCCGCTGCTGACCCGTATCTTGAAAGATGGCACCTTCAATGAAGGTGTATATGACACTAACTATCTACCACGCTTTATGGCTGAACTTGATATTCCTGAGTTGATCGCTGAGATGGAAGCTGCGGCTGAAACCGAAGGGGTAGATACTGAGTCATTACGTGTTGGTGAAAGTAATGAACTGAAAGTCCTAGCTCAAGGTGCCGGTATCTTCTATACCTCGCCAGCGCCAGGTGAAGCCGACTTTGTTAAAGAAGGTGACATTGTTAGTGTTGATCAGACTTTAGCGCTGACAGAAGCGATGAAGATGTTCTCACAGGTGACTTTAGCCGGCTTTAACCGCAAAGATGCCGTGCTTTACCCTGAAGATAAGCAGTACCGTATTGAGCGTATCCTTAATGGCAATGGCCAACAGGTATCGCAAGGTGAGCTCTTGTTTGTGGTATCGCCAGTGTAACCTCAGTTCACTAAGCTAAATCAAACAAAAACACCCATCATTTGATGGGTGTTTTTTTATGTCCATATTATCTGCAGACTGTTTAAGCAGATCACTTATTACAGGTTAATCTGTTTGCTCGATCTTGATAAAGATTCCTAGTGCCATTAATAACAACCGCGCACAGAACGAGTAAAATCATCATGGCCATAGCAAACTTGGACGGAGAGTAGATATTATAAATATACATAGGGTTAAACTCAGTCCATTTTCTAATAAGCCTTTCTACTATCGAAGCGATGTTGAGTAATATAGAGACGCTATAAATGAGTATTATGGCTATTTCATTGCTTGTCAGTTTATAAAATTTCTCTGATTTTTTTGCAAACTTGCTTACTATTGGAATATTTATCTTGGCTATTATCCTTGCAGATTCCTGCCGCTTTAATATAAGTAATATAGTTAGCAAGTCATAAAAGCTAATGAATACATAAAAAAATGTGCCCCATGTGATGATGTTATCAATGAGTAGAACATCTAGGGTCTTCAATAGAATTAAAGTCCCTGTTAGCCATCGAATGTTTGGTGACTGGACACTAACAGCAAAAGCGATAAACATCGCTATCCATTCGAGGCGATCAAACAGTAATTGATACTCTTGCATGTTCTGCAACGTAGCTCTTATTGTCCATAGTGCTCTCATGGCTATTCGCTAGTAGAGTTTGACGCGAATATACATTTGAGTCTTGGCCATTTATGGTCGGTGGTGGCTGATGGAGTCCGCCAGCAGGGCGTACATTAACTTCTACTACTTCCTCTTCGTGCTTAGGCTTTGTGGTAACACTTGCACTACTTTGTATTATGGGCGGCTGACTGGTGATGTTCATCTTGTACCTCCTTGTCTGAAATATGTTGCCCTATTGCTTTTCTCGGCAGTAAATTATTCGGATTTAAGCCTACAACGACACACAATTTGATAAATTGCGACAGTTTAGGCTCTGAAATACCATCTTCCCAGTTATAGATAGTTTGCCGACTACAACCCATTTTTTGGGCTAATTCACTGACACTATATCCTTGTGTTAGGCGAAGTGATTTGACTATATCCGGTGTATTTAGCATAAAATCCCTTTTTGCTGTGTTGTATTAGCATCACGAGAAACATCCTTATTCTCAAATAATCGAGTGGTATATTATTATCACTTGTCGATAAATTAGTCTAATTTTTTTGACAGTGATTCAGGTATTGTGGATGCCGGCTTAACTTGTGCGTATAGATAAATAATAAGCTAGAAAACTAGCCTTCACCATTATTGAATGATAGTGAGTGACCACAAGTTTGTTTATTGAGAGGCCCAGGGTACTATTCAATAAGCGATGAAATTTGCCCCCAGAGCAAGTGCTATTCAAGCCAGAGTAACGTCGTACAGGCCAGAGTATCGGTGTTGCATTAGCCGCACCAGGGTGACATTCATATGCGGCAACATACGCAACTTCATCATTGCCCAATATCATCAACTGATATTGGGTGATGGTGGTATTTTACTCACCATTATCATGCCTACTCGTGCGCTGTTTTCATAACGACACAATTGCAGTGCTTTTCAATGAGCAGCTCGCTCACATTGATTGTTTGCTCATGTCTTTGTGGACTAAGCTCGCATCTGATTTTTCTGCCTTAGCCAAACAACTCAGGCCTAAGCTTCCTTGGCCCCATTGAGTGAGCACACCGCTGACCTCACCTACGCTATTAGGGGTAATGGTTATTCGGCCACGAGCGACTATTTTTACTGGGCCGCTGAAGCCACACGGGGCATCAGGGAGTAAAATGGTGCAATATTTGTCGCTTTCTTCAATGATATACACCCACTGTAAGCTGTCGTCGACTCCGCGATATAAGCCTGTTGAGTAACTCGAATCCGTTTTATCGCCGAGTAGCCCCCGAGAAATTGACTTAATTGCTTGGTATAAGGGGACCTTGGCAAGTGTATGTTGCTCAGCCTTGGTTAACCACTGACGAGCATATGGGCTGCGAAGCAAGGTGCCAAATAGTAATGAGGTTACCGTTAGTAAAGCGCATGCCTGGGCAAATGGTGAGGTGCTAAGCAGTTGCAAATGACTGGGCACCATCTCTGCAAGTGGATTGGAAATACTAACGATTAAGTCGATGATTTCACTAATCATAATGTAAAATAGTAACAGCGGTACCACAAATAACAGTCCACTGAATAAGCAGTGTTTGAATTTTTGAAGTAATGGGTTCATAGCGGCATCCAAAGGCAGTGTATGCCGCTATTGTATCGGTTTTAAGCTAATAACTAAGTTAGTACCTATAGGATAATCTAATAGGTTAAATGCTGAATCGGGCTGGTGTTTGTGGGTTAATGTTAATTGAGTAGCGCATGATCTTCAGGTAACTGGCGACTAATCCATAGAACCAGTTTATGCTTCATATTCGGGCCATCTTCTTTATCTGTCGCTAACGGTTGGATCAGCTTATCTTGCACGAGTAGTCGGTAGATACATTCGACCTTATCTTTCGGTGAGATGCCTTTGTCAAAATCGGCAAAGCCCCGTTTTTTTGCATAGCCGACGCCTATTTCTAATGCTAGCTTGAGCAATTGAGCATCATGTTTACCTTGCTTCATAAAACATCCTCAGTAGTCACACTCATTATGTCGCTGTTGTAGGGCTACCATAACAAACTTATCGGGTGATTAGCAGATGGCATTTCACAGAACTATGTTTATTTTCACTGTTTTAATGCAACTAGCGCGCGGGCTTACAACTTAATACTGATTCTGTTCACCGTGACAGTGCTGCTATTGTTATTTGGCTAAATTTGGCTAGACTGAGCCACTAAATTTTTAAGCAAGGATGCGAAAAATGACTTCCCCACACTGGTTTATCATCGTTATCACCGTGGTATTTTTAATGGTTTGGTTTGCGGCGTCAATGACCTCACCGATGATGTTTGCAGTCCCCGGTGCCATGCAGCATAAAGGCAATATTATGCTGGTTTTATCTGTGGTGCACTCACCGATAGTGGTTTTTAGTTTTTTCTGGCTTATGCAGTGGACTTTTTTAGGCATGCACCCAGGTTGGGTATTAGGATTTTTGAGTAGCGTGATAATTATTGGGAGCTACAAAATCGGTTACTACGAACTTATTATGCCGATGCTCAAAGGCAGCTTGTGATCCCGCAAATTAAAAAAGCCCCGCTATACAAAAATAGCGGGGCTTTTTTATCTAAGCAGTCAATTACTGAGCTGAGAAATCGTTCTCGACTAGTTGCTGCTTATTTTCCGCTTGTGGCGTGTGACATTGAGTACAGCTGTAGTACTCATTGTTTAACTTGCCGTTAGCAAGCATATGTGAAGGGTCAACCGCTGTTGCCTTCATACGCTGCGCCTTTTCTGGGCTGTGACAAGTAATACAGCCATTACGCTTTAAGGTGATTGGGTAATCAGCCTTATGAGGAATTAAAGGTGGTTGATGAGCAAATCCACGTTCAATTGATTCTCCGCGTTTTGGATAGGTTGGCATTGCATCAGCAGCACGTACATCGGTAATCTCTGATTTACCTAGTGAGCTGATATTTACAGGTTCGGCATTTTGGTTAGCTTGTTGGCCTGAACAAGCGCTAAGCGCCATGACCAGCGCGGCTAAGGTGAGTACTTTTTTCATTGGTTGTTCTCCGCCTTTATGGCAATTCGGTTTTGATACTGGAAAACGCGTTGGGCACAGACATCGATACAACGTCCACATTGAGTACAATCACTGTCAACTATCATTGGATTACTGCCCTTAAGTGCAGGTTTAAGCACTTGGCGTTCAGGGCAAACTTCAAAGCAATCCATACAGTTGTCACAGGCACTCGCACGAGTCGCAGATACTTTGATTGGGCTCACTTTGCCCAGTAGGGCAAATAGCGCACCGGTTGGACATAGGTGACCACACCAAGCTCGTTCACTTATCAGTAAATCGAGCAAAAATATGACCACTAATATCCACAGTCCAGTTAGCGACCCAAATAACACGGCACGATAAACCAGCGGTACCGGATTGACCCACTCCCAAGCTGTTATTCCGCTTAGCATGGGTAAAATCATTACCATAGCTAGCATGTAATAGCGCAAGTTGCGGGGCAGTTCGGCAATACGGGGCAGGGCCAGCTTTCTGCGTAACCAGCTGGCTGCATCGGTAATCATATTGACAGGGCAGACCCAGCTGCAAAATACACGGCCACCGGCCAATGCATAAAACAGCGCGATAAGCGCACCACCCACTATCAGACTGATTTCTGGTAGGTGGCCTGTCATAAAGACCTGCAGTGTGGTTAGCGGATCGGCTAACGGCACGACTCCCATAAATTCACTGGCTGAGAGATTACCTTTAAATAGCCACAAACCCAGCCAAGGGCCGATGGCAAATAGGCTAAGGACTATGAGCTGGCAGCTGCGGCGCAGCAACAAAAAACGATGGGCTTTAAACCAGCCTAACTCGTCTATTGCGGCCTGGGCGAACTTTGCCTGACTCATATCTCAAACCCTTTATTCAGCATCTCTAGCGTGGTGCTCTCAGTATCGATATACGTATCGTGTGAGGCAGTTTTGCCAAGTGCGATAGCACTGGGTAACACTCTAATTGCAGCTTCTTCCAATACACATACATGTTCACACTTTCCACAGCCCGTGCAGCTGTCGCTGTTGACGGTAGGAAGGAACATCGCATGGTGATCACTGCGCTCATTGTGTTGCCGTTCAAGGGTGATAGCATCATCTATCAGAGGGCAAACTCGATAGCATACATCACATCTTAAGCCTTTAAAGTTAAGACAGTTTTTTTCATCTATTAGTACTGCAATTCCCATTTTTGCTTGGTCAATATCGTCCAATGCTTGATCTAACGATCCCGAAGGACAAACTTTCACGCAAGGAATGTCATCGCACATTTCACATGGAATTGTGCGTGCAGTGAAATAGGGTGTACCGGTTGCAGCGCCTTCAAACCAGCGAGCTAGCTTGAGCGTGTCGTAAGGGCAAGCTTCGACACAAAGTCCACAACGAACACAGGCTGAAAGAAACTCCTGTTCTGCTAATGCGCCTGGCGGGCGAATAGCCAGAGGATCGAGGCGTGATGACTTCGCCACCCCTGTTACCCCTAACCCTACTAACCCCACAGCACAGCCTGCCTTAGCACTAGTGGCTAAGAACTGACGGCGGTTTACGCCTTTGGCTGTAGTGGAAGCTTGCTTCGCCCGACTCATTGTTATCTCCGTCTATGCATCAATTAGGCTGTTAGGCCTTCATTACTTTCACAGGACACTTCTTAAAGTCTGTCTCTTTAGACAGTGGGTCAGTTGCATCAAGTAGTAACTTGTTAACCAGCTGACGCGCATCAAAGAACGGCATAAACACGACACCTTTAGGTGGCTTGTTGCGGCCCTTGGTTTCTACACGGGTTTTCACTTCACCACGAGGAGAGGCAACAACCACTTCATCGCCACGTTTTAATCCACGTGTTTTCGCGTCTTCAGGATGCATAAAGATTTGTGCATCTGGGTAGGCGCGGTAAAGTTCAGGTACACGTGCGGTCATTGAACCTGTATGCCAATGCTCAAGTACACGACCTGTTGACATCCATAGATCAAATTCTGCATTCGGTTCTTCAGCAGCAGGCTCAAAAGGTAAGGCAAAAATTAGCGCCTTGCCGTCTGGTTTGCCGTAGAAGTCGAAATCTTTGCCATCTTTCACATACGGGTCACCTGCAGAGAAGCGACGTAGCGTTTCTTTACCGTCAACCACTGGCCAACGTAGACCACGGGTCTCATGGTAAGTATCAAAGTTGGCTAAATCGTGCTTATGACCACGGGTAAACTGTGCGTACTCTTCGTAGATACCTTTTTGCAAGTAGTAGCCGAAATGCTCAGACTCTTCGTTCATTTCGCCTTTACAGTCAGAGACTGGGAACTTGTTAATGGTGCCGTTAGCAAATAATACGTCGTAAAGCGTTTTATCTGCATTTTCAGGTTGCTTAGCAATGAGCTCTGCAGGCCAAACTTCTGATACTTTGAAACGCTTAGAAAACTCAACGAGCTGCCACAGATCCGATTTTGCACCCTTTGGTGCTTTGACTTGTTGGTGCCACATTTGAGTACGACGCTCTGCGTTACCGTACGCACCTTCTTTCTCTACCCACATGGCAGTAGGCAGAATCAAGTCAGCAGCCATGGCGGTGACAGTCGGGTAAGGGTCCGATACCACAATGAAGTTATCTGGATTACGGAAACCAGGATAGATCTCATCATTGATGTTTGGACCGGCTTGCATGTTATTGGTACACATAGTCCAGTAACAATTTAGCTTGCCATCTTTCAACATGCGGCTTTGCAGTACAGCGTGGTACCCCGGCTTCGGCGGAATAGTGCCTTCAGGGATTTGCCACAGCTTTTCAGTCAAGGCGCGATGCTTAGGATTAGCCACAACCATGTCTGCAGGAAGACGGTGGGCAAACGTACCCACTTCACGGGCAGTACCACAAGCAGAAGGCTGACCGGTCAACGAGAATGGGCTGTTACCTGGAGTTGAGATCTTGCCGGTTAACAAGTGTAGGTTATACAACATGTTATTGGCCCAAACACCACGAACGTGTTGGTTAATACCCATGGTCCATAAGCTCATGACTTTCACTTTTGGATCGGCATAGGCCTTGGCTAGCTCAACGAGCTTCTCTGGCTCAACGCCACTCAATTCAGCGGCATACTCTAAGGTATAGCTGCTGACAAACTTAGCGTATTCATCAAAGCTAATCGGTGTTGATTTACCATTACCTGGATTTTTGGCTTTTTTCTCTAATGGATGGTCTGGGCGCAGACCGTAGCCAATATCTGTGGTACCTAAAACAAACTTAGTGTGTTTGCTAATGAAGTCTTTGTTGACTGCATTGTTTTCGATAATGTAGTTGGCGATATAGTTAAGAATCACCAAATCTGTTTGTGGCTTGAACACCATTGGGTTATCAGCTAAATCGAAGCTACGGTTTTCAAATGTTGACAATACATGTACACGACCATCTGGATTACCCAAGCGGCGGTCAGATAAACGAGCCCATAAAATCGGGTGCATTTCTGCCATGTTCGCGCCCCAAAGCACGAAGTGATCTGCGGCTTCTAAATCATCGTAGCAGCCCATTGGCTCATCAATACCAAAGGTACGCATGAAGCCACCAACTGCAGACGCCATACAGTGGCGAGCATTAGGATCAATGTTGTTGGTGAGGAAACCGGCTTTATGCAGTTTTGATGCTGCGTAACCTTCCCACACTGTCCATTGGCCTGAACCAAACATGCCAACTGCTGTAGGACCCTTTTCTTTTAGGGTTTTCTTCCACTTGTCAGCCATGGTGTCTAGTGCGACATCCCAGCTTACTGGGGTGAACTCACCTTCTTTGTCGTATTTGCCATCTTTCATACGCAGTAAAGGCGAGTCTAGTCTGTCTTTACCGTACATGATTTTAGATAGGAAATAGCCTTTAATACAGTTAAGACCTTTGTTGACGGGGCTTTCTGGATCGCCTTTAGTGGCAACAACTTTACCGTTGTTGGTACCCACCAAAACGCTACAGCCTACACCGCAAAAACGGCATGGCGCTTTATCCCACTTGATGTTGTCCTTCTGCTCAGCGGCTTCAACGATCTTCACTGGCAGAGTGACACCAACTGTGGTTGCAGCGGCAACGGCAGCGTTGGCTTTTAGAAACTCGCGACGGCTAATGCTCATGGTGTTTCCTCACTCTTTTCTTTTAATGGTTCAACTTGATGATATACAAGACTGCTTGATAGTACGCCCGTTAGGGCATTAATGGCTTCGACGTTATCCAGTATAGATGCTTGTGTCTCACCCTCTAGGGTGACGACTAACTTTCCTTCGTCGGTCACGGCGTGGATCTCGGTGCCCGGGAGGACATCGATATTGTGTTTGACTTCAACTAGTGCTTTGGGCGCAGCATGCACCACTAAGCTAGTTACATGATATTCTTGACTCATTTTGGGACGGATCCTTAATGGCTATGATTACTGCTGTTTCGCCAATTGCGAAACAAAAACAATCTTCAAGCTATAAATTGAGTCTAAACCTCATATAAAGTGTGGGTATACCCCACAAGAGGTATTGGGCGGTATTGTGGATCTAGATCAAACTTTTGAGCGTGATATTTATCACAGATTGAAATTTATACAAATTGCTTGTATGAAAGCTTATTTAGGGGATGACGAACTAGCTCTATCAGTGGCTAAAATAATGATATTTAAGCCATTGCGATTGATTATCGTTTAGGGTTAAGTCTATTAACAAAGAGGTATAAATGGCGCCGATAGTCAGTCATAGCCATGTTTAATACCCCGTTAACTCCATATAGCCTTGTGCGGTGTGGCTGCCTGTAGCATTAACTGGGCCTTCCCAATAGTTCACCGTTAAAGGTTGCAGCGCATTGGCGTTTAAGGGAGAAACCTCTAGCGCTATCTGCTCTGAAGCGATACTCACTTGCCACTTTACTGGATAGTCTTGGTTGTTGATTTTATGCCAACCAATGGGGCTGAGTTGAATATCTTCATTGGCAATCGCATGACCGGTGCCATCGGCAAACATGCGCCGCGCACTATAGAAGTTAGGTTGGCCACGCAGTTGAAACACCATCAGAGCAGAGCCATCATCAAGTCGTAACGCAAACCAGTCCCAACCTTGCTGATTGTCTTTTAAAAACTGTGAACTCCACTCTCTATCAAGCCAAGCTTGTCCGGTGACAGCGACTTGTTCACCGTGTCGCTCAATCCAGCCGCTCACGTCGATAAAGGGCTGGCTGTAGTAATGAGAGGCCACTTCACCAGTTGGGTCTTTAATGCTATAGCCGTTATTACCTTGCAACTGATAGGGTGCTTGTGTCGTGAGCTTAAGCTCATAACGATATTGTGGGTCAGTGACCGATAAGGTGGCGGGAAATAAATCTTCGCCGCTGGCGCGCCATTGCCAGTTATCCAATACCACACTAAATGGCTTTGCGGTTGTGCCAGCGAGTTGATTGTGTTGTCTTGACCAGCGCTCACTGGCTAAATGACTCTGTTTGCTAGTTAGCGCACTGTGAGCCATATAAAGCTGATTGGTGGCCCATGCAGATGACTCACCACTATCGCTGCTTTGCTGTTGCGGTGGTGACATTGCAATTCTAAATTGGGTCCACTGTACCCCGATGGGCTCACCGGATGCGGTTTTTAAGTTAGCGGTGAGATACCACCATTCTAAGCGGTAGTCATCATGGGCATTATGATCTGCTGGGAAGCGGATTTCTGTCGTGTCGAGTACCGGCGCAAAACCACTGCTCTGTTGTCCCATGATATTACCCATTGACGCACTGCCTTGTGGGGGGCTATCAGAGCAGCCTAGCATTAGTATTATGGCTGTGAGCAGCAAATTTGTGGTGAGATATTGAGGCCAATTCTTGGTTGATTGAAGCTTGAGGATATTCATAATAGCTCGCTTTGAAGACTGCTGACCAAGGGGCGGCGAGTTTGTTTATAGAGTGGCAGTATGACCGCTAACGTACTGGCTAATAAGGCGAGCACAATAACCTGAAAATACGCCTGCCAATCCCAAACCATGGCGATGGTCCAGCCAAAGGCCTGGTAGGTGATCTTGTGGATGAGTAAATAGCCAAGTAGGGCGCCAGTAGGCAAAGCCACTAAGCAGGTAAGCAGAACGATAAGCCACATCTGCACGAATACCATAAGTCTAAGTTGGCCACGATTGATACCTAGACAGTATAAGCGGGCGATAGGAGCCAAACGCGATTGAGTTAGCATGAAGCAAGCGCTAAATAGGCCCACAGCAGCCACTATTAAGGTCAAGCTGTTGAGTACTTGGGTAATTGAAAAAGTCCGCTTAAACATTGTCACCGCCAGCTGCTTAATTCCTTGCTGACTATAGATTTGCGCGTCCGACAATTCGAAGGTTTGTTGAATGCGTAAAATAAGTGCTTGTTCATCGCCTGTGACGGCAACAGCTAAGCTGGTGGGGATTGCGGGGAGATTTTGTTGTTGCCACAGTGCTGGTGGAATCAGCAGTTCGCCGTAGGGGTTACCGTAATCAAAATAGACGCCCGCTAAGGTAAATGGCTTGTCACCTAGTGCTGTAATGGTGAGTTTATCGCCTACATTGAGCCCGAGCTTGAGGGCCAGTGGCTCGCTGAGTAGCACGAATCGGCCATCAAAAAACTGCTGCCAAATGTCCTCCATTGCCTGTTTCAATACGGTAGTTTGTTCAATGGAGTTGGCATCACGGGTGAGGATAAAGCTGGGGTAGCCTTGATAGCTGCTTTTAAGGTACCACTGCTTGTAGACCTTGTCGGCATCGGGTTGCTGTTGTAGATAGCGGGCGATATCTTCGACTTTATCGCTAGGCGGACGCATATAAAGATCGGCGTGTAGCCTTGCATCTAGCCATTGTTTTAAGGTGATTTCGAAACTGCCGACTAAGGTATTCATGGAGATATTGGCAGTCAGTGCTAACAAAATTGCCATCATCGCCAATGATAGTGGCGGCACCAACTCTTTAGTTTCAGCCACCTGATAACCGACTAACCCCTTAGTGAATAAGCGACTTATAAGGCTAACCAATTGCATCAGTGTCCAGGGTAAAGCCAATGGAATGGCAATAACCACTAAGCCAAGCAATACCATGGTGATCCGATAGTCATCACTAAAAGGCATGCCGATTGTGGCAATTGTGCCTAGTGCCAAAGCAATGAATAGCATGGCTTTATGGGATTGGTGTGCGCTATGTTCATTGATGAGTTTATTACTATTACGTGCCAAAGGCTGTCGATACAGATCGACAAACAGTGAACTACAGGCCAACAGTGCAGCGAAGAAGGTTAATAGTAGTGCTTGGGCGAGCCAGCTCCAATGCCACTTGCCGGGCAAAATATTGGCACCATACAGTTGCTCTAAAGTCACTGAAACCATAGGCTGAAGCCAGTAGCTCAGTTGAAGCCCTAAAATAAAACCAATCACGGCACCGATAATCACCAGTACTAATAATTCGCTGATCACGGCTGCAATTAAACTGATTTTTAAAATGCCATGCTGCTGTAATTGAGTCAGCAGGTGTTGACGTTTCAGCAGACTGTAGCGTACGCCGTTATAGGCGATGAACAAGCCAACAATAAACGCTAATAGGCTCATTGCAGTCAGGTTAAGGTGAAAACTGTCTGTCAGCGCGGTCATGCTTGCGCCATTATCATTTTCGACCAACAGTGCTTGCTGGGCGATCAAGCTTTCTAGTTGCGGTATTTGATATGTCAGCTCACCAAACAGCGCGATATAGCTCAGTTGACCCTCTTGCCCCATTAAGCGCTGTGCCAAAGAGATGTCCATAAGCAAACGTTGACCTAGGTTAAAATCATCGCTTACAGCAATGATTTCAAGTGGCTGCCCCGCGAGTGAAAATGGTTGCGTGAGATATTTGTTGGCTAAGCTTTGACTCATTAACACCACGGGGGCGCCATTAAGCAATCGAGCTAGCGGAATATCACCGCTAAAGGGGTTAGGGGCGGAAGCTGTGCTATGGCTATCGTCTGCAACTTGATGACTTAGGGCGCTAACAGCTGCAATTAAATCGCTGCCTTGCACTCGCCAAGGTTTCTGTTTGGCGTCCATCAGTACGCCCTCTATGACGGCGAGTGACTGACTGATACCTTGTTGCCTGATATCGAAATAGAGTGATTCATTAATATGGGACTGGGCGAACTTTGGCGAGATGGTATAGCTTGCCTGCTGGCTAAGTAATTCAGTGACTGAGGCATAGCTGGCAATGGCGTTTTCATTGGTGGCCCTGACGCCGGTTAGTAAGGTCACCGCGAGTATGATCCCGACTAAAATGGCACTGGCTTGCAATGGAGATTGCCGATAATGGGCCGCAAAAATAGCTAAGCTGTGCCAATAGCCTTGTACGCCAAAGCTATTCATGGACTGTGCCCAATTTTACATGGCAGCGACGCTGCATAAAAGCAGCGCACTCTTCACTGTGAGTCACCATCAATACACTGGTTTGCTGCTCTGTTGTCAATGCCGTCATTAGCTGCATCACTTCCATACTAGCTTGCTGATCGAGATTGCCTGTCGGTTCATCGGCGAGTAACAGCGCCGGTTGATGCGCTAATGCTCGTGCGATGGCCACCCGCTGTTGTTGACCGCCAGATAACGACTGCACATGTCGTGATAGCAGGTCTCCCAACCCTAAAGTGGTGACTAAATGATCGCACCAGTCATTCCATTTATGGCCATTCAAACTAAGGGGAAAGACGATGTTATGTTTAACATCGATTGGCGTTAGTAGATTGAACTGTTGAAACACGACGCCTAATTGTTGATGTCGAAAACGACTCCACTGTTTGTCTTGCCATTGCTGAGTGTCTTCGCCACGAAGGATGATTTGACCACTTGATAATGGTTCAAAGCCAGCAATGAGATTTAGCAGGGTGCTCTTACCACAGCCACTGGCGCCGGTTAACGCCACGCTATCAGCTTTGTTGAGCACAAAATTGACTTGATTAAGTACTTGGTGTTGTTGCTCGCCATCCATAAAAGACTTGGATAGATTATTTAGCTCAACGATTGCATGACTCATTATCACTCCATTGCTAACTGCTGCAATTATCCCACTCGAACCCATACCGAATATTAACGCGATGGTGAGTGGATTTGACCCATATGCCACTAACAACTCTTTAAATGGCGACACTATCGCTTTGCGATAAAATCTTGATTCTGAATGCTACATATACAAGATCTAGGTTGGTTCGCTTCACTTCACAAATTCATCATACCTGAATCGGTATTAGATAATACATACTTAACTCGTGCCTAGAACGATCATTTATCATATCGATAATGGCGGTATTTATTGGTCGGGGTTGGGCGGTTGAGTGTGCGGGACATAGATAAGAAAAAGGCGCAAGATGCGCCTTATAATGAACTCGTTACCGTATTGTAATTGCGATGGCTGAGGCTTGTATTATGCTTCGTCCAGCGAATAGGGCAGCGCCTGAATAGTCAGCGACGATGCTGGCATGTCAGCAATACGTAGTTGGGTACCGATTTCAGTATCATTAGGCAGCACGGCACTAAGCAGCACTTGGTTGTCTTGCTGAGCAACCTCAATAATGGTGCCGAGTTTTTTAAAGCCATCTTCGATGGCGATTTCCAATTTACTGTCGGTATTAACCGCTGACTCTGCTGTGCCAGTAATAATATACAGTGCACGCTTGTTGCCACCACGGTATTTCATTCGGGCGACGGTTTCTTGGCCCATGTAACAGCCTTTTTCAAAGCTGATGCCATTGATAGCTTGTAAGTTACACATCTGCGGCACAAATTGACCTTGATGACTGGCAGCAATATTAGGGTAGCCAGCTTTGATATCAAGCGCTTGCCAAGCTGTGGCGCTGTATAAAGGCTCACTAATTGAGCCCAATAATGGCTGCGCAGCACTTTGTTCTAATACCATGATGTAGCGCTCGCCATCTTTAAGTAAAACGCCGCCGGGAATTCCGCTCAGCTCTTGGTCGATTTCGCCAAAATGATCTTGTATCCACTGGCTAGCATCAGTGCCTGCTACGCCCAATATAACAAAGTCTTCACTGGCATCGGTTAGCTCTGCTTTACTAAATACGGCGTATTTAGCTAATTGAGGTAAATCGGCTGCTAAGGTGTCTTTTGGCATCATTAGCATCAGTGCATCATCGATAGCAAATGTTCTGAATGCCGCTAACATTTTACCTTTAGGGTCACAATATGCCCCCCAACGCCACTGATCGTTAGCTAAAGAGCTGATATCGGTGGTAACTTGTCCATGAATAAAGCTTCGACCTTGCTCTCCGGTGACGCGCATCAGGCCAAAATGGTCAAGTACAGATAGCATTACAGCAGGAGTAGAGTCGGTTGCTAGCCATTGTGGCTGCGAAAGGCTTAAAGTCATGGTAATCGTCCTAAGCTAAAGCGGGTAGAATCACTAAAGAGTGTCATCCTATCGTGTGGTTAGATAAAGATATATGGGCATTTATAAAAATATAAAGGGATCAAATGTGATCCGTAGAACAAAAACAATATTTGAGCATAGATAAGCATAACAACTGAGCCAATTAAGGAAGGAATATGTCCAGCAATAGCGCAACCTTAAACACTATTAACCAGCAAGATGACGCAGTTTTTGAGCAGCTTGTCGCTGGGGTTAGGCAGTTTAATGTCGAGCACATGGGGGATGAAAAATCGCAGCCACTCATGGTGGTTGCCCGTGATGAACACGGGGTGTTGATTGGCGGCGTGGCAGGATGCACCATATACCGAAATTACTTGATAGAGGTGGTGTGGGTCGCTGAAAATCAGCGTGGTAGCGGACTTGGAAAGCGCTTAATGATGCAAGCTGAAGCGGAAGCTAAGTCTCGTGGCTGTGTGGTGGCACAACTCGACACTTTGGGGTTCCAAGCACAGCCTTTTTATCAAAAGCTAGGTTTTGAAGTGGTCGGTGAGGTGCCAGAATTAGTGGCAAGTCCAGCGCGCTATTTTATGCTGAAACACTATTAGCGTTTAAGGTAGCGGCTTTGACGTCCAAACAACGCAGTTTTTGAGTGTTCATCATGGCCTTTAAATGAAAAAAGCACATGTCATACATGTGCTTTTTAATGACCGATGTGCCGGACTAGTTGAGCAGTCTAGCGCGAATGGTACCGTCGATAGCTTTCATCTGCTCTAGCGCTTCTACGGCTTGGTCAGAGTCGACTTCCATCACTACATAACCAATGTCAGCGGTAGTTTGTAGGTACTGCGCCGCAATATTGATGCCTTTCTCCGCAAACGCTTGGTTAATCTTAATTAGAATACCGGGTTTGTTATGGTGAATGTGCAATAGTCGCGAAGCATTCTCATGCTGAGCCAGCGAGACTTCAGGGAAGTTAACCGCTGTTACCGTTGAGCCATTGTCTGAGTATTTCGCCAACTTACCCGCGACCTCGATACCAATGTTCTCTTGAGCTTCTTGGGTGCTACCACCCACGTGAGGAGTCAAAATAACATTATCTAAGCCACGTAGCGGACTGATAAATTCATCGTCATTGGATTTTGGCTCTACAGGGAACACATCAATGGCGGCGCCAACAATACGCTCACTCTTGATCGCTTGTGCAAGGGCATCGATATCAACGACTGTACCGCGAGAGGCATTGATTAAGATGCTTCCTTGCTTCATGCAGTCAAGCTCGGCTGCTGCTATCATCTCTTTAGTCTGTGCCGTTTCTGGTACATGTAAACTGACTACATCAGCAAGAGATAGCAATTCAGGTAGCGAGTGGATCTGTTGCGCATTACCGAGTGGCAGCTTGTCTTCAATATCATAAAAGATGACTCGCATGCCTAAGGTTTCCGCCAAAATACCTAGTTGGGTACCGATATGACCATAGCCAATAACGCCAAGAGTTTTGCCGCGGGCTTCATAACTGCCGACCGCGCTCTTTAACCAGCCACCGCGGTGTGCCAGTGCGTTTCGCTGCGGAATGCCGCGAAATAGCATGATTATCTCGCCTAATACCAATTCTGCTACACTTCGAGTGTTTGAGAACGGCGCATTGAATACCGGAATACCGCGTTTTTCGGCAGCGGCAAGATTGACTTGGTTAGTGCCGATACAAAAGCAACCAATACCAACTAATTTTTCGGCATGATTCAGCACAGTTTCAGTGATTTGGGTACGCGAGCGAAGGCCAACAAAGTGAGCATCTTTAATGGAAGCTAATAGTGCTTCCTCCCCGAGTGATGCCTTGTGATACTCTATGTTGCTGTATCCTGCACGTTTAAATACATCAACGGCAGACTGGTGGACGCCTTCCAACAGCAGGATCTTGATCTTATCCTTGTCCAGCGAATGTTTCGCCATGATATGGGTACCCTCTTGTTTGTTGTTGCTACTATGTCACTATCAATGATGTAATTATTATTATGCCCGTCCAAAATAGCACTTTTTTTCGCCACTGTGGAGGGCTAGATGGCTAAAGTTATTATTCTGATAATAAAACAATATCGTCTAAGGAGTTCTTATTTTGAATAAAAGCGCTATTTGGCTCACGATTTTTTTATCGGTGTTGCTTTGGTCAGGTTACCAACCCAAAGATCAGTTCACTTGGTTTTTAGAGGTGCTCCCCGCAATTGCGGCCTTACCCCTACTATTTTTTACGCGAAAGTCTTTTCCGTTAACCTCATTGGCCTATGGTCTAATTTTAGTGCATGCGGTGATTTTGATGGTGGGCGGTCACTATACCTATGCTGAAGTGCCACTGTTTGATGATATTGCACAGTGGATGGGGTCAGATCGCAACAATTACGATAAAGTCGGTCATTTGGCTCAAGGGTTTATTCCGGCGCTTTTGGCTCGAGAGGTGTTGATTAGGCAGGCTGTGTTGCAGCCGGGCGCTTGGTGCCACTTCTTAGTCTGTTGTTTTGCCCTAGCGCTATCAGCATTTTATGAGTTAATTGAGTGGTGGGTGGCGCTAGCAACCGGTGAAGATGCTGAGGCGTTTTTAGGCACACAAGGTTATGTATGGGATACGCAATCGGACATGATGATGGCACTCATTGGCGCTATAAGCTGTCTTGTATTACTTAGCCGCGTACATGACAGATTAATTAGCGATATTAATGCGGTGAGATAGCTTTTTATTCTGTATAAAATAAATTATGTGCACTTTTTAATTCCACATATTCTATATTTTCTACTCTTTATAACTAAATGTTATTCCTCTGTAACATTTGTTGATATAATATTGGCGTTCATACTTTTTTACTATGGTAATTCGGTAGGATTTATTCAAACCTACTAAACCTTATCAGATAGAGTCATTATTCTGGTTGATAGGGAAATGTGATTAACCTGGTTATTGAGTTAATTACTGACTTTTCAGGGAGAGAAGTAAATGAGTAAAATTGACGAGTTAGTCTTTCTGCATCAAGTGGCAGCGCCTTGCCATTTAGCAGTACTGGCCGAGTCTATCGGTCTAAAAACACGGATTGTTAAGCAAGTTTCAGAGCTTGATCCTGAGCGGGATAATAATAGCTTTTATCTTATCGCCCAAAAAGGGGCGGCATTAGACAATAAAGGAATCCCTTTATTAGCCTCTCGATTGGTGCCTCATGTGCCCGTTGCGCTATATCAAGTGGAGCGAGATACTTTAGAAGCCGAATCAGCATTACTGCTCGGTATTCGAGGCTTACTGTATGCCGATCAGCGCATGGATCTATTATTAACCGGTTTGCGGAAAATGGTAGGCGATGAGCTTTGGTATGATAGAACGTTGATCTCTAAAATGTTTCGTCAGCTAGTTAAACGGTTGGATGGTGCTAATGACTTTTCCCAAGATACGGTAGCGATGTTGCAAATGCTCACTGGTCGAGAGAGAACTATTATTCAGCTAGTTTCTAGCGGTGCTAGAAATAAAGAAATTGCGCATCGCTTATGTATCAGTGAACATACTGTTAAAGCACATATTTCTTCTATTTTTAGAAAAACACAATCACGTAATCGAGTTGAGTTATTACGCTGGGCACAAACTTATCAAAGTCATTTCGAATTGTGCTCTTAATAGTCACTTATTTTTAAATTAAAAAAGGGAGCATTTGCTCCCTTTTTTATTGTTGATATATTGACTTAGTTTTGAATAACAGTCGCGGTATTGAAGTCACCCATTTGGGTCACGCTGATCATGTTTTCAGTACCTGTCTGAGAACCCATCACTAGGTTATCATTACCGGTTTGCGACACAGTTAAGCTGTTGTTGTCACCAACTACGGCAAACTCAGCAGTACCGTTATCACCGCCAACCCAGTTACCATCACCAAGTTGGGTAATGTTGGCGTAGTTTTCATCGCCGCTGATGAGCAAGTCAATAACGTTCAAGTCACCCGTTTGCAGGGTATCGACTTCAACATTGAGGTCGCCAGCTACAGTGACAATTGCTTCATTCTCATTGCCAAATTGCTCTGAAGTAATGACATTATCAAACCCTTCAGCAACCACTTCAGTGTAGTTTAAGTCACCTTCTTGCTCGACATTGATCTCATTGCCATCTAATACTGCAAAAGCAACGATTTGGTTATTGTCACCAGTAGAAACCAGAGTTAAATCATTTTCGTCGCCGTAAACACCAAATGTAGCAAAGTTAGTGTCACCAGTTTGGTCTAAATCTATCGTGTTCTCATCACCCCAAACTTGGAATTCAGCGCCGTTGGTATCGCCAACTTGGTCAATCGTGATGGTATTTTCACTGCCTTGTACATCAGCAATTAAGATATCGCCAATAACGTTACCATCACCATTTTGGGTAATTGTCACGTCATTGCCATCGCCGGCTGTAAACTCCATAAACGCCAGGTTTGAATTTCCATCCTGGTCGATGTTAATTGTGTTGTCATCACCGACTAAGGCATAAACCAAACCGAGGTTTGAATCACCAACTTGGTTTACATCAAAGGTATTATTGTTACCATCTACACCTTGAACAGCGCCACCGTTAAAGTCACCTTCTTGGTAAATAGTGACATCGTTGTTATTACCTAGGTTAGGTGTAACCAATAAAGATACCATGCCGCCTAAGTTGTCATTACCAATTTGAGTAATGCTACCGTCGTTATTGTCACCCTCTACCAAGAACAAAGCTTCGTTATTGTCACCTGCTTGATCAACAACAGCGGTGTTGCTATCACCAATAAGGTCAATGTCTGAGGTATTTGTCACGCCAACCTGTAACACATCAACGCTGTTTTCATTACCAATAACATTGGCATCAGATTGGTTCCAAAAGCCTGTTTGATCAGTGATTGCTTCGTTGCCGTTGCCTTCAATGTCGATGCTTGATACATGCCAATCATCAACTTGGTCAACTTCAACGTTGTTACTTTCACCTTCAGATGTTACGTAAGCTTCATGCCATACACCATCTTGAGTAATCGTAGCTGTTTGGTCGTCACCAGTTTGGTCAACAGTGGTGATGTTTAAATCACCTGTCTGGGTAACCACAACTTCTTGGCCAACAACAGCGGCATCAGCTGCGACTGAAATTGTCTGATTGATGGTGGCTTCGTTATCTGAAGCAGCAAAAGCTGATGCAGACATACCGATGCTTGCGGTAATAGCTAACGCGATAATAGACTTCTTTGCTTGCGATCTCATTGGACGCTCCCTGTTAATATTGAGTTATAGTGATTGCGGCATTATCTGCAATCTGTTCAATTGAAAAATTCGCACTTCCGAGTTGGTTGAGCTGGACTACATTGCCGTCACCCACTTGAGTGATGTCGGCCTGATTTGACCACCCAACTTGCAAAAGCTGTACTTCATTACCACTACCGTATTGGTGAACATTGGCTTGATTTTCAGCACCAAATTGCAAGGTCGCATTGGTATTATCATGGCCAGATTGCAACATTTCCGCGTGATTGCTATAGCCAAGTTGCATCAGGCCAATGGCGTTATCTCTGCCGCCCTGCTCAAGCAACACTTGGAGAGTAATGGGAAGTTCGCTGACTTGATTGGCTCGAATATCATTAGCGTACAAGTCAAAGGTCGACATAAGGAGTACAAAGCTAACAACGCTTTTTATTAAAGCAGACACTAAACACTCCTTTGTTATGTGCCAAACAGATACAACAGCTCGTCAATGAGCAAGACTATTTAGCGGTTCGTATAAAAAATTAATTCACTATCAGCACAAAGTTCTGTTGTGAACTAATTTAGTCTGCCGAATGTAGAACAAAGGTACGGAGTGAACGTCAATTGAACAATTGGAAGAAGGTCTATTTGTTGGTTAATTTTCATTCACTGAGATTGCAGTTCAATTGATTGAAAAATAGGGGGTTATTTTTGGAGTGCTTGCAAATAGTCGCCTGTTTGTAATCCAATGCGCTTAGTAGAAAAGTATTATTTGCTCGTTAAAAGCAGATGAGATGCAACGACTGAGGCCCTCAATTATTGAGTTTAACTGCAATTTTAAACTGCAAAAATATTCTTTCGTGGTGAATTGGACTAAATACAGCGCCTACTGCTTGGCAGGCATGTTTTTTGAATGGATTTTCGATCACAAAATTACTTAATTGAAATTTTATTACGTGTGTTTGTACTGCTTATTACGATAAATCATCATTCATCTAATCAGCTTAAAAGTGTCACTATTGGGTGTTAGTTGTTGTTGGTGTTAATGTTGTTGTTATTTTCTTTATGGATTGATGCGCTATTGATGCATATTTATTGATATTTTTGAGCGCTTTACCAAAAGTTATTACCAAGTTAGCAGTTGAATGAAATAAATTCTGCAAAGTGATTTTGATCCCTTGTCTGTACTAGCCAGCTGTATACACTGCCGCCATAACAAAGTTTATGGGGGTAAAAATGTATGGAAGTTTTCATCAGTTTGTTGGGGATGGCAACGCTGATCGGGATTGCCGTGTTGTTTTCAGAGCAACGCCACGCGATTAGTGTCAGAACGGTAGCCGGTGCATTGGCGTTTCAGGTCGCTTTTGGCGCATTTGTTATGTATGTACCATTTGGTCAAACCGTATTGGATAGCGCATCAAACGGTGTGATGCACGTAATCAACTACGGCAACGAAGGCTTAGCTTTTTTATTTGGTGATTTGGCCAAGTTCGGGGTTGGGTTCATTTTTGTGATTAATGTGCTGTGTGTAGTGGTATTTATTAGTGCACTAATTGCTGTGCTGTATTACCTAGGCATTATGCAGCTGGTGATTGGCATTATCGGCGGAGCGTTATCTAAGTTACTGGGTACTAGCCGTGCAGAGTCACTGTCTGCCACTGCCAATATCTTTGTTGGTCCGATTGAAGCGCCATCTATGGTGCGTCCTTTTGTTAAGCACATGACCCGCTCAGAGCTTTTTGCGGTGATGACCGGTGGTTTAGCTTCTGTGGCCGGCGGCACCATGATTGGTTATATCCAGATGGGCGTCGACATTAAGTATGTACTGACCGCCGCCTTTATGACAGCGCCCGCAGGTCTACTATTTGCCAAACTAATGTGGCCAGAAACCGAAGCACCGCGAAATGACATCAAGAAAGTCATGGATGAGCAGGAAGATAAGCCGACTAATGTACTCGATGCTGCAGCGGGCGGCGCAGCAATGGGGATGCAGCAAGTACTTAATGTATCGGCATTACTGCTCGCGTTCGTCGGATTGATTGCGCTGGTCAACGGTATAATTGGCGGTGTTGGCGGCTGGTTTGGTTATGGTGAGCTCACTATGCAGATGATCTTAGGTTATCTGTTAGCTCCGCTAGCATGGCTAATGGGGGTGCCGTGGAGTGAAGCAACGCAAGCGGCTTCGTTTATTGGTCAGAAGATGGTGATCAATGAGTTTGTTGCCTATATCGACTTCCTCAAAGTGGCGGAAGACCTGTCACCTAAAACCCAAATTATCATTAGTTTTGCGTTGTGCGGTTTTGCCAACATTGGCTCACTCGCCATGGTAATAGGCGGGTTAGCTGCATTGTGTCCTGAGCGTCGTCACGACCTCAGTGCCATTGGAATGAAAGCGCTAATTGCAGCGGCTTTAGCCAACTTAATGAGCGGTACTATTGCTGGTCTGCTATTTAGCCTAGCTGGCTAATCCACTGAACTAAATACTTGATATCCATACTTACTTACAAAAGGCGAGTGTGGAGCATGAATAACGGAGTAACACGATGACACCACATATTAACGCACCAGCTGGTGCTTTTGCTGATACGGTTTTAATGCCAGGCGATCCATTGCGGGCGAAGTACATTGCCGAGAATTTTCTCGACAACGTCACTTTAGTGACTGATGTACGTAATATGCTTGGCTATACCGGTGAGTTTAATGGTCAACGTATCTCAGTGATGGGATCGGGGATGGGTATTCCTTCAATTTCTATTTATGCCAAAGAGCTCATTACTGAATATGGTGTGAAAAACATTATTCGCATCGGGTCGTGTGGCGCTGTGAGCGATAAAATCAAGTTGATGGACGTCGTTATGGCTATGGGCGCGAGCACTGATTCAGCGGTTAACCGCAGTCGTTTCGCCAATACTGATTTTGCCATGATTGCAGACTTTGGCCTGCTTCGAGGCGCCGTCGATGCTGCTGAAAAACTGGCGGTCAACTATCATGTTGGCAACCTATATTCTTCTGATCTTTTCTATAGCGCCGATGAAAGCCGTTACGACTTAATGGAAAAATACGGCATTTTAGGTGTGGAAATGGAAGCGGCTGGTCTTTATGGCGTAGCCGCTGAATATGGCGCAAATGCACTTGCCATGATGACAGTGACCGACCATTTACGTCAGGGCTTGCACCTTAGCGCTGAAGAGCGTCAACACACGCTTAATGAGATGATTAAACTGACGCTAGAAGCAGTCAGTAAGCTGAAATAGTGATTCAGTTCTAACCTTTCTCCCTACACCCTACGGCTTTCAAGTGTGCACCAACAAATACCCATAAGCATGCTTGAAAGCCACCCCTTCATATTCTCTGCGACTAGAGCCAATACTCTTAACTGGCTTTTATCTTAGCTATGGACACAGTAGACTGGCAGCATAATCAATTGAAATGGATGTAGTAATGAGTATTTGGTTTAGGCCGGTCACGCTTGCACAATGCAATAAGATGGACGAAGGGATGCATGGTAAAGGTACTTTGATGCAAACCATGGGGATTAAAATATCCGAAATTGGCGACGACTACATGAAAGCGACCATGCCAGCTGCACCGCAAGTACACAATCCGCTCGGTATTGTGCATGGCGGAGCCAACGTGGCTCTTGCAGAAACTGTCGCCAGTTATGCGGCAAATTTTGTAGTGGACTTTGATAACTATTATTGTGTCGGCCAAGAGATTAATGCGAACCATTTAAAAGCATCTCGCAAAGGCACGCTAACAGCCACAGCTAAGCCGGTACACTTGGGTAAGCGTAGCTCAGTGTGGGAGATCCTTATTCACAATGGAGCCGGTGAGCTCTGCTGTATCTCAAGAATGACTGCTGCGGTAGTTAAGCGATAACCGCAGTTTATTGCGTGTGGATGGGTAAATGGCCTGTTACAAACCTATTTAGTTAGCCATAATAAGTTTAATTAACTTTAATACCAATGGAGAGCGCATGGATAACGCAACTATTTGGGAGTGGGTCGGCTATTTGGCATCGGTGGTCGTGGCTATTTCGCTGATGATGTCGAACATTAAGAAGCTACGCTGGTGGAATTTAATTGGTGCAGCGTTATTTGTTGCTTATGGCTTGGCCATTGGCGCCATTCCCGTTGCATTGGTTAACTTCTTTATTGTACTTATTGATATCTACTATTTAGTTAAAATCTACCAAGAAGAGCGGCAACAGGCTTCTGATTAGCCCTGTACGACAGTTAGCAAATTTGTCGTTTAGCGGCAATCCCTGCGTCAGTGGATTGCCGTTATTATTTACTTATTTAGATAACCCTCCTTTACACAGCTTTACCTCCCAAATGATTCCCCCTTTCATACCTAATTAGTAGTATCACTTGGTTGTCAATTTTACTCGCTTTCTGCAAAAGCGATTAAAGTCATCGGTTCTAATCGTTTTAATTGTTGGTTATTACCGACTATTATTTAGCTATCGGGATAACTCAGCAGGTAATAGCCTTCGCTGCCCACTGTGAGGTCAATATGGCGACGATATTTGATGTTATTGAAGATTGGCTTAGCTAAGCCAGGTACAGCATTTTAGATTACGGAATTTTTGGAGATGACTATGACTACGCAAAAAGATTATTTAACCAGCCAAAACGGCGCCCCAATCGCAGACGATCAAAACTCATTGTCAGCAGGTGAGCGCGGCCCGCTATTACTACAAGATTGGCAGTTGATTGAAAAGCTTGCTCACTTCAACCGCGAACGTATTCCTGAGCGTGTTGTGCACGCAAAAGGTACTGGGGTATATGGCACCTTTACCTTGACCAAAGATTTAAGCGAATACACCATAGCTGATCACTTTAACGGTGTGGGCAAACAAACCGAAACTTTTGTTCGCTTCTCAACGGTGGGCGGTGAAATGGGCTCTGCTGATGCTGAGCGTGATCCACGTGGTTTTGGTTTGCGTTTCTATACTGCTCAAGGCAACCATGACATCGTGGGTAATAACACCCCGACATTCTTTTTGCGTGATGGTATTAAGTTTCCGGACTTCATTCATACTCAAAAGCGTAATCCACTGACTAACCTTAAAGATCCACAGGCAATGTGGGACTTTTGGTCACTTAACCCTGAAGCGATGCATCAAGTGACTATCTTGATGTCAGACCGAGGTATTCCTGCAAACTACCGTCAGATGCACGGCTATGGTTCTCATACATTCTCATTGTGGAATGCCAAAGGCGAGCGTTTTTGGGTTAAATTCCACTTCAAATCGCAACAAGGCGTTGTCAATCTCACCAACGAGCAAGCAGATAAGCTCAAAGGTATTGACCCTGATTCATCGCAGCGCGATATGGTGGCAGCGATTGCCGAGCAAAACTTCCCTCGTTGGACAGTGAATGTGCAAATCATGCCAGAAGCGGATGCCAATACTTACCACATCAACCCGTTTGATTTGACTAAGGTATGGCCGCACAGCGATTACCCACTTATTGAAATTGGTGAGCTTGAGCTTAATCGTATGCCACAAAACTATTTCGCTGAAGTAGAGCAGGTGGCTTTAGCACCAAGTAACCTAGTTCCAGGTGTTGGCGCGTCACCAGATAAGATGCTGCAAGCGCGAATCTTTGCTTATGCAGATGCACAACGTCATCGCATCGGTACTAATTACAATCAGTTGCCAGTCAACTGCCCACATGCGGCAAAAGCGAATCATCATCAGCGTGCTGGTGCTATGGCTGGAACCCAATGTCAGTTCAGCGGCAGTCAAACAGGTGGCGATGCAGCTGCTAACTATGGTCCTAGTAGCCGTGAAGATGCGTTGGTTGAGCCTGCACACTTAGCTGAGCCACCACTGCGTTTGGATGGTGAAGCTGATCGCTATAGCCGCTACGACCAAGATGACTATAGCCAAGCGGGCAACCTATACCGTATGTTCTCTGAAGATGAAAAAGCGCGCCTAGTGGATACCATCGCCGGCTCTCTTAGCCAAGCAAGTGCCGATGTACAAGCACGTATGCTAGCGCATTTTGACAAAGCAGATGCTGACTACGGAGCGCGAATTGCTAAGGCAATTCAAGGTTAAAAGCCAACTTATTAACTGAGATGAAAAAGCCAGTCACTGTAAAGTGACTGGCTTTTTTTAGCTGTGAACGTCAACGCTATGTGGGTATTTTATTTACTACCCTGTTAACTAAAGTAGCAATGTCATCACGCCCAATAGCGCAAATAGCGCAGCGCATAGGCGATGAATTAACGTCAAAGGTAGCTTTTCAGCACTGTAATGGCCGGCGTAAACCACTGGCACATTGGCTAGCATCATGCCTAAGGTCGTGCCGATGACAACCATTGCCAATGCATCATATTTGGCTGCCAGTACCACTGTTGCCACTTGGGTTTTGTCGCCAATCTCAGCTATGAAGAACAACACAAAAGTTGCGATGAATGGGCCCCATTGATACAAACGACTTTCTTCTGATTCAACTTTGTCGGGGATCAATACCCACAATGCAATGGCAAAGAACGATCCAGCCACGATGTAACGGCCAACTTCCGGTGAAATAAGGCCCATGGCCCATTGACCCAACCAGGCTGCAGCAAAGTGATTCGCCAGCGTCGCCAGAAAAATACCCATGACAATAGCGGTTTTGTTCTTAAACCGGGCGGCAAGTAGCAGAGCGAGTAATTGGGTTTTATCGCCGATTTCGGCAATTGCAACAGTTAAGGTTGAGGCGAGTAGTGCTTCCACAATGAGTTCCTTAGGGGGCAAAATTAGCTAAGCAGAGTCCGCCGCCCCCTAATATTGGACGGGATCTCTGCTCAGGTCTTGCTGGGTGATGGCTCACTGTATTCACCATGGCATGTGGCCAATTATGTTGATGAATACCCAACCAAAAACGACGATTGGTTGGTAGCTACTCCCCTGAGAAGGTTGGCGCCATTATAATCGCCCTAAAAAAGGTTGCAAGTGCAACATGTTTTTTGCGCGACTTTGCCGTAGTTTTGCTGGAAAAATCAGCAATAGTAAACGGCTTGTGGTGAGGGTGTTGGCAACTTATTTGTGCGCTGTACAAAGTTGTTTACGATTGCCTTTGATGGCTTGTACACAGTGATTGCCTCTGTTAATGTCCCTAACAGTCAATTTTTTAGAGTTTAAGGTAGTGATGAAACAAACCTATCGATATTTTTACCGATTTACGCAGCCTCAGGGGCTTAGCTAAAGATTAGGTAAAAGTAATGTTAGCCAAGCTGTTGAGGCCAAACCCAATCGAAATAGGGCAGTATGATGCCATTCGATTAGGAGGCTAAAAGCTTAGTTGTTTTGTTACTAATCCCCTCCTTGTCGTTGTTCTAAATCTGACCCAAAACTATTAAAACAAATCAAGACAGGACAATGTAGTGAACTTAAAAATCCTCGGCTCTATTGCCATTGTTGCAGGTACTGCTATTGGTGGCGGTATGCTTGCCTTACCTCTGGCGACAGCTTCTTTGGGTACCATTCCCGCGCTATTACTTTTAGTGTGTATTTGGGGGGTGTCCATCTACACCAGTTTGTTGATGTTAGAGATCAACTTACGTACGGGAGTTGGGCTTAACGTCCACGCCATAACCGGTAAAACACTCGGAAAAACTGGCCAGTTATTACAGGGGGGCTCACTGCTGAGCTTACTCTTTGCCCTGACGATGGTGTATTTGATGGGGGGCTCATCGCTGCTTGAGTCACGCTTTGATCAAATGGGCATTGAAATTGATAATAAAGCGGCAGTGTTGCTGTTTACCCTAGTATTTGGTGGCTTTATTGCGGTTGGCGTAGCTTGGATTGATAAAGTTTCACGTATCTTATTTACTGCGATGATCGCCCTGTTTGTACTGGTGGTTGTGTTCCTATTGCCGGAAGTTAGCCCCGCTTATATATTGCGTGAATCATCGGCTAATATTGTAGAGAAAGCTGAGCTGGGTGACTTGTGGTTAGCGGCGATCCCCGTTGTGTTTACCTCATTTGGCTTCCACGTGTGTATTGCCACGATTGTGCGCTACTTAGATGGCGATGCCATGTCACTGCGTAAGGTGTTGATCATTGGTTCAACCATTCCACTAGTGTGTTACATCCTGTGGTTGATGGTGACTTTAGGTACTGTGGGTGGGGCAACCGTGCATGGCTTTGAAGGCTCATTGCCAAAACTTGTGACAGCCCTGCAAGCTATTGCGCAGTCATCAATTATGCAGCAGTGCATTGATCTGTTTGCTAACTTAGCGTTAATCACCTCTTTCTTAGGTGTGACCATGAGCCTGTTCGATTACATTGCCGAGCTAACTCGAGCAAGAAATGATGTGATGGGCCGCGCTAAAACCTGGTTGATCACTTTCGTACCGCCATTATTGTGTGCGCTATTTTACCCTGATGGTTTCATTCAGGTGTTGGGTT
This sequence comes from Shewanella waksmanii ATCC BAA-643, assembly GCF_000518805.1. Lineage (GTDB taxonomy): Bacteria > Pseudomonadota > Gammaproteobacteria > Enterobacterales > Shewanellaceae > Shewanella > Shewanella waksmanii. The sequence goes on from NZ_JAEH01000006.1 coordinate 59,163, forward strand.
TTGCTGCAATTCCATTGGTGATGATGATTATCTTCTTGCCGATTGCCATGGCGTTAGGACAGCGTAAACAGCAGTTAGGGGGTTACCAAGTCAGTGGCGGCACGCCAGCCTTAGCGGTTGCAGGTTTGCTTGGTGCGGTGATCATTGCGGCACAACTTTGGGTAGCGCTATAACAAATGTTTACAACAAAGCCGGGTTAGATTGCGGTTTGTTGTGCCTCGTTAGCTGTTTGTTGAATGAGGTTGTGTGATAAAGTCGGGCACTTGCCCGACTTTTTTATTGCTAAATTTTGTAGTTGGACAGCATATATTCTCAAGCAATCGACGTAATAACGATAAAAACGGACTTAACAGCATGAAAAAAATTATGTTAACCGCAGCGCTAGCGGCTTCATTTGCTGCACAAGCGGATGAGGGGATGTGGCAGCCTTACCAGCTTCCTGCCATGGCTGACGAACTGAAAGCCAAAGGCTTAGAAATTGATGTTAAATCCATTTCTAAATTAACCGAGTTTCCAATGAATGCGGTTATCAGCCTCGGTGGCTGTACCGCATCATTTGTGTCACCTAAAGGCCTAGTCGTGACTAATCATCACTGTGCATATGGCTCAATTCAATACAATTCAACGCCTGAAAATAACCTACTAAAAGACGGTTTTTTAGCGAAAAGCTTTGCTGATGAACTGCCGGCAACACCGGGTTCGCGCATCTATGTGACCGAGTCAGTTGTCGATGTCACTGACAAGGTGAAAAAGGGCTTAGATAGTAAAACGGGCAACGCGTTTTATAAGGGTATTGAGCAACAGGAAAAAAGCTTAGTAGCCGAGTGTGAGCAAGAAGATGGTTACCGCTGTAAGGTGTATAGCTTCCATGGTGGGCTTGAGTACTACTTGGTTAAGCAGCTTGAGATCCGTGACGTACGTTTAGTGTATAACCCGGCCGGTAGTGTAGGTAAGTATGGTGGCGATATTGATAACTGGATGTGGCCTCGTCACACTGGCGACTACTCTTTCTATCGCGCCTACGTATCTAAAGACGGCAAGCCTGCTGATTTTAGCGAAAACAATGTGCCATTTGAGCCAAAAAGCTTCTTAAAAGTATCGGCTAAAGGTGTGAGTGAGGGCGACTTTGTTATGGTGGCTGGCTACCCTGGCCGTACTAACCGCTATCGCACAGCCAATGAAGTACAAAACCAATTTGAATGGGCTTATCCAGAAGGCAAAGTTCTGCGTGAGCGCATTATTGATATCATCAAAGAGACAGCACCAGAAGGCAGCGACGAGCGCATTAAGTATGAAAGCGCCATTGCAGGTTTAGCTAACTACGCTAAAAACTTCACTTCGATGATTGAGTTCTATGGTAAATCAACCATGCTTGACGACCGCAAAGGTGTAGAGCAAGACCTTGCCAACTGGATTAAAGCCGACAAAAAGCGCCAAGCTAAGTACGGTGAAGTATTAGCGCAACTGGACAAGCTAATCGCAAAAGGTCAGCAAGGCCAAGAGCGCAACCTACTGCTTAGCTACATGGGTTACAGTACCATGATGAGTACCGCTGAGCGCTTATATCGCTTAGCGAATGAAAAAGCGCTACCAGATATGCAGCGTGAACCAGGCTATCAAGATCGTGATATGACCCGCTTTACCTCAGGTATGGAGCGTATTGAGCGCCGCTATGCCGCAAGTGTCGATAAAGCGATATTGGCAGATTTAGTGGGTCGTTATGCCGCATTGCCGAAAGATCAGCGTTTAACAGCGTTCGATAAGGCCTTTGGTATTGGTAGTAACTTCGACAAGGCTAAATTTGCCAAGACATTAGATAACATGTACGCCAACACTGAGCTGTCTGATAAAGACACTCGCTTAGCCTGGATGGACAAATCTGTGGCTGAGTTTAAAAAGTCTAAAGATCCTTTCATTCAGTACGCTGTTGCTACTTATGATGAGCGCATGAAGCGTGAACAGGAGAAAGAGCAGCTTGCCGGTGATCTAATGAAAGTGCGCCCACAATATATGGACGCCATCATTGCCTATAACCGTGAGCAAGGCAAACCAGTGTATGCCGATGCTAACTCAAGCCTACGTGTGACTGTGGGTCATGTTAAGGGCTACTCACCACAAGATGGTTTGAAAGCGGTGCCTTTCACTCGCCTTGAAGGTATCTTAGCCAAAGACACGGGTGTTGATCCGTTTGATGCGCCAGCGAAACAGCTAGAGCTCATTGCCAATAAGCAATACGGTGACTACTACATGAAGGAGATTGATTCAGTACCGGTTAACTTCCTATCAACCCTAGATACCACTGGTGGTAACTCAGGCTCGCCGACCTTAAATGGGCGTGCAGAGTTAGTCGGCCTGCTGTTTGATGGCGTTTACGAAAGTATCATTGGCGATTGGGGTTACGACCCACAAACTAACCGTTCAATCCAAGTGGACAGCCGGTATATGCTTTGGGTTATGAAATACCTAGATAATGCAGATAACCTATTGGAAGAGATGGAAATTGTGCATTAATCGCTATGATTAAATTAGCATGATTTGCATAAAGGGCTTAGGTGAAAATCTAAGCCCTTTTTGTTGGCTGCTTTACCTGTCGGTACTGCTATTTGCATAATACCAATCAGTATAAGAATTTGATCTACTCAGCGCGCTTTTGGCAAACTAATTCAAGGCCGGCTAATTCAAAGTGAGCACTGAAACAATGGTTGCTCCCTTGTGAGGTTATTCAACGCAGAAGTAGGTAGCCAAAAACGCGCCAGAATGGCGAGTTTTAGCAGTCCTGATGCTGTGTTAACGAGCTTAACCGTAGAACAACTATGATCTTCACTCGTTGCCTTGCCTCAGAACCGCTAAACTCTCGCTGAGTGACTAAATGTTTATACTGATTGGTATAACCCATCGGGCGCTGCACAGCCTAGTCCATTAACCTTTGAGCGCAGTAATCTCTGTCGCAGTCAGCGGTCGCATTTCACCTGCGGCCAAATCGCCAAGTTGCAGTGATTCAATGGTCACTCGTTTGAGATCAATAACCTGATAGCCCAGTGCTTGGCTCATTCGGCGTATTTGCCGGTTGAGCCCTTGAGTTAAGGTGATGCTAAAACGGTCTTCATCCGTTGCTGCGACCGTGCAGGGGAGGGTGGTGATATCTTTGTAACTGACCCCTTGCGCCATCAACTGACAAAAGTCGTCGTCAAGGGGGCGGTTAACTTGAACAAGGTAGTGCTTTTTATGGGCAAAGCTTGGGTGCATCAAACGCTGGGTGAGTTCACCGTCATTGGTCAGTAGTAGTAATCCGTGGGAGTCTTTGTCTAGGCGGCCAACAGGATAGAGACGTGGCGCGGGCGGCAGAAAGTGTATCAGGCTAGCAGGATTATCTGGGAGCAAGCGGCTATCAATGCCTACGGGCTTATGGAAGGCGTAATAGTGCGGCGATTCAATGGCAGCTATGGGCTCACCATCAAAGAGTATGACTTGCAGGCATTGGCGCTGATCTTGATCTAGGCTTATGGTGTCGATATGGTTGGCGATGCGGCCATCGATATTAATTCGGCCATCACGGATAAATCGCGTTGCGGCGCGCCGTGAGCATAGTCCGGTAAGCGCAAGGTATTTGGCTAGTCGCATAGCAACAAGTTGTCGCCTTTAGTTATTACAGCGCAGGCTGCTGTAGCGTGTGGGTCAATTTCTTAATGGTCAATGCTAACATTAAACACCACAACATAGTGAGGTTAGTTTGGCCCCACATATTAATTGCCACGTAGCAATTTTCCCCGGTTTGTGGGATGCAGGCATCAAAGTCTAAGGTCTGCCAATTGAGTTGAAAAACTAGCCCCAATGCACTGGCAAGCCCTAATGAGCTAATGAAAAATAGGCGCTTTGAGCAGATCTCTTTATGGTTAATTCGCGCCGCTAAGGTTAAAAAATGCAGAATTACGGTGCCAAGTAAAAAACTAGTAGAGGACAGGCGATGTTCGCTGAGGTAGTTGATTGGAAATACGCCCATCAAGATAATTGAGCCACCAACCCAGAGTCCGGCAAACGATATATAGAGGCCAAAATGCCCTAGTTTAAGTAAAAATAAGCCGTACATGGCCAACAAGATGCATAAACCCGCGACAATTAACGCCATGTTATACACATAAGCCAGCGGTGTGCGCATATAATCGCCTAAAAAGTCGGCCCGTAGTGCAAATACCGCTGGACCTATTTCTTGATATTGGGCCCATACACAAATTGAGATACCGGTCGCTGAGACTATGGCACCACCAAAAATCATCCAGATAACCAGTTTGTGTAGGTCAGTATTGATCGGTTGCTGTGCCAGCTGCATAGGGCTCCCATTAATCAGGCAATAAAAAAGGAGTGCATGGTGAGTGCTCTCCTTCTCCGTCCCCGCCTGTAATGGGCAAGTTAGCTATCCTTATCTCAGCTAGTGTATGCCATAACTAGGCGATTACCAACATGTTGATAACAATTTGCGTAAATAGTTATCAGTGAGTACGTTTCCGCAGTATCACAATAGAAATGGCGACAACAGCAAGAATCATGCAGTACCAAGCGTGAGTTACGGCTTCAAGCGGACTAATACTGAAGGTTGATGCAATCAGTAATGCCTGCGCACCGTAAGGAATTAAGCCTTGAATAATACAAGAGAATATATCCAAAATACTGGCTGCGCGTTTCGGCGTGACTTGGTGCTTTTGCGCTAACTCTTTGGCGATGTCACCTGTTACAACAATCGATACGGTGTTGTTCGCTACGCAAGTATTGGTCATTGCAACAATGCCAGCCATGCCAAGCTCAGAAGCACGAGTTGATGCTTCGCCTTTAGCCTTAGAAAACTTAGTGATCAGTTTTTCTATTTGTTGACTCACAAACGCTAAGCCACCTTGCTGCTGCATGAGCGCCGCGAGGCCACCTACTAGCATTGAGAGTATGAAGATCTCCTGCATGTTGGTAAAACCGGCATAGATATCTTGACCAAACTGAATCACACCGTAATCCATGGTGAACAAACCGGTAATCCCAGCAAGTAAAATACCTACCGTGAGCACTACAAATACGTTAAGGCCGGCAACAGCTAAGAACAAAATGGTCAAGTAAGGGATCACTTTAATAAAGTCTATCTCTTGTGCGGCGACTTCAGCTTGGCCTTGACCAGCTAAGGTAAACACGATGAGAGTAATGATCGATGCTGGAATGGCAAAAATAAGGTTTTCTCTAAACTTGTCTTTCATTTCACAACCCTGAGTACGGGTTGAGGCAATGGTGGTGTCGGAAATAATTGATAAGTTGTCACCAAATAATGCCCCTGAAATCACTGCGCCGGCCATAACGGCAAGGCCTATTTCTGCTTCAGTTGCGACGCCAAGCGCAATGGGTGCGACTGCTGCAATGGTACCCATTGAGGTCCCCATTGCGGTGGCAATGAAGGCGGCAATCACAAAGAAACCTGGCAGTAGTAAACTTGATGGTACCAGTGATAAACCTAGGGCAACGGTAGCATCAACACCGCCAGTGGCTTTGGCAACAGAAGCAAATGCACCAGCTAACAGATAGATAAGACACATTGCGATGATATTGCTATGGCCAATTCCACCGATAAAGGTTTCGATACTCTGATTAAGCTTTTGCTTTGACAGTAAGATTCCTAAGATGATTGCCGGCAATATCGCGACCACACTGGGTAGTTGATAGAAGGCAAAGTCTACCCCTTGGCTTTGGAAGTAGACTCCGGCACCAATGAATAAAGTCAAAAATAAAAATAACGGTAATAGGGCGATAAACGATGGGCTTACTTTGTTGCTCGCCGATGAGGTCGTGGTTGAAGTTGTCAAAGTGTTCTCTCTATATTCTAGTCGTGCAAACCATCAGTTCCGCGCCCTCCTTGCAGGAACACATTGTCATTCAATGCAATGGTTCTTGATTATGGGAAGAGCATATGAGATTCACAGACGTCTGTCAATTTAGACGTCTAGATGTTTTTACTTCTAATCACCCGCGTGCGCTAATTGTGCGATACATCACGTATCAGTGAACGCTTATTTAACTCCTAAAGTGCCAACCTCATCAGCAAATAGCAAATCTGTATAACTCTGAGGCTAAGCGTAATCGTTGCTTAATCAAACCCCCACGCTCGTGGTAACCTTGGCAAATTGAAAATTATCCAATTGAGATATCAAGTGAAGTTAATTGCAATAGATAAAGCTTGTTACCGCCAGCGGCTAAATCGTGTGATCGCGGTATTCATTGCTGCGTTGGCGATTTTATCGCTAGTTTTTGGTGGCTTGCTGATTAGTTGGTTTGGACAAAGCGCCCCAGTAAGCGGTGAGTCCACCGGAAATTTCCAGTGGAACCTACTAGGAGTCATACTGGCAGCAAGCCTGTGCGGCACCGTGTTATACAGTTTACGCAATCATGAATACTTACAAGAAGTCTATTATGTCGCGCGGCTAAAGAGTCTACATAACCGTATTTATCGACAGTTGAAACAGTGGCGACAACGCGCCGAGCAAAATGATAAACAGGCATTGATTGTGCTGAGCTTTTACTACCAAAGCCAAAAACTGGTGTATTTGCTCGATGATAATACCCTGACACTTGCCAAGCTTGAAGCCGATCTTGCCGCGGTTGAAATGCAAATAGCACAGCTGGGGTTAGCGGTGTCCGCCGATGATTTCGTTGAGTTTATGTTGGTTAGTCCGGAGTCCTAATATGCTAGGTTTACGCAATTCGCGGTTATTACAAACTGCTGCCTATATTGATGGTCAGTGGCTGGAGTCCGCGCACAAGTTTGCGGTGTATAACCCTGCTAATGGTCAAGCCATTGCTCAAGTTAGCGAGACAACTGCCGCGCAAACTGAGCATGCGATCGTTGCAGCCAAAGGCGCACAACTGCACTGGCGGCAACTTAGCGCCAATGAACGCTGCCGCTTATTGCGCCGTTGGCATGAATTGATTATTGCCAATCAAGACGACCTAGCCAGATTATTGACCTTAGAGCAAGGTAAGCCGTTGGCCGAAGCTAAGGGTGAAATTCACTATGGGGCAGCCTTTATCGAGTGGTTTGCTGAAGAAGGCAAGCGTTTGTATGGTGACACCATTGCCGCGCCAGGTGCGGATAAGCGTATTACGGTCATCAAACAACCTGTTGGCGTGGTGAGCGCAATCACGCCATGGAACTTTCCTAATGCGATGATTGCACGTAAAGCTGCAGCGGCATTGGCTGCGGGTTGTACATTTGTGGTTAAACCATCGCCTTTAACACCTTTATCGGCGTTGGCACTGGCGGAGCTGGCGCAGCAAGCAGGGATTCCTGCTGGGGTGTTCAATGTGGTGGTCGCTGAGCAGGCCCAGGCGATTGGAGAGGTATTAACCCAACACAGTGACGTGGCAAAGTTCACTTTTACTGGCTCGACCCAGGTCGGCAAACTTTTGTCGGCGCAATGTGCCAGTGGCGTCAAGCGGGTGTCGATGGAGTTAGGAGGCAATGCGCCATTTATTGTTTTTGATGATGCCGATATTGAAGCGGCGGTTGCGGGTGTCATGGCTGCAAAGTTTCGCAATGCGGGACAAACTTGTGTCAGTGTTAACCGTATTTATGTGCATCGCGATGTTGCATCAGCGTTCCAGCAACAGCTGCTACAGCAAACTGCCAATCTAACTGTGGGTGACGGCTTGGATAGTCGCACTAATATCGGTCCTTTGATTTCGACTCAAGCTAAGGCGCAAATAATTGATTGGGTGCAACAGAGTCTCGACATGGGCGCAAAACTGGCGTTGGGGCAAATACCGGCAAAGGATGACTGTCAGTTCCTGTCGCCCTGTGTGCTAACTGATGTGAGTGAAACCATGCCAGTGATGTGCAATGAAGTGTTCGGGCCTATCGCATCCATTAGCGTATTTGACACCGAACAGCAAGTGATCGCACTGGCCAATGCCACTGAATACGGTTTAGCCGCTTATTTTTATAGCCGTGACATAGGCCGAATTTACCGCGTCTCTGAAGCATTAGAGTTTGGTATGGTAGGAATTAATGAGGGCATAATATCTAACGCAGCAGCACCTTTTGGCGGGGTTAAACAGTCAGGTCATGGTCGTGAAGGCTCCAAGTATGGCCTTGATGATTACACCGACATTAAGTACTTGTGCTTGGGTGGAATAGATAGCTAAATTAAAGCGTTAATAAACGTTACTGGGCGGTAGTAATACGTCAAAATTGGCGTATTATCTGTGTCAGGTTGAGCGCCGCTTTAAGGGAGCTAATTCCCTTAGCTAGGCTGTGACATTGAAAGATCTTATAAGGCTAAGTTTTGGAACATTTTATTTGGAATATTGACCCGGTATTGTTTTCATTTATGGGGCTAACCGTACATTGGTATGGCGCCTTATTCGCAGTTGCGATAGCCAGCGGCTATCAAGTGATGAAACGCATTTACATCAGCGAAAAACTTGATGTTGAGTCACTGGATAACTTGCTGATCTATTGTGTGGTCGGGATTATTGTCGGTGCCCGATTAGCTCATGTGCTGTTTTATGACCCTGCCTATTACTTTGCTAATCCGGGTAAGATTATTGCCATATGGGAAGGCGGGTTGGCGAGCCATGGTGGTGGTTTAGGGGCAATATTGGCCCTTTATTATTACCATCGTAAAGTCAAAATGCCGTTTTTGTTTTTATTAGATCGTTTAGCGATAGCCACGGCAATATTTGGCTTTTTTGTACGGATGGCCAATTTTGTGAATTCTGAAATTTTAGGCGTGCAAACCGATGTGCCATGGGCAATCGTGTTTGAGCGAGTGGATTTGTTGCCGCGACATCCAGCACAGTTATATGAAGCAATTGCCTACTTACTGATTTTTGTTAGCTTGGCTATGCTATTTAAAATGACTGAAATGAAGCGCCGTTACGGGGCGATATTTGGACTGTTTTTGGTCTTGGTGTTCAGCTCACGCTTTGTCATCGAAATGGTCAAAGTCAAACAAGCTGTGTATGCCGATGAATGGACTTTTAGCGCGGGACAACTGCTGAGTATTCCTTTCTTATTGGTGGGCGTAGTGCTATTAGCTCGCGCTTATATGGCTAAGCCATCGCAGGCATAGTCATATAGACAGCATTGCTTGAACAGTAGCGCTTTCGCTGATTGTACAAACCGGTGAAAGTGGCACCAAAGGTTAGATAAAAGCTCAGCATTGGCTGAGCTTTTTGTTATAGCTAAATGCTATATTTAACACTAATCTAAGGTTAAAGTGTTATAATTTTTGATGTTACAGCATGATTAGTTGTAATACCTTTCAGCTTAAATCTTTTCCAATAAACTAAACTAGTCTTTTCTTTTGCCCTAATTGAGGTGGCAGAACTTATATGAGGTGTTGATGACATACGAAATAATCTTACTGGGTGTGGCGATTTTAGTGGCAGTTGGCATATTGCTGCATCACCCATCGAAGACCTTAGGCATTCCATCACTACTTATTTTTATGGGGGGTGGGCCTAGGGCTAGGCAATGGTGAGTTTAATTTCGTTTACGATAACCTGGCATTGACATCAACGGTAGGGGCCATTGCACTTAATATCATTGTGTTTGTAGGGGGCATCAATACGTCAACGCAAAGTATTAAGCTGGCCTATAAAGAGGGAGGCATGCTGGCAACATTTGGGGTGTTGTTCACCACCGTAAGCTTAGCTGCGCTGCTGCACTTCATACTGGGCTGGGAGCTGATCACTTGCTTGTTGTTTGCTGCGATAGTCTCATCTACCGATGCTGCGGCGGTGTTTTCGATTTTAGAGTCCAAAAAACTGAAATTGAAAGAGCAAACTGATACCGTGCTTGAGTTTGAATCTGCTACCAATGACCCGGTGGCGTTAGTGATGGTGACTATTCTTACCGCTATCGCATTAGCCCCTTCAGAGGTTGTGTCATACAGCGCAATATCTATCACTCTCGCGCAGCAAATATTCGTCGGAATTGTGTTTGCTTATTTAATTGGTAAGTTAGCGGTCTATTTACTTAACCACGTTAAGCTTGAAGAATATGGCCTTATTCCAGTATTTATTCTGGCCAGTTTTATTATTGCAGCATATGGCAGTGAGCTCTTAGGCGGTAATATTTTGATCGCCTCTTATGTGGTGGGGGTTGTCATCGGCAATGGCATTAGTCGCGGTGGTGAAGTATCTAAACACTTCTTTAATAGCTTGTCTTGGCTAGCCCAGTCGTTGATGTTCATTATTCTCGGCTTGCAGATTTTCCCACAAACCTTGTTTAACGTATTTATGGTGTCGTTAATACCTGCGGCATTACTGATGTTTGTTGCGCGTCCTTTGGCAGTACAGCTATGTTACTTACCTTTTACCCAGGCAAGCTGGAAAAAGCGAATGCTGATTTCAGCTATTGGGCTAAAAGGGGCTACGCCAATAGTGTTTGCGTTAATACCTGCGACCGCAGGGGTGCCAGGCTCCATTGATATTGTGCACATGGTGTTTTTTATCGTGCTGTTCTCTATTTTATTACAAGGCGCGGCATTGGAGCCATTAGCCAAAAAATTAAAACTGGATCAATAGGCTTGCGAACTGGGTATGTAAGTGATTTTAAAGTAGGGCATATCTACCATCAGTGACTTGAGCGATTTTATTAAGTTGGCAGAATAAAATGATTGAGCGAGATGGGTTAATTATCTCGCTCAATCTGCGGTTACTTAATTAAGCAGTACTTCACACCGCCACGATATTCACAGTAACATTCTCTTGGGTTTTCAGCGCAATATCTTTGCTCCCATTGACCTGGGTTAGCATTTGCACCACTTCCTAATAAAATCCCCATTCCTAAAATGGTCACAGGCCTCTTTTTAATGTGTCTACATTTAGTCATTAATCATTATATATACTTTGACATTTCTTATTGTTTTATCAGCTCTCAATATAACTATTGAAGGGTCTTTGAATTTTCTGAAAGTACATTCGTAGTTTTTGGCTAGTATTCAAGTTTTCTTTATTGATGTTTTAGGGCGCATAGGGAGTGGCAGAGACTTAGTTTTCTTACATATGCATCACTTTGTAATGCTTATAGTTGAGCTGTTGATTTTTTGTTGTGAACTTTTCATTATGACTACAATGGCCTGTGCCTTAAAAGGTACGATTATTTAGCGGATGTAGGTGATGACTATGGCAATAGAAGTAAATACAATCAGCGCTCGCAATCTAGTGATGACGATTGTTATCGCACTTTTGTATTGTTTGGCTGCTTGGTCATTGCATCAATTTAACAATGTATCTCAATTAGATAGAGCCTTCATTGGCGATAGCTATCAATATGGTACGAGCGACGGCGCAGTCACAACGCAACCGCGCCCTGTCAGGTTGGTGGAGGGGGCTACAGATAGCAGTACAGCTACGGAGTTTAACGCAGCTCAAACAACCGCACCTCGCTATGTAGGTCCGGCTACCACTCAAAAGAGTCAGCAAAGTAATCAATATAAGTCATTGGCTTTTTTATTGCTGCTTGCCGTGATAACACTTGCAGTTACCGGCCACAACAATAAGCCAGAATTTGACTATAAGCAGTTGCTACTGAGTGTTCTCACACTCAGTAGTGCAGCCCTTATCAATAACATTTTGATGTTATTGATACCCGCTTTAGGGATAGGTTTACTGTATGCAAGGCGTTATTTATCGCCTTACTTACGATCTTATTATGGATAACCTCTTAGGTCGTTGATTGTTGTAGGTGAGTTAGCTCATTGACCAAGTGCTTTAGATTGTTCTTGGCTTGGCTTATTTCAAACTTTAGGTGGCTGACTTGGCCATTGTTATTTTGCTGATCATTTTGTCTAACTAGCTGATATACCAGCTTTGTTGAAATGCCGTGTCTTTTGGCAACTTCTGATAGTAGGCAGTTTTGCAGTTTAACCTCCTCAACTATTTTGTGGGCTAGTTTAGGGCTAATTAGTTTGATTGCTCTACTCATGATGACTTCCTCAAATTTAATCCATCAAATACCTCTTTAGGGGTATGCCCAAACTGTGCCAACTTTCAAGGTGTTGTTAAATATGGATTTGTTGTTTTTTTGCAAGCGCCATGCGCACTAAGTTGGTGCAGTGATGCCGCTTTAGTGGGCATTTAAATACTATTCGAATACGCTGTTTGTTAAAACTATTCAAATTCATGGGTGGCAATAATTTACTTCCAATTTTATTTTTGAGTATTAGATCAATATAAATAATTTTTTAAGGTTGTTGTAAATTTAGTTTTACAATAATTTGGCCCAAATTTTTACTAATTCCTTTTTTTTTAATGGCTTATGTGTCCTACAGGTTTTAATCATTACTACTAATCATTTTGTATTGGTCGTGTAGTACTTGAGATTTACTGTTCTTGTTTTTGTTGAGTTTTAGCTTGGTATTTAATTTGTTTTCAATAATTTTTATTCTTGTATTGAAGTTAGATCATCTTGTTGTAATTTAGTTGTGTGTTGGTTACCGCTAGCACCAAATAAAATTATAAAAGGAAATTTCATGAATAAATTAATTGCTACTGGGGTTTTGGTCGCCAGTTCTTTTTTTTCACTGCAAACATCAGCGGCTACGATGGAGTGTTTTGTTGACACTCAAGCATACGATAATTATACAGCAGATCGCTGCGACGCAATTGTCTGGGGAGCGCGAACGGCTACTGCAGTTTTTCGCATAACCGGTACAAATAAGCCAATCAATAAAGTTATTTGGGGCGACAAAGCCACAGGTTGTCGTCAAAGTGGTACTTCTTGTTCTTTTACGATTCGTGCGTTTGTACCAAATAAAGCTTCTGCAACTATTCTATATCAAGATGGCACTTATGATACCGCATCAGCCACGGCTTCTTTTGAAGATGGCCGTTAATAATTAACTATTTAATAATATTAATTTAGATACAAAGGAATTGTTATGAATAAATTTATTACAGCAGGTCTATTGGTCGCTAGTTCATTTATGGCACAAAGTGCTTCAGCTGCTACGATGGAGTGTTATGTCGATACACAAGCATATGATCAATATACTCCAAATCACTGTTTCGCAATGGTTTGGGGCGCGCGCTCTGCAACGGCAGTATTTCGCATTAGTGGAGCCAATAAGCCTATCAACAAAGTGATATGGGGTGATAAAGCTTCAAGTTGCGGTACCAGTGGAACTTCATGCTCATTCTCTATCCGCCCATTTGTTTCAAATAAAGCCTCTGCGACCATTTTATATCAAGATGGCACTTATGAAACAGCTTCGGCTACCGCGTCTTTTGAAGATGGCCGCTAGTCGCACATTAAATCGTTTATTTAGATCTATTTATAAAAGGAATTAAAATGAAAAAGTTGATTACTGCTGGTTTGGTGTTAGTTGGTTCTATGATTGCCGCGCAGGCTTCTGCTGCAACACTAGAGTGCTATGTTGATACACAAGGTTATGATCGTTATACCAAGAACCATTGTTTTGCGATGATTCCTGGTCAACGTACTGCAACGGCTGTATTTAGAATTAGCGGTGCAGCTAAACCGATTAGTAGTGTGATTTGGGGTGACAAAGCTGCAAGTTGTGGTACAAGAGGAACCTCTTGCTCATTTACCATTACAGGGTTTACGACTCACAAAGCCTCTGCAACGATTCTTTATCAAGATGGCACCTATGAATCTAAATCTGGCACAGCTTCTTTTGAAGACGGGCGTTAATAAGTAAGTGATGGGTAACAGCATACTGTTTAGCATGCTGTTACCTTAACTAACATGGTTAGCCCTGCAATCTGAGCTATTAGGCCTTTATTCCTGTTTGATCGTTAAGCTCTTGTGCTTGTTCGCGCTGATGTTTGACTGGTGCGATTGCCCAAATACTATGTCCTTCACCGTGTAATGCCCGTTGTCTGGTCTTTCTAGCCATTACATAGAAACCAATGCCAAATATAATGGCTACCCAATCGATTGCTGACACAGGCATAGACTGTTGATGCCAGTCACTGACGCTAATGTAGTGGGTAAGCAATGAGCTTATGGGAATGAGCAAGCAGGCTAGAGCTAAAGCATAAAGATTATGGATAGCACTGATTGCGGCCCCGCGCAGAAAGCTATAGGCGATAGCAGCAAAAAAGATGACATAGTAACTCCACAAGTAGTGAGAGTTTATATTACTGCTAAGCAGATACAGCCATTTGGTCGATAACAAGGTGATTGCAACTCCTAACATGGAACCTAGGCAAACGCCCACGGTAAGTGCCGCCATGAATCGGCTTGACTTAGTTTGTGTGGGTGACTTTACTCGCCGTTTTTCAAGCCACAGTAAGTTACCACTGTAAAACAGCATTGCCCCCATTAAGCCCATGACAAAATAAAGCCAACGCCCCGTTATTCCGGCATAATTGCCAAAGTGTAAGCCAAAGAAGCTGGTAACAATAGGGCCATAGGCACCATCTTCACTGTCATTGATAGTGCTAAATTGCACCTCAAAATTATACGGATTCATATAGATGAAATCGCTATAGCCACCACGCATCATTTGATTATCACTAACGACTTCAATAGCTAGGCTAGGGCGATTGCTGTTTAAATCAGAGAACGCCAATTTAGTCACTTGATAATCTTTTGCCATTTCTGTTGCCTTAGTGAGATAGGAGGATATTGGTGATAAATCCTCGACTTGGTAGACTACTTCGCTAGATTGGCGTGGCTCAAATAAGGGCTTGTCACCATAAATAAGACTAAGCCCACCATAAAATAGGTCATGAAAAGCAAACACCACCACAGTCCACGCGATGATGAGATGGAATGGGTAGCTAAATATGCCCAACAGGTTGTGGCTATCGAGCCAAAAGCGATTACTGCCTTTATTTGATCTAAGTGCAAATAAGCTTTTGACTAAGGTGGGCAGTAAGAAGATCAATCCAGAAACTAGCGCTAAAAAGTACAACACTGCTGCTATGCCTAAGATCAATACTCCTAAATCTTCGTGACCGACTTTGCCAACAATTCCCGCGGTACGATGTAATTGGTCAATAAGGCTACCAAGCTCGTTGCTACTGCTTGTGGTACTGATGAGCGTATCTTCGCTGCTCAGGCTGGCGTGACGCAGTGCATCATCTAAGCGAATACCGCGGCCACCACCCTGCTCGTACCAATACATTGGTGAAGCATTATCGGTTAAATTAATGACAAACCCTTGCTGAGCGGATTGATATTCTGCCAAGGCCTGTTTGACCAATAGATCAAGTTTAGTCGGTTCAATGGCAGCGAGTACTTGGGTTGGTGGTGTCGCCCACTGCTGGATTTGCGGCTTAAACATGGTGAGTGAACCGGCATAAAAACCGATGAATAACACTAAGCCTGCGATAATTCCTGTCCAGGTATGAATAACTTGGTAGTGTCTTAAAATGTCTGCGCGAATTCTCATACTAACCACCATAATGTTGCATAGCTAAGATAGGTAACTAGGTTGGCCAATAGCAAATAGATCAGTGTTTTGTTGCCGGTTTTAAATAGAAAACTCAAGCTCAGTACCAATAACCATAATAGTGCTGTTGCCCACATATTGAATTGGACTTTTACCGCGGCATCAATCCCGCCAGGACCAAACCAAGCAAAAATGGCAATCACACCGTAGGCTAAGCTCAACCCCAATAACACTGAGAAGATAGATTTACGCCACCAGTGTGGCTGTATTTTCTCTGCCTGTGCCAAGCGACTCATTTGGCTTTCCTCCATGGACTAAGGATTGCGGCTATCGGCATCAAGGTTAGGCACGTCGCTGTGGTAAATAACCACATAAACAGTGCCGGTGCGCCGTCAAGAGATTGATAAAAGCAGCATAATGCGGCAGCAAGTAATAGGTAGCCTAGTAGGCGATAGCGTTGCTTGAGTGGCTGAGCTTGAAACTGCTGATGGCGACTGGTGAGATAAAGTAAATAGGCACCAAACAGCGTAATAGTGAATGCCAGTATTTGAAACATAATGTGGTTAACTTCCCTTTTTCCAAAATAAATCCCGCACCAATCGTAATGTAAATGCTAATGATTCGCAATTGCATTGTTGCGATTTTTAACGTAAATTGTGGCGGTTTTACAAGCTGTATCACAATTTGTTCATTGGAAATCTGAGGTATCCCATGGAATACAGGGTATTTAAAAAGAGCATCATCGCGACCAGTGTGTTGGCGTGCACAGCACTTTCTGCTGCTCAAGCTGCAGTCGTGGCTGACGCAGAACCAACACAATCTATAGAAGTTATTACCGTACACGGTGAGAAAATAGAACGTAGTTTAAAAGACACGACCTCATCTGTTTCTGTTATTGATAAGGATACGCTTGATAGCGGTCAATACTTATCAGTTTCCAGCGCACTGTCTGAAATCCCCAACATCGTCGCATTAACCGGTGCCGCCCCGGATATTCGTGGGGTAACGGGTAATGGTGCAGCAGGGGGCTTTAACTCATTTACCGGCGGCGCTAAAGCGCGGGTTTCTACATTAATAGATGGTGTGGCAGAACCTTTTGTTGCTGACTTAACTGGCGATACGGGTCTGTGGGACATTGAACAGATTGAGGTATTTAGAGGACCACAGTCAACCATTAATGGCCGTAACAGTATTGGTGGAACTGTGTTCATCAAAACCCTTGATCCTACCTTTGATTGGAATGGTGCAGCTCGATTGGGTTACCGAGATCAAGATAGCTTCATTGATAGTGCGTTTATGGTGTCGGGGCCGATTGTTGAAGATCAACTGGCCGTAAGAATTACCGGCCAGCATGTTGATGGAGAGCATTACAATCAAGAAGTGATATATGAAACCAACCCAGATACTTATGATCAAAAAGAGCTAAAAACCAGCCGTTTACGGGCAAAAATGCTCTGGCAGCCGGCGGCATTAGATGCGCTAAAGGTCATGTATACCTATGCCTATAACCAAGAGAAAGGTAGCTCGGGTCGAAAGTATTACGATGGTGAAGATCCCTGGCAATATAAGCCTATGTTTCACCGCTATATGGATACACAGTCTGATACTCATTCGTTGAAGTTCGATTATGATTTAGGTAGTGGCCAGTCGCTAGATTTGTTAGTTGCTTATATGGATTATCAGTGGGGGTTTCAGTCTTATGAGGCCCAGGCCGCTCGACAACAAAATGTGCAGATGGATGATAAGAGTTACACACTTGATGGAAAATACACCTTTGGCCTTGATGATCCGGAATTCAATGGCTTCTTAGGTTTAGCCTATTTTGAACGTAAACAGGATTTTGTCAGTGTTGGCGGCTTTGCTTATCATGGTGATGATACCAGTACCTCAGCTTCTGTTTATGGTGAAATAACTTATGGTTTTGCAGACCAATGGCGGTTAACTGTCGGCGGTCGAGTGATGCAGGATGAGCAGAATCGTAATTTTGTTATGAGTAGTGGTGACGGGGTCATCAATGAAGATCTTGATACTGACAACACCGTGACGTTGCCCAAGCTCGTGTTGCAATATCTGGTCACGGATACCACAACATTAGCTTTGAGTGCTCGACGCGGTTACAACGCAGGTGGCGGCGCCTTATCTCGCGAAAACCTCTACTATTACTATGATGAAGAGTCAGTAGATACTTACGAATTTAGCTCCCGAAGTAGCTTTGCCAATGGTGATGTGAACCTCAG
This sequence comes from Shewanella waksmanii ATCC BAA-643, assembly GCF_000518805.1. GTDB lineage: Bacteria > Pseudomonadota > Gammaproteobacteria > Enterobacterales > Shewanellaceae > Shewanella > Shewanella waksmanii. The sequence goes on from NZ_JAEH01000006.1 coordinate 76,795, forward strand.
TGCCAATGTGTTTTACAATGACTTCGATGGCTATCAAGCATCAAATACGCAACGTCGAATCACTAATGTAGACCAAGCGGTAACCTATGGCGCTGAAGCGGAATTAACCGCCATGTTGACCGACGATCTACAGTTAACTTCGGGCTTGGGACTACTTGAAAGTGAGATTAAAGCGGCAGCACCGGAATTTGGTGACATCATTGGCAATGAATTGAGCTCAGCTCCCAATTTAACGGCCAATTTGGGCCTAAAGTATTGGTTAAATGATGAGTTTAGTTTTGGTATTTCGGCTAACTATGTCAGCGAATACCAGGGAGATATCGCCAATACTGAAGAACTCAAAGCGGGTGACTATGTGATTAGTCGCTTCAACGTTGATTACATCAATGACGCTTGGCGAGTCAGTGCATTTGTTAACAACCTATTTGACGAACAGGCGGTAACGGTAACGGATCCACCTAGCGCTTGGTATCCCAATGGTTACGATGCTGTGGTTGATCCGCGTAACATTGGCGTGAATGTCACCTATAATTTCTAATGAATTTAAGCCCTAACAATCCTGTTAGGGCTTTTTGTTGTTAGTGTCGGTTACTTTAAGCGGTAGATCACTTCGACACGATCACTAATGGTTGTTTGGGCTTACTGATAACTCTCGGCTACGTCAGCTTCCATACCCGCTTTCATTCGATACATGGCAGGTTGAACGGGTCGTTGCTCGTAATAACGAATTTGCCATACGCCGTCGAGCTCTTTATCAAATCCAGAAGCCAATGCTTGGGCTTTTTGCTTTGCATCTTGTATTGCTTGCGCACGTGCTTTGGCGATTAACTCCTGCTCTTGGCTAGCTTTGAAATTAATATGATTAATTTTGTTAATCCCATTTGCCAATGCACTATCGAGTATTTGATTGAGCTTGTTGAGCTCGGTCACTGTGACCGTCACTTGGCGTCTGGCTTGATAACCAATCTCTTTGTTAATACGAGTTTCTGGATCGTAAAGGTGGCGTGGGTTTAGGCGAATATTGGCACTTTGAATATCCTTAGCTGCCACGCCTTGGGCCTTTAAACGCTTAATAAATTCGGCAACAGCTTTATCTGAACTGGCTTTTGCCGCACTGGCAGAGTCTTCTTGGATGACCACTTCGACATTGATCATCGCCACATCCGCCGCAATGGAGATCTGGCTGGTACCAATCGTTTCAATGTGAGGGAAGCTTAGGTCTGCGGCGTAACTGGTGGCAAAAGGGGCGACAGTCATGGCGGTTGCTGCTATTAGGGCGTTCAATGAAAATTTTGTCATGGTAATGCTCCTGAAATTTTTTAACTCGTTGAGTAAGGTTGTTTACAGCTATAAACGCAGCGGATTTCAAAAAGGGTTATTTATTTTGAATATATTTTTCAGTCCACTTTTGTGGCCACAAAGGCAATAGCCCATTTAGTTAGCAAAATAGGTCAATACACGGTTGCAGCTGGGCAATAATCTGTCAAATCCAACTAGACGACACTGACAATTCGCACCACGATAGATTAGAATGGCGGCAGTACTTTATTCTTTAGAGCCAACAACATGCATGTACACATTTTAGGGATTTGCGGCACCTTTATGGGCGGGCTGGCGCTTTTAGCTCGTGCGATGGGACACAAGGTGACAGGCAGTGATGCCAATGTTTATCCACCAATGAGCACGCAATTAGAGCAGCAAGGCATTGAATTGATTCAAGGCTTTGATCCTAAGCAACTTGGGAAAAACCAAGATGATGCACCTGACATTGTGGTGATAGGTAATGCCATGAGTCGTGGCAATCCGTGTGTTGAGGCAGCACTCAATCGTGGTTTGAAATATACTTCAGGGCCGCAGTTCTTAGCCGACCATATCTTACCTCAGCGCTGGGTGTTAGCGGTATCTGGCACCCATGGCAAAACCTCTACGGCAAGCATGTTAGCTTGGATTCTTGAAGACTGTGGTTATCAGCCTGGATTTTTGATTGGTGGGGTACCGCAGAATTTTGGGGTATCGGCACGACTAGGTGACTCAGCCTTTTTTGTGGTTGAGGCTGATGAATATGACAGTGCCTTTTTCGACAAACGTTCTAAGTTTGTGCATTACCAACCACGCACATTGGTGATTAATAACCTAGAGTTTGATCATGCTGATATTTTTGAAGATCTAAATGCGATTCAAAAACAATTTAATCATGTGATCCGCACAGTGCCGGGTGAAGGCAAGGTGATTTGGCCATCTGACAGCTCGGCAGTACAAAATGTGATTGAAAGAGGTTGCTGGAGTGAGCAAGAGACTTACCACCACAACTACGCTAGCGAGGCGGCAGCACAAGGTTGGAGTGCGAAATTGTTAGCGGATGACGGTCATCAGTTTGAAGTGTTTTTTAATGGCGAATCCCAGGGATGTTTAGATTGGCAGCTTATTGGTCAGCACAATGTTGAAAATGCTTGTATGGCGATCGCTGCAGCAAGACACGTTGGTGTTAAACCTAGTGAGTCGCTGAAATCTCTGGCGCAGTTTGCACCACCAAAACGGCGGATGGAACTGTTGGGTATAGAAAACGGGGTAGCGGTGTACGATGATTTTGCCCACCACCCGACCGCCATTGCGACGACACTACAAGGCTGCCGAGCTAAGGTGGCTGACGGTAAGATTATTGTGGTGCTGGAGCCGCGTTCCAACACCATGAAAAGCGGCGTGCATAAAGCGACGCTAGCACAGTCAATGCAATTGGCAGATTGTGCTTGGCTATATCAAGCTGACAACGTTGGCTGGGATCTCGCCGAGGCGATGCAGCAGGCGAGCTTGCCAGTCACAGTATTGACTGACATCGAGCAAATCGTGACTGACGTCGCAGCTGTTGCCGCGCCGGGCGATACTATTATTGTCATGAGTAATGGTGGTTTTGCTGGTATTCACCAAAAGTTATTGGCGCAACTTGCCGCTAAGTAGTGGCGGGCAGCAAGCTTTGAGAAGGTATTAATGAATTATCCACGAACCGACAAATCAATTAGTTTAGCTTGGACGGGGGCCTCTGGTGCGCCTTATGGGCTGAAGCTGCTGCAGTGTTTACTGAGTGCTGAATATCAGGTGTTTTTAATGATATCGAGTGCAGCGCGAGTGGTACTGGCAGCTGAACATGGCTTGCAGTTAAGTGCCAATGGCGACAAAGCGCAGCAGCAATTGTTGCAACTGTTTGCCGACCAAGGTGTGGTTGTGAGTGGTAGCCTTCATGTATTAGGAAAAGATGAGTGGTTTTCGCCACCAGCGTCGGGCTCGGCGGCACCCAAACAGATGGTCATTTGTCCCTGCAGTACCGGCACGTTGGCAGCGGTAGCCACGGGAATGAGTAACAGTTTGCTTGAACGAGCTGCAGATGTCGTGATTAAAGAACGCGGCCAATTGATACTGGTACCTAGAGAATCTCCCTTTAGTGCCATACATTTAGAGCATATGCTGTCGCTTTCACGGCTTGGCGCCACCATTATGCCTGCCGCACCCGGTTTCTATCATAGTCCCAAATCAGTTGAAGATCTGGTAGACTTCATGGTCGCTCGCATTTTAGATCATTTAGGTATCGAGCACGTATTAACCCAACGTTGGGGCTATGACAAACATAGCGCCGATACGGGTGACAAATAAGACAATTTGAGAAGAGTATGAAACACACCACAGAAGTGATGATCTCGGCTGAAGAGATCGACCAGAAACTGGATATATTGGCAGAAAGGATCAATGCCCACTATCAGGACAGTGAACGTCTGCTAATGATCGGCTTACTGAAAGGGTCGGTGGTCTTTATGGCGGATCTTTGTCGTCGCATTAAAGGGCATGTTGAAATCGATTTTATGTCGGTATCAAGTTACGGTAATGCAATGACCAGCTCACGTGATGTGAAAATTTTAAAAGACGTGCAGTCTGATATCGAAGGTCGCGATGTGTTGATCGTTGAAGATCTGATTGATTCTGGCAACACCTTAAATAAAGTACGTGACATGTTGCTGCTTCGCGGCCCTAAGAGCCTAGCGCTATGTACATTACTCGATAAGCCAGAGCGTCGAGAAGTGGATGTGCCGGTAGACTTTATCGGTTTTACCATTCCAGATGAATTTATTGTTGGGTATGGTATCGATTATGCCGAGCAATACCGCAACTTGCCGTATATCGCCAAAGTTGTGCCGCTCGACTAGTGCCAAACGGCATTGGGTAATGACTCCTGCCTAGGCAGGAGTTTTTGTTTTTAGCTCATAGAAAGAATGGATGTTTTACATGGCAACGAATCAATATGCCTTGGTGATCGAAGATCTGAAGAAAACCTATAAGGGTGGTGTCGAGGCAGTAAAAGGCATTAGCCTTAACGTCGCCGCAGGCGACTTTTTTGCTTTGCTAGGCCCTAACGGCGCAGGCAAGTCGACCACTATTGGCGTCATTAGCTCCTTAGTGCAAAAGACGGCTGGCAGCGTGAAGGTATTTGAGCATGATATTGATAGCCAACTTGAACTTGCCAAACTTTCTATTGGCTTAGTGCCACAAGAGTTTAATTTCAATCAATTTGAAAAAGTAATTCAAATTGTGGTTAACCAAGCCGGGTATTATGGCGTATCGCGTGAGGTGGCAATGCAGCGCGCGCAGAAATACTTAACTCAATTGGATTTATGGGACAAGCGTGATAGTCCTGCAAGAGCCTTGTCAGGTGGTATGAAACGCCGTTTGATGATTGCCCGGGCATTAATGCATGAACCCAAATTGCTAATTCTAGATGAACCTACTGCGGGCGTAGATATTGAGTTACGTCGGTCGATGTGGACCTTTCTGACAGATCTTAATAAGCAAGGCGTCACCATAATATTGACGACCCACTATTTAGAAGAGGCGGAAATGTTGTGTCGCAATATCGGCATTATCGACAAAGGTGTGCTGGTGGAGTGTACCAGTATGAAATCATTGCTCAGCAGGCTGAACTTGGAAACCTTTATTCTAGATTTAGCCAAAGATATCAAACAAGCGCCGCAGCTTGATGGCATGGTGTGCCGATTGACCGACCCGCACACATTAGAAGTGGATGTGGCCAAAGATTATAGTATCAACAAGGTTTTCTCTCAGCTGACAGAGCAAGATATTGCGGTGTTATCTATGCGCAATAAAGCCAATAGATTAGAAGAGCTATTTGTAGAATTGGTTGAGCAAGGTAAAGCGAAGGGAGCCGTGTAGCATGAGCCAGCAAATGAATATGAGATCACTCTATTTTACCGCGTTCAAAAGTATCATCACCAAAGAGATTAACCGTTTTACCCGTATTTGGGTACAAACCTTGGTTCCGCCCGCTATCAGTATGACTTTGTATTTTCTGATCTTTGGTAACTTGGTAGGTAAGCGTATTGGTGAGATGGGCGGTGTTAGTTATATGGAGTTTATCGCGCCAGGTTTGATTATGATGTCGGTCATAACCGCATCCTATTCCAATGTGGCCTCGTCCTTTTTTAGTGCCAAGTTTCAGCGCAATTTAGAAGAACTTATTGTGGCACCAGTGCCTCACTATGTGATGATAGCCGGTTATGTCGGTGGCGGAGTGGCACGCGGGCTTTGTGTCGGTTTGATTGTGACGCTAGTGGCGATGTTTTTTGTTGATATCAGTTTGCACCATGCAGGCTTAGTGGCGATTACCGTATTACTGACGTCAATCCTGTTCGCCTTAGGCGGCTTAATCAATGCGGTATTTGCTAAGAGCTATGATGATATCAGCATAGTCCCCACTTTTGTGCTCACACCACTAACCTATTTGGGCGGGGTATTTTACTCATTAAGCCTTCTGCCCAGCTTTTGGCAGGGGGTATCACAGTTAAACCCCGTGGTTTATATGATTAATGTATTTCGTTATGGCTTTTTAGGTTATGCCGATATGAGTGTGCCGATGTCGATTGCGGTGATGATAAGCTTTTGTGTTGGACTATGGCTTGTTGCTTACTACCTAATTAGTCGCGGTATTGGTCTGCGAACCTAAATCAAGCCCGATCATTTTAGCCGTTAACCGACTATCTCTTTAGCGGTTAACGGCACCTTCCTCTAAGTAAGCTAACATTTCAAATACTTGGCTATAGTCTGTGGCTGCCATTTTTGCCGTACAGCATTGACCCGTTAATGCGGCGTGACGTTGCACCTTAGCCAATATCCTAGACACCGGCAGCGGCGCTTCGCCGCTGGATATGAGCGCTAGTTTAGGTTCGGTGTTGCTTGACTGGATAGCTTTTTCAGCCTGTTTTACGCTAAAGCGATAACCTTTGCTATCTATAATTTCCAGCGCTTGCCCCGCATAAGCCCCGTATTCTTGCAACAAGTCCTCTGCCGTAGCTAAATAGACCAATTCATCATGTTTATTGACAGACATCATTGCCGGCCAAAGCGGTAATTTGGGTATTACTGGCATATCACCCCCTAAGTATTGCATTAGTCAGCTCAGCTTAACGGCAAAAACTGGCGGAGTAAATCGTTGTAATTCTTTAAGGCAATGAGTAAAAACGACCGAATAGTACTGAGTTTATTGGCGTGAGTTTTTAGGGATGATTCGGGTACTTTTGATGTTTTTATATTTACCTATCAATACCTTATTCTAGACTTGTTCCCAGTGTATTTTCCCGCTTACATCCTGCCTATATCCCGCTAATCTCCTAGCAAAATCAAGTGTAGTGTCGCTAAATGAACTTAGCCAACGACAACTCAATCACTCACATTGATTGAGCTATGAAATTGTAAAACTGGCAAAGCGATATTGAATCGCATTTTTAAACTCACAAACGAAAGGAAAGCAATATGGAAAACCAAACTCAAAAAGTAGAGCTAATTGAAGAAGCACTATTAGACAGTGTATCTGGTGGTCAATTGGATATCGACTTGTGCCGCATCTCTTGCATTAGCTGCATTGAATGCTTGTTTCAAGACTAAATAGTCAGGTTAACCAACTTAAGGACAACATCATGGAAGAGCAAAACAAAGTAGAACTGATTGAAGAAGCCCTTTTAGACAATGTATCAGGTGGCCAACTAGACATTGATTTATGTCATATCAGTTGCATCAGTTGCATCGAATGTTTATTTCAACACTAAACCATTAGCGGACTAATTAAAGGAAAGCACCATGGAAGAGCAAAACAAAGTAGAACTGATTGAAGAAGCCCTTTTAGACAATGTATCAGGTGGCCAGTTGGATATTGACCTGTGTCATATCAGCTGCATCAGCTGCATCGAATGTCTATTTCAACACTAAGCCATTAACGGATTAAAAAGAGGAAAACACCATGGAAGAGCAAAACAAAGTTGAGCTAATTGAAGAAGCGCTTTTAGATAATGTATCGGGTGGCCAGTTGGATATCGACATTTGTCATATCAGTTGTATCAGCTGCCTAGAATGCTTGTTTCAGCACTAATTAACGGATTAATACAAGGAAAATAGCAATGGAAAATCAAGCCAAAGTCGAACTGATTGAAGAAGCATTGTTAGACAGCGTATCCGGTGGTCAGTTAGACATCGATTTATGTCGAATCAGCTGCATCAGTTGCATCGAATGTTTGTTCCAAGACTAACGTGCAATTGAGTCAGGCCTCATGCTGTAGTGAGGCCCAGGCTGAAGTTAGAGTCATGACGGGGGAGTGCTACTCCCCATCTATTTAAGGTTAAGGAGAACGACATGAGCAATCCAAGTTTAGCGTCGGTAATGGCTTATCAAAACCAGGATGTTATCGATAGATTTGTAAAAATATTTGCAGTTGAAGAGGCTGAAGCACAGCAGTTGTTTGATGATGTAAAACGTTGGTTGTGGATGGCAAATCAAGTAAAGCAACAGGGGATCAACAAGCCGGTTGTTATTGATAGTGCCTTATTAGTTTTGGATGAGATGTGGCACAACTTTATTTTGTTCTCACGAGAATACGGCGAGTTTTGCCAAACCTACTTTGGTCGTTTTTGCCACCATGCGCCGAACTCTAAGCGAGAGATAGAAAAAGAGCAGCAGCGGACTGCAGGCATGACTATCGCCGAACGTAAGCGCGAAATCATGGAATCGAAACGTTGGCAGTATGAGTTTGTTTATGATCACTTAGGCGAAGAAACATTCATTCGTTGGTACAAAGTTTTTCCTAAGAAATATGGTGCGGAAACACTCAGCAAGATGGCCTACGAGGCTGAAAAGGCGCGACAAAAATCGAAGCGAGATGAGCTGGAAAAAGCTAAGCAAGTTCGACAAGTAGCGGCTTAAACATCACAGGAGAGATGGAGGAAACGATGCAAAATAACTCGTCGGCAGACCAACTATTTAGGAAAGAAGTACTGAATAAGTCAGGGTCAAATTCTTTGGGCACTGTGCTATTAAGGCAGCCCAAAGAGTACAAAATTATTGCCATATTGCTGTTTGCAGTTGTCTCGCTAGCCTTCGTGTTCCTATTTGTGGGCACCTATACAAAATATGCCGATGTATTTGGCGTTATTACCGTTGATAAAGGACTTGTTAAAGTCAGCGCTCGCCGAGAAGGGCAAATCATTGAGCAAATCTTTCACCAGGGCGAGTTTGTTGACAAAGGCCAGTTACTCTATGTTATCTCGACTGAACGCCATAGTTCTTTGGATCAGAACATTGACCAAAATATCCTCCAGCAGCAAATGGTATTGCAGCAATCGTTGGAGCGAGACATTAAAATTGCTCAGTCGGCTTTTAATCTTGAAATCGAATTACTTAAAAGCAAAGTAGAAGCAAAAAGAGCTGAGATAGTACACCTTGATGAACAGTTATCGCTGTACCAACAACGGCTCACGATTAGTGAACAGGGCCTTAATCGTAATCGTAGTTTAATGGATGCAGGTCATACCAACCAAGCCCAGCTTGACCAGGTAATTGAAGAGCATTTAGCGCTAGTCAGTATGCGCAACGATTTGAAAATGAAGCGTAATAGTAATCAATTGATACTAACTGAGCTAAACAATGATCTTGCCATGAAGCCAGGCATCTTCCAAGAAAAGCAAAATCGCCTCAAACGTAGTTTGATTGAAAATGAGCAACGCATTGCCGAGGTTGCTGCCAATGTTGATTATCGCATATACGCGCCATTGAGCGGCGTGATAGGGAACCAACTCACTCATGTGGGCGAGTTCATCACCAAAGGTGATGTGATGGCGAGCATCATTCCTGCTGAATCTCAATTGCAAGCGGAACTCTATGTGCCAGCAAGCTCAATAGGGTTTATTAAAGCGGATCAGCAAGTCTCAATGCGATATAGCGCATTTCCCTATCAACACTTTGGTCTGCAAAAAGGCACTGTACTGAGTGTCTCTAAAGTTATTTCACTGCCAGAAGAACTGGAAACCAGTGTTGACTTAACGGGCGCGGTCTACAAAGTCATTGTTGGCCTAAATTCACAAACTATCGCAGCAAAAGGCGAAGAGCTCGCGCTTGGCGTGGGCATGGAACTCGAAGCCAGTGTCAAACTAGAAAATCGCTCATTAGTTCAATGGCTGCTTGAGCCTATCTACAGCTTAAAGGATAGATAAGATGCAAACCTTGATTGATAGAATTAACTTTACTGGCGGCAAGATGCTACCTGTAATTCGTCAGACAGAGGCTGCCGAATGCGGTCTAGCATGCATGGCAATGATTGCCAGCTACCATGGTTTTCAAACCGATCTGTTTCAAATGCGCCAAAAGCATCGGGTATCACTCAAAGGGTCAACATTAAGAGGCATGACCCAGCTAGCAGACAAAGTAGGTTTGGCACATCGTGCTGTTAAGTGTGACATTGAAGGCATCTCGCAGCTAAAAACACCTTGCATCCTACATTGGAACCTAGACCACTTTGTGGTGTTAAAGAAAGTGTCGGGCAATAAGTTTTACTTACATGACCCTGCACTGGGTGAGCATACTTGCAATGCAGAAGAGCTTTCACAAAGCTTTACCGGCGTAGCACTAGAACTTGAGCCAAGCGATAATTTTGCCAAACAGGAAGCAGCGCCTCAGGCTTCACTTGCGTCATTTTGGTCAAACCTAGATGGTTGGAAGCAGTCGTTGCTAACCGTGTTCCTATTTTCCATGTTGCTGCAAGCGTTTATCTTGGTGACGCCAATTTACATGCAGTTGACTGTCGATGATGTGCTTATTGCAAATGACTATAGCCTGTTAAATATCTTAGCGGTCGGCTTCGGGGCCGTTCTGTTGTTGCAAGCCCTGTCAACGGCGTTGCGATCGTTAATCATCATGTTACTGGGTAATCAGCTCTCCCTGCAGATGAATGCGAATCTAGTGAGTCATTTATTTAAATTGCCGATGGATTATTTTGAGAAGCGTCATATTGGTGATGTTGTGTCGCGTTTTCGTTCGTTGGAGTCGCTAAAGAATCTATTGACGACGACTTTGATAGAAAGCCTCGTCGATGGCCTAATCATTATTGGCCTGCTAGTGATGATGTATATTTACAGTGTCGACCTGATGTTAGTGGTGTTGTGCGCTTCAGCGCTTTATCTTGCTGTCCGCTGTATCTCTTACACAAAGCTTAAAAACGTTAACCGTGAGAATATTGTCTGTTTAGCAAAAAAAGACAGTAACTTTATGGAGTCAGTACGTGGTATCCAAAGCATTAAGTTGTTCACTAAAGAAAGCGACAGACTTAACCTGTTTAATAATTTCAATGTAGATAGCGCAAATAGTGCCATTAAAGTAGAGCGCTTACGAGTGTTGTTCAGTTGGACCAGTATGTTGATATTTGGCATTGAGAATATCCTAGTAATCTACTTCGCCGCCGGCATGGTGATGGAAAACCTATTAACAGTGGGCATGTTATTGGCTTTCGTATCTTACAAAACCCAGTTTGAACAAAAGGTTAGCAATCTCATTGATAAGTACATTGAGTTCAAAATGTGTTCTCTACATCTCGAACGTCTAGGCGATATTACCTTAACTGAGCAAGAACGTGATTTGGGTGAGCGTGATGATGATTTTAACGTATCTGGTGAGCTTAACCTTAACGGAATCAATTTCAGTTATTCAGACGAAGAGCGTGATGTATTGTCTGACATAAACTTAAAGGTGAATGCGGGCGAGTCTGTAGCTATTGTGGGTCCGTCTGGTTGCGGGAAAAGCACCTTAATGAAGGTGATGCTTGGCTTGCTTAAGCCAAGCCAAGGGCAAGTTCAAATTGACCAACGCGATATTCGCAAAGTGGGTTTAATCAACTACCGCACCCAAGTGGCAAGTGTGTTGCAAAATGACCAGTTACTCTCAGGGACGATTCTTGAAAACATTAGTTTTTTCTGTCAAGAGCCAGATAAAGAGTGGGCTGAAGAGTGTGCCAAGGCCGCGGGAATTCACCGCGACATAAACAGTTTGCCCATGGGATATCGCTCATTGATTGGTGATATGGGCTCCACCTTATCCGGTGGTCAAGCGCAGCGCTTATTGTTAGCCAGAGCTTTGTATAAACGGCCTAAAATTTTATTTTTAGATGAAGCCACCGCTAGCTTAGATCTAAAAGCAGAGCAACATGTTAACCAAGCCATTCGGGCACTTAATATTACTCGCATAATGATTGCCCATCGACCACAGACTATCATGTCTGCCGACCGAATTATCCGTTTTGCCAAAGGCGCTTGTTTAGAGATTAGTAAGGAAGACTATAGAAGTGCTAAAACGAGCGGCGGTATAGGTGCAGCCCCTTTGCCCGTGGCAGCAAATTAATCGCTTGGTCTAGGTTGAGAAGTCTTATGGCAATCAGATGAATTGATTAACGGCAGACTTCTTCATCTAAACTGTTGCTTTGGCTATTAATAATAGCTTTTCTTTTCATATTATCTTGAAACCGCTTAAGCTTGATTTGAAGCTCTTCTCGGTAGAGGCTGCTGTTCTGACAACGTTGCAAAACAAAGTTACAGGTTCTGACTACTGACCGCCACCTTGGACGCTGGGGCAACGTGTTGATACCAAAATAGCGCTCCATTGCCCTTGCCCTAAGCCGTCCATCATCGATGCCTACACTCCAAATTTTACTCTGTTGTGCCAGCTCAAGCTTACCGGTTTGGGTTGACTCTTCCCACATCTGCAATGACAAATGCATAAGTTCAACCAAATCTTGGCGCAAGTTCTCTGGAGCTGGTGGCTTTGATTGTGTCTCTGTTTTTATATTTGCTTGGTGGCTTTGGGGAGATTTTTTCGTGGTACTGGTGTCGGCAGATGGCAGTCGTTGTCTGAACCACAAAATATAGGTTGCCAGGGTGAGTAGCAGTAGTATTAAACAGCTAATAATAATCCAGGTTGTCGGATCGTCATTTTCGGCTGGTTCAAAGGTGAAAGTACTGCGAATGTGTTTTGAGTTAATGGCATCTTTTAGGGACAGCTGTGATTTCAGCGTATCGGCGTAGACTCGCCAATATCGACTCGAGGCCTGGTAGTCTTCTACTTGCTCACTGAGTTCCGCCATGGCGGTATAAAGTTCTTTTTGGAATTTATACTCTCTATAACGATCTATCTGTGAAAATGCCGTTTCAAACGCAGTCAATGCCTGCTTTAGCTCTTGCTGAGACTGCCAAACCAACCCCTGTACAAACCAATATTTGGGTGTGTCTTGATTAGTTTGTAATAGGTTTTGTGTTTGCTTGGCTTTATTGAGCCATTGTTGTGCACTATCAGCTAAGTTATTTTTTACTGATATCTCAGCGAGCAATACATATATGTCGGCGAGAAATCGGTAAGAATTAAGTTGTTCAAGGCTACTTGCTGATTGCTTTAGCAATTCAATAGCTTTTTCTGGTTCACCATTTAAATCAAAGGTATCGCCTAAATTTGACAGTGTTTGAGCTGCGCGTAAATCTTTACCTAATTTGCTATAAATAGTATATGCATTGCGATAAGAAACAATGGCTTCGTCGTATTCTGCTTTATCTTTATACAGTGACCCTAAATTATTCAATACACTCGCTTGACCAATCTCATTACCTTCTTGAGAGTGGATTTCATAGCTTTTTAAGAGTAACTTTGCAGCAGTATCATGGTCGCCGTAGGCATGGTATATATTGGCCAAATCATTATAACCCAGTGCCACTCTTCGATTATCTTTTAAACTGATTGATAAGCTTAATGCTGGCTCAAAAGCATTAAAAGCTTGTTCATACTGACGCTGTTGAAAGTAAATAATACCGGACTGTCTTAATACTTGAATACGGTCGATATCACTGATGTTGTGAGGCGTACTTAACAGAGAGTTGAGAATCTTACCTGCTGAATTAAGATCTCCCGTTTCCTTATAGAGTTTAGCCAGTGAGATAGATAAAGAGAAAAACTCTGGGTCACTCTCGTGCAAGCTTTGAATTCTCTGATTACATTGTAAAATTATCTGGCTACGGTTGAGTGATTTATTCTCTTGGTTTATGCAAAGTGCCTCTGCAATAGCATTGTTGCTACACAGTAGTAGCAGTAATAAAAGCACGCTGACCAAGCGCCTTTGATGATTTATCACCATACTACTTTCCTTGTTTATTTGTTGTTGAGCGTAAATAAAGCACTTTTATAATAGTTTTTATTGATACTATTTAAGCAGTAATCCTATGGGTAGAGTTTGACTTATTGTATTTGTTTTACAATCAATTATAGCGGTAATCATCCATAAAATTCTATCCTAATAAAGCCTTATTTAATCCCAGTTAAGTCCTTACAATCATCTCAAGAATATACCAAATTGATTGCTCCAAGGGTACAGGTGTTAACGATTTATTAACAGATCAGATGAGCGTTGTTTATGCGTCAGCCCTTTAAAATCACACAAGCTTTAAATAAAAGGATTAAGATTATGAATAAGGAAAATTTAAACACTAGTACCAATGTTGGTGACCGTGGCGAAGTAAATAAGCGCGTAGAGATAATTGAAGATGCATTATTAGATCTAGTCTCTGGTGGCGCAATAGACTCGGTCGAGATGTGTGTTGGGCATCAATTTTGCGAAGTGCAAGAGGGGAGTTGAGTATAGCAACAAATAGTAAGCAGTGTTAATGTGGACTGCTATCGCTATTATCTATATCGTTTTGTGCGGAGTTTATTCTAGTTTGATGCTGCTGCAATATGTCTATGCTACTTTGATTATTGACAATTAAATCATCAAAGTAGCTATTCATTTCTGCCAGCGCAGCTATATGACCGGGATCTTCTTTGTCGAGTTTCTCCCAGTAGCGTTTACGCTCTAGTTTTTGGGCTTCACTGGCTCGAAGGATTTCAAAGTAGCTATTTTCTTGATTGAGTCGATAAATTTCACTACTGATAAGCTGCAATAATTTCTCTTGAGAAATCGTGCTCCTATTTAATAAAGCTTGCAGTGGATCTTGATATTCTTTGCGTTTGTCAGAATCGGTTTCTGTGGTAATACCTAGGGAGTATTTAATCTCATGTTGACGGTATTCTTCAGGGCAACTTTCTTGGCTAAATACAATTTTATTATCTTTTATGCACTTATAGATACTACTAGCGGACGCAGTAGAGCCATAGAGCGCGATGAAAGTGATCACCAAGATTTTTACCATGTAGCTGACGTCCTTTGTGCGTCCACAAGTATACTTTCAAAAGTATGAATGATTTGCCTCACCGATAGAAGACGACAGCAAAATGGTCGGACTTCCTTTCTATCGCTACTGAGTGCATATACTACTATGGCTGATGTTTACGGTTAACACCAGAAAAAAGCGTCAATAACAGTTTATTTTGCTTAGTGATTAGCGCGTTAGCTTGATGTAGGCCTATGGCAAAGCAGGGCCTACATCAGTGTTTTATCAGCGGCTGAAAGTGAGGTTATCTATCAGTCGAGTCTTACCCATATAGGCAGCTACCAGTACGACTAGCTCAGTATCGTTGGCAGCAACTGTTGCGAGGTTATTAGCGTTCCTAACTGCTAGGTAGTCAGGCTCAAAGCCCGCTTGTTGCAATTTGGATTGCGCACTGATTGTGGCCTGCTCGATACTCATTCCCTGTTTTATATCAAGAATTAACGCATCTAGGGTTTGTTTAATCATTGCGGCTTTTTGTTTTTGCGCCGAACTTAAATAGCCATTACGAGAACTCATGGCTAAGCCCGATGCTTCGCGTTTGGTTGCGACGCCGACAATGGATATTGGCAATGATAAGTCTTCTACCATGGTTTTAATGACCATGAGTTGCTGAAAGTCTTTTTCGCCAAATACGGCAACATCAGGCTGCACGATATTAAATAGCTTACATACAACTGTTGCGACACCACGAAAGTGCCCTGGACGGCTTTGTCCGCACAATTGTTCGGAAATACCCGGGACATCAACAAATGTTTGTTCTGCTAACCCTTTTGGGTAAATAATCTCTGCAGTAGGGGTGAACAGTAATTCAGCACCTGCCTGACTAAGTGCTTGCTGGTCATTCGCTAATGTTCGCGGGTAGGCGTCTAAATCTTCGTTTTGACCAAATTGCATTGGATTGACAAAAATAGAGGCAACAACATGATCAGCATGGCGTTTCGCTTCCTCTATAAGGCTTATATGCCCCTGATGTAGGTTGCCCATGGTAGGCACAAATGCAACACGTTCACCTTGTTGGCGCCATTGACGCACCTGAGTTCTAATTTGATTAATATCGCTGGTGGTTAGCATAAAAGTATCTTGAATCAATTGGCCCTAGAAACCGCAGCTAGGGCCAGAGTTAAGAATAAAAATCGGCCTAATTAAAGGTATGTTCATCGCCTGGGAAGGTACCTTGCTGTACCTCTTCGATATAGGCTTTTATCGCCGCACGAATCTCACCAGTTTGGGAAAGATAGTTTTTAGAGAATCGAGGAATATAGCCACTGGAAATACCAAGTACGTCGTGCATTACCAGTATCTGTCCATCAGTGTCGGCTCCTGCGCCAATCCCAATGACGGGGATGGTCAATGCTTCGGTGATGGCCTTAGCAAGCTCAGCTGGAATGCATTCAACGACCAACAGCTGGGCGCCAGCCGCTTGTAGAGCTTTGGCTTCATCGAGTATGCGTTGAGCATTATCTGCATCGCGACCTTGCACTTTAAAACCACCAAATACGTGCACAGATTGCGGCGTAAGCCCCAAATGGGCGCATACGGGAATACCGCGCTCGGTCAGTTTGGTTACGGTCTCTAACAGCCAATGTCCGCCTTCGACTTTAACCATATTGGCACCGGCTTGCATCAGGGTTGTTGCGTTCGTCATCGCTTGTTCTGCGGTGGCATAACTCATAAATGGCATGTCTGCGATCAGCAATGCACGTTTGATTCCACGGCGCACACAACGGGTATGATAGGCGATATCATCAACAGAAACTGGCAGGGTATCGTCATGCCCTTGAAGTACCATACCCATCGAGTCACCGACGAGCAGGACGTCTACGCCCTCGCTATCAAATGCACTGGCAAAGCTGGCGTCATAGGCGGTAAGTGAGGTGAACTTTTTCCCTTCTTGCTTGAATTTGAGCAAGGTAGAGCTGGTGATCTTTGACATAATGATAATCTTAATTTTGCGTTGAAAATAAATCTAAATACAAAGCTGCAAGCAGTTATAAGCTAACTTAGCGCTGAGTGCAATGTTCCCAGCTATGTTGTTGCAATTCAGCGCGCAGATCATCGTCAATTAGCGCGGACAAAGGCGTTTGGCAGGGGAGGATCAGTGATGGCGCAATATCGGCAAGGGGAACCAACACAAAGCTTCGTTGTTTCATGCCATAGTGAGGCACTGTTAAGCGCTCACTGCAGATGACTTGCTGGCCGTACAAGAGGATATCTAAATCAAGGGTGCGAGCCCCCCAACGTACAATGCGCTCACGCCCTTGTTGGTTTTCGATCGCTTGCAGCGCGTCTAGTAATGCTAGTGGTGTAAGGTCAGTATCAAAACTGACTACCGCGTTGAGATAGTCAGGTTGTTCGACTTCACCCATAGGGGTTGATTGATAATAAGCTGATACTTGCAAACTGGTATGCTTAGCAAGTTGAGTTAGGGCCTGTACGGCATCATCCAGTTGTTTGTGCGGTTGGGCGAGGTTAGCGCCCAATGCGACATAGACTGTGGTTAGCATTACTCAGCCGTTTTAGGTTTGGGCTTACGGCGACGTCGGGTGTTGCGGTTGCGACCCCCTTTGTTAGCCGATCTGGCAATCACGCTGCGTTGCTCTTCACTGCCTTCGACAAAACTGCGCCACCATGCGGCAGATTTTGCGATGTTGCCACCTTCAGCTTCTGCACGTAATAGCAGTAAATCATAGGCCGCACGGAATTTAGGGTGCTCAATAAACTTGAAGGCACGGGTACCTTGATTGCGGTCAAAGCGTAGCTGCAATTGCCAAATATCTTTTGCAGGAGTACTGAAACGTCGTGGGATGCTAATAGAGCGGCACTGTTGCTCCATCACATCGCCCATAGCCGTATTGTAAGCATCAAAACTGCTTAAACCACTTTCTAAGGCGATATCATCAGCACGTTGCTGTAATGGGTACCACAAAATTGCTGCATAGAAAAACGCGGGTGTGACTGTTTTTCCTGCATCGACCCGTGCGTCAGTATTACGCATGATGGCCTGCAGCATCTTCTGACTAGGACCTTTACTGTCTTCAGTCAGCAATTGTTCTACTTGCGGAAACAGTGGCTCAAATAAACCGTAATCGCGCATCATGGTAAAGTTATTCTGCGCTTGGCCATTAAAGAATAGCTTGAGCACTTCTTCATACATACGTGCCGCAGGGATATCTTTTAGCAGCGGTGCGAGTTCATAGATGGGCTGGCTCGCCGCTTCGTCGATAGACATACCAAGCTTAGTGGCAAAGCGCACCGCTCTCAGCATACGCACCGGATCTTCTCGGTATCGTTTTTGTGGGTCACCAATCAAACGTATAGTCCGAGACTCTAAATCTTGTAAGCCACCGCCATAACTGTGAATTGAGAAATCACTGATATCGTAATACAAGGCATTCACGGTAAAGTCGCGACGCTCGGCATCTTCATCAATGGTGCCATATACGTTGTCACGTAGCAGGCGACCTTCAGCATTGGTTTTAGAAATTTTCTCGCCACTATCGACATGGTGACCACGTAGTGTGGCTACTTCGATAATATCACGGCCAAAAACGATATGGGCTAATCTAAATCTGCGGCCAACTAGACGGCAATTACGAAATAGCTTCTTAATCTCTTCAGGAGTGGCGTTAGTCACCACATCAAAATCTTTAGGTTGTAAGCCTAATAAAATGTCTCTGACCCCGCCGCCGACTAAATAGGCTTTAAAGCCTGATTTATGCAATCGGTATAGCACTTTAATCGCATTTTCGCTGATCTGCTTGCGTGAAATAGTGTGGTGTTTACGCGCAACAACTTGCAGGCTTAGGCCTGAATCTGTGCTGTGCTGATCATGGGAGTTATCGTCAAATAGCTGTTTACAGAATTGACTAATGCGGCGAAAAATAGTGCACCTCGGTGTTGGGTCGTAATGATTGCTAGAAACTGGTCGGCTATGATAACTCAAATATTGGTTAATGAGTATACCTTGAGTGTTGCGATGCGTTGGTTATTTGCACGAAATTTGATATGACAACCGGTGTTGTGCAACAGACTTTAGCAATAGGTACTTATGTCGTTGTGGCTAAGACAATTTCTTGCTGTTTGGGGACGGCCGCTAGATTAAATTGCGCAACAGCTTGCTGCAGCATGACTGTGACATCTGAATGAGTGTCGACCGGTGGTTGCCCTAATACCTGCAACGCGGCATTGATACTTGCTTGCGGTGCATGATTGTCTATGGCGGGCGCATGGTTTTGTTTAGACAGCTTTCGCCCCGGCTCGGCACACAGTAGCGGTAGATGCAGCCAGCTTGGTACGGGCTTATCAAAAAGGGTAAACAGGTCTATCTGCCGTACCGTAGAAGTGAGCAGGTCGCAGCCACGAACGACTTCAGTTACCCCTTGCTCAATATCATCCATGACTACCGCCAATTGGTAGGCATAGAGACCATCACGACGTTTAATAATAAAGTCTTCTTTGGCAAAGTGATTGTCCACGCGAATCATACCCATGTGGCGGTCGTCAAAGTGATCGCTTTGGGTTTGATTACGTACACGAATGGCACCATGGCTATGTGCGGTGTTCCGCTGGCCACAACGGCCGTCATAGAGGCCGCCCATTGCTTGAATTTGTTTGCGAGTGCATTGACAGTAATAGGCTAAGTCATGGTTAAGTAGCACATCGAGTTGGTGCTGGTATGCATCAAGTCGCAGACTTTGATAGAACACGCTATCGTCCCAGTGTAAGCCATAGCTTTCAAGGGTACGTAAAATACCGTCTGCGGCACCGGCTACTTCGCGTGGAGGATCGATATCTTCAATTCTGACTAGCCATTTTCCCTGTTGAGATTTAGCACGCAAAAAACTACCAAGCGCAGCGATAAGAGAGCCAAAGTGCAGGGGACCAGAAGGAGAAGGCGCGAATCGGCCTATATAAGCGGGGACTTGCAAGGTTACACCTAGATTAACAGCAGTGCATCAAACAAAAAAAGCGGGACTTAACACCCGCTTTTTTGTCAGTGATGACTAGCCTGCCATCTGCTTTTCTTTAATTTCTGCAAGGGTTTTGCAGTCGATGCATTGATCAGCAGTAGGGCGAGCTTCAAGTCGACGAATACCAATTTCGATACCGCAAGACTCACAGAAACCGAAATCATCATCTTCAATTTTTTGAAGTGTCTTTTCGATTTTCTTAATTAGTTTACGCTCTCTGTCACGCGCTCTAAGTTCTAAACTGAACTCTTCTTCTTGCGCTGCGCGGTCGACAGGATCTGGGAAGTTAGCCGCTTCGTCTTGCATATGATTCAACGTACGGTCAACTTCTTCACGTAATTGACCACGCCATGCCTCTAGAATTTTTCTAAAGTGGCCCAGTTGATCCGTATTCATGTACTCCTCACCGGGTTTTTCCTGGTAAGGGTCTACACCTGCGATAGCGAGCACGCCAAGTTTTTTAGTGCCTTCTGGCATAACGCATCTCCTGTTAATCATTTGCGTTTGTAGGGCGTCTTTTATTAAAGGCCGATATCTATATCAGAAACTGATATGTCACGCAAACTTTTTATTTTGCATTATTCGTATCCTTTGACTATGTTCCCTATTCCAATCAAATACAACTTTTTCCGCCATTTTAGAGGTTGACAGGGCAGGATTTAATCAAGCGGGTACTTTTTGCTGACATTTGCGCACAATAAGCTAACACTTCGACACCAGATTGTGCGGCTTGTTTCAATAGTTCAGCGTATTGTGGATCGATATGCTCAGCAGCCTGTACGATATTGATACCTGTATGTTGTACCACAAATAGCAAAACCCCACGGTGACCTTGCTCGACCATTTCCATTAGTTCGCGCAGATGTTTTTGGCCGCGTGTGGTAACAGCATCGGGGAAATAACCGCGGTCATCTTCGAGCAAAGTACAACTTTTAACTTCGATATAGACTTGGCTAGCTTTTGAGCTTGCGTCATCGTCAGGCTCAGAAAGTAAAATGTCAATACGACTATTTTCACTGCCGTATTTCACTTCACGCTTTAGGTTTTTATAACCCTGCAGTTCAGTAATCGTGCCATCTTTGATAGCTTCTTCCGCCAAGGCGTTGGCTCTGCCAGTATTAATTCCAATCAGGTGCCCTGCAGGCGTTTCTGTGAGTTCCCAAGTGCGAGAGTATTTGCGCTTAGGGTTATCTGATACTGAAAAGTAGACCGTTTGCTCAGGGAATAAACAGTTGCGCATTGAACCGGTATTAGGGCAATGAATGGTGACGGTGCTGCCGTCGGCTAAGGTGACATCGGCCAGAAAACGTTTATAGCGTTTGATTAACTTTGCTTGGTCAAATTCAGGGGTAAATTGCATAGGTATAACTATATAATGGCTAGATTCATCAGTGGCCTTAGCCTACCAGAAAAGCCAAACTGTGATGAGGCTTTCGATGACTGAGGCAAATAGAGTACACTGCGCTGATGCGTACATCGCGTTTAAAAAGGAATAATAATGACAAGCTCAATGAAGATTACCCTGACCAAAACAACAGCTGATGCTCACTGGGGCAAAGCCGATATTAGCTACAACAGCGAAGGTGCATCCATCCATCTTAATGGGGGGGATGAGTTACGCCAAGTTCAACAAGCAGCGCGTAAAATGCGTAGCCAAGGCCTTGAATCAGTATCACTCATTGGTGACCTGTGGGATATCCATTCTCAATGGGCCTTCGCTCAAGGTTTTGCTACGGCAAAACAGATCCCGCAGATTAACTGGGCGGGAACTGAGGCAGAACAGCAGCGCCTAACAGACCAATTAGCTAGCGCCAGTTTTGCTCGCCATCTAATTAATGAAACTCCTGAAAATCTATCGCCAATGAGCTTAGCCACACAAGCGGCTAAATGGCTGAGTGACATTGGTGACGATAAAGTCAGCTATCGCATTATTGAAGGTGAAGCACTTTTAGAACACCAATGGATTGGTATTCACGCGGTGGGCCGCGGTAGTGAGCGTCCACCGGCACTACTTGAACTGGACTTCAATCCACTTGGTGAAGATGCGCCGGTGGCTGTGTCTTTAGTCGGTAAAGGCATCACGTTTGATTCAGGTGGATACAGCATCAAGGCCTCTGAAGGTATGTTGGGAATGAAGTGCGACATGGGTGGTGCGGCTACCGTTACCGCAGCCCTGGGTTTAGCCATGAAGTCAGGGCTTAACAAGCGCGTGAAGTTATTCTTATGTTGTGCCGAGAACCTCATTAGTGGGCATGCCTATAAGCTTGGTGACATTCTCACTTATAAAAATGGCGTGACGGTTGAAGTGGTTAATACTGACGCAGAAGGTCGCTTGGTGTTAGCTGACGGCCTGCAAGCCGCATCTGAAACAGGCGCGCCACTAATTATCGATGCAGCCACCTTAACTGGCGCTGCGGTCATGGCTGTTGGCACTAACTACAATGCTATTTTCTCGCCAAGTAGCGAGTTACTGGCTCACACTCAAACCAAAGCGGCTGAAGTGGCGGAGCGAGTTTGGCCTCTACCATTAGAGCGTTGGCATCAAGATATGTGCCCATCAGCCTATGCAGATACTGCCAATAGCCGGCCGATGAAAGGTGGCGGAGCAGGCGGAGCATCTAATGCCGCGGGTTTCTTAGCTCGCTTTGTGAGACCTGATGTGCAATGGCTGCACATGGACTTAGCATCGGCTTTTGCTGACAGTGCTAATGAGCTTTGGGCGGCAGGTGCAACGACCCACGGTGTATTGACCATTGCCAATTTAATTGAGTCTGAATAAGCATTGTCACTAAATAGGCTATCGGCAAAAAGCGGACCTTAGGGTCCGCTTTTTATTTTGTCGCAACGATATTCAGTGGCATCACTATGCGTTACGGTTGCCAGTTGCAGGTTTCAGTGGCAAGTTATTTAACCTTAAGAGGATAAATTGTCACTGTAGAGAAAAGTGCATATGTGGGTTGAGTTTGAGCCGTTTTCGATAGATTGCGAGTCTCGTAAGTTATTGATTAATGGGAAAAAAGTTCCTGCCGACGATAGGCTGTTTAGTTTGATGGCGTTGTTAATTGCCAACGCGCCTAATTGGGTCAGTAAGCAACAATGTTTACAGGTTTGTTGGCCGGATACGGTGGTGTCTGATCTATCGCTGTCTAAATTAGTATCGCAAGGGCGCAAGTTATTTAAGCAATCTGGTTGCCAAATCAATGTGATTGAAACGGTACATGGCCGTGGTTATCGTTTATCTAATGAACTTAAGTTGCGTACTCGCCAGTCATCGGAAGATGAGACGCATCACAACCAAGCACTAATCTCACCGCAAGTCCCACAATATCAGCGGCTTGTTAGTACATTTAAATGGCCCTTGCTGGTCACGACTATGGTACTGGTATTAGGGATTAGTTTTGTTCAATTTACCAGTCGACCCGACTTAATCCACAGTGAGTCAGCTGGCAGTCTCGGACGTATTCTCTGGGTTGATGATAACCCCAGTAACAATGATATCGAACGGCAATTTTTTAATGACAAACAGTTGTCAGTCTATTCTGTGGTTACTTCAGAAGAGGCGTTGAAACTGCTTGGCATGTATCACTATGATGTGGTGATTTCTGACATGGGGCGTCATGGTGACCCACTAGCTGGAATGAAGTTATTGCAGCGTATGCGTGCGGCGCAACATGCTAACCCTTTTTATCTGTATACCATTGCGGCATCGCCGGGGCTTAGAGACACCTTGAGTCAGCATGATGGTCAAGGAGCGGCAGTCACCTCAAATCAGCTTTACAAGTTGGTGCTATCGCATTTTTAAATGGGAGTTATTTGGGGCGATTTTGATTTTATGGCAAATAAAATCAGTATCTTACTGTTCTTACTGGGAGGGTGGTAGTTCACGTTTTCTAACGGTAGTCAGTAGTGGTATTCAAAACTTTTCAAATTCTTTCAAATCTATAGCCATGATCAATTTTTTCCAGTGTGTTATCAATATTAACAGTTTGCTACGTATGGACCAGTTCGTAAGTATTCTTCAATTGCTGCCCTTGAACAGGGTGGCTTTTTTTTATGTTAACTTTGTCACAAATCTCACCTCGACTAGGCTAAAGGCTCCTCCAGCACAATTTCCAGTTCAACTTGGGTTCAGCATTCAATCAGTATAGTTCAGCCATTGGGTTACCGCGCGCTGTTTGTCGCCTTTGGTAGCCAAACTTTGAATAGCCAACTAGAGAGTGCAATGAACATCCATCCAACTGATTTATTATATGATCAAACCCCCAGCGTTATGCCGCTGTTAGAGTCTGTCGGCTTTATGTGGTTTGTTACCATAGTGACTGTGGCCATTTTTGCCTGGGTATTATTAAAGCTGTGGCATTTGCACTCGTTGCCCAAGTATCTTGCGAAAGAAAAAGGCATGCGCCAAGCGAAACTCGTCTTTTGGTTATGTATGCTGGGCTTAGCATGGAAGCCGCTATGGGTACTGGCGGTGGTAGCAATTGTGACCGACTGGGACCGAGTACAAGAATGGCTTAGGGGGACGCGTTAATGAAAGAGATCATGTTGCCCTATATTTTGATTGTTTGGTTACTGTTTAAGTTTAAAGTGGTCAAATCTCGCCCAAGAAACTATTTCATTAGTGTGCTTATTGGAGTGTTAATTGCGGGGACACTATTTATTGCACATCGATTTTATTCGCCAGCAGATTTAACTCAATCAACCACAGTACGTGCACCGCATGCGGTATTATCGTCAACCATTGGTCAGCAGATTGGTGATATTTATGTTGACCATAACCAGCACGTCAAGAAGGGCGAGCTGCTCTACACCTTAGTGGACGATAAGGTGAGTAGTGCCATCGATGGGATTAATGCCAAAATTAATGAGGTAAAGCGTAATATTGAGGCGGCTGAAGTCCGTCTTGCTCAAGCTAAGCGAACACTGATCCGCAGCCAGAACTTAGGTGAGCATGTCAGTGATCATGATTTAGAGACCGCTGAAGACCAAGTAGAAATCTGCGCTGCAGACTTGCAGGTGCAGCGCGCGCAACTTGAAGTGCAATACGCCCAGATGCGCAAACAGCAATTTGAGCTTGAACGTTTGCAAGTTCGTGCACCATTCGATGGCATGGTGACCCATGTGTATCTTGCTGGGGGCTCACGTATTGGCGCTATGCATTTATGGGATACCGGGAGAAAGTTTGTCGAGATGCGTATTCCAGATCAATCATTTGCCAATATTAAGACCGGCCAGTTTGCCGAGTTTTACATTGATGCCTATCCAGGTCAGATTTTCCGTGCGAGAGTGCACAGTAAAGTTGAGGCAACCGGTGAAGCGCAGGGCGATTTGTTACCACGAGAGCAGATGGTATCAAGACACATCAGTATGGGAGCCATGCCGGTTGGTCGAACTGTAGTATTAGAGATTGATAAAGCCACCATGGATATGTTGCCAATTGGTGCCACGGGCTCTGCATGGGTTAGTGCTGAAAAGCCTCATAGTATTTTAGGCTTTCTCGATATTATCGGTGGCGCAACCGTGAGGCTACAAGCAGTTAAGTCTTACCTCAACCCATTGTAAGATAGCTAAACAATCGTTGCCTGCCATCAAGGGTGGCAGTGCAAGGTAACAAAACTCAGGTGAGCAGCTCATTTGCTTACCTGAGTTTTTTGTTTTTAGCTGTTCGCAAGTGACCACTGCTCTAGTACCTGATATTGCACGCCCTGCGTCGTAGAGACCGATTCATATAGCGCCAGTGAGTTCATCGATGCTTTAACACTAGTGTTAGGCATAGGCATAGGCATCAACGTCTTGGCTTTACGAAACAAGGTAATATGGGGCCGGTATTGCTCATGAGCTGGCAGCTCAGTCAAGGGTGCCGCCAATTGGGTGAGGCAAGTATGTATATTCAGTAACGCAGCGGGACAATAACTGGCTTCAAGTGCCAGTATTTGTGGCTTCGACCAATAAACTAATGTATCAAATACTATCTGAAACCCCACTAGCTGTTGGGCTGAGATTGACTCACTGATGCCGCTAATAAGGCGCTGTATTTGGGGCTCATTAAGCTGGCCAATGAATAGCGCCGTTACATGCAAGTTTTCGCTAATAACAGCGCGATACGGTGCACCTATGGCTTGTTGTAGCTGTTGGCACTGCTGTTGCTGTGCTGCGGATAAACCAAAGCCTAAAAATAACCTTCTGTTCATAGACCCTCCTTATTCGAATGCGCCTGTCAGCAAGATAGCTGCATCATATTGAGTTTTTTTGCTTTAGTCAGGCAGTTTCATTTGTTGTGCCTATACTTAACTCATCATTTTAACTAAGTTTTTGAGGGTTTGGCGCACCATGTCCAACAGCGTGTCCAAAATATCAGATAATTGGCTGCACGAATTTATTGAATTGCTGCAGCAATCAGATAATGCCACTCTGCTGCACAGGTTAAGTGCATTGCTTAAATGTGATGGGCTGTTCTTTATGCGAATTAAGCCTGATGGTCACATCACGTTTTGTGAATATCAGCAACAAGATCTAACCGTTCCTCCCACTAACGAACTGTCGCGAATGGCTGCGGCCAGTCGCTATTTCACTCAGTTGATCAATCAAGATAGATTACAGCTATTACGTATTGATGAACGCTGGCCCGAAGCCAATTCTCAAGAAGCAAGGCTGTTGCAATCTGCCAGCATTGAACGGTTAACTTTATTGCCAAGGCAGCGTCTTGCAATGCATGATTACCTGCTTGGTATTGCTAACGGCGATAGACAGTGGCAGTGTCCGGCCGAGTTGTTGCAGCTATTATCACTTGCGGTGCAGCAGCTTGGGTTACGCTTTGAAAGCGAATTTTTACTCAATGAATTACAAGCCAATCATCAGTCAAGTACCGAAATTTTGTATCGTCTGCCTATGGCGGCAGTGCTCATAGATAAGCACAACCAAATCAGTGTTTTTAACCATGCCGCACAACATGGCTTTCTTGTTAGTGAGCAGCAAGCGGTGCAGGAGTTAGTGCGCGAGGCCGAAAGGGGCATACTGCTTGATACTATTCAGCTAGTCCGCGACCGCATTCTTGGGCAAGCATGGTGTGAATTACCTACTGTGGCCGGAGCCGATAAATATAACTGGTTTAAACTCAATTTTAGCCGCATGCCCAGCAATGATGGCATGTTACTGATGATTGCTGAGCAGTGCAGCAGTAATGAAGTCGACGGCCACGGTCAGCAATTACAGGCAAACTTTGATGCCCTAACCGGATTACCCAATCGAACCTATTTTGAGTCAATTTTTAGTAGTGGTCAGCAGTCGCAGGCGAACGAGCTTAACTTCATTGGCTTTATCAATCTCGATCAGTTTCAAATCGTTAATAACATCAGTGGCCATAAGGCCGGTGATCAGTTGCTAATCGAGGTCGCGCAACGGCTCAAGAAACTGGTACGAAAAGGTGATGTGGTGGCCCGTTTGGGCAGTGATGAGTACGGCATACTCATGCACGGCATTAGCCAAAATACCGCAGAGCAAGTGGCCGGAAGGATTTGCCAGGCGCTGGCAGGGCATGAGTTTATTTGGCAAGGGCGAACTCACGCTGTCACTGTGAGTATGGGGCTGGCTGCCATCAATCCCGATGATGATATTACCCAAGTACTGGGTCGCGCGGATGCCGCCTGTCGAGTGGTTAAAGAAGGTGGCCGCAATGGTTGGCATTTTTATCGCCTTGGCGACCCATTGATGGATAGAATACATACGGATATGAGCGCTTCAGTTGATATTGTTGGCGCGCTTGCTCTGAACCATTTTACCTTGTTTTACCAGCCCATTGAGCCAGTGAATACCAGCGATGCTGGTTTGCATGTTGAAATACTATTACGGATGATCAATGAGGACGGCGAGCTGGTGGCACCGGGTATTTTTCTGCCCGCTGCGGAGCGTTTTAACTTAGCGGCAAAGGTCGATCGGTGGGTGATTGAACATGTGCTGCGTTGGGGAAACGCCCATCTCGAAACCTGGCAAAGCATGTCGATGGTGGCAATAAACTTGTCGGCGTTGTCACTCGATGATGATGAGTTCATGGAATGGTTAGAAATGCGATTGCTATCTGAACCAGAGTTGGTTGCCAAATTGTGTTTTGAAATTACTGAAACAGCAGCGGTGAGCCAGCTTGATAATGCCACGCGACTGATTGATATCATTCACCCTATGGGCTGTAGTTTAGCCTTAGATGACTTTGGATCCGGCTTTTCTAGCTTTGCCTACCTTAAACTATTAGATGTTGATTTTGTTAAAATTGACGGCCAGTTCATCAGTCAAATATGCAGTACCCCAGCGGATCAGGCTATTGTGAAAGCCATTTGCGAGTTAGCAAAAGATATGCACTTTCAAACGGTGGCAGAGTTTGTAGAATCTGAAGATATAGGTAAGTTAGTCCACTCTTTCGGTGTCGATTTTGCACAAGGATACGGTATTGCAAAACCACAACCGTTAACCCAGTTAACCTGCGCTGATAATTTGCAATGGGCAGCCACGTTAAGTCCGTCAGCATGAATATTGTTTAACTCAATAAAGCGCAATAACCGCCTAGGGCAAGTTTCGCTTTGTGCTGAATCCTAGTACACTGGCTGCTGGATTTTATAGTTGATTACCTGTTGTGAACCACATTCCAATATTTTCCCTTTTTGAGCCAATTCGTCAGGCATTATCAAGCCATCAGCAGTTGATTATTGAAGCCCCCACAGGGGCAGGTAAGTCAACGGCTCTGCCGTTGGCTATGCTTGATTGGCCAGAGATAGACGGCAAAATATTGATGTTAGAACCTCGCCGAGTCGCGGCACGTAGCGTAGCGCAGTTTATTGCTAAACAGCGTGGTTGTCGCTTAGGGGATGAAGTCGGTTTTCGCGTCCGTGGTGAAACTAAAGTGAGTCAAAATACCAGATTAGAAGTGGTTACTGAGGGCGTACTCACGCGGATGATACAGCAAGACCCTGAACTAACAGGGATTGCTGCGGTCATCTTTGATGAGATCCATGAGCGTCATTTAACCACAGATTTAGGCCTCGCTTTAGCGCTAGAGGTGCAAGCATCGTTAAGGGAAGATTTAACCTTGATAGCGATGTCGGCCACCTTAACCGGTTTACCATTACAATCTCTGATGCCCGATGCAGCTCAGTTACGCAGTGAAGGCCGCAGTTTTCCGGTCGATGTGCAATATCGCGCAGCAAAGGCGACTGACGATTGGCTAAACCATATGGGGGCGGTCATTAGCGAGTTGTGTAGCAACGGAATCGACGGCTCATTGTTAGCATTTTTACCGGGTCAACGTGAAATTATGCAGCTGCAGCGTTATTTAAGCGCGCGAATCGATGATGCACAGTTTGTTATTACCCCATTATATGGTGCACTGACGGCCAAACAGCAAGATTTAGCCATCGCCCCAGCAATCGATGGCTGCAATAAAATTGTGCTGGCGACCAATGTTGCAGAGTCGAGCTTAACCATTGAAGGGATAACCTATGTGGTCGACAGCGGCTATAAGCGTCAGGCGAGCTTTAACCCTAAAACCGGTGTCACTCGCCTGTCGATGAAACGCATTAGTCAGTCTTCTGCTGCCCAGCGTAGTGGACGTGCCGGACGTATTGCCCCAGGAGTGTGTATTCGCTTGTGGAGCAAAGAGCAACATGACCGACTGCTGAGCAGTGACGAACCAGAAATAAGCCATAATGATCTGACTTCAATGTGCCTAGATGCGGCGCTTTGGGGAGTAAATCAACTGTCGGCCTTACCATTATTAACCGCAGCTGCACCGGCTAATGAGCAAATTGCGTGGCAACTTCTGCAGCAACTAGAGTTAACTGACAATCAGCACAAAATAACCGCCCATGGACAAGCGGCTTATCAGCTTGGTTGTGAACCCCGTTTGGCGCATATGCTATTAAAAGCCAAGTTATTAGCCGATGCGCAACAGCAACCTATGCTGGTTGGTTTAGCAGCGCTATTAGTTGGCGTGATTGAATCGCGCAGTCGCTCAAGAAAAGGCGCGGATATTCAGGGTTATTTAGCCGAAGCACTGCGCGGCGAAGCGGGACAAAGAGTTAGGCAGTGGTTACGTCATTTCAATCTTAATTGCAGTGATGCAGAGTTGCTAAATGCAGCCAATAGTCGCGATGTGGCCATGTTACTCGCCTTTGCCTATCCCGACCGCATTGCCAAAAAACGTGGTCAAGGGTTTCAGTTGGCCTGTGGTTCAGGGGTCAGTATTAATGAGCAAGATCCGTTGGCCAATCAACCTTGGTTAGTGGTGGCGGATTTTCAAGAAACCCAAGGTCAAGCCAGTGGCCGAGTCTACCTTGCAGCAGAGTTGGATAACGAACTGTTTGATGGTCCGCTAGCGTCATTGGTGAACGAGCAACAAATATGTGGCTGGGACGATACGAAGCAGAAGTTCGATGCGCAATGGCGCCGCAGTGTTGGTGAGATCACTTTAAGCTGCCGTCCTAGTAAACTCGATGCACAACTTATTGCGCCAGCATTGTGTGCACTGGTTGTCGAGCGAGGGCTTACCTGGTTGCAACTGAATGATAAAACCCAGCAGCTGATGATGCGCGCCCAGCTAATGCAGCAATGGCATCCACAGTGGCCGGCCTATGATGAACCGTCGTTGTTGGCGGAAGTCTCAGATTGGCTGCAGCCTTACCTGACGGATATTAGCCGCTTACCACAGTTACTTAAGCTTGATTTTTATACCTTGCTGCTGAACCGACTGACCTGGGAGCAACAGCAGTTACTCAGTCAATGGTTACCCACGCATTGGCCTATGGCGACGGGAACACGCTCACCTATCCGATACGATGATGCCGGACGTGCGTTATTAAGTGTCCGTCTACAAGAAGCACTCGGTATGGCTCAAAGTCCGCAGTTGGCCAATGGCAATTTGGTTGCCACCATGGAGTTGTTATCGCCGGCACAGCGACCGATAGCCTTAACTGCAGATCTATCAGCATTTTGGCAAGGGGCGTATGTTGAGGTTAAAAAAGAGATGAAGGGGCGCTATCCCAAGCATCTGTGGCCGGACGATCCGGCTAATACCAATCCAACT
Source organism: Shewanella waksmanii ATCC BAA-643 (assembly GCF_000518805.1). Taxonomy (GTDB): domain Bacteria; phylum Pseudomonadota; class Gammaproteobacteria; order Enterobacterales; family Shewanellaceae; genus Shewanella; species Shewanella waksmanii. Next base: position 107,395 of record NZ_JAEH01000006.1, read on the forward strand.
AAATATACCAAAAAGAAAACTCTCAATCGTGCGCAGTAATGGCTGTGATGATTTATCTGTAGTAATGGAATAGTAATGACAAGTAAACAAACAGCCAAGAAACGCCCAGCAAAGCCTAGAGCTAAGACGGCTAAAACTAAGCCCAAAGCGAAGAGCAGAAGTCATTGGGCTAAGTTGTGGTCGTTGACCTGGAAGCTGTCACTGATTGGTCTCACGGCGGTGGTTTTTTATTGTATCTATTTAGATCAAATCATTGCGCGTAAGTTTGAAGGGCAAAAATGGCATTTGCCGGCACAAGTTTTCAGCCGCTCTATGGCCTTGTATCCCGGTGCAGCGGTGAGTCATCAGCAGTTAATTGCTGAGCTTAAACTGTTGGGGTATCGCAAAGTCGCCAATCCTCGTCAGGTTGGGGAGTTCTCTGCCTCTAAAACCAAAGTCGATTTATGGCGCCGCCCGTTTTTGCACCCTCAAGGTGAGCAAGATGCGCAGCGGGTGATGATAAGTTTTGATAGCCAAGGCGTCAGCAAAGTGAGCCGGCATACGGACCAACGCCAGCTTGCTGTATTCCACCTTGAGCCAGTGTTGCTTGATCGCATTGTGACTGGCAACGACGAAGACCGCTTATTTGTTAGCACAGACAAAATGCCGCAAGCGATTGTCGATGCGTTGATTTTGGTCGAAGATCGCAGTTTCTATCAGCATCATGGGGTTAATCCATTTGCGATTGTGCGTGCCGCTATGGTCAATATTAGCGCTGGGCGCACAGTGCAAGGTGGCTCAACTTTGACGCAGCAGTTGGCGAAAAACTTTTTCTTATCGAGTGAGCGCTCGTTAGTGCGCAAGGTTCGCGAAGCTTTGATGGCGGTGATCATTGATTTTCGTTATGACAAAGATGAAATCCTCGAGGCGTATTTAAACGAAGTTTACATGGGGCAAGACAAAGCTCGTGGCGTGCACGGTATGGGGTTGGCATCGCAGTTTTATTTTGGCCGCCCGATTGCCGAGCTCACCGTGCCCCAGCAAGCTTTTTTGATTGCAGTTATTAAAGGCCCATCCTATTACAACCCGTGGCGTTACCCTGAGCGCGCTCAACAGCGTCGCGATTTGGTGCTGCGACTCTTGATGGAAGATGGCAAGCTCACGGTCGCTGAATATAAAGCCGCGGTTGAGTCACCATTAGGTTTACGTAAAGCAAGCAAGCCGGTTCATCAAAAACTGCCGGCGTTTTTTGCCGTAGTGAAACATGAGCTCAATCGTCGTTTTGGCGACCAACTGCTGCAGCAATCTGGCATTAAGGTATACACCACACTCGATCCACTGGCCCAGGAAGCGGCTGAAAAAGCGGTGGTGACCACTATGAAACAGCTAGGTCAGCGAGACGAAGCCTTGCAAGTGGGCATGGTGGTAACAGATAAATACAGTGCAGGTATTGCCGCAATGGTCGGTGACAAGGTACCAGGGTATCAAGGTTTTAACCGCGCGGTTGAAATACGTCGTCCTATCGGCTCGTTGATGAAACCGTTTGTGTATGCGGCTGCCTTGTCGCAGGGCGACAAATACAGTTTAGCAACGCCGCTGGCAGATAAACCGATTACCTTAAAAAATGGCCAAGGCAACACTTGGTCGCCGCAAAATGTCGATCGACAATTTCGCGGTGAAGTGCCGCTAATGACCGCGTTTATGAAGTCGATGAATGTGCCTACCGTCAATTTAGGCATGCAGGTGGGCACCGGCAGTGTCGCCAGTGTGCTAGATAAAGCTGGTTGGCGCGATACCATACCGCAGTATCCTTCTATGTTACTTGGTGCGGTAAATGGATCGCCATTAATGGTGGCGCAGGTTTATCAAACCGTTGCTGACAATGGTCGTTATCGGCAGTTGTCTTCGGTAACCGCAGTGCTTGATAGTCATGACAATCCACTCGCGGTAGAAAGAGTGCCGCAAAGCCAAGCGATTGAAGCAGCGCCTAATTTCTTAGTGCAACATGCGATGACACAAGTGGTTGAGCAGGGCACGGCTAAACGTCTAGGGCAGGCGTTTCCTCGGGTGACATTAGCGGGCAAAACCGGCACCAGTAATGATTCGCGAGATTCATGGTTTGCCGGGTTTGATGAGCGGAATGTCGCGGCGGTGTGGGTCGGGCTGGATGATAATGGCAAAACAGGATTGTATGGCAGCAGCGGTGCTATGGCGGTTTATCAAACGTTTTTAAACAATCGTGCGCCAATTAGCCTAAGGCGCACGCCGGTTGACGGTATCGTTAATGGTTACTTTGATAAAACCACAGGCCAAGCTATGGAACCTGATTGTGGCAATGTTCAGCGCTTACCGGCACTCTCGGTAAGCTACCAGCCAGCAAAAAACTGCGGTGAGCCGCTGTCTTGGTGGCAAAAACTGACTGGTGGCTAATAGGCGTAGCGATGGCGTCAAGTATTGTTTGACGCCTCAAGCTGGCTAATTGCTTGTTCTAACCCTGCAATATCTGTGGCTGACAAGTAGGGAATCAGCTTGATGATTTCAGATTCCGGACGTTGGTATAGCTTAAGTGCGAGCAAACGCGTGATGGTATGTTCATCAAAGCGGTGCTTAATCACTTTAGCCGGGTTGCCCGCCACAATGCTGTAAGCAGGTACATCTTTGGTCACCACAGCGTTAGCGGCCACAACTGCGCCTTCACCTATGCTGATGCCGGGCATTAACATCGCCCGCATCCCTATCCAACAATTGTCAGCTAACCTGGTATCGCCTTTGCTCTGGTAAGCTTCCGTAATAGTTTGCATAAATGGGTAAAGGCACAACCAGTCAGTACGGTGGGTGTGATTGCCGCCCATTAAAATCACGGCTTCTGCACCTATACAGACATAATTACCAATATAGAGTTGGTCGACAGGCCAAGGTGGTGGGTTATCTCGGGTCATCTCGTCGCCATGCAGGTAACGCACCACTGACTTTTCAAATCCACTATCCCAGTAATCACTGTAGTAGCTGTGAGTGCCACTGATATGAATATTGGGGTTGCTGACACTGAGGTGAAGTTTTTCGGTTTTGGTCCAATGTTTCATGTGTACTCGCAGCAATCATTGCCCTTAATAGATAATAGGTTGCGAAGAGCGATTTAGGGGCAGTTTATGTGTTAAATGCGCAGTGTCGCCCGTTGTAGTGAGGTCGATATTAGTCGAGATGTGGTTAGCTTTTTGCGACATCGGTGGCATATAGGGTCTGTAATCGATAGATCAAATAAAAAAGCGCCCGAAAGTTAACCTTTCGGGCACTTGAGTTTAACTCTGTGGTATCGATTAGAACTGGTAGCTATAACCGACAGTTACAGTCATTGGCTTACCAGCGAAGTTTGAACCATGGATTTTAGTGGTTACATACTTCTCATCAAACAAGTTTTCCGCTGTTAGGTACACTTCTTGTTGCTCTGAAATGTAGTAGCGACCCGATAGGTCAAATACTGTTTTTGCTTCAATGAGTTGCTCTTGAGCTATGCTGCCTTGACCTGCTTGGGTGCGGATATCATCGGTGTAGCGACCTGCTAGGGTCAATTCCCAGCTACCGCCCTTAATACCGGCAGAGGCAAACAACATGTTCTCTGGTAGGTAAGGCAGTTTGTAACCTTTCTTAACATCCCCCCAAGGGTCAAAATCAGACTCAAAACTATTGCCAAATTCTGCGTTGGTATAGGTATAAGCCACCTTCACAGGGAAACTAATGTCGCCAGCAGTGTTAAAGCTGTAACCTAAGCTGAGTTCTAGACCGGTAACATCGACTTCACCACCGTTGTATTGGTTGCCAATGTTATCGTCGTCACATCCTTTTGAGGCAGTACAATCACCATGCATATTGCTGTAGTCGCTGTAGAAGAAAATCGCTTCTGATGTGAAGTCACCGTTATTGAAGCGTGCACCTGCTTCGTAGTTCCAGCTCTCTTCTTCTTGGCTATCAGCGTTACCCGGTGCTGCAGGTGAGAAACCTTTTTGTACACCGGCAAGTACCAATAGCTCATCATTGATTTGATAAGTAGCTGATAGTGAAGGTAGTACTGCGGAGAAGCTGTTGCTAATATCTTTACTTGGCTGACCATCGCGACCAGGATTAGTCTTACCCCAATCAACGCGGTTGGTTTCGACATCTTCATAACGCAAGCCAGCAGTAATGTTGAAGTCACCTAAAGAGATTTTATCTTGCACATATAAGGCTAAAGCTTTAGCGCTATCGATACGGTTTGAATCGGTACCTGGTACACCAGCTTCAGTGAGGGTCATAACTTGGTTTGAACCTAAGTTATATTTATCAACCCACTGGAAACGATCCATCTCATCTTCATGATAACGTGCACCAAATGCCAGCTCGTGACTATCTAGATACCAATTTAGTTCGGTTTGAATACCTTGAGACAGGTACGCACGGTTATTGGCTTTAACTTGAACTTCTAAATCACCGCTGCTTGGATCTTTATCAAAATCTGCCGCTATTTGCGTGCCGTCGCCGCTGATACTTTCGCCGCCAACTTTACTGGTTTTGTACCAGTTACGCTTAAAGTCATTGTAATAAGCGGTGGTGCCTAAAGTGACATTGTCGCTGAAATCGATGATGTGGTTAACCTGAAGCTGTTTGTGTTCAGTATCCATCACATCTTTTTGAGATGCACTGTAGCGGCTATAAGGGTTGGCTGCGTAATCTTCATCGGTTAGACCCATGTAGGTCTCATTTGAAGTTTCATCTGAATACTTAAGCTTAAACTCAAGTACCTGGTTGAACTTGGCATCTTTTGCAGAACGTACGCTAAATTTAGCAAGTGCATCATTTTTCTTAAAGCCAGTGTCACCACCGACACCATTGATACTGCGGAAACCGTCTGCTTGATAGCGATATAGGTCAACCACACCACCGACACGCTCACCTTGACCACCAGCCCAGCCATGAAGCTTAGCAAAGCCATCTTGACCTGCGGCTACATCAACTTTACCGGCTAGATCTTCTTCTGGAATTTGACGCGATAGTAAGTTGATCACACCACCGGTTGTACGTGGTCCATATTTAACTGTGGAGCTACCTTTAAGCACTTCAACCGATTGCATACGACCCGAAGTCGGGAAGTAATATGCCGCTGGAGAGGCGTATGGCGCTGGTGCAGCTAACACACCGTCTTCCATTACGGTAATTTTCTCTGAGCGGTTTTGTCCGGTGCCTCGCATACCCAAATTAGGGCGCAAACCATAGCCATCTTCTTCTTGAATATAGACACCCGGAACAGAAGCAAGAGTGCGCATAATGTCGGTATATTTAAACTGTTCTAACTCAGCTTCAGTAATTTGGTGACCACTACCAGGAACGGTGTTCAATGGATTTTTTTTACCAAAGATAGTTATCTGTTCCATGGTTGAGGTATCTGCAGACTCATCCGCGAATGCAGTTTGAGACATGGCGGTTAATAGAGCGACTGAAAGTACGCTTAGAGGAAGAGCTTTAGGCTTAGACATGGTTTCTCCGAATGTTAGCCAATATAAAGGTTAATGTTGTCACTAATGAGATTGATTCGCATTATAAGTCTTAATTGTAAAGAAGGTAAATTAAAATTAACTTAATCGCTCATTTTCTTTACAAAAGTGGCAGTTTTGTTCGTTTGGTGTGATCTGTGTCGCAGGAGAAGTTGTATTTTGGTTGGTTTGCAACAGAGTCTATGGTGAGGCTCACGGTAAAAAATGGCTCTGTTAAGTCATCGGGTGAGTTGTTTTGCTGTTCTGCTATAGAATATGCGCCCAGAAGTGCTAACAACCGATGAGTAGACATGTTTTTAACGCCCTATTTTTCCAAGCAAGACCAAACCGTTCACGTAACAGCGCAGCAAGCCAGTGACTTTGCTAAAGCGATTGCCAGTGATTTTAATCCCATTCATAACGTCGGCGCGAAGCGCTTTTGTGTACCGGGAGACCTATTGTTTGCTTTGGTCCTAAATCAATATGGTTTGCATCAAAAAATGCATTTTACATTTGAAGGTATGGTGGGCGATGGAGTTGAATTACAGTTTGCCGATTCGGTTGCTAGTCAGTTTGCTATTAGCGATTCACGTGATAAAACCTACCTGCAGGTCGAAACCAGCGGCGATAAGGTGCACTGCGCGACCCAAATAGAGTCTTTTGTACGCAGTTACGTGGCCTTTTCAGGTTTGAATTTCATTCATGTGCTGGTACCCATGATGAAACAACATCAGATGATGATTAATCCTGCACGTCCATTGGTCATTTATGAAAGCATGTCGTTTGATTTGCATACCCTCGATTTTGACCAAGTGTCTTTAAAGCTGGTTGATCAACAACTTGAGATTACGGGTAAGCGTGGTGATGTTACATTGAGCTTTGAGCTGCTTGCCAACGACCGTGTAGTGGGAACTGGGGTTAAAACATTAGTGATGAGTGGCTTGCGTCCTTATGAGGCTGAAAAGGCCGCTGGCATGGTCGCAGACTATGAAAGCTATCGTCATGCCTTTGAAGCGGCGTAACTGAATCTCTATATAAATAAGCGCGCCTAGCGCGCTTTTTTATCGACACTAAGTTAAATTTTGCCGCCGTCGCGTCAACAGACTTATGGCGCTGCGTCCCTGTACTGTTCTGCCCGCTAAGGTGTGATTCGACTTCGTCGTGCCAATCCTGTTTTTGTTTTGCCCAAGCGGCTAAAATCTTCATCGACAACTTAAGTTATCTGCTCCTTCCTTGAACACTGATTTTCGTCAAATTAGCGTATGATACTCGGCTATTAATCCTTAGATAACACTCAGCGGTGCATATCATTGCCAAGTGTGCTGTTTTTGTTTTATTTTAGGGATAGTTTTGCCCCATTAAGTCGCTTATAGTCCTTAGATTACGGCTTAATACCGCTGGTTTTATGTCGCCTACTTGCGGCACTGTTTGGATAAGGATAAAAATGCCAAGCTTGAATCGAATCGTGTTGATTAACACCCACCTTCCTGGCGTCGTTGAATTACTATTAGATGGCCATACCAACATTTGTGGTACCAATGCTTCGGGTAAAACCACCTTACAGCGTTTGGTCCCGGTGTTTTATGGTGAATACCCCAGTCGTGTTGTGCCCTCAACGCGAGATAGTTTCGAGCGCTGGTATTTGCCCCACGATTCAAGTTTTATCATCTATGAGTATAAGCGTGACGACGGCCAGCTTAACCAGGCGGTATTGGCTTCAGCCGGTGAAGGTAAAGGGGTGAACTACCGCTTTATCGCCAAAGCGTTTGAGCTTGATGACTATATTAAAACCCAGCAAGGCGAAACCGTTATATGCCACACGATGGCAGAGCTAGGTAGAAAAATGAAAAGCGCTGGTGTCAGCGTGACCAATTTGCTTAATACCCGAGAGTTTCGTGCCATTATTCAAAATGACCGCACTTTGCTTAGTACCGGGAGTAATCGCACTGAACTGCGGAATTATGCGCGTCAATTTAGCTTGTGCGAAAGTCAGCATTCATTGCGCCATATTGAAAAGCTCGCCAAAGCGGTGCATTCAAAAGAAGGCAAGATGGAAACCATCAAGTCGATGATCGCTGCCATTTTAGAAGAGGATGGGGTTAATCCGCCTGCTTCACGTTTAAATCCGCAACGAGTAGAAGCGTGGATCCGCGAAAGCCAGCTCATACAAGGTTTTGAACAAATTCGCCCAGAGTTTGAAAAGCTTGAGCAGGAGTTTAACCAACTACTGAGTGTTGAGCAGCGGCTAGGCGGATTAAAGCGCGGCTATGTGCGCGACGAAACGCAAGAAGTGGTGCGCCAGGAAGAACACCAGCAACAATCAAAGTCGTTGGGTCAGCAGTTACGTCAGTTGGATGAAGAGTGGAAAGAGCAGCGTGATGAGCTCAACCTCGATCTTTCAGCGGCGAAAGGCGATGTGGCCAAAATTGAATTTGAACTCGACGCCATTGAAGATCAACATGGTGCCTTTCTCGATGCTGACATTGAGCAGGCCAAGCTAGATTTGGACCAGCTGCCTAATTGGCGCGGCAGTTTAGAAAACCTCAGTGAGCGGCATAAACTGCAAACTGAGAAGCACCAAGATATTGAAGCGGCGTATAACGCCCGTCGTAGTAAAATTGGTGAGAGTCTCAACCGTGAGCTAGAACAGCTTGATAAAGAGCAAGATAAGCATCGTGAAGCGCGCGACAAGCAAAGAGATGTGGCTCGCGCAGAGCTTGAAGCGTTAGAAACGCAGTGGCGTGACAAACGTCAACAGGGTGAAAAACAGTTTAGTGAGCAAGCGTATGGGTTAAAGCTGAAAGTGGCCGAGCTGAACATGCAAGTGGCCAATGTGACCTATACCGAAGAGGAAAAACTGAATCTTGCGGTGTTTGATGAGCGCATTAGCTTGGCCGATGAACATCAAGAAGCCTGTAATAATGATGTCGATCGCATCAGCAGTGATGAGCGCAAGCTAAAAGCTAAGCGCGATCAGGCTAATGAAGCGTTGCGCCTTGCCGGTGTGCGGGTGATTGAGCGTCAGTCAGCACTGGATGAAATTAACCACATGCTGTTTCCGCAGTCGCATACGCTGCTGGAATATTTGCGCAAAGAAGTGCCTGAATGGGAAGGTTCCATCGGTAAAGTGATTAGTCCAGAGTTACTGCACCGTAGCGACCTGCATCCCAGTGTTTCGTCAGATGCAGCCAGTACCCTGTTTGGGCTAAACATTGACCTTAAGTCTATCGACATTCCTGAATATGCCCATTCAGAGCAAGCGCTGCGTCAGCGCTTAGCGCAAGCCGATGAGGCTTTAGTGAGTGCCAAAAACCTCAAAGCAGAAGCAGAAGATAACTTAGTAAATATCAACGGTGAATTGGATAAGGTTAACCGTAGCCTTACGGTTGCGCGTACTGCGCACAAAAATAGCCGCGATGACTTACGTCGCTTGTTTGATGAGAAGCGCAGTGAGCAACAGCGTATCAATGAAGCGTTAAGTGCCCGCAAAGCCGCAGCTAAACAGGGGCTCATTCGACTCGAGAGTGACACTAAGCAGCTTGAGCATCAGCATCAACACTGGCTCGATGAGCAACAAGAGCAGGCGCTTGAAGCGCGTATGGAAAAGAAAGCTTATTGGCAAGAGGTCATCGGTGCGCTCGAAGCGCAACTTGCCCAAGTTAAGCAAAATATTAGCCAGCGCCGGACCGACGCCAAAGCTGAGCAGAAAGCCTGCGAGCAATGGTATAAAAATGAGCTTAAATCACGTGGCGTCGACGAAGAAAAGATTGTTAAGCTCAAACAAGATATCAAGCAGCTAGAGCAAAACATTGCCAAAGCGGAGCAGCGTCGTAGTGAAGTGCTACGTTTTGATGACTGGTACCAGCATACTTGGTTAGTGCGTAAGCCTAAGCTGCAATCAGAACTGTCAACGGTGAAAATTGCCACCTCTGAGCTTGAGCAGCAACTGGCGCAGCGCGCCGCTGAAATTAAGCAGCGTCGTACTGAGTTAGATACGGCTCGCAAAGCATCAGATGCGGTCCAAGTTGAAGCGTCTGAAAACCTCACTAAACTGCGCAGTGTCATGCGCAAATTAGCTGAACTCAAGTTACCGGCTAACAACGATCAACCGCAAGGTGGGCTGACCGAGCGCCTCAGACAGGGCGAAGAGTTATTGCTAAGTCGTGACCAATTACTGACCGCGGTCAAGCAATACGTTGAGCATTTTGATTCGGTGATTGCCAGCAAGTCGGGCTCAAGTTTGTCTGAAACTTGGGAGCGTGCCCGTGAAGAGTCGAGCTCGGTGAATGACAAGGGTATTCGCTTGCTTGATTACCGTAAACTGGTGCCGCAACTTGAACAGCTGTTAAATGTCATGGTGCCACAGTCAATGATGGCACTGCGTGAACAAGGGCGTATTTTTGGCGTGGATTTGACGGCATTTTATGATGTGCTCGCCGATATCGACCGCCGTATCGCCTCGCAAAGTGCCCGAATTACTCGTGAGGTCGGTGAAGAGCTATTCCTTGATGGTGTGTCAGAATCAGCGGTGAAAATTCGCTCGCGGATCAGCGAACTGGAGTTCTGGCCAGAGTTAGAAGAGTTTGTAAAAGCCTTTAAACAGTGGAAGGCCGATGGTTTTAATGAGTTACCCAATGAGCACTACACCAGCAGTATGCGCCGAGCGTTAGATATTATTGGCCGCGCAGCGCTAACCGGCGGAATTGCAAAACTGTTAGAAATTGAATTGCGCCTTAAAGAGGGCAATAGCGATCTGGTTATCCGCACTGACCGTCAGTTGAATGAATCATCCAGTCACGGTATGGCTTACCTGATTTTATGTAAGTTCCTATTGGCATTTACCCGTTTATTGCGCGGTCCTGCCGCGGTGACTATCCACTGGCCTATTGATGAGCTTGGAACCTTGCACCACGGTAATGTGAAAAAGATTTTTGATGCTTGTGAGAACAATAACATCAGTGTTTTGGGGGCATTCCCTAATCCAGAGTCTGAGGTGCTGAACTTGTTTGCCAATCGCTACATCATCAATAAACAAACCAAAAAGCTACAAGTGGTGAAACCGCAGATGAACCCTATAGCCGATAAACTCAATCAACGTGTGGCTAAGGAGGCGGTGTAATGACTGCAATGACAGAGACTGTGCTAGTTGGCCAAGGTGCGCTGATTGAAGCCCTATTACGGGGTGAGTTTATTTGTAAAACCACCAATGAAGATGGTTGGCGTGCACTTAAAAGTGCCAGTACCCGAGAACATATTGAACAATACCTCAATCAAATCAATCGCACCTTAGCGCAAGCCGGTGAGGGCGAAGTGTTTTTCTGTGGCTATCTGCAGCTCGGTGAGCGCGAACGTAAAGTGATATCACAGCAGTTTCGCGATATTTGCAATGCGTTAACCCCGCTGGTGGAGTGGTTAGTCTTAGTGCAAGAGGCAAATGGCCAAGATGCCCCGCTAAGTGAAGGGGCAGCAATACGATTAACCGAGCTACAAAGCCGTATCGAAGATACACCAGCGTTCAAAGAGCAACTGGCTAAAATAAGCCACTATCGTTTATTTGGTTCAACCAGTAGCCAAGTTGATGCGCAAATAAAATTAGTGTTTAAGCGCTTGGTTGAACTGGGTTACTTGTTGCGCCCTAATCAGGAAAAACAGATCTACATTGCCACGGGTAAGCTTGATTACCTTTATGAAGTGATTCGCTTTATTGATGAGACTGAAGGGTTAAGCCTAGAGCTGCAAGCGGAAACGGCGACCCAAAGGGAGCTGATGTAGCATGGGAAACAACTTACATCAGGCGGGGGTAAAGCTGCTAAAGCAGCTAGGCCGTCATGCTGAGTTGGTGATGGATGTCTATTTGGCCGGCTCTATCGCAGAAAACAACGACAACGCTGCAATCGTAGATAAGCTACGTAAAGCGGATATCTTGTATCGCCCAGAAGCCGAGCAGGAGCTTAGGCTCAAACGCTCGGTACGGGCCTTATTGGAAGAGGCGCTAAAAGATGAGCGTAATCGTCAAATTGACGCTAACGTGGGCTCATCAATGGCGACCATTAAAACACTGGCAGATCATTATAAAGAAGCGCGCCATGCGGTTGACTATGCGGCTTCAGAGGCTTATTTAGCGGATCTGAGCGAACACGTCTACGCCTTTGCTGAAGGACTGCGTTATTCCATCCGTGTGCTTTGGAGTCGTATTAATAACGAATTTGGTTATGTGGGCACGATTAATGCCAAGATTCGAGAAAATGAATTGGCCCAAAGCCAAGTGACAGAGCTGCTTAATGGCTTAGAGATGGTGCAGTTTGATGAACTCGCAAATATTGCCGGTGATATCAGAGAACTGCGTAAGCTGTTAGTGACGCGTTTGCAAGAAACCTTGAGTGATTGTACCCAGGAGTTGAGCGTGGTTCAGGGCCGTTTACTGGAACTGCTTGGCCGATTCCGTCAAATCCAAGGCCGTACCCGGCTACTTAAGGGCTGGCTGTTGTATACCGACCAGCATCCAGACTATAACCCCGACAATCATGTTGGCCATAAGCAGGTACCGAATCTGTTTAATCAAGCTGACGCCTTGATTGCACCGGCATCGGTTGATGTGTTCAATACGGGTCATGAGAATGAGCTGTTGCAACTGGTGACTCAAATCAAGTCGATTGCCCGTCATCAGGTTGCGACTCCGACGCGCGAGCATGATGTGAGCATGTCTTTAGCGGCAGCCGAAGACTTTGATATACCAGACAACCCGCTCAAGCTGGCTGTCGATGAGTATTTTTGTGCCGTCATTGATAGTGGTATGAGGCAATCAGCATTACAGTATCATCAACAGCAGGGATTAGAGTGGGACACTGAAAGTTGGCTTTATCAGGTGATTTGCGGCTTCGAGGGTTTGCCTGAAGAGCATCGCCAGTACTTTGAGCTAGAACCCATAGGTGAGCCTCATCCTCGTTTTAATGGTAATTTTATTATTAAAGATGTTGAGTTGTGGCTCGCTTAACCTAAGTGGTATTGCTATGAGCATCTAGTGATATACAGTATGCTGGCGTTGCCTGCTGTTTTGCGGGTCTGTTTTGAAGTTTTTAGCCAAGATCTTGATTTTGATTGGTACTTATATCTATCGTTATTTAAGCAAATAAGCCCTCATTGTTAACGGGGGTTTAAGTTTGTAAAAGTTACCTGCGCTGCTTTTTGCTACCCTAAGGATTAATTTCATTACTTACTGGCACTTAGTGCTTGTTTTTTCGTATGTTTCTATCTTGTTGCTTTTAACAATTAGGTAATTGGGTTTGAAATTAGTGCCAGCATGATTCACTATCTTTTGTGAGTAACGCGTTTTAAGGCTTTCCTCCTTGGGGGAAGGACGGTCAATAGATTTTAATTTATTGATTTATTTATAATAAAAATACTTTTAAATCCTTAGGCGTCGACAAATAGATAAATGTACGTGTTGAATCGTGCAAATAAAAGGCAAGCATATGACTAAATCTCTTTCGACCCGGATTTTTATTGGTCTATTTTCCGGACTTATCCTCGGTAGCTTCATTCAGTATTTTCTGCCTCAGGTAGGGTTCCTTTCAGGCACAGTCGTGGATCTGGCCAGCGGTGTTGGCACCATGTTCGTCAACATGATTATGATGTTGGTAGTGCCATTGGTATTTGTCAGCATTGTCTGCGGTGTCTTGGAGTTACAAGACCTAAGAAGTTTCGGCCGTCTCGGTGGCAAAACATTTGGTTTCTACATCATTAATACTGTTGTGGCGATTTTTGCTGCGCTTTGTGTGGCGTTGCTGCTGTCTCCCGGGCGTGGAGTTGATATGTCTGGCGGCAGTGGGGTGGAGATTACTGCAACAGAGTTACCCAATTTAGTCCAGCTTATTGTGGGTATTGTACCAAGCAACCCGATTGCCGCGTTTAGTTCAGGCAATATGTTGCAGGTGATCTTTATGGCATTGCTTGTGGGCGGTGTCGTTAAATCAATGAGTCAGTCTGTGCCGTTGTTGGTCCAAGGGTTCCAAGAGGGCAACAAGGTAATGATGAAGCTGATTAGTGTGGTGATGCAACTGGCACCTATTGGTGTGTTTGCGTTGATGTTGAAGCTTGGTGCAACACTTGAAGCAGCATTATTTTTCAGTGTACTGGAATACCTAGTACTAATTTTAGGCTTGTTGTTATTGTGGATTTTTGTGGTCTACCCATTTGCAGTGAGCTTGTTTACACCGGTTTCTGCTAAGGCGTTTCGTGCTAAAACCCGCGAGCAGATCTTATTTTCATTATCTACCGCAAGCTCTAACGCGACGATTCCAGTCACCATGCGAACCCTAACCGAAAAACTTGGTGTAAAACGCGCCGTGGCCGGGTTTGGTGTGCCACTGGGTGCCACTATGAATATGGGCGGCGTATCGATTTATATCACCATTGCTATTTTCTTTGTCGCCAATTCATTTGGTGCGCCAATATCGATGGACCAACTGCCAGCATTGCTATTTAGTATTTTCTTATTGTCAGTCGGTGCGGGCGGTGTGCCCGGCGGCGGCATGGTGATGATTGGAGTGCTTATCCACCAGATGGGCTTACCTGTTGAAGCGTTCGTGATTGTTGCGGCACTTGATAGATTGATTGATATGGTACTGACTTCTTGTAATGTGGTAGGTGATACAGCCGTATTGACCATCGTCGATGCGACTGAGAAAGCCCATGATGCTGAAGAAGCGCAAACGCTACAAAGTAACGCTTAGGGTTAGAAGAGATGGTTAAGCTAAAAAGCCGAAGCATATTGCTTCGGCTTTTTTGTATGTTGAGCTCGGACTAGCCCTTTAAGCGCCGGCTGAGTGCACTTTGGCTGATACCGAGCATTTGCGCTGCGGCAGTTTGGTTATTAGCAGTGCGACTCATGGCTTCGTCGATCAATGCTTGGCTCATTTCAGCCAAAGTCGGCAATGCTTTGGGGAACACCATTGCCGTTTGTGGTTGGCTATCTAAAGTGCGGTGTTCGTTTATTGCCTCCATGAATGGGCTGATATTGAGCTGTACACCATCGCTACGGCTGACGGCATCAAATACCATTCCTTTTAATTCGTGGAGATTACCCGGAAAGCGATACTCGCTAAGCTGCGCGGCTAGATCCCGCGGTTGTTGTGGCGGTGGTAATTCCATTTCTTGTGCGGCGAGTTCAATAAAGTGATTGATGAGCATCGACAAGTCTAAATTGCGCTGGGATAGCGGTGGTAGATGGATTTTGTGGGCTCTTAATCGATACAGTAGGTCGCTGCGAAAGCTGCCTTGCTGATTGAGCTTAAGTAGGTCATCTTGAGTAGAGGCCACAATGCGGCAATTCACCGGATAAGGGCGCTCACTGCCAACGGGATAATATTGTCGGCTTTCTATCACATCGAGCAATTTGAGTTGGCTGGCAATTGACAGTGCGCCCACTTCATTGAGATACAAGGTGCCACCATTAACATGATGCAGCACGCCGGCTTGTGCGGTGACTTGGCCATCATCATGGTGTTTTAACTGGCCGAACAGTTTCAGCTCAAACGATTCATCACTAATACCCGCTAGGTTGAGGCTGATAAAAGGCGCGTCAGCACAGCATAGCTGATGGCTCGATTTAGCAAATTCACTCTTACCTGTGCCACTTTCGCCAGAAATTAGCAGCGGTTCTGGGCTATGGGCGATGGCTTCAAGGTAACGAAACTGGTCCAGCAGTTGTGGCTCGCAAGTGAGAATATTATTGAAGGCCTGAGGTTGTTCGAGCGTACGGCTTAAAAAGTGCTCTTTGATTTTAAGGTAGTTGCGCTCTAACCCAACCACCTCTAGCGCGCGCCTGACCGTACGGGCTAAATCTTCAACGGCATCGGTTTTAATAAAATAATCATAGGCGCCATTTTTAATGCACCTAACAGCAGTGTCGACCTCATTAACGCCGGTGACAATGATCACTCGGGTGTTAGGGTGCTCGCTGCGTATCATTGCCAGTAGCTCTTCCCCCGAATGAAACGGCATAGTCAGATCAAGCAATACTAGCGCATAGTCGGCCACATTAAGGCGGTTGGCCACTTGACGGCTATCAACACAGGTATCGATTTGTGCTTCGGGTACAAGGCGGTTAAGGGTGTTGGCTAAGGTGCGTAACCAAGCTGCTTCATCATCAACCAAAAGAATATTGCGGGCTAATTTCATCTAGTTGCTCTCTTCTTTAGCCAAAGGCAGCCGTACTTTTATACAGGTACCTTGTTTGAGTTTAGAGGTCATCTGTAGTTCGCCGTTATAGGCTTTGACGATACGGCTGCAAACAGACAAACCTAAGCCACTGCCGCCGACGGAACGACGGGTAGTGAAAAAGGGTTCAGTGACCCGTGCCAGTGTCGAGCGATTCATACCGCAACCATTGTCAGTAATACTGATTATGGCTTGTTCATCGGCAATGATGCGGGTTTCGATGACAATATGACCTTTACCGGATTCACACGCATGACAGGCATTCTGGATAAGATTGATCACTACCTGTTGTAATTGCTGGGCGTCGCCGTAAACCCAAGCAGCAGGTTGACTCAGTTGGATGCTCACTTGAAAGGTTTTTATCTGATTCGCGGTTAGGCGCAATGAGACATTGACCACTTCATTGAGCGAAACCCGTTCTTGTTCGCTCGATAGCGTCGGTAGTGCGTAGCGTTTAAGGTCGCTGACAATACGGCTAATTCTTTGCGCCCCTTCTTCGATCGTGTTGCAACTGTGGCTCGCCTCTGCCAACGCTTGCTCTGGAGGCAGACCGGTAATCAACCAAAAGGGGTTCTGTTTTTGATAGCTATCAAAGGCGGGCTGACAGTCAGCCATTGCTTGCTGTAGCTGAGATATTGAGTGCACAATTAGGCCGGTTGGGTTATTGATCTCATGGGCGATCCCCGCTGACAGCTCACCCAAAGAAGCTAAGCGGCTGGCTTCATCGTTGGCTTGGCGTAACTGATGAGCCTCGGTGGTATCTTCAAGCAAGATAACCACTTGATTGTCGGCGATGGGGTGGACTTGTAGCTGCCAAAACTGCTGTAAGTAGGCCATCTCTTCAATTTGTGAGCTTTGCTTAGCCAATACCTGTGTAACCAAGGCTTGGAGTTCAAGCGGGCGGCCATCTTCATGGTGAAACTCAGCACTACTCAGTAGTTCAATATTATTGTCATTACTCCACAGCTTTTGCATGTCATGACTATAGATAGTTACACCATTGGGGATACCGTCGAGCACTGATTGAAACTGTTTAGATAAGCTGACTAGTTGCCGCTGAATATCAAGGCGTTGGGCCAGTTCTGTTTTAAGTGCGCGCTTTTGTTTGCGTAGGCTAATACTGACAAACCCAGTAAAAATCATGCCGATTGCGGAGATAATGCTCACTACGATAGCCAGCGCAAAGGTGCGTTTTTGGGTGGAAGTGAGATCCACTTTCTCACGCCCAGTCCCAAACCATTTATTGACTAAGGCGTCATACTCGCCAGACAATTTTAGTTGTCTGAGTGCATCATTGATCTCAGTCATGAGTGCGCTGCGTTGGTTGTTGGCGACAAAGTTAAACGCACCATAAATCAGCGCGTCACTGCCGCTGCGAATGGCGGGGTAAAGCGGAAGCAGCCGCCGAGCCACAAAACTTTCAGCTAACACCACATCGACTTTGCCTTGGGTCATAAGTTGAAAGCCTGTTTCATACAAATCGACATCAACCCGTTCAAATTCTTGTGGGTAACCCGATAGGTAAACATCGACAAAAGCGCCTTTTTTAATCGCGACGCGTTTGCCGATAAGGTCTTGCCAATCATTTATATAGCCTTTGCCGTGCAAGGTATAAGCTTTAGCATGGGTGGCATAGATGGGATCGGACTGACTCAACTGCCGACCTAAGTTTACTGGGCTAACAACGGCTATGACATCGATGTCACTATCGGGGTTGTGGACATCGCTGACTAACTCTTGAAAGCTCTTGCGTCTGACGATGATACGGCGGTTAGTCAGCTGACCAATGCGGTCCATGAGTTCAATGTTAAACCCTTGGTCGACGCCGTTATTGCGCCACTCAAGTGGTGCAGTTTTTGAGTGAACGCCAAAGGTGATGCTTTGTTCAGCGTAACTGTTAAAGCACAGCAGCGCTAATGCCAATAATAAATATCTCATGGGGACATCTTAGCAGTCGCAACATAGTGAAACTGTGCGCAGCGGCGTTTTTTGTTAACCAAGGGTGATAATTACTTGTTCAGTTATTTATTTTTTGGATAACTTCTGTCGCCGCAGCCAATGGTGATGGTTTGCAAGAGTATAGACATTGTGATCGCTTTCAACCGTCATTATGCATTTTTGCATAACTGCGCGTATTCCCATGCAAGATTGCATAGCGGTTTTTTCAGCTTGTGATTGAGGCTTCATATCCCACTTGAGTTAATTGTTGCTAAGCCAGCTTTAAGCAATGATTAATCCAGAGCAATGAAATGGTCCAGTTGATGGACATCATTCAGTGTGAAGCCTGAATAAACGATAAAGCATCTCTTGGCAGCGGCCAATGACGGCCAGAAGCAGAGAGACTGGGAGCAAAAATGAAAAAAGTAAAATTAGCGGTCTATATAGCAGCACTATTGGGTAGTGCTGGTATCGCAGCAAACGCAACTGCAGCAGACAACTTGGCCGACTTCCATGGTGAAAACATGGAATGTGAAAGCTGTCATACGCCAGATGGTGAACTGTCTAACGATAACCTAAGCCATGAAAATGCACAGTGCGTTTCTTGTCATGGGACGATGGAAGAAGTTGCTGAGCAAACCCAGCATGACCACTATAACGCCCATGATTCTCATTTCCCTGGCGATATTGCTTGTACCTCTTGTCACAGTGCGCATGAAAAATCGATGGTGTATTGCGACTCTTGCCACAGTTTTGATTTCGACATGCCTTACACTAAAAAATGGCAGCGTGACGAACCGACAATTGCAGAGCTAGCGAAAGATAAGTCTGACCGCGAAGCAGCACTTGCGGCCGCTCCTCGTGACACCGTTGATGTTGTGGTTGTTGGCTCTGGTGGCGCAGGTTTCTCTGCAGCAGTTGCAGCTCATGACGAAGGCGCTAAAGTTATTCTGATTGAAAAAGAGCCTGTTATCGGCGGTAATGCCAAGCTAGCAGCGGGCGGCATGAATGCGGCTTGGACCGATCAGCAAAAAGCCAAAGGCATTGAAGATAGTGTTGAATCAATGCGTAAAGACACCATGAAAGGCGGCCGTGACCTAAACGATCCTGCCTTGGTTGATGTTTTAGTTACTCACTCTAAAGGTTCTGTAGATTGGATGACTAAGATGGGCGCAGACCTTACCGATATCGGTCGTATGGGCGGCGCTTCAGCTAACCGTTCACATCGCCCAACTGGCGGTGCAGGTGTCGGTGCTCATGTTATCCAAGTGCTTTATGATAATGCCAAAGAGCGCAACATCGACATGCGCATGAATACCCGTGGTATTGAGATCCTGCAAGATAATGACGGCAAAGTGACCGGTATCTTAGTTAAAGGCATGTACACAGGATACTACTGGGTCAAAGCGGATGCTGTCGTGTTAGCGACAGGTGGTTTTGGTAAGAATAATGACCGTGTGGCCAAGCTTGATCCTAAATTAAAAGGCTTTGTATCAACCAACCAACCAGGTGCAACCGGTGATGGTATTGACGTGGCGGGTAATGCAGGTGCTGCAATGCAGGATCTACAATATATTCAAGCTCATCCAACGCTATCGGTTAAAGGTGGGGTGATGGTGACTGAAGCGGTACGTGGTAATGGTGCCATTTTGGTTAACCGTGAAGGCAAGCGCTTTGTTAATGAAATCACCACTCGTGATAAAGCGGCTGCGGCCATTTTGCAACAAACGGGCAAGACAGCCTACTTAATCTTTGACGATTCAGTACGTAAGTCACTGAAGAAAATTGATAAGTACATTGGCCTTGGTGTGGTGCCGTCTGCCGAGTCGCCAGAGAAGCTTGGTAAAATTGAAAACATCGATGGTAAGGCATTAGCGGAAGCGATTGCACGTTATAACGGCTTTGTTAAAGCGGGTAAAGATACAGATTTTGAACGTCCTAATCTGCCACGCGCCCTAAACGAAGGTAACTACTACGCCATTGAAGTCACACCGGGTGTTCACCACACTATGGGTGGGGTGAAAATCGATTCTAAAGCGGAAATCATCAATGCCAAACAGCAAGTGATTCCAGGCCTATACGGTGCCGGTGAAGTGACTGGTGGTGTTCATGGTGCTAACCGACTTGGTGGTAACGCGATTTCCGACATCATTACCTTTGGTAAAGTTGCGGGTGAAGAAGCGGCTAAGTATTCAACCAAATAAGAACTGGTTGCTAAGTAAGAGGACTTATACAAATCAGAGTACTCTCCTTAACTAGCATGTTTAATAAGTTCGTCTTAGGTAAAGACAAGCGGTGCTAAGCATCGCTAACCCAAGCCACAGTGTTATTACTGTGGCTTTTTTTACGCAATAAAAAAACGCCACACTAAGTGGCGTTTATGTATCAGCGTATATCACTATTTATAGGCTTGGCTCTTCACTGTAATCTTGGCCGTGATACTCCAAGCACATATCAACTTCGTTAGCAGAGCCTAAGATCACTGCGACACGTTGATGAATTTCAGTGGGTTGAATGTCCAAAATCGTTTCATAACCGGTTGAAGCCTTACCGCCTGCTTGTTCCACCAAGAATGCCATTGGGTTTGCTTCATACATTAACCGTAACTTGTATGGTTTTTCAGGGTTTTTGTTGTCTGTTGGGTAGGTAAAAATACCGCCGCGCGACAGTACGCGATGCACATCACCCACCATAGCGGCAATCCAACGCATGTTGAATGACTTTTCACGTGGGCCAATCTTACCTAGCAATAGATCGCTGATGTAAGTTTGCATTGGGGCTTCCCAAAAACGTTGATTTGACATGTTAATGGCAAACTCACCCGTGTCTTTGCTAATGGCCATAGCGCCATCGGTTAGCAAGAACTCGTTGGTTTCTGGGTTTAGGGTAAATAACTGTACGCCTTTACCTGTGGTGAGTGCCAACATGGTTGATGGACCATAAAGTACATAACCTGCAGCCACTTGATTACGACCAGCTTGTAAGAAGCTTTGCTCTGTTAACTCACCCTCAGTCGCAGGTAGCACTGAAAAAATGGTACCGACCAGCGAGTTGATGTCGATGTTCGATGAGCCATCTAATGGGTCGAAACACACTAAAAATTCGCCATTGGCATCCGCTTCAACTACATAGTCTTCTTCTTCAGACGCGATACCACGAACCGTGCCGTCAGCTTGTAACGCATCTTTAAGCATGTCATTGGTGATGATATCGAGCTTTTTCTGGGTTTCACCCTGAACGTTTTCTTGCTCAGTCGCGCCCAAAACACCGGCTAATGCGCCGTGGCGTACTGCATGACTAATCTCTTTTGAGGTGTTAGCTAGGGTCAGAATAAGTTTTTCAAGAGTAGGAGAAATTGCTTGTGAGGTCAGATTTTCAGCCAGAGTTTGCATCTTGTTTCCTATTTCATTGCCGAGCGAGCTCAGCGTGAGATCTTATGGGGTAGCGACGTGACACCTTGATCACCGAGTAGGTATTAACGGTGGCTATCTCGTCTAGTGCATTATTTATAATTTGGCGCTGATTATATCTGAATTTATAACAAGTTTCAGTGACAACAATAGTGCGATGATTGTTTTAGTTTTGTGAAGCTTTAAGGCACAATGGCGCAGATGTTGTAACGTTTATCAGTTCACTTACGTCCAGGACACAATAATGACAAAAAAATGGATGAGTTTAGCCCTAATGGCGGTGCCTATGCTTTTATCTCAGTCTTGCAGTGCGCTTAGCACGCAATCTACATCTGTTGGTGGCCAAACGCCGCTAACCATAGAACGTTTATATGATTCGCCTGCTTTAGCTGGCAGTAGCCCTAGAGGGTTAAAGCTATCGCCTGATGGCAAGCTGGTGACCTATCTAGCTGGCCGTGCTGATGACCAACACTTTTACGATCTTTGGCAGATGGATGTGGCAACGGGTCAACAAAGTCGTTTGCTTGATGCACAAAAGCTCACCATTGCTGAGCTATCTGATGAAGAGAAGGCAAGGCGTGAACGTCAACGTATTTATGGCCAGGGGATCATGGAATACTTTTGGTCTGACGATGGCCAAACGATTCTAATCCCAGCCAGTGGCAACTTGTATTTATTTGCAATCGATTCTGGCAAAGTTACCCAGCTTGCCATTGGCGAAGGGTTTGCAACAGATGCGCGCTTGTCGCCTAAAGGACATTATGTCTCCTTCGTTCGTGAGCAAAACCTGTATGTATTAGATCTTGCCAACAACCAATTGACGGCAATGACCACTGACGGTGGTGGCGCGATTAAGAATGCAATGGCGGAGTTTGTCGCTCAAGAAGAGATGGGCCGCATGACAGGTTACTGGTGGGCACCGGATGAATCTGCAATTGCCTACACCCGAGTTGATGAGTCAGGGGTAGAATTGGTCACGCGTAATGAAATATACGCTGATGGCATTAAACTGACTGAGCAGCGCTACCCTTATGCGGGTAAAACCAATGTTACCGTGCAATTGGGCGTTGTTAACCTGGCTTCAAAGCAGACACAATGGGTCGACCTTGGTGCCGACAAGGACATCTATTTGCCGAGAGTTAAATGGCTGCCAAATAGCCAGCAGCTATCTTTTCAATGGCAAAGCCGCGATCAAAAAGCCTTAGATCTACGGGTTGTGGATCTAGCAGATATTAAGCAAAGTCGCGATTTAGTCAAAGAGCGTAGCCGTGCGTGGATAAACCTCAATGACGATTTGCATTTTTTAAAGAAAACCGAGCAGTTTATTTGGGCGTCGGAGCGCGATGGTTTTAATCATCTTTATCTATTTAATTTAGATGGCAGCTTGGCCAAACAGCTAACCCAAGGTGAGTGGGCCGTTGATGCCGTCTCTTTTATTGATGAGACCAATCAGTGGTTATATTTCACTGGCCGTAAAACCAAGGTCACCGAAAGACACCTTTATCGAGTGCCACTTGGAGGTGGTGATGTCGAGCAGTTAAGTTCGCGCAGTGGTATGCATATGCCAGTGTTTGCCGATAACCAAGCAATCTATTTAGACTATTTCAATAGCTTGTCACAGCCTCCGCAAATCAGCTTGCATGATGAACAGGGTGAACGTTTAGCTTGGGTGGAAGAGAATGCCATCAACAAGACTCATCCACTCTATCCCTATTTTGGTTTGTGGCAGCAACCGGAGTTTGGCGAGATTAAAGCTGAGGATGGCCAAGCACTGCAATATCGCCTATTTAAGCCAACTAACTTTGATGCAAGTCAGCGTTACCCTGTGGTAGTGCGAGTGTATGGCGGCCCGCATGCACAGTTAGTAGTGAACAGTTGGAGCGAGCATGACTACTTTACACAATACTTATTGCAACAAGGTTATGTTGTTTTTCAGCTAGACAATCGTGGCTCAGCGCATCGTGGCACTCGGTTTGAGTTTGTTATTCATGAGCACTTAGGCGAAGTTGAGGTTAATGATCAGAAAGCCGGTGTCGATTTCTTGCGTACTCAGTCATTTGTTGATGGCGAGAATATTGCGTTATATGGCCATAGCTATGGCGGTTATATGGCCTTAATGGGATTGTTTAAAGCGCCTACGCATTTCAAAGCGGCTATTTCTGGTGCGCCAGTAACCGACTGGGCATTGTATGATACGCACTATACTGAGCGATATTTAGGTCACCCGCAAACCAATGCTCAAGGCTATGAGGCGAGCAGCGTATTCCCCTATGTGAAAAACTATCAGTCGGGACTGTTGATGTATCATGGCATGGCTGATGATAATGTCTTGTTTGAAAATAGCACTCGGGTGTACAAAGCCCTGCAAGATGAAGGTAAGCTATTTCAATTGATTGACTACCCGGGGTCGAAACACTCAATGCGTGGTCATAAGGTACGCACCCATTTGTATCGCTCCTTAGCAGACTTTTTAGATAGGCAGCTAAAACCTTAGTGCAAGCTAACCGCGCGAGATAATGCCCTAGAAGCAGCAATTGCCGATTGTTATAGGCAATCCTCATCAAATCGCAGCCACAAAAAAAGCCAGTCTTTAGACTGGCTTTTTAGTTATCTTACTGAGTAACTTAAACTTCTTCTAAGTTACCGCAGAAACGATAGCCTTCACCGTGAATAGTCGCGATGATTTCTGGCGTATCAGGCAAGCTTTCAAAGTGCTTACGGATACGACGGATAGTCACGTCAACAGTGCGGTCATGTGGCTTAAGTTCGCGGCCAGTCATTTTCATGAGTAGGTCAGCACGAGTTAAGATTTTGCCAGGGTTCTCAACAAAGTGCAGCATCGCGCGGAATTCGCTACGTGGCAATTTGTAAGATTCGCCTTGTGGGCTAACTAGAGAGCGGCTGTTAATTTCTAAGCTCCAACCGTTGAAACGGTAGAACTCAACTGCGCTTTTCTCTTCTGATTCAGTACCAGTGCTATTGACTCGCGTCAGTAGGTTGCGTGCACGGATAGTCAACTCACGTGGGTTGAATGGTTTAGTGATGTAGTCATCAGCACCAATTTCAAGACCTAAGATCTTGTCAACTTTGTTATCACGACCCGTTAGGAAGATTAGGCCGATGTTGTTGATCTCACGTAGTTCACGCGCAAGTAACAGACCATTTTTACCCGGTAGATTGATATCCATCACTACCAAGTTGATCTTGTTTTCTTGCATTGCTTTATGCATCTCTGCGCCATCATTAGCTTCTGATACCACATATCCTTCTGCTTCAAAAATACTTCTTAGCGTGTTTCTGGTAACGGCTTCATCTTCAACGATCAGAATGTGCGGGTTTTGCATATTAAAGTACCTAATATTTGTTCAAATCTGTTCTAACCATGAGCGCGTGCTACGGCTGCGCCCCATCTCATCTACTGACAATTACTGATCCACGTCGGTGCTCTCAAAAACTAGCCTGAAACAGCAACACACTTCATGATTAGTAAAGTATGCGTATCTCTATATTTTTAGGAAACGCGAACTGTATTCACTTCGATTAACAATAGTAGAGATTAGTTCCCCCTACTAGTTAATTATTTTTAAGCTTTAAATGTGCTGGCTGGTCACGCCGACATTTTATACAGGAAGTTGGTTTGCTCGTTACTTGCGTGTCAGTCAGTCGAAGTAACTAAGTGCGGTGCATCTTATTGTTCTAAAATGCTAACCAACGGTGCTTATTGTACTCGTTTTAGGCATTTGTTAACAAATGAAATGTTAACAAATTTACTTTGGGTTTTGAGCTATATCACACGACTTGACCTAAGTTATTGATTTTTAACATTCATAAAAAAATCATTTTGGTGAACGGGATCACACCTGTAAGATAGCTAGCAGTATTTGCTATAATATTTCGAATCGAATATTGGAGCTTGACGGCAATGAGCACGGATAATCACCCCCTTTGGCAATGTTATCAGCAGACCCAATTCTTATTTACTCAATCACTTTCTCCCACTTTATCTTTCGCTATTATTACTGCCCACAATCCACAGGGTGAAATATTGAGCGCCAGTCAAAATCGCTTATTAGATCGAAAGCTACAAGGTGAGATTGAGAAAATGGGTCTACCTTATCGGGCGATGGTGGGGACTTCGTCGGATCGGCGCCATATGGAAAAGAGTTGGGCTGTGGCGATAGATAAACCAGCGGCGATTGCATTAGGTTTAGCTTTTAAACAAAATGCCATCTATTTTGTTGAAAATGACACTTTACGTTTAGTTCCATGCTTGTTGAAGCATGACGAGACGGCGATAGGGCGCTTTTCTAGTCGGGTTAATTTAGTCAGTGAACTGCCAGAATCTTGCTAGCTAGCTTCAGTTTTCATTTCATTTTCAGCCTTAATGGCGCGGTGATACGATTAAATCAACAAAACTCAGTGTTTTCTGGTTTGTAGCGTTGACAGTATTTAGTCAAATTTGTTAGTTTTGCGTCATTGGTATGGAAAACATACCAATACAGAAGAGGAGCGTTAACTAGGTAGTAAGCTTGAGGGGGGCCAACCCCGACGACAGTTTATGAGGGAGATTAGCGCCGAGGTATTGTCATTGTGTTTGGCTCACAGCAATATCGGTCGATTGGGTTGAATCCTAACGATTGTCACCTGTTTTTTGGTGGAGAGCTTCTGGTGACGATCGCTTTTCCCTATCTTAAGGGTGTGTAATCTTTACACCAGGCTCTTCGAACGAAGTAAGTTCGGAGCGTAAATATGTTAATCAATTCTTATGTTGTAGCCTTTTCTCAATTTAGTTCAGAGGAAAGCTAATGTCTGTTATTGCCCAATCTGTTGTGAATGAAATTGTTGTTGCCAAATTTGGTGGCACTTCTGTGGCTGATTATGCTGCCATGAATCGTTGCGCAGATATCATTCTGGCTAATCCCAATACCCGCGTTGTGGTGGTCAGTGCATCAAGCGGTGTCACTAACTTGCTGGTTGAGCTAACTCAAGCCACATTAGAAGAAGATAGACGCAAGCAAGTGATTAAAGAAATTGCGTCTATTCAGTACCGTATTTTGGATGACCTAGGTCGGCCGCAGGATGTCGCAGCACGTATAGATAGTGTACTAAGCCAAATTGACAACCTCAGTGAGCAGTTAGTGCTTAATCGCAGCAAACAGATTATGGACGAGTTATTGGCACAAGGTGAGCAATGCTCATCTGCTTTGTTTGCCGCTGTACTGCGCGAGAAAGGTGAATCAGCAGCTGCATTTGATGTTCGCCAAGTACTGAGAACCGACAGTCATTTTGGCAAGGCTGAGCCGCAAGTTGAAACGATTGCTCAGTTGGTAGAAGGTCAACTGCTGCCATTACTGGCAAGTCAGCGTATTGTTACTCAAGGCTTTATTGGTGCCGATGAAGCAGGTAAAACTACCACATTGGGTCGCGGCGGTAGCGATTATTCTGCCGCATTATTGGCAGAGGCATTGCGGGCCAACGCGGTAGAAATTTGGACCGATGTGGCCGGTATCTACACAACCGATCCTCGTTTAGCACCTAACGCTCGTCCTATTGCAGAAATTAGCTTTAATGAAGCGGCCGAAATGGCGACCTTTGGCGCCAAGGTTCTACACCCAGCAACAATTTTGCCGGCGGTAAGACAAAAAATTCAGGTTTTTGTCGGTTCAAGTAAAGAGCCTGAGCGCGGCGGCACCTGGATTCGTCATCAAGTCAGTGATGAACCTGTTTACCGTGCCGTGGCCGTTAGACGTGATCAGACGCTGTTAAACTTGCATAGTTTGCAGATGCTACATGCCCAAGGCTTCTTAGCTGAAACCTTTGCGACTTTAGCTAAGCATAAAATCAGTGTCGATTTGATTACCACGTCAGAAGTTAACGTATCACTTACCCTGGACAAAACCGGCTCAGACTCTGCGGGCAATGGTCTACTGAGCGAGTCACTGCTGCAGGAGTTATCTCAGCATTGCCGAGTGAGAGTGGAAGATGACTTAGCCTTAGTGGCTATCGTAGGCAATAAAATTGCCTCCACAGCCGGTGTTTGTCGACGCGTGTTTGAAGTATTGGAAACCCATAATGTACGCATGATATGCCAAGGCGCTAGTCCGCATAATT
Organism: Shewanella waksmanii ATCC BAA-643; assembly: GCF_000518805.1. Lineage (GTDB taxonomy): Bacteria > Pseudomonadota > Gammaproteobacteria > Enterobacterales > Shewanellaceae > Shewanella > Shewanella waksmanii. The sequence goes on from NZ_JAEH01000006.1 coordinate 134,555, forward strand.
TATGTGTCTTAGTGGCCGAATCGGAAGCGGCTCAAGTGGTTCAAGCATTGCACCAAAATCTATTTGAAGGATAAAACATGTCATTTACTCAGTCATCATTGAAAGTCGGCGAATTAGCCACGGGCCATGAATTGAATGTGCCCATTTTCCGCTTTCGCGGTACTGATGTAGAAGCGCCACGTGTTTATATTCAAGCCAATGTTCACGGTGCCGAAGTGCAGGGCAACGCGGTTATTTATCAGTTAATGCAACGCCTAGAGACTGCAAACGTGTTAGGTGACGTGGTACTTGTCCCTTTGGCTAACCCGCTAGGTATTAATCAAAAGAGTGGTGAATTTACACTCGGTCGGTTTGATCCGATCACCGGGGTGAACTGGAATCGGGAGTATTTTGACCATAAGGTAGACGTTGAGGCTTGGTATGCTCAGCATCACCATCTAGACGATACTGCGCTGACGCATGCATTTCGCACCCATTTGATTGCGGCTTGTCAGGCTCGTCTTGATGGCGAGTGGGGGATCACTAGCGGTCATCAACTTGCGGTTAGTTTACAAAAAATGGCTCATGATGCCGATATTGTGCTGGATCTGCACACTGGGCCTAAATCATGCAAACATTTGTATTGTCCGACTTATGCTTATGAGCTTGCGAAACAATTCTCTATTCCTTATACCTTGATAATCCCCAATGATTTTGGTGGCGCGATGGACGAGTCTATCTTTTGTCCATGGTGGCAACTCAGTGAGCACATGGCGACCCAGGGGGCGTAGTTTTGCGGTAGCGGTTGATGCCTTTACTTTAGAGCTTGGAAGCCAAGAGCATATTGATCTTGAAGATGCAAAACAGGACGCGCATGGCATCATGGCTTACCTGAGTGCAAAAGGGGTGATTGGTGAGCAAGTTTTACCGGCAGAGATGCCGCGTTTTGGCTGTTATTTGAAAGATTATAAAAAGTACCATGCGCCGTTAGGTGGCATGGTGGAATATAAAGCAACATTGGGTGAGAAACTGAGTGCAGGCCAGCCACTGGCCAACATTCTGCGCTTAGATAAATACGGTAGTGATCAGGTGTTAACGCCACTGACCTTGCCCCAAGACTGCGTACCTATTTTGCACTTTGCTTCGGCATCGGTTTATCAAGGCACTGAACTTTATAAAGTGATGACCAATGTGTTTGAGCTGTGAGCTGTTAAATATTGTGAACAGTGCGAAAAATATACTCTGCTGTTGCAATTAGTAATAATTAATTCTTTTTTGATTAGGCTAGCGCTAAGCGCCAGTACGGCTATAGTCTCTCATAGTTGAGTAACAGTTTCTTTACACTTTTGTTGTGCTTAATAAGGATTATCGGTTTAAAGTGTAACCCGTCTATTTCTTGTTTGTTTTTTTATTGTTTCTTTTGTGTTAATAATATCGGTTCGTTAGTCATTTGTACTAATGAACCTTTTTTAGCTTGGTGAATCTTCTGGGAAGGGAGTGGCTGAGTTAGGTGTTGTTCAGGAAGTTATATAACAAAAGCACAGCAAAGTGTTAAGGAATTGACAAGTGAAAACTCAAATCGCTATAGCAGTATCGACTGCAATAATAAGCATGTCTGCGACTGCGGCTGCAACGAGTAGCCCAAACGTAGTATTGTCTAAGCCAGCCGGGGTAAGTGCACACATACCAGTCGTTGATTCTAAAATTAAAGTACAGAATCATGTCGTTCGAACCAATGCGGTATTCACGCCGGAAGCGGATTTAGGTGATGGTGTATATCGCTACTTTATTCGTTTGAATGAGAGCCCGGTTGCCCTTTACCAAGGTGGTATCGAAGGCTACAAGGCAACTTCAACTGACGTGGTATCAAGCCAGAGTAGAAAGTTAGATGTTAACAGTGCAGCAGTTAAATCTTACCGCTCTTTCCTTAACTCTCGCCAAAACAATGTCATTCAAAAAGCAACATCGATTCTCGGTGAGCTAGATATCAAACAACAAACCACACTTGCCTACAACGGTATGGTGGTTGAAATGACGCAAGCGCAAGCAGCCAAACTAGCGAAAGTGGCTGGTATAGCGCAAATTCAGCGCGAAGTTTTACGTAAGCCGACTACTGATTCGGGCCCTGCAATAATCAAAGCACCTTCAGTCTGGAGTGGCGATGCAACAGGAGTTGCTAGTCAAGGTGAAGGTATGATTGTCGGTATCATTGATACTGGTATTAATAGCGACCACCCTTCATTTGCCGATATTGGCGGTGATGAGTATGACCATACTAACCCTTGGGGTGAAGGGGTATACTCTGGTGATTGTGCAATGAACTACCCAGAGCTATGTAACGATAAGCTCATTGGTGTTCACAGCTGGCCAGCAATCACAGACAGATATTTAGATTATGATTTAGATGTGCCGCCAAATGGTGAAGACCATAACGGTCATGGTTCTCATACTGCCGGTACTTCGGCAGGTAACGTATTGATGAACGTCAATGTGCCAAACGTAGACGGTGAAGATACTGGGGTTGTTTTTGATAATGTTTCTGGTGTCGCACCGCATGCTAATATCGTATCCTATCAGGTTTGTTTACCTGGTGAAAATGATGCCATTCGTTTCTCAGGCTGCTTTCCATCATTGACGGTTCTTGCTGTTGAGCACGCTATTGAAAATGGTGTTGATGCACTGAACTATTCAATTGGTGGTGGTTCGAGTAACCCGTGGAATGATGCGGATGCTTTGGCTTTCTTATCTGCGCGTAAAGCGGGTATACATGTCGCTACATCTGCAGGTAATGATGGCCCAGGTCCTGAGACTGTTGGCTCACCAGGTGATGCACCTTGGTTAAGTACCGTCGCGGCTTATACGCATGATCGTGATTTCGCGGACAAAACCATTAGCGGTTTCACCGGCGGTGATACTGAAGCTCCTGGTGAATTAACCGGTAAAGCAATGACTGGCGAACTTGCTGGTGCCATTGTTTATGCTGGTGATTTTGTAAATGCAAACGATCCCGATAACGACCCAGCGCAATGTTTACAACCGTTCCCTGAAAATACCTTTGCCGAAAACACAATCGTTATGTGTGATCGTGGTGCGATTGCACGTGTAGATAAAGGCCGCAATGTACTAGCCGGCGGTGCTGCAGGTTTAGTACTAGGTAATTTGCAAGGCGGAGCAACAAGTGTTGTTGCCGATGCACATGTGCTACCAGCCATCCATATTGATGCGGACCAAGGTGATCTACTGCGTACTTGGCTTGCAAGTGGTGAAGGCCATATGGCTAGCATTTCAGGTACCGAAGTGATTCAAGATGAAGATTTAGCGCGCGTAGCGGCTGGCTTCACTTCACGTGGTCCAAATAAATCCGTGCCTGATGTGATTGCACCTTCAATTGCAGCTCCCGGTGTCAGCATTTTTGCTGCTTATGCAGATGATCAATCTGACGCATTTAAAGAAAATCCAGATCCAAGTGATTATGGTTTCTTAAGCGGAACATCTATGGCGAGTCCACATGTAGCGGGTGCATTGACTCTACTTGCTAGTATTCACCCTGAGTGGACACCAGCTGAGGTTCAATCTGCGTTAATGTTGACAGCAGACCAAGATACCTTCAAAGAAGATGGTGTAACACCGTCTGACTTTTTTGATATGGGTGCTGGTTATGCCAACGTAGAAGCAGCAGCGAAAACTGGTCTGGTTATGGATGAGACTTACGTTAACTACGTAAAAGCTGATCCTGGATTAGGTGGGAAGCCTTCGGCCATTAACCTGCCGACAATGGCAGACTCTAAGTGTGTAGGTACTTGTACTTGGACTCGTACTGTTAAAGCCACGCAAGATGGTAGCTGGACTGCCAGCACTATGGGTGTAGCGGACGGTCTATCTATTACAGTATCGCCAGCTGAGTTTGAGTTGGTCGCCGGTGCGAGCCAAGAGCTTACTATTACAGCAGATGTGAGCGGTGCAGATGCTGGTTGGAACTTTGCCAATGTTAAACTTGAAGCTGATGGTTTACCAGAAGTTAAGTTACCAGTGGCAGTTAAAGCCAGTGGAAATAACTTGCCAACGAGTTTTGAGATCACAGCAGGTCGTTCTGAAGGTAGCATGACCTACACTGGTATGGTGTCTAGTGAACTGACAGATATTACAGCAGGTGTTTATGATAAGAAGTCTGATCTTATTGAACCTGCTACGTTGAATGTACCAGACGGTGGTTTTGACTACATCGCTCTAGAATTCCCATTCATGCCGAATGTGGTTTTCTCTACAGCATCAGCTACGGCACCAGATGTCGACTTACGTATTCTGGATGCAAACTTTGCCAATATCGGTAGTAGTGGTGGCCCTAATTCAGATGAAGAAGTGGCATTTACTAACCTGCCAGCCGGTGTTTACTATATTGTTGTAGATGCATATACACCTTCAGCTCCTGGTGCAACAGATGAAGTAACGGTACGTATTACTTCGATTTTAACTGACGAAGATTCACTCAGTAGTGATTTAATGGTTGATGTTACTGAAGAAGGTGGAGAGTTTTCTCTAACTTTCGATTGGGATACTGATACAAACTCTGTTGGTATTGTGGCGTTAGAATCAGCTGATGGTAGCGCGATGTTGCAAGTTCCATACAGCATCGTTCGTAAAGATGATGTCACACTAATGGCTAGCCTTTCTGAGGAAATGGTTGCTGGCGAAGCAACGCCAATTAGTTTTGATATTGAGCCAAACTATAGCGGAGCTGATAGAGAATACACTTTCACTGCTCAAATCTCTGAGGGTCATAAGGTTGAGAATATTTCCCATGACGGAAGCCATGAAGGAAATACAATCACTTGGAATGTAACGCAACCAACTGACACCGGTGAAGTCATGTCAGTCGGGTTTGACTTTATTCCAACTCGTGCTGGTGATGCTTATGCTATGAAGTTCACTAACACTCATGGTGATGACACTGTTGAAGAGATGATGAAGTTTGGTGTTATGGAAGTCGCGCCTGTTGCTATGATGGATATGCCTGCAACTGCACATGATGATGGCAATGTTACTATCAGTGGCGCAGCTTCATACGATGGCAACGATGACGCGTTAACCTATACATGGACTCAAACGGGTGGTGTGCCAGTTGGTTTCACTAACGGCGGTGATTCAATCACGTTTGCAGCACCAGATGTTGATGCGGATGGCACTATCTTATCGTTTGAATTAATGGTTGCTGGCGGTAATGGTAATAGTGACTCGACTTCAGCATCGATGACTATTACAGACGCTCCAGTAGTAGAGACCAATAACAGCGATGATGGTGGCTCTACTGGATGGATGACTACATTGTTATTGCCATTAGTTTGGTTACGCCGCAAGCTTAAAGCTTAATATCCAACCGCTAATAAAAAGGCTAACGTAAGTTAGCCTTTTTTTTCGCCAATTACTTTGAGTCATGCGTTTTTGGACAGTAATGTTTAAGGCTTTACTGCTCGAACGATTGGGTTTTGTAGGCTTATCAATGTTTCTGTTGATTGAATTTCATCAATCGATTGGATTCGATTGATGAGCACATGCTGCAGGCCATCAATTGACTGGCACATGACTTTGACAAATACACTATAATTCCCAGTTGTGTAATAAGCTTCGGTCACTTCCTCTAATGCATTTAACTTGGCTAAAGCCGCCGGGTAATCGCCGGCACTTTTTAAGTTTATTCCAATAAAACAGCAAACATCATAGCCTAATGCCTTGGGGTTCACCGTTATTTGCGCACCAGTGATAATACCCGCTTGTTTCATCTTCTCTACTCGAACATGGATGGTCCCAGCACTGACGCCGAATCGTTTAGCCAGTTCGGCGAATGGTGTCCTAGCCTCTTCCATTAGTGCTGACAAAATCTGATTATCTAGCTGATCTCGCTGAAATGATGTTTCCATAGTAATTTAGTTATTAATAAATTGACTTATAGGTTAATTTACCCAATTGGCTGTAGTTAATCTAATTGAATGTTCAAAATAATGAGAAAACAGCGTTTTGAGGTGAAATTTTGATAAGCCTAACTCGATAAAGCTGCTATTGGTCTTTAAGCAGCTGAGTAAATGGGATATCTGTGGAAAAGGTTAGGGTCTCACCACTAAAGGGTTGCTTAACTGTCAAAGATTGAGCGTGTAATTGCAGGCGTGGTGATAATCCCTTAGCTAAAGGGTCAGCATAAAAGTTGTCACCAAGAATAGGGTGGCCAAGTGCCATCATATGCACTCTTAGTTGGTGAGAACGGCCAGTAATAGGGGTCAGTTTAACTAAGGTCGAGCGCTGACCATAGCTAATCACTTCATAGTGCGTAGTAGAGGACTTACCGTTAATGTGGTCGACTTTTTGTTTTGGACGATTAGGCCAATCACAAATAAGTGGTAGTTCTATACTACCGTTTTGTTGTTTAACGTGACCGGCAACCCGTGCGTAATAGGTTTTCTGGGTTTCACGCTCACTAAATTGGCGCTTTAATTCTCGTTCAGCACTGCGTCTAAGCGCAACAACAATGATGCCAGAGGTCGACATGTCTAATCGATGGACGACCTGTGCATTGGGGTGCGTTTCGAGAACGCGTTGATAAAGACTATCTTTATGTTCTGCCGCTCGACCAGGAACTGAGAGTAAGCCAGAGGGTTTATTAAGCACTATGATATCTTTATCTTGATACAGTATTTCAAGCCAAGGAGTAGTTGGTGGGCGGTAGATAAAGTCTGTCATAGTAGTTTGCTGTTGAAATAATCGGCTGCCAAGATACTTACAAAGTTTTCTCTATGCAAGTAGTGAATTATATTGTGTTGTGAAAGGAAATCGTAAAAGCATGTGAATAATACGCATCCTCTATTGATTTCATAGGTTTATATTGCTCTATTAGTCATATTAGCTAGATACATATTAATAAATGGCGCCCCATGTTACCCGAAAAGCGTTTCTTACTGTCAGATCGTCTTGTTGATCCTAATCATTGCACTATCTCTTTTGCAGATGCGGTCAACAAAATAGAACTGCGTGCAATGCAGGTATTGCTGTGCTTGATTGAGCATGCCGGCAAACCTGTTAGTCGTGATATGTTGATCGAAACTGTGTGGCGAGGTGGGCATATCTCTGACAATGCCATTAACCGCATTATTGGTCTTCTGCGCAATCAACTTGGTGATAATGCCAAATCTCCCCAGTTCATAAAAACCGTTCCGAAAGTCGGCTATGTTTTGATTTGCCATGTCAGTGAGGTCGAGGAAACTGAAAAAGAACGAGTGCTTACTAAGCTTTCACAAAAGGAGTCACAACATAGCCACGTAAAGAGCTGGAAGAATCGTGTATTTTTTTCGTTATATCAACATACAAGCCTCTATGTTGGCTTGTTAGCCGCATTTGTAATATCTATCGTATATGTACTTGCAAGTATGCCGCCGAGCTCAATGCCCCCAGTCGTTGCGAAAGTTTTACCTTTGACTTTTTTGGAGGGGCAGGAATTTGCCCCATCTCTATCACCGGATGGTGAGTTTTTAGTTTTTTCCCATAGAACGGAAGAGCAAGTCGATTGGCGTTTGGGGTTGATGAATATGAATAGCAGAGAAATCAGCTTTTTATCAGGTACCTTTGAGAATGCAAATTATCCTTCTTTTAGCCCAGATGGAAAAAATGTCGCCTATATAGGGTTCAATTCCTCCGGGGAATGTGAAATCCGCATAGTCGCTATTGAGAATGGATACTTTGCAGAATCGAGAACTGTTACTCAATGCAAACAAAACTCTGTGGGTTCAAGCATTGCTTGGCACCCTTCAGGCATGAGCCTTTATTACACCGATGAAGATGCTTCAAATAAGCATATGTCGGCTAAACTGGTATTTTCTATATCAATTAACGGTAAGGATAAGCGGCAATTAAGTCAGCCATTTAATGTGGGTCGTGGAGATTATGCGATATCGGTTTCGCCAGATGGAAAAAAACTTGCGGTAATACGTAATGTAAAGTGGTTTCAGAGTGTGGTGATGTTGTTCTCTTTAGATAAAGGTAGTTGGGAAACGTTATTTACGGTGGATTACCCTCTTAATAGTATTATGTGGGGTAGCAATAGCGATACGTTGACTTATAGGTCTATGTCGGGCCATTTAAACCAGTTTGATTTAAATACCAAAGAGGACGTTGAGGTGGCATTGGTTTCTCAGAGGATATCAAGACCCATGTCTAATCTTATGGGTGAGGTAGTTGCTGTCGCTGGAAACTATTACTCTTCTGAAATCTGGAAGATTGACAACCCTTTTAAAGCTCTGAATGACCAAATAACGAGTGCACGTTTTATATATTCGAGTAGCAGTGATAGTGGCGGGGTAGCTAGCTCAAAAGGCGATATTGCTTTTTTGTCTAGTCGAAGCGGGATACCGCAAGTATGGTTGAAAAGACAAAGCGGTAGTGAGGTACAGATCAGTAATTTTGAGCGATACGGTATTATCAGACAGATAGGTTTTTCTAATGAAAGTAATAGATTACTGGGGACCTTCAATTCTGAAGTTTTTATCTATGATTTTGACTCTAAAAAGCTGAATTTTGTAAAAGGGTTAGATAATGTTTTTGGAGTTTCATGGGGAGAGTTTGATTCGCAGATTATTGTTTCTCGAGAGAATATTGGCAATTGGTCATTGGAGATTTTTGACATTGAAGAAAATAAAGTTGTACGGGCACTTTCTGAAGATGGTATTTATGGGCGGTATGATCCAGAATCAAACAGCTATTTTTATAATGAGAAAAATGATAATAGCCTTTGGCAGCTTAAAGGTGACGAAAAAAAATTAGTTCACCCCGACTTCAAAATAACTCACGCAACTTCTTGGTTAGTTAATCATCAGGCTGTTTATAGAGTCAACGCCACATTGAGTGGTTCAGTTATTCAACGATTAGATTTTGAAACGGGTGAGATACAATCTATTGATTTGGCCAGCGAGCCCTTTCAAATGAATGGGCTGTCGGTTACTTCAGATGGAGGAATCCTGGTAAATAAGGTGTCTATGGGAGCAATGGATGTAGTTGGAATAGAATTTGGAGGCTCTTAAGTAATTGTTTTTATTGTTTATCACTTTTTTATCACTTTTGCGTTATGGCTCGAGGTCGAATCGAACGTTAGTTTTTGTTGCAGACGGGTTAATTAAGTGCTTTTTAATTAACACACGGCACAATGAACTTTACCCTGGGTTCATTAATGCCAGACAATGAATCTACAGGCTCCTGCAGTATCTGGTCCATACTGTTGAAATTAGAGTATTGCTCCTAGCTCTCTAATATCGTTTGTAGTGAAATTTTGTCTAGCCCCAAAAGCTGATAAGTGTCGCACTTATTAACCTGTCTCCAAATTCATTAATGGCTTTGTATTTTTTGTCCCTTATTGATGAGAAAAACTAAGCTAACTAAATCAGAATGTTTGCTTTATTTATTTGTTTCAGTAGCAAAGATTCTTAAAAATAGAGAGAATAATAGAGGTTAATATGACTAATTCAATAATGGTTTTTTTGAAAATCACAGGGCTAGCTCTTGTATTCTCTGCAGCGAATGCATCTCCGGAACATGTCGCTACATTAGATGAGAATATAGACGTTGAGGCATCTAGCTTTATACACAAGCAATTGGAGGATAAGTTTAGCTTAAACTCTCCTAAAGATGATGGACCTGTAATATTACATTGTAAACCTTGGCCTGAATGTGAGCTTCATCAGCCACAAACATCTTTTACCTACTAGGATTTAGTTAATACAGATTTTGAGTGAAATTTGTCGTTGCCATCCTTGCTTTAAATGGCTTTAAAAATTTGACTATATTTAATTAATTGTTGCGTATGGCTTTTAGTTTTACATGTAGTCAGGATATTTTTATCTCCCTTCAGACAAGGGCGTGCCACCTAAGTGGGCATGCTCTTTTTTTTATTGAGCATTGGCTTCAATGACCATCCTACCCATGTAACGATGTGATTTATATAAAGGCATCTTGGTTTGGGGAGGTGATATCTGTTGCTGTGGTTTACAGATTCAGCGCATTTGAGCACATGACATGTCAAGGTTCATCGATTCGAGGGGAAGACCTTCTATTACTGATGTGCCTAAAGCGGTTTAGCTGTTATTGCGCCAATTAAAGGTGGCTTTGACGATGAATTGAAAAGCACTGTGACTTTGTCTCAGTGCTTTTTTTGTAGGCCTTTTTTATGTATGTAGCGATTGGCGACTTATCTGTATCAATCAAGCTTCACTCTAGATTTTTAAATGTGGAGTGCATTGGCGTGCTTAGTTATGAAAAAGCGGTGCCATTGCTGTTCATAATCGCGAAGGTCCATACGACAAATGATAGGCACAGGTGTATGAGAGCGTAGGTCGCTTGATCGAGGCGATCCATTCCGTCCTTTGCATGCCAAATAAGTTGTAGATGAAGTAAGATAACTAGCGGAAACAACATAAACAACGGATAGAGTGCAAACGGACTAGCATCGCCAAGTAAAGGGCGAGTAATGAGTGTCCATAACACCATAAATGCGGTGATTAATGGCGGTGCGGCGAGACGATACTGTTCTGGATAGGGAAACACGGCTAATTCCTTCTGTTCATGTCCGCGGCTAAATCAAATTGTAGGCTTTTTAGTAATTAACTGAGCTTTATAACAAGGAATTAATTGCGTGCCTACATTGCCTTCAAAATAGTGGAAAGCGTGCCATTGAGCAAACCTATTTTGGAGTTCTAGTGGATTTAACAGGAAATTAGGGTTTTTGGGGCGGCCGACTTCAGCTTGCTGGCTGATGAATGTTTCGTAGTATAGCGTGCCTCCCGGTTTGAGACTGTTGGCTATATCGTCAAGAATTGGCCGATGTAAATAGTTAAACACCAGTACAATATCAAATGTAGCCGTTGGCAGCTTATTGCTATTACCATCTTCTAAATCAATAGCCACTAACTCGAATTGGGTACCGGCGTTTGACTGCTTCTGCTCAAGCAATCCATCGAGATTTCTGTCCATGTAGGTTACATGGCAGCCTTGTTGCTCAAACCACAACCCATTGCGACCACTGCCGCAGGCTAGGTCCAGCACCTTAGTACCTGGTGCTAACTTAACGCTGTTTTGAGTGATTAGAGCTGAAGCTTGACTAGCCTTTAATCTCTTTTCTTCCATCAATTCGTCTTCCATGTATTACCGAAAAGTGCCGTAACCCTGCGGGACCGTGGGATACTATGACAGACAACAATAACACAGCCACTAGAATCTCTGGCTTATATTCGGCAAATGGAATGAATAGGGTGAGTAGCACTAACTTGAATAAGGTCAATACCCCTTTTAGTTGGATTAACCAGCGCCAGTCGCGGATGATTTCCCATAGCATCAATAAGCTACCTGTTGTCATGGCTGCGCACCAATAAAATATCCATTCTGATTGGGGGACCTGTAGCAGTATGCCACCGCCTGCGCCAGTAACACCGAGAATATGAATGGCGCGTAAGCTGGTTTTACCTAAACGCTGAGCCCAAAATTGTGCTTCAGATAGAGTTTTTTTAGCCATGGTGAAGATAGTTTTTACATTTGTTAGCAGCTTAGCAGGATTACCATCGTGTTGCAGTGGCGTCAGATCATATCTTCAGGAATTAATCGATTGGCTAGCGGCGTATAACCCAAATGCGTACAGCAATTGTCGACATCATTGTTTCAGCAAATGATGACAGTGTTGCGGTGGAATAACCTGACATCGGTTGCGTTGACTGGTAAATTAGCCGTAGTCTGATTATTAAGGAACACGCACTATGATGGTAAAACAGGAAGTTCATGATATTTCAACGCCTACCGGGACGATGCGTACCTATTTGTATCGCCCAGATTGTACAGGTCAGTTTTCTACCATTATTTTTTATTCTGAGATTTTTCAGCAAACCGCCCCAATTTCACGCGCTGCGAGCATATTAGCTGGTCACGGATTTGTTGTGTTAGTGCCCGAGGTGTTTCATGAGCTAAATCCAATCGGTACCGTACTTGCCTATGATGATGCTGGCAAAGATAAAGGCAATAGCGATAAATTCACCAAGCCATTAGAGCACCATGATTCAGATACCCAAGCATTAGTCGAGTTTGCCCAAGCACAAACGTTCTGTACGCCACATGTTGGGGTGATGGGAGTTTGCATAGGTGGGCATTTAGCATATCGAGCAGCGCTAAACAGTAATGTACTTGGGGCATTTTGTTTATATGCCACCGATATCCATTCTAATACTCTTCCCTGCGAAGAAGGCAATGATTCGTTAACTCGTACTGCTGATATCGAGGCTGAATCAGTCATGGTGTTTGGCAAACAAGATCCGCATGTTTCTGCTGAAGGTCGCAAATTGATATTTAACCAGCTTGAGCAGACCAAAAGGCGTTTTACTTGGCTTGAGGTCAATGCTCAGCACGCGTTTATGCGTGATGAAGGAGAGCGTTACGATCCTGCTTTGGCACTGCAAATGTATCTGCAGGCCGTGAGCTTTTTCCAACGCACCTTGCGTTAACTTGACCCAGCCCGCGGGAAAAAACTTGCAGTCTTGTATCCCGCTTCTCTGCACGGGCTAGGTCGATAATTGACTTATGCCCGCCTAACACATCCACTGCAGTGCCTATCCACACGGCTTAGATATTCACATCAATCTAGCGAACCAGTGAATGACAAAATCGATTGGTTGCCACACAGGCTGAGTGATTAGTGCTGTACCTGAGTCTACAAATGCGCATAATGCTGCAGACTTAACTGGAGTGATTATGTCTGAATTTCAAGTTCTCTATGAATCAAGTGACGCTTTGGGTCCGCTTATCGTGTTGGATTCAAAAACAACCCGTACTTTGTCTTTTGGCGATAATGACGAGCAAAGTAAGTTACTTAAATTACAACCTCATATCCCACAGCATACTTACCTGCAAGCAATGCTGCTGGTGTTACTGTTCCAACAGCCGAAACGCGTCATGGTGTTAGGCTTGGGTGGCGGTGGGCTGATTCACGCGCTAAAACACTTTGACGCCGGAATTAAAATGACTGCCGTTGAATTGCGTCCACAGGTGATTGAGCTTGCTAAGCGCTACTTTCAGTTGCCAATGAGTAAAAAGCTCACGATAGAACAAGCGGATGCCGCCGAGTTTCTTGCTGCTAAGCAACATAAAAAAGTGGATATCATTTTTGCCGATATCTATAGCGCTGAAGGCGTTGATGATAAACAGTTATCTGCAGCATTTATTGCCGACGCATCAGCGATGCTTAAAGCTGAAGGCGTGTTAGTTCTTAACTGTTGGAAAGAGCATAGCCAAGACCGTGCTTTGCTTGCTAGATTGCAGCAGCATTTTGCCCAAGTGAGTGCGTGTTTAACGGGCGGCGGCAATTGGGTTATCTTTGCCACCAAGCGCGATCAACAGATGACGATTTCCGGTCTAAAAAACAAAGCCCAACAATTATCTCAACAGCTAGACTTTCCGCTTGCTCGATTATTGACCCGTTTTGATGTCTGGTCTTAACTCGCTGGTAAGTAATGTTATTTCCCCACTCACACTATTGCCAAGCTATTGCTAATCGGTTTTTTACAAGTTTGTCATTTCTGATATGAAAAACCGATTAGGATAATAGGATTTACCCGTTATATTTAATTATCCAGTAGCGCTATTATTCTCACATCGACAACACGCAGTCATCCAAACCATCGTGATGTATATGTTGTTTAATTAGTTAATAACCCTATTGGAGTAACACATGACACAATCAATCATCAACACAGAAATCAAGCCATTTTCAGCAACTGCATATCACAATGGTGATTTCACTCCAGTAACTGAGCAAGACTTACTAGGTAAGTGGTCAGTGGTATTTTTCTACCCAGCTGACTTCACGTTTGTATGTCCTACTGAGCTAGGTGACATGGCAGACCACTATGAAAAGCTACAGTCTATGGGTGTTGAAGTGTACTCAGTATCTACAGATACTCACTTCACTCACAAAGCATGGCACGATAGCTCAGACACTATCGGTAAAATCAACTATCCAATGATTGGTGACCCAACCGGTACTATCAGCCGTAACTTCGGTGTGATGATTGAAGAAGATGGTCTGGCACTACGTGGTACTTTTGTTATCAACCCAGAAGGTCAAATTAAAGTTGCTGAAGTACATGACCTGGGTATTGGTCGCAGTGCATCAGAGCTAGTTCGTAAGATTCAAGCTGCACAGTATGTTGCTACTCACGACGGCGAAGTATGTCCAGCAGCATGGCAGCCAGGTGAAGAAACACTAGCACCATCACTAGACCTAGTAGGTAAAATCTAAACTCTACTTAAGAGTTAAAAGGTAAAGTTAGCTCCATCTCCGGCGCTTTACCTAAAATTCATCTCCAAATAAGGGTCCGGGCTTCCCCTGCATGGTCTGGACCCTTTTTATTGCCAAATTTTTATTATTCATCGAATTTTCGGGAGTCACCATGTTAGATACGAACCTAAAAACTCAGCTGAAAACCTACCTGCAAAACCTAAAACGCCCAGTTGAACTTGTCGTATCAGCAGATGACAGTCCAAAGGCGCAAGAGCTACTGGGTTTAGCTAAAGATATAGACTCATTGAGCACGCATATTAGCCTCACTCAAACACAGGGTGTTCGTACACCTTCTATGACCGTGCGCAACCCCAGCGAAGCAACCGCAATTAGTTTTGCTGGCTTACCGATGGGACACGAATTTACCTCATTGATATTGGCATTACTGCATTCAGGTGGACACCCGATTAAACTTGCCGATGATGTTATTGAACAGATCCGCGCCTTGCCAGGTCAATATCAATTTGAAACTTACGTATCGCTAAGTTGCCAAACTTGCCCTGAAGTGGTGCAAGCACTAAACATGATGGCGGCGATAAACCCTAACATCACCAATGTGATGATTGATGGTTCATTATTCCAAGATGAAGTGAATGAGCGCAACATTATGGCTGTGCCATCTGTTTACCTCAATGGCGAACCTTTCTCTGTTGGCGCCATCAGTGTACAAGAGATTTTAAACAAGCTTGATGTCAATGCCGCAGGCCGACAAGCTGAACAAATTAGCCAGAAAGAAGCCTTCGATGTGTTAGTCATTGGCGGTGGTCCAGCAGGCGCGAGCGCCGCAATTTATGCGGCACGTAAGGGCTTACGGACTGGCATTGTTGCCGATAAATTTGGCGGCCAAGTTGCTGAAACTGTAGGTATTGAAAACTTCATTTCTGTTAAGTCGACTGAGGGGTCGAAGTTAGTCGCCAATTTAGAAGCCCATGTGCATGATTATGATGTCGACATTATGGACAATCAACGTGCCTTGAGCCTTAAGTCTGGTGAACTGTTTGAGCTTACATTAGAAAGTGGCGCTCAAGTGCGCAGTAAAACGGTACTCATTGCGACAGGTGCACGCTGGAGAGAGATGAACGTGCCAGGTGAAAAAGAGTATCGTGGTAGCGGTGTTGCTTATTGTCCACATTGTGATGGGCCACTATTTAAGGGCAAACGTGTAGCGGTTATTGGTGGTGGTAACTCGGGCATTGAAGCCGCAATTGATTTAGCTAATATCGTTGAGCATGTGACAGTGCTTGAGTTCGATGTGAAACTGCGTGCCGATGAAGTACTGCAGCGTAAAGCGGCCTCAATGGGTAATATTGATATCATCACCCAAGCGATGACGACGGAAGTCACTGGTGACGGTAAGCGAGTCAATGGACTTAACTATACTGATAGAGCGACAGGTGAAAGCCACCATGTGGAGTTAGCGGGTATTTTTGTGCAGATAGGCCTAATTCCTAATGCGGAATGGTTAACTGACACGCTTGAGTTGAATGGCCGAGGCGAAGTTGTTGTAGATAACAAAGGTGAAACCTCAATTGCTGGTGTGTTTGCAGCCGGTGATGTCACCAACTCTGCCTATAAGCAAATTATAATTGCGATGGGCAGCGGTGCGACAGCGTCACTAGGGGCATTTGATTACCTCATTCGCAATGAAGTGCCACAAGCAGAGCAAGCTGCATAGTTTAATCAGTCTCGCAGTACACTAAGATAAATAGCCAGCAATATTTTGCTGGCTGTTTTGTTTCTGTACCCTATAATTCCTTATTAAATCAGCAGGTAAAATAGGGAATGTGACATGTATACGCCGCTGCCTTCAGCAGACCAACTACTTGAACGAGAGCGCCTAAGTTATAGTGTGATGGGAGTCAAATGGGCGACGTTATTGTCATTTTTTCTCATTGCGGCTATTTATCTCACTATATACAGCCATCCAGAGCCGGTGATAAGCCTGATTGAAGCCATGTTGTTTACCGCACCAGTTTTTGCAATTGGGTTAGCAGGACATATCTTTTTCTCTAATGTTGTTAGTCACAAACACCTGCGATCATTCCTAGTTTGTTATCTAGTACTACTTAACTTTGCTTGGTTGATCATTATCAGCCGATTAGCCGAAGCAGCCACAGTTGATGCATCGGGAGCCGCAGCAATTGCAGGCATTGAGTCAGTCGTTGATATTCTTATATTGACCTTTGCAATAGCCCTATTCCCAAATCGAATCATAATGTTGATGATGGTACTACCTTTGATGGCGTTCAATGTGATGATTCGACTTGATGAAATTCCTAATAATTTCATTTTCCCCGCAACCAAGTTTTTCTGTTTTGCCGTAATTCTCTATACTGGCCAACAAGTATTTTCTAGCTGGTTTGTACAATCCATCTTACGGAATCTAGAAAACAAGAAGTTATTGCAACAGTTCAAGCGCTTGGCCTTGGTTGACGGGCTAACCAATTTAAGCAATCGTCGCCATTTTGATGACATTTTATTGCAAGAAATCAAAGTCACCGAGCGAAATAATCGGCCGCTTAGCCTTATCATGTTAGATGTTGATTATTTTAAAAGGCTCAATGACAAAGCAGGTCATCAGGCTGGGGATGAGTGTTTAAGCCAGTTAGGCCAATTGCTCGCGCAGTCTGCCATGCGGCCAAGAGATCTGGCTGCGCGTTATGGCGGCGAAGAGTTTGTTATTGTGTTGCCAGAGACTGATATTGCCGGCGCTGGCGCAATTGCTGCCAATATTAAAGCAGATATTGCAGCATTGAAGTTACCCCATCCTGACTCCGAGAACGGCGAGTTTGTTACCGTTTCTCAAGGGGTATGCCAGTGGCGAAATGGCATGAGTGCCACTGACTTTACTGCTAATGCTGACAAAATGCTGTATCAAGCCAAGCAAGCTGGCAGAGATCAATTTGTGGTAGATGAGCAATAAAAAGCCCCGCGATTAGCGAGGCTTAGATAGAATCTATACGATTGAATTTTATCGCTTAAGCTTTGGTATTGATATTGTGGCCACTATTACCCACTGGGGCGCTTTGTGGTGCGGCATCAACAGCTTCAATAAGCTGCAGGGCGATATCACCTTCTGCTTGTTGCTGATCTTTAGCCAGTTGCGCGACTTTTACGCCCACACTGCCATTACTTAGATTCGGATCTAAATTTGCTGTACCAATTGTAATTGCCATTACTACCCCATTTCATATGACTATTCGGTTAACTATATAACTATCGGCCTTGTTTAGCGAAACTTTACAGTTATTTTTTTGGTTGTTTAGTAAACAAAAAAGGCCGCCATGTTATAGGCGGCCTACTGCTCAAGACTTAGCTAATGAGCTGCTGACTCTACTATTTAGCCTTTGAACTAAGCTTGTTCATGCGCTTACGTACAAAGGTAATGATAAAGGTTAGACCGATAGATGCGGCAATAAGCGAAATCGCTAACCCGGGGTTTTGCAAAGAGACGGGGTCAATAGCTAGCATAATACCCATGCCAATCATCATAATGCCCGACATTAGCTTCAGTGTTTGGCCCTCTTTCTCAGTTAACTTTCGTTTGCCCAAGGTCGCGCTAAACACAATGACGATGATGGCAAGCGGAATGACATAGACCACATTGTAGAACACTAGATACATGTAGCGCTCTATATCTGGCAGGTCATGCATCGATAGCACACTGGTATAGATCATCGGGAAACCCGCGGTGCACAGCAGCTCGTAAGCGTTTGCTAGAATCGCCAATACGATGGTCCCGCCTATCATTGCAGCCATTGAACTGGCGCTGGTGAGCTTACCCATACGCTTAATCAATCCGGTGCGGTTTTCGGCAGACATTGACAGTGTGACTTCCCCTTTGGTGAAGAAGTAGTCTTTAACATTGATCACACCGGCGATGAGCGCCAAAATTCCTGCCCCTAAGATGATTATTCCGCCATCACTACCCGTGCCCAACAACTTGAATATGTTGAGCCAAGCAATCATGAAGAGGAAATAAATAAAGCCGGAGAAAAATACAAATATACCGCCGACAATCAGCATGCGAGTTCGACTTTTCGCATTAACCATGATGCTCAGCAAAAATAGCAAAACGAAGAAAGCGCATGGGTTAAAGGCATCGACACCGGCAAGCACTATGGTTAACAGAGGTAACGATAGCTTTTCCGGTGCAACGACACCAATAAGTGGAATTTCTACCGGTTGCACTGAGCTTATAGCAGTCTCATCTGCGGTACTGTCTAAGCCTAAATCGCAGGTTCCTTCGTCAGCACTTTCACTACAGGTGCCAAATAGCGGTGCATCACTTGAGCCGGCTGCGGAGCCAATAGGATCGTTTTCAACAATCGTGCCGCCCAGGGAGCGGTAACAGGCCTTGAGTTTATTTAACAGGTATTTACCGGTGACAGCCTCGCTGCTGTAACCGACCGTAGCACTGTCACAGGCTGCAATATAGGGGACTGAGCGCGCGGGTACCTGAGTGGCGTCGGCGATCTGTTGCCATTTGTCCATGGTGCGATCAGCTGAAACTAAATGGCTTTCTAGTTCAATCCAAGGGTAATGTTCTGGTAACGAGTCAATGAACGGGTGGGCTTCGGCACAGTGGGGGCAGGTTTCGGACCAAAAAAAGTAAAGCTTAACTTTTAGCTCACCTTGGTCATTGACGTAATGCCACATTGGGTTGTTATCGGTCTGGTTTTGTGCGTTAGCGTAAGGGCTCAATATACTAAACATGAGCATTAGGCTAATCAGGATAGTCCTCAACATTTTCCCTCCTAGGGGGCAGGTAAGATCGGCTGATCTCGGTATTCTCTTAACAATATTCTACCGCTATAGCGTTGCAGCGATAATATTATGTTTCGAAAATGCTAACTCAATCGCGATAAAAATTGATTTGTTAACTGCCACTAATAACCCATAATTTTTTGAAACTTTTCTGCGAAACAGTAATCTCTTAATTAATGTTGTCGCAGATTTGTAGCAAACAGGCCTATGGGGTAACGTCGACTACTAGTGGTTTTGCGGAATATTAACGGGATGAGTATTGGCTAATTGCGGTGCATCAGATGTCGCGCACCAATTGATACTGACTTGGCGAAGCTCTTCAGTACTGGCAGTTAATATGCGGGTAATTACCGGATGTGGGTAGTCAGCGTCAGTAAGAAATTGTTTGATTCTTGTTAAGCGTTTTTCCGCAAGCCACATATTGTATTGGCGGGTTGTTTCATCTTTCTGAACTTTGGTGACAGGAAACTCAAGTAGCAGATATCCATCGCTGTCAGTTGGTGCTTGCAATATTGCCTGCAGTTGGCTGATGTATTGGCTATTAAAATAAGAGCTATTTTGCGGGTAGGGAATGTCTGCCATGTGTCTAGGCTCGTCACATTGAGCGATAGCATGGCCTGCTAAAAAGCTCAGTAGCAGCAAAGTAATTCGCATTTTTCGTCATCCCTATCCAAATATTATCCTGTGCATCCGCACTCGTTATGCGCAAATTTACAGCGATAAATACGGAAAATCAATAAGCTTTACAGCTTGTTGCCGGTAATACACAGTGCGGAATTGTTCACAGGTTTCTACGCCAAAATCTAGACACAGGGTGTTTGCTTGCGATATCAACCAATTAGATACAGTTAAATACTCTGATTAACCTAAGTGACAATAAAATGGCTTTAAAAACAGTAGGCTAAAAAATATTATGAATTAATTTAATTTAGGTTATTATAGTTATAAGTTGTGTGCAATTTAATTGAATCATCAAATGACCGATAAAAACCCAAATGATCCTTTGGCACTCGAAAACCAAGTGTGTTTTTCTTTATACAGCGCAACCAACGCCATGATACGTGCCTATCGGCCGCTGCTTGATGCCATCGATCTAACTTATCCTCAGTATTTAGCAATGATGGTGTTATGGCGCAATCAAGGTATTAGCGTGAAAACCTTAGGTGAGCAGCTCTATTTAGACTCAGGGACCTTGACGCCATTGCTTAAAAGAGTTGAAGGTAAGGGGTTGGTGATTCGTGGTCGTTGCGAGAGTGATGAGCGTGTCAGAGTGCTACATATTACCAAGGCGGGAAAAGCCTTACATGAGCAGGCCTTGAGTATTCCCGCCAATATGCGCTGCCAAGTCGGTGGCGAACCGCAAGATTTATTGCAGCTCAAACAACTGTGTGAACAGGCATTGAAGCATCTCAATCAAATGAGCAACAATGGTTAGATAATAAAGCTCGTTACAGCTGGTTTTCAATATGCTGGTTTTAAGGATGAAATAAGGAGCGATAACTTTTGTTGGATATTGTAGTTATCGGCGGAGGCATCAATGGCGCGGGTATCGCACAAGCGGCCCAAGCGGCAGGTTATCGCACGCTACTGCTAGAGCGTGGCGAGTTTGGCGGGCAAACATCTCGCAATTCTAGCAAGCTCATTCATGGTGGCCTTCGTTACCTAGAGTCGGGCCAAATTGATTTAGTGCGTCAGTCTTTGCGGGAACGGCAAAGCCTCCTCAAGCTTGCGCCATCACTTGTTAAACCGGTTAAGTTTTACATTCCTATTTATCAGCATAGTCGACGTGGCGCATTAACCATTGCCGCGGGCCTTAGTGCCTACGCGTTACTTAGCGAGCTCGATCCGTTGGGACGTTTTACCACGATTGCTCGGCCCAAGTGGCCTAAATTAAGTGGCCTGAAACAGTCGGGGCTCAATAGAGTTTTTCAGTACTGGGATGCACAAACCGATGATAAAGCACTAACTCAGGCAGTGATCAACAGTGCTCAATCGCTCGACTCTAGGGTATTGAGTCAGGCTGAAGTGTTATCTATCGAGCATTTGGCTGATGGCTGTAGTTTGCAATATCAACACCAGGGACAGCGCCAACAAGTACGATCACAAATGATCGTTAATGCGGCGGGCCCTTGGGTAACTGAGTTACTTTCGCGGGTGACGCCGCCTTTAAAACCACCACCACTATCGCTAGTACAAGGGAGCCATTTAGTTCTTGATATTGCCGCACCGACCGGTGTTTTCTATATTGAATCTATCTTTGATGAGCGGGTTATTTTTGTCATGCCTTGGCACGGAAAAACCTTGGTAGGCACCACCGAGACGCCAATAGCATCGATTGAGCAAAAAGGTATTACTGCTGCTGAGCAACAGTATTTATTGGCAAATTACCGTCACTATTTTTCCGCGAATATGAGTGAGCAGCAATTGGTTGAGAAAGTTTCCGGCCAGTTTTGTGGAGTGCGAGTGCTACCAGCGTTTGATAGCCAGGCATTCTCACAATCAAGGGAAACCTTACTTCATATTAAGCCATCACATCCACGCTTACTTTCTGTGTATGGTGGTAAGCTGACCACCTACAAGCACACCGCTCAGCAGACGTTGCAGCAACTCAGTATGGTGTTGGGGCCTCGCCAAGCTATAGCAGATGTGGAGCAATTAATTTTGCGGTAGATGGCGGTTTAGCCCGTGCAAGGGCAGTGTTATAATTAGCCTCTATTCTAATTTCAGAGCTGTTAACCCGTGAACTGCGACCACTTTAATACTCAGCAATGCCTTTCCTGTCGGCATATAAACCAACCGCAATCTGTGCAGCTACAGGCTAAAGATCAGCAATTAAAACAGTTGTTGCAGGGTTTAACTGTGAACGAGTGGTTGGCACCTGTATATGGTTCGCAAAGCCATTTTCGCAACAAAGCTAAAATGGTTGTCCTAGGCGCCGCGCACGAGCCGGTGCTGGGGATTGTCAGTCCGCAAGGGGAGGCAGTTAGTCTGTGTGATTGTCAGCTATACCCTGAAGACATGCAGCAACTCCTATATCGGCTGACCGAT
The DNA here is from genome assembly GCF_000518805.1 of Shewanella waksmanii ATCC BAA-643. Taxonomy (GTDB): domain Bacteria; phylum Pseudomonadota; class Gammaproteobacteria; order Enterobacterales; family Shewanellaceae; genus Shewanella; species Shewanella waksmanii. Next base: position 156,699 of record NZ_JAEH01000006.1, read on the forward strand.
TTTGTGCGCCAAGCAGGTATACCGCCGTATCGCGTTGACAAAGCCAAGGGGGAGCTGAAGTTTATTTTGCTCACCCGTAGCCAAGTGCGCGGTGAGTACCTGCTGCGCTTTGTGCTAAATAGTAATAATAGTCAAAGTCGTATCGAGCGAGAACTGCCTAAGCTGCTAGCCGAGTATCCGCAAATAAAAGTGGTATCTATCAACATCCAGCCGGTACATATGGCCATATTAGAGGGCGAGCAAGAAATATTTTTGACCGATGAAACTCGCCTGGAAGAGTGCTTCAATGAGGTGCCGCTGTATATTCGACCTAAAAGCTTTTTTCAGACTAATCCCGAGGTAGCTGCCAAGCTTTATCAAACCGCAAGAGATTGGGTTGCTCAATTGCAGCCTAATTCATTGTGGGATCTATTTTGTGGTGTAGGTGGATTTGGTTTGCATTGTGCGAGCAAAGAGGTGGCGCTGACAGGGATTGAAATTGAGGCTGAAGCGATTGCGTGCGCAAAAATGTCGGCAGCGGCATTGGGTTTAACTCAAGTTGAATTTAGTGCACTGGATTCCACCGGCTTTGCCACTGGCCGTCATGCACAAGATACGCCTGATGTGGTGATTGTTAATCCCCCAAGGCGCGGTATTGGCGAGCAGTTGTGTGAGCAATTGAGTCAATTTGCACCTGCTGCAATACTCTATTCAAGTTGTAATCCAAAAACCTTGGCTAAAGATTTACCCAAGCTAGAAGGGTACCAGATAAGCAAAGTGCAGCTATTTGATATGTTCCCCCACACGGATCATTTTGAAGTGCTAGTCCTGCTGCAAAAAGTGGCAAATTAGATTGCTGGCCGTTGTGGCTGACGCTATCGCGATATAATAGCGCTTAGTTATGATGTGACTGCGTTGGTGCTTAGTTTACTGTGTGATGATTAGTTTAAGCGTTACCACCTAATAGGTTACACCGCTCATAGCATGATAAAATAGCGCCGAGTACCAAAAAGTCACTCGGCTTTTTCTTCTAGTTGGATTTTAAATTATTTAAACGTCCCAGAGCCATCGTTCCAGTAAATAATTGAATTGGTGGTGGTAAACTGAGCGCCTAGAATAATATCGGCACGGCCATCATTATCCATATCGGCAATGCGAACAGATGTCCATGCATTGCCTTCTGCTTCATCACCGTATGAGGCGCCGTTTGGGAAGGCATCAGCTTGGATTTGAAAGTTAGCGTTACCGTCGTTCAGTAACAGTTTGACGTGGTCTGCGACAGTTCCCTTGGCTATGTCGGCAAAAACAATATCAAGGCTGCCATCGCCGTCCAAATCGCCAACAGCTGATGAGTGAGTCATTATAGGGTTGTCAATAAATGCAGAGGCTTGCTGTTTGGCATCGGTATATTTGCCATCGGGTTGAGATAACAATAATACATTACGTTCGCCATCGAACGGCGCTGCATCATAGCCGCTACCGCCAACAACAATATCAACATAGCCGTCGCTATTAAAGTCACCTACACTATGAGCGTTTCCGTGGATAAGTGTCGGTATTTCACCACTGATAACTTGTGCTGCTCCGCTTGTAAAACTACCCATGCCATTGCTCAGCAGTACCTTAAGCTCGACAGCCTCATTAACAAAGCTACCTTTCCATTTAGGTCCAAAATAAACGATATCATCAAATCCATCGTGGTTAATATCAACCACCGCTGGGTTGTCTACAAATGCGGCCTTCTCTGGATTGATGTCTTGATAGCGTGCCTCGGAACTCTTGGTAAATATTGTTGCTCCGTTCAGTGAATCATTCCTGTAAACACGCACTTCAAAAATGGTATCAGTTGTAGCCAGATCATTGTCATATAGGACGCTATGACTATTATCGAGATTAACCAAATCAACATCACCATCACCGTCAACATCAACAGGTAGTAGCATTCCGTCTAGACCGTGTCCTGGGTCATATTCACCATTGTTATAGGTGAAATCAAAGGGGTCAAAAGTCGAGGTGGGTAGCTCATCAAAGGTGCCATCCGCTTGTTGAATAAAAATTTGGTCAAATGATCCTGTTTGCGGGTTAGATGCGCCGGCAACGAGATCTTTCATACCGTCATTATTGAGGTCGACGAAGTAAAATTGTGAAACCCAATAGGGCAAATTATTTTGGGTGGGGTTTGAGCCTGCTGGAAACAGGTTGGCGGTTTGGTCAACGAAAACTTTCTCACCTTGATTGACTAATACCTTGAACGTATTGTTGCTGCTGTAATTAGTCGCAGACATCAGTACGTCTTGTAAGCCGTCATTGTTGATATCTATGATCTCAAGTTCTGCAATCACTTCATCATCAATATTCAAAAATGGTCCAGGTAGGATGCTAGCTTCTAAGGTTGGGGTTGGAGTGGGTGTCGGAGCTGGTGTTGGCGCGGGAGTGTCATTACTGGCAGGTGTACTTGAGTCACCTCCTCCCCCACCACATGCCGTCATAAACATCACTGCAAGCGCTAATAGCAATATCCTCATATAGATTATCCTTATGTTTTTATATTCCTTTTATTTTTATACACAGCAAAGTAGACCCTTCAGAAATTGCTTCAGCCTTGCAGATACTATGCCCAAATGAGTATAGGCATCGTCACATTAGACTGTCCAGAAATTAGCCTATTTAGTCTAAGCTCGCTAACTGGTGGGTAAAGTGGTTCGTTGGTGACTAAGAGCTTGCAGCATAAACAAAGGATATATATGCAGCCAGAGGAAATAGCGACCCTGCATGGGTTGAATTACTGTTTATCTTGACTCAATAGCCGTGCGCTTTGTATAGCAAAAAGTGGCTAACTAAGCTGTCATCAACTTGTCATCTTTTTGTCATACTCTTTGGGCTCATCATTAATTAGGGTGGTAATTTTGCTGAATATATTCATTCAATTCTTGCTGTTAGGCTTAGTCAGTTTTGGTGGGCCAGCTGCTCATATTGGTTATTTTCGAAAAACATTTGTCGATAAACTGCAGTGGGTTAAACCCGAAGAATATGGCAGTTATGTGGCGCTGAGTCAGTTTCTACCAGGTCCGGGTTCGAGTCAGGTTGGGTTTGCAATTGGTTATCACCGAGGCGGAATCGGCGGGGCAATCGCTGCTTTTGTTGGTTTTACTTTACCGTCATTTTTACTGTTGTATTTTATTGCGGTTACCAGCCAAGCCTGGCTAGAGCAATCGCTATTTGTGGGGCTGATCCATGGCCTTAAGTTGTTAGCCGTCATTGTGGTTGCTGATGCCATCTTGACCATGTATCGCCAGTTTTGTTTGTCGTGGCAAAGTAAAATCATTTTGCTTGCCTCCACAGTGGTGTCATTGAGTTTTACCGGTAGCATTACACAAATTGTACTGCTGCTGGTGGCGGCGCTTGTGGGCGCAACGGTGTTACAACAAGCCCCTAGCGCAGAGCCGGTGGCCAAAGGTCGTCTGAATATTATGGCGTTGGCGAGCTTTGTGCTTTTAGTTCTGGGCTCGTTACTGTTGTTGACCGGAAGCGGCCTTGGGCGAATATTTGCCGATTTCTATCAAGCTGGCACCTTAGTATTTGGTGGCGGCCACGTGGTGCTGCCATTACTTGAATCGAGTGTCAGCGAAGCGATGAGTGCTGAGCGCTTCTTAACCGGCTATGCACTGGCTCAAGCCGTTCCCGGGCCTATGTTCACCTTGGCTGCATTTTTGGGCGCAGAGCTCAATCCAAGCTCACCATTTCTTGGGGCGCTTGTTGCTACCTTAGCTATATTCTTACCCGGGTTATTACTGCTGTTGGGCATACTTAATCGCTGGCGTAGTTTAAGTCAGCAGCCTCGAATTAATGGCGCCTTGATCGCCATCAATGCCTGTGTAGTTGGCTTCTTAGTGGCGGCTTTCTACAGCCCTGTGGCGACATCGGCATTGTTAAACTGGCTCGATGTTGTGTTAGTCATTGGCGGGTTCATCTGGCTACAAAAATTTAAACCCAACATTTTGCTTTTAGTGTTGGCGGCGGCATCGGTCGGCATGTTGCTGTCATATGTTGGTTGATGATTTTTTAGGTATTTGTTGCGCTAGGTAGCATAAATACAACCCTGAGCTAACTTCTTGCGATAATCAGCTATATTATATGCATGTATTGCTTTTTTGTGCTGGAGATCGGGGTCAATGAAGAATCTAAAAATGAAGAGCAAACTACTGATGTTTGCGCTACTGCCGCTGGTAGTGAGTTTATCTTTGCTAATGGTTATCGCCTATAACATTGAGATGAGCTATTTAGAGGATGATATTCAGTCTTTCAGAGAAAAACTGTTTCAACAGCGCCAGCACCAGCTTGCAGAAGAGGTCGAAATTGGCAAGCAGGTGGTTGAATACCAGTTGTCTTTAGGTGAGCAGGGCAGTGTGAATAAGGCACTGCGTAACTTACGCTTTGGTACAGCAGGGTATTTTTTCATTTATGACGAGCAAGGCATGAGTATTTTCCATGGCCTTAGCCCAGATATTGATGGCAGCAATAAGATAGACCTAACCGATCCCAATGGTAAAAAGATTATCGTCGGGTTACTTGATGCCGCTAGGCATGGCGATGGGGTATTTAGCTACCACTATCAAAAGCCTGGGGCCAGTGAGCTGATTGAGAAATTAAGCTTTGCCGCGATGATCCCTGGTACCAATTGGATGATTGGTACCGGTGCCTACCTTGATGATATTGAAGCCGAAGTGACTGACTTTAGGCGTATCGCTACCGAGCATATGTTTGATAAAGCGATAACCATTTTGCTGATTGCGGTGGTGATGCTGACTATCACTGCTGTGGCGGTATTGATGTTGTCGCAGACTATCGTTAACCCTATTCGCTCAATGTTGACCAACCTTGAAGAGATAGCCAAAGGTGAAGGCGATTTAACTAAGCGACTGAAGGTACAAGGTAAAGATGAGATTGCGCAACTTGGCGCAGCATTTAATACCTTTGTAGAGAAGTTGCAGGGGTTGATTGTCGAAGTTACCAATGTGACTGGCGAGGTGAAACAAGGCGCTAATACGATTTCGAGCCAAACTCAACATATTGCTGCGCAGTTGGTGAACCATAATAACGAGACTGACCAAGTGGTGACTGCCATAACGGAGATGTCGGCAACCGCCAGTGAAGTCGCGCAAAGTACCACTCAAGTTGCTGAGGCGACCAGCGCCGCGACTGATGATGTGGCTAATGCGCAGCTCTGTGTTGATAGCTCATTGAGTGAAGTGTCAAATCTGATGGCAGAAATCGACGCCGCAGCGGGCCATATTCACTCCTTAAGCGAGCAATCCCAAAAAATTAATAGCGTACTGACTGTGATTGGTGGCATTGCCGAGCAGACTAATTTACTTGCGCTCAATGCGGCTATTGAGGCAGCCCGTGCTGGTGAGCAAGGTCGTGGATTTGCCGTTGTTGCTGATGAGGTTCGTAGTTTAGCGAGTCGCACCCAAAGTAGCACCTTAGAAATTAGTGACATGCTTAATGAACTGCATAATTTAGTGTCGTTAGCGGTGAGTTCAATGGAATCGAGTCAACAAGGCTGTAATCGATCGGTGACCTCATCACGGGCCATATCAGACAGTTTAGGTGCGGTAACCTCAGCGGTGACCTCTATTAACGATATGAGTACCCAAATTGCCACTGCTGCTACTGAGCAAAGCTCGGTGACTGAGGAGATTAATCGCAACGTGTTTGCTATCCAAGATATCGTCAATGAATTGCTCAGTGCCAGTGAAAACGGCGAGCAGGTGAGCGCTAACCTTGCTGAAGAAGGCGAGAATTTAGGTCGATTGGTGAGTCAGTTTAAAACTCAATAGCGACGCGGCTTTTAATGAGCGTAAAATAAAGGGAGTGCCTAACAGGCCTCCCTTTTTAGCAGCGCAGCTTAAATCATGCTGTGATTGACCGCCTGTGTAAGCTTCTCAGCTTTAACAGCGCACACCTTAAACTCAGGAATTTTCGCAACAGGATCCAAGGCGTTATTGGTGAGCTTGTTAGCGGCAGCTTCGGCAAAATGGAAAGGTAAAAATAGCACGCCGACTTGGGCACGTTTAGTCACAAAGGCTTGGATTTCAATACTGCCGCGTCGACTGGTCAGCTTGAGCATATCACCATTACTTACCCCTAAGCTTTGTGCATCAATCACCGAGATCATCACTTTAGGCGTAGCAATTTCATTCAGGCCTTGGGTTTTTCTGCTCAAGGTTCCGGTATGGAACTGCGCCAGCAAGCGACCCGTCGATAAGGTTAATGGGTATTCTTGGCATGGTGTTTCGGCACTTTGTCGGTAGCTAACCGGGCGCATTTTCCCAAGGCCTCGGGTGAATTTTCGGGTATGTAAAATCGGCGTACCTGGGTGACCATCCGCTGGACAGGGCCACTGGATCCCCATACGGCCATTACTGGTGTTGGGGTCCATGTTTGCCCAGCTGATACCGCGGTACTGTGGGGTCACTGCGGTAACTTCATGCCATATCTGTTGTTCACTCTGGTAATGCCAATCTGCGCCCATCTGCATTGCGAGGTCGTTGATAATTTGCCAATCCGCCTTGGCTTGCTTTGGCGGCTCAACCGCCGCTTGCAGCTGCTGCACGCGTCGTTCAGTGTTAGTAAAGTGCCCGCGCTTTTCGGCAAAGCTAAATGCCGGAAGCACCACGTCTGCCAACTGGGCCGTTTCGGTTAAAAAGATATCTTGCACCACCAACAGTTCAGCGTTTTGCAGCCCACGTAACACATGAGCTTGATCAGGATCGCTAAGCACGGGGTTTTCACCCATTACGTACAGGGCTTTAAGCTCGCCATGGTAAAGTGCATGCATCATTTCAGTGGCAGCTAGCCCAATGCTGTGGGGTAGCTCCTCTTTGTTCCAAGCTCGGCGAAAGCGCATTTGGATTAGTGGGTCATCAATTTTCTGATAGCCGCTAAAATAGTTTGGCAACGCGCCCATATCGCAAGCACCTTGTACATTGCTCTGTCCCCTGAGCGGGTTAATGCCAGCACCTTCAATGCCAATATTACCGCACAGTAGTTGTAAGTTCGCGATAGCGGTAACATTGTCATGGCCTGAGGTGTGTTGAGTGATCCCCATGGCGTAAAAGACCGCTGTTTTCTGCGCTGTTCCTATCATTTTGGCAAGCTTCGCAATGTCAGCTGCGGCAATGCCGGTCACTTTCTCGGCGTTAGCGAGATTGTAGTTCGGCTGCATGACTTCTTCATATAGTTCGCTATAGCCTTCTACTCGCTCAGCTAGATAATCCAGATCATGCCAATCATTGATAATGATTTGCTGCATGACAGCATTAAGTAGCATCACGTCGCTACCGGGCTTTTGCGCGACATAAAGCTCAGCACTGTCGGCAATATCAACCCGCTTAGGATCGGCCACCACCAAGCGGGCGCCGTGTTGGGTTAGCGCTCGTTTAATACGAGAGGCGATGATCGGATGCGCATTGGTGGTGTCTGATCCGATAATGAAAATCAGATCGGCATGGTCGATACTGGCAATATCATTGGTCATTGCACCACTGCCTAGCACATCATATAACGCGGTAACGGTAGAGGCATGGCAGAGTCGAGCACAGTGATCAATGTTGTTGGTGCCAATAACGCTGCGGAAAAACTTTTGGAATAGATAGTTATCTTCGTTGGTGGCTTTTGCAGAGGCTAGGCCTGCAATGGCATCGCTACCATGAGCTTGTTTAATTTCGCTTAACTTAGTGGCGATGTAACGGACCGCTTCTGCCCAACTGGCTGCCACTAGTTGACCTTGTTTGCGAATTAACGGTGTTTGTAGGCGCTGCTGGTCATTAATAAAATCAAATCCAAACCGGCCTTTTACACATAACATCCCTTGATTGACCGGTGAGTCATCATCGCCCGTGACGTGGATGACTTTATTGAGGTTTTCATCGACGTGCAGGTTCAATCTACAGCCCACGCCGCAATAGGTACAAATTGTTGAGGTCACTTTTAACGGCGTTGTTTGGCCTTGAAGTTGCGCGCGCTGGTCACTCAATGCACCGGTCGGACAAACCTGCACACAACCGCCGCATTGTACACATTGGCTGTCGGCCATCGAGGCTCTAAAACCGACTCGCGGGGCACGCCGTTGTGGCGCATTTGTCGCAGTACTTTGTGAGTCGGTCTGCGGCAATGCGTGAAAATGATCGGCTTCAAAGCTAATTGCTTTGTGCCCAGCTTGTTGATGACAAACCTCTACACACGCACCACAGCTTATACAACGGTTAGCATCAAACTCGATAAATGGACTGCTACTGTCTTGGGTAAACTGTCTGGCCGCGCTTTTGGCTGGATCAACTGAGACCTGATATTGAGTGGCGTAATCACGCAAGCCACACTGGGTATTAGCTTGGCAACCGCAACTTAAACAGCGTTGCGCCTCCGCGATTGCACTATCGCTATTCAGTCCCAGCTCCACTTCGTTGAAATTATGCTGTCGTGCTTTGGCGCTCAGCTCCACGGCTTTGGCTCGTGGTACCGGGGTAACATCAGCAAAATGTTGTGCAGAAAGTTGCCCATTGTCGGCCTTAACTGAGTTGAACACTTGCTGATTGAGCTGGCAACTTAATTGGCCATTTAACAGTTTTTCGATGGCATCGGCCGCTTTCTTGCCATCGGCGACAGCTGCAATCGCTGTGGCTGGGCCTGTGCGGGAGTCACCCAGAACAAATAGCTTTTCAACCCCAGCGGACATGGTGTGTTGGCAACCTTGAAAAGTATTCCAGCGGGTGAGGGCCACTTCGCCAGTGGATAATTGGCTTTGTGGGTGGTTAAGAAATGTCATATCAGGTGTTTGCGAAACAGCGGGAATGACAGTATCAAAGCACTCAGTGAAAGTCTCTCCGGTGCTGACAGGGCGGCGCCGTCCCGAGCTATCGGCTTCGCCAAGTGCCATTTTTTCGAACGTAATTGCATTAACCCGTCCGTTGCTGTCGCCGTGGTTTTGAATCGGATTAGTTAAGAAGTAAAACTCCACACCTTCGAACTCTGCCTCTTCAATCTCGTACACTTCTGCAGGCATCTCTTCACGGGTACGGCGATAGACCAGTGTCACTGCCGCCCCTTGACGAATGGCGGTACGGGCGCAATCAATTGCAGTATTGCCGCCACCAATGACAGCCACTTTACGTCCCAACTGCAGTGATTGTTCAGTGCAATGATCTTTAAGGTAGTCGACACCCAGAAAACAGCCCGCCAAATCGCTACCCGGGTAGGTCATCGGTACGGCTTTTTGGGCACCAATTGCGAGGCAAACCGCATCATAATCATTGATTAGTTGCTCTAAGTGGATATCGCGTCCTAGCTGCTGATTGAGCAATATGCTCAAGCCATTTTGGCAAAGGATATCTATCTCTTGGTCCAATATGGCTTTGGGCAGGCGATATTCAGGGATGCCATACCTGAGCCAACCTCCCGCTTGGGGCATGGCTTCAAATATACTGACATCATGGCCATTGTTGCTTAAATAAAAGCCAGCACTTATCCCCGCTGGACCACTACCAATAATGGCAATTTTCTTGTGTGTGAGTGGTGCTCGCTCGGGGATATAAGGGCTTTTTGCCGCATCGAGATCGGCGGCATGGCGCTTGAGTTGCCTAATTGCCACTGGGGAATCTACCGCCGAGCGTCGGCAGGCATCTTCACAAAAGGCGGGACATACTCGACCAATTGATTGGGGTAATGGCAAGGTTTGCTTAATTATTTTAACCGCTTGCTGATGATTACCTTGAGCAATGTGGTGCAAGTAGGCTTGTACATCGACACCGGCTGGGCAAGCCTGCTGGCAAGGGGCTTCGCAGTCTGCAAAGTGATCGTCTAACAGGTGATTAAGTGCTTGTTGCCTAAGCTCAGTTAGCTGGCTCGACTGAGTAATGACACGGGTATTGCTGCATACTAGGGTCTGGCAGGCTTTGACCACGGCAGTGTTGCCGTCAGCTGATTGCACCTCAACCACACATAGGCCGCACTCTTGTTGCTTTTCACCTTGATGATGACAAAGGTTGGGAATTTCGAAATCTAAACGTTTTGCACAGGTGAGTATCGACTCGCCTTGTACAGCATCTACTGCTTGCCCATCAAGAGTGAATGTAATCATTGCAATTGCCCTTAGTTGGACCCTGAAGAGATTACTCGGCATTCCATCACATTGAGTCAATACATTATTAGCGGGTCACTTTTTGATATTGATTAGCAGTATAACCATAAGCGGGCGTACATCTGTGCGGTGGACGGGTAGGGATCGATAAATTTGCTGTCGGAGTCACAAAATTCACAGGCTTGTTATCGGCTGGTGGTTGTTTTTTAGTGTGAGGGTTGATTGGCTGTTGCTAACGTTGTGGTCGTCAACGGGTCATTTTTTTTACAAATACCACCACATACAGGGCAATGGTAAAGCTGCCGGTAAAGGCCTCAATGGCGGCAATGGCTCTAGATAGTCCAATGGGAGTAAAGTCACCATATCCCAACGTGGTAAAGGTGACGACGGAGTAATAAATACAGTTAAACAGCAATACTAAATTGGCTTTTAGGCCGTTGTCTAAATTGAAAATATGCACTTCATCGCTGTAATTTAGCCCGGTGAACATATACAAAATGGCACAGATAAAAATCAATGCCAAAGAGAAGCCAATCACCCGCATGGGGGCTTCACCATAACCACAAAACAAATCAATGGCTTTAGAGATGAAACGTTGGCTGCTAAATCTGGGCATTAAGTGACGGCGCATGGTGAGCTCTTTTTGTAAAAAGTGGCCTCCCATGGCAAATAGCCCTTCTCGTTCAGCGGCTTTGCGTAGATCGCGGTAAATCTCTTCTGTTTGCTCAAAGTAGTCTTTGGCAATTTCAGCTTCACCGACTTTTTCGGCTTCTTTGGCCATGCGCTCTTGCTTGATAACTTTACCAACATTGATATTTTCGATGCGAGCGCCATTCCACTTTATTCCGAGCAGATTGCAGTTGATAAGATTGGCACAGTGCAGATTGGAATCTCGCAAATCTGCTTTCATCAAGCTGGCGTTTTGGAGGTTGAGGTTAAATAAGTGCGCACCTTGTAGATCGGCACGGTACAGCTCTGCATGGCTCATATCAAAGCCGGTTTTTTGATGGTGGCGCACTAAGTCTATGCCTGCAAGCTTGGCATTTTTTAATGCAATCCCCCGCAGCATTCCCCCTTGGCGGGCATAGGCTTCAAGGCGGGCAGCGTCGTCGGGATGGTCTTTAACTATTTTAGGGTCGTGCCAATAGCATAAGCCAGATGGCTCAGCCGGCTCATGGCATGAAAACCCTTCATCTTCGTGATAGCAGCATGTTGGTGTTTTATCGTTCATCAAAAAAGTATAGACAGCAGCAAGAAGATTTGTGAAAGCAAGCGCTTTAAAAATCTTTGTTAGCCTAGTTAATAGGCCTAACGGCGAGGTTTTAGACCATGCTGGCTATAGAGCATATCTTAGGGGCTCAATTAGTGTTCATCTTCTCTAGGCGTGCAGGCTCGATTGGGGTAAAATACGCGGTTTGTAATTTTGCCTAACGTAACCAAAAGTAGATTAGAGTCATGTTTGAAGTAAATCCGGTTAAATTTAAAATCAAGGAGCTGGCTGATCGCACCCAACTTCTTCGGGGGTATCTTTGACTACGATGCTAAAAGTGAGCGTCTAGAAGAAGTTAGCCGAGAGCTAGAAAGTGCGGAAGTGTGGAACAACCCTGACAATGCCCAAGCGTTAGGCAAAGAGCGAGCATCGCTTGAGGCCGTGGTGAAAACCATCAATGACATGGATAGCGGCCTAGAAGATATTGTAGGCTTGTTAGAGTTAGCGATAGAAGAAAACGACGAAGAGACATTTAATGATGCTAATAGTGAATTGGCAGATTTAGAGAAACGTCTTGAAGAACTCGAATTTCGTCGTATGTTCTCAGGCCCACATGATGCGTCAGATTGTTATCTTGATATTCAATCGGGTTCAGGCGGTACAGAGGCTCAAGATTGGGCCAATATGGTATTGCGTATGTTCTTGCGTTGGGGTGAAGCCCACGACTACAAGCCTGAACTTATTGAGGTGACCGCCGGTGATGTGGCGGGGATTAAAGGTGCGACCGTTAAATTTACCGGTGAGTATGCCTTTGGTTCACTGCGTACCGAAACCGGGGTACACCGCTTAGTTCGTAAGTCGCCATTTGATTCGTCGGGTAAACGCCATACCTCTTTTTGCTCGGTTTTTGTCTACCCAGAAATTGATGACTCGATTGAGATTGATATCAACCCTGCCGATTTGCGCGTCGATACTTATCGCGCTTCAGGGGCGGGTGGTCAGCACGTCAACAAAACAGAATCGGCAATCCGTATTACCCATTTACCGACCAATACGGTTGTGCAGTGTCAAAATGACCGCTCACAGCATAAAAACCGTGATGCGGCGATGAAGCAATTAAAAGCAAAACTGTATGAGCTAGAAATGCTCAAACAAAATGCAGATAAGCAAGCAGCAGAAGACGCTAAGTCTGATATTGGCTGGGGTAGCCAAATTCGTTCTTACGTACTTGATGATGCCCGTATTAAAGATTTACGTACCGGCGTAGAAAGCCGGAATACCCAGAGCGTCCTTGATGGCGATCTGGACAAGTTTATTGAAGCTAGCCTGAAATCTGGCCTTTAACGAGAGAAGAAGATGACTGAACAAACACAAGATGAGAACAAGTTAATTGCAGAACGCCGTGCTAAGTTAGAGCACATTCGTGCGAACTGCCCAGCTAACGGTCACCCAAATAACTTCGATCGAAAACACAAGGCAGCGGACATTCAGAAAGAATATGGCCACTTCTCAAAAGAAGAGCTTGAAGGCATGGGCATCCAGCGTTCAATCGCTGGTCGTGTTATGGCTAAGCGTGGTCCATTCTTAGTGATTCAAGATGTCTCTGGTCGCATCCAAGCTTATGCTGGTAAAGATGTGCAGAAAGACCTAAAAGCGACATACCAAGGTCTTGATATTGGCGACATCATTGGCGTAACCGGTCAACTTCACCTTTCAGGTAAAGGTGACTTATATGTCAACATGGAAGACTACCAACTGCTGACTAAAGCGTTGCGTCCATTACCAGAGAAATTCCACGGTCTGTCAGATCAAGAGACGCGTTACCGTCAGCGTTATGTTGACCTCATCGTTAACGAAGATTCGCGCGAAGCTTTTGTTATGCGCTCTAAAGTGGTTACCGCTATTCGTAACTTCATGGTGAAAAAAGAGTTCATGGAGGTGGAAACCCCAATGATGCACAGCATCCCTGGTGGTGCTTCAGCTCGCCCATTCATTACTCACCACAATGCGCTAGATATCGAAATGTATCTGCGTATCGCACCCGAGCTTTATCTTAAGCGTTTGGTTGTCGGTGGCTTTGAGCGCGTATTTGAAGTTAACCGTAACTTCCGTAACGAAGGCTTATCACCTCGTCATAACCCAGAATTCACTATGATGGAATTCTATATGGCGTATGCAGATTACAACGATCTAATGGATCTGACTGAAGAGATGCTAAGTTCAATTGCAACCGAACTTTGTGGTTCTCCACAGTTACCATATGGCGAGCACACGGTTGATTTTGGTGGCCCATACGCCCGTATGAGCATGCTAGATGCGATTAAGAAGTACAATCCAGACAACGAAACAATTCAGTCTATGACTTACGAAGAAGTTAAAGACGTTGAATTCATGCGCAACCTTGCTAAAAGCATTGGGATGACCATCGAGAAGTTCTGGACTTGCGGTCAGCTACTGGAAGAGATTTTTGGTGAAACCGCTGAGCCTAAGCTAATGCAACCTACCTTCATTACGGGTTACCCAGCAGATATCTCACCATTAGCACGTCGTAACGATGAAAACCACTTCATTACCGACCGCTTTGAGTTCTTCATCGGTGGCCGCGAAGTGGCTAATGGTTTCTCTGAGCTTAACGATGCTGAAGATCAAGACAACCGCTTTAAAGCGCAAGTTGATGCTAAAGATGCCGGTGATGATGAAGCCATGTTCTACGATGCTGACTACATCACTGCACTAGAGCATGGTCTGCCACCAACCGCTGGTCAAGGTATCGGTATCGATCGTCTAGTGATGTTGTTCACCAACACTCACACAATTCGTGACGTGATCCTATTCCCTGCGATGCGCCCACAAGGGTAATGATTGATTAAGCCGTTGGCTTAAGAATCACATAAAAAAAACCAGCCTCAGGGCTGGTTTTTTTGTGAAGTTGGTTTATCAAGCTATTCTGTTTTTTATACTTGCAACTGATTTCTCTATTATATGGATGGGGAATTGTGGGGTTTCTTTTCCATCTATATATGTTTTACTTGTCGCTTCAGAGTTTTCAGCGCAAAGCTTAATGCACCAGCCTTGGTAAGCCCCTAGAACAGTAGACACTTCATAGAGTTATAATGAACCAAAAATATGAGGTGTTACATGCGCGGAAAGCGATATCCCGACGAATTTAAAATCGAAGCCGTTAAACAAGTTACAGAACGTGGTCACCAGATCGCCGATGTGGCAGAGAGATTAGGCGTTACTCCCAAAAGTTTGCACAACTGGATTAACAAGTTTGATAAGCCAGAAAAGCAACACGTCACCATTGATAATCAA